>NZ_JBODOE010000028.1:0-4201 GCF_051913165.1 Pseudomonas sp. SM4 | reverse complement strand
GCGGTAGTTCAGTCGGTTAGAATACCGGCCTGTCACGCCGGGGGTCGCGGGTTCGAGTCCCGTCCGCTGCGCCATATCTGCTTCAAGGACCACTGAACGCCTTGAAGCACCGAAAGCAACCACTGGTTGATTCGGAATCGATAGCAAAGACCCTGGTCGAAAGACCGGGGTTTTTTGTGTCTGAAATTTGACCTCCGCTCCCATCACGCAACCCGGCTCCCTGTAGGAGCTGCGGCACGCTGCGATCTTTTGATCTTTTGATCTTGATCGCAGAAGCAAGATCAAAAGATCGCAGCCTCGTTTCACTCGACAGCTCCTACATGGAATGCCTGTAACCATCATGCGGTGCCACGTCGCATTGTCTTTTTTGATTCTTTAGTCAGAAATTTGTATCTGGTTGTTTGCTGCGAGCGCAGAAACCTTTAAAGTTAACCTTTCGGTCAGCTTTGCACTGTCAACACGCCCTTCGTTTAGCCAAGAAGGGCTTCTGCAAGACTCGAGATTCCCCAGTAGATAACCAGAAGGGCGGACGTATAACCGCCCAGAGGATGATCCATGTCCAACCGTGATATATCCCGGCGCTCGTTCCTCCAGGGCGGGCTGGTGGCGGGTGTGAGCGTCACGCTCACGCCGCTCAGCAGTCAGGCGCTGGCTGCCTTGATGGAAAACAGCGTCACCGTGCCGTCCGAGAAATGGCTCGGCAACAACGGCAAGGCGCGTCAGCGTAACGACGCACTGTCCAAGGTCTGCGGCAGCAAGGTCTTTGCTCGCGACATCCGCTCCAAGGACATGCCGGGCTGGCCGGAACAGCAAGGCCACGCCATGCTGCTGAAAACCATCAAGGCTGACCGCATCTACGACGGCTATGACCTGTCGTGGCTGGGGGCCGATTTGCAGCCTGACCGCATCGTCACCGCCGCGGATCTGGACAAGGACGGCATCGTCTTCCCTGAAGAGCACGCGCCGGATCCATTGCTGCCGGAAGGCAAAGTGCCGATGTTCATCGGTCACCCGGTGGCCATTCTGATCTGGAATGATTTCGAGCGTTTCCGTCAGGCGAAGAACAAGCTCAAATTCAATGACAAAGCGATTCGTTACGGTGCACAAGTGCCGTTCTACGAAGGCGACCCCTACGGCAGCTTCCGCTACGTGCGCGTTGGCGGCCCGACCTCGGCCGACGAAGACGAATTCGCCAGCCTGAAGGACTCGATCCTCTTTCCGATGCTGAAAAACCGTCGTCCGGTGTGGAATTCCCAGCCCAACCTGCACGGCAACCTGACCGAGCGCGGCCTGTTCTACGCCGACCGCATGAAGAAAGAGATCGACACCCCGCCTGACAACTGGCTGGTGTTCGACGAACGCTACAAGACCCCGTCGATCGAACCGGCCGCCATGGAGCCGGACAACGGCAACGGCTGGTACGACCCGAAAACCAAGACCCTGCATTTCGTCGTGGCCACCCAGTGCCCACTGGAAGCTGCGACCGAGACAGCGAAAATGATCGCGCCGTCGCGCTTCGGCCTGGACAACCTCAGCATGCACCCGGGTTACACCGTGGGTTACGGTTCCAAAGACCACAACATCTTCGTCTACTACGCAGCCCTTGCTGCGCTGTACGGCGCCGGTGTGCCGGTGCGCCTGGCCAACGACCGCTACGAGCAGTTCCAGAGCGGCATCAAGCGTCACCCGTTCGACATCCGCTACCAATTGGCCGTGGACAAGAACGACTACAGCTTCAAGATTTTCCGCGCGGAAATGAGCGTCGACGGCGGTGGCCGGATCAACTACAGCCCGTCGGTGGCTGCGGTTGGCGCCACCGCTGCGCAATCGATCTACTACATGCCGCAGAACGACCTGCAAGTCACCGCCTATCACTCGCGTGGCGTTGAAGCCGGTTCGATGCGCGGTTACGGCACCCTGCAAAGCATGGCGTCGACCGAAATGATGGTCGACGAAATTGCTGATCGCCTGGGTGTCGATGCGATCGACCTGCGTCGCAAGAACGCCCTGCGTTCCGGCATGAAAAACACCCAGGGCGCGATCCCGGCCGGTGCTTTGCGCCTGCACGAGATTCTCGATAAAGCCTCGGTGCACGAAGTCTGGAAAAACCGCGACGCGATCAAGCAACAGCGCGAAGCCGCAGACCCGGATAACTGGTACGGCGTCGGTTTTGCCATTTGCCAGAAAGACTTCGGCACCGGTTCCGAAGCGCCGATGGCCAGCATCGAATTCACCGCCGACGGTCGCATCAGCCTGCGCCACATCGGTATCGAAATCGGCACCGGTATGTCCACCTCGCAAGCCTTGGTGGTGGCCGATTTCCTCGGCAGTCCGGCGCACGAAGTGAAGACTGGCGAAACCGAATGGAAGGAAATGCAGCTGATCACCAGCGGCAACCCTTACATCATGACTCAGGCCGAGCAGGACAACTTCCTGCGCAACCCGCGTTGGGTGGGCAAATTGGCCTCGGCCTCGTCGGCGACCAACTCGGCGTACTACTTCAGCCACGCCACCCGTGAAGCGGCGCGCGTGCTGTTCAACCACGGTTTATGGCCAGCGGCGCTGGAGATCTGGCGTCAGGGTCCGTTCGGCGGCCAGGCCAACCCTTACGTGGTACGTCGCGAAGATGCGCATTGGGTCGACGGCAAACTGACGGCCAACGGCATGCAGCCATTGAGCTTCGAAGAGCTGGCCAAACGCGCTCACGAGCGTGGTCTGGTCACCGCGGCCACCGTCCACGGTTTCAACCGCTGGAGTTGGGCCGAGGCTGAGTACAGCATCGACGGCGTGCGCGAGCGTCTGCCGCTCGACGGTCTGGCGGTGAAGTACGGCGACGGTGCGCCGAAAGCCAAGCAAGCGCTGATGAGTACGGCCGGTTTCCACCTGTTGGATCGCCAGAACATCAGTTACCCGGCGACTCAACTGAACAACGCTGCCGTGACCTACTACAGCCCGGTCGCCACGCTGGTCGAGCTGAAGGTCAACAAGGGTTCTGCCGAAGTCGAAGTGCTCAACCACCATTCGTGGGTCGAGTGCGGCCGTGTGCTGGTCGAGGAGCTGGTCAAGGGCCAGATGGAAGGCGGTATCGCCATGGGCATCGGTCACGCCTTGATGGAAGAGATGCCGCTGTACGAAGGCGGGCCGGGGGAGGGTGACTGGAACTTCAACCGTTACCGTCTGCCGATGGCGCGTCACGTTGCCGTGTGGAAACAGACGTCGGAGATTCTCCCGGCACTGTCGCCAAGCGATCCGTCCAAAGGCATCGCTGAAGTGGTGATGATCCCGGTTGTCGGGGCCATCGGTAACGCCGTGGCGCACGCCATCGGCAAACGTGTTCGCGATCTGCCTATCACTCCAGCGCGCATCAAGGAGGCCCTCAATGGCTAACCGTCCGCTTCAACTGACCCTCAATGGTCAATCCGTCGGCCCGGTGGACATCCCTGATGACCTGCCGATGATCGACTACCTGCACGAATACAAAAACCTCACCGGTTCGCGTCTGGGCTGCGGCCAGGGCATCTGCCACGCCTGCGTGGTGATCGTCGACAACCCGGACGGCACCAGCGAAGAAGTGCGCACCTGCATCACTGGCGCGCATTACTTCGAAGGCAAGAAAGTCCGCACCATTGAATCCCACGCCAAGCGTGACGAGAGTGGTCAGGTCACCGAGCTGAACCCTATCCAGCAACGCTTCGTCGACGAGTTCGCTTTCCAGTGCAGCTACTGCGCCCCGGGTTTCGTCAATGCTGCGACCGTGCTGGTCGAGAAGCTGCAGCGTCAGCCGATCGTCAAAAGCCAGCTGGAAAAAGTCATCGAGGACAGCCTCGGCCATCACGTCTGCCGTTGCACCGGGTACGTGCGTTATTACAACGCCACCCGCAACGTGCTCACCGATCTCGGCCTGGTCAAGGAGGGTTAAGCATGAAGCTTTTTCTGACCCGCCTGACCCTGGCGGTCGGCCTCGCTGCGCCGGTGTTGTTTGCCCACGCTGATGATCAGGTCAAGCGCGGCGAGTACCTCGCCCGCGCCGCTGACTGCATGGCTTGCCACACCGCTCCGGGTGGCGCGCCGTTTGCGGGCGGCCTGCCGATCGTCTCGCCGTTCGGCACGATCTACGGCACTAACATCACGCCGAGCAAAGAGCACGGCATCGGTTTGTACAACGATGACGAGTTCTTCGCTGCGCTGACCGAAGGCAAGC
>NZ_JBODOE010000027.1:1940-4980 GCF_051913165.1 Pseudomonas sp. SM4 | reverse complement strand
TTTGTGAACATCGAACTTTCGGTTCGTTTCGTCTTCACACACCGCAATCTGGCCTTTCGACTCAAATTGCTTGGGTGTTATATGGTCAAGCCTCACGGGCAATTAGTATTGGTTAGCTCAACGCCTCACAGCGCTTACACACCCAACCTATCAACGTCGTAGTCTTCGACGGCCCTTCAGGGAACTCAAGGTTCCAGTGAGATCTCATCTTGAGGCTAGTTTCCCGCTTAGATGCTTTCAGCGGTTATCTATTCCGAACATAGCTACCCGGCAATGCCACTGGCGTGACAACCGGAACACCAGAGGTTCGTCCACTCCGGTCCTCTCGTACTAGGAGCAGCCCCTCTCAAATCTCAAACGTCCACGGCAGATAGGGACCGAACTGTCTCACGACGTTCTAAACCCAGCTCGCGTACCACTTTAAATGGCGAACAGCCATACCCTTGGGACCGGCTTCAGCCCCAGGATGTGATGAGCCGACATCGAGGTGCCAAACACCGCCGTCGATATGAACTCTTGGGCGGTATCAGCCTGTTATCCCCGGAGTACCTTTTATCCGTTGAGCGATGGCCCTTCCATACAGAACCACCGGATCACTAAGACCTACTTTCGTACCTGCTCGACGTGTCTGTCTCGCAGTCAAGCGCGCTTTTGCCTTTATACTCTACGACCGATTTCCGACCGGTCTGAGCGCACCTTCGTACTCCTCCGTTACTCTTTAGGAGGAGACCGCCCCAGTCAAACTACCCACCATACACTGTCCTCGATCCGGATAACGGACCTGAGTTAGAACCTCAAAGTTGCCAGGGTGGTATTTCAAGGTTGGCTCCACGCAGACTGGCGTCCACGCTTCAAAGCCTCCCACCTATCCTACACAAGCAAATTCAAAGTCCAGTGCAAAGCTATAGTAAAGGTTCACGGGGTCTTTCCGTCTAGCCGCGGATACACTGCATCTTCACAGCGATTTCAATTTCACTGAGTCTCGGGTGGAGACAGCGCCGCCATCGTTACGCCATTCGTGCAGGTCGGAACTTACCCGACAAGGAATTTCGCTACCTTAGGACCGTTATAGTTACGGCCGCCGTTTACCGGGGCTTCGATCAAGAGCTTCGCGTTAGCTAACCCCATCAATTAACCTTCCGGCACCGGGCAGGCGTCACACCCTATACGTCCACTTTCGTGTTTGCAGAGTGCTGTGTTTTTAATAAACAGTCGCAGCGGCCTGGTATCTTCGACCGGCATGAGCTTACGGAGCAAGTCCTTCACCCTCACCGGCGCACCTTCTCCCGAAGTTACGGTGCCATTTTGCCTAGTTCCTTCACCCGAGTTCTCTCAAGCGCCTTGGTATTCTCTACCCAACCACCTGTGTCGGTTTGGGGTACGGTTCCTGGTTACCTGAAGCTTAGAAGCTTTTCTTGGAAGCATGGCATCAACCACTTCGTGTTCTAAAAGAACACTCGTCATCAGCTCTCGGCCTTAAGATCCCGGATTTACCTAAGATCTCAGCCTACCACCTTAAACTTGGACAACCAACGCCAAGCTGGCCTAGCCTTCTCCGTCCCTCCATCGCAATAACCAGAAGTACAGGAATATTAACCTGTTTTCCATCGACTACGCTTTTCAGCCTCGCCTTAGGGACCGACTAACCCTGCGTCGATTAACGTTGCGCAGGAAACCTTGGTCTTTCGGCGTGGGTGTTTTTCACACCCATTGTCGTTACTCATGTCAGCATTCGCACTTCTGATACCTCCAGCAAGCTTCTCAACTCACCTTCACAGGCTTACAGAACGCTCCTCTACCGCATCATCCGAAGATGATACCCGTAGCTTCGGTGTATGGTTTGAGCCCCGTTACATCTTCCGCGCAGGCCGACTCGACTAGTGAGCTATTACGCTTTCTTTAAAGGGTGGCTGCTTCTAAGCCAACCTCCTAGCTGTCTAAGCCTTCCCACATCGTTTCCCACTTAACCATAACTTTGGGACCTTAGCTGACGGTCTGGGTTGTTTCCCTTTTCACGACGGACGTTAGCACCCGCCGTGTGTCTCCCATGCTCGGCACTTGTAGGTATTCGGAGTTTGCATCGGTTTGGTAAGTCGGGATGACCCCCTAGCCGAAACAGTGCTCTACCCCCTACAGTGATACATGAGGCGCTACCTAAATAGCTTTCGAGGAGAACCAGCTATCTCCGAGCTTGATTAGCCTTTCACTCCGATCCACAGGTCATCCGCTAACTTTTCAACGGTAGTCGGTTCGGTCCTCCAGTTAGTGTTACCCAACCTTCAACCTGCCCATGGATAGATCGCCCGGTTTCGGGTCTATTCCCAGCGACTAGACGCCCTATTAAGACTCGCTTTCGCTACGCCTCCCCTATTCGGTTAAGCTCGCCACTGAAAATAAGTCGCTGACCCATTATACAAAAGGTACGCAGTCACAGAACAAAGTCTGCTCCCACTGCTTGTACGCATACGGTTTCAGGATCTATTTCACTCCCCTCTCCGGGGTTCTTTTCGCCTTTCCCTCACGGTACTAGTTCACTATCGGTCAGTCAGTAGTATTTAGCCTTGGAGGATGGTCCCCCCATATTCAGACAAAGTTTCTCGTGCTCCGTCCTACTCGATTTCATGACTAAGAGATTTTCGCGTACAGGGCTATCACCCACTATGGCCGCACTTTCCAGAGCGTTCCGCTAATCTCAAAGCCACTTAAGGGCTAGTCCCCGTTCGCTCGCCACTACTAAGGGAATCTCGGTTGATTTCTTTTCCTCAGGGTACTTAGATGTTTCAGTTCCCCTGGTTCGCCTCTTGCACCTATGTATTCAGTACAAGATAACCATCTTATGATGGCTGGGTTCCCCCATTCAGACATCTCCGGATCAAAGTCTGTTTGCCGACTCCCCGAAGCTTTTCGCAGGCTACCACGTCTTTCATCGCCTCTGACTGCCAAGGCATCCACCGTATGCGCTTCTTCACTTGACCATATAACCCCAAGCAATCTGGTTATACTGTGAAGACGACATTCGCCGAAAATTCGAATTTCTCAA
>NZ_JBODOE010000026.1:0-7032 GCF_051913165.1 Pseudomonas sp. SM4 | reverse complement strand
CCGAAACCTACATAACTCATTGAATCTCAAGGAGTTTTCCGTTTCGACTGCGCCGGAAGTGGGGCGAATTATAGACACCTGAGATCTGCCGTCAACCGTTAATTTCGCTTTTCTTGCAAAACCGGCTTTTTGACCAGTAAACGCGGGATCCGGCGCGTGACTGGCGGAACACGCAGCAGCAGAAGCACCGCACCTATAAAGGCATAGATCGCCCACTCCTCAAGATCAGCGCGCACGATCCACAGCATATGCAGCAAGCCAAGGCCCAAAATTACATAGGCAAGGCGATGCAGTTTCTTCCAGCGCACACCTAAACGACGCTGACTGTAGCGATTGGACGTTACCGCCAACGCCAACAATCCGAGAAAGCCCAACGCCCCTACTATTATGTAAGGCCGCTTGCGCAACTCGACCGCCAGTTGCGACCAATCGAAACCGAGGATAAACGCCATATAGCTGCACAGATGCAAAACCACGTAGGCGAAACACCAAAGCCCCAATTGACGGCGCACAGCAATCCACCCTGCCCAGCCAGTGAGTTTCTGCAGAGGCGTCATGCTCAAGGTGATCAACAGCAGCACTAACGTCCCCAGTCCCAGGCGGTCGACCAATACCTTGCCGGGATCCGGCCCGAGCAAATCCTCAAGCGCCTGATACAACCAGAGCATCGGCCAGACTGCCGCCGCAATGAAAACGCTAATACGCCACAAAGGAAATCGCATCAGTAGTTCTTCCGCAGATCGAGCCCTGTATATAAAGAAGCGACTTCATCCGAGTAACCGTTGAACATCTGCGTATCACGCACGTTCGGCTTGAACAGACTGTTCGGCAAGCGCCGCTCCCGCGCCTGCGTCCAGCGCGGGTGATCAACTGTTGGATTCACATTCGCGTAAAAGCCATATTCATCCGCCGCAATGCTTTGCCAGGTTGTTTTCGGCTGCTCGCTGACCAGACTGATACGCACGATGGATTTGACGCTCTTGAAGCCATACTTCCACGGCACCACCAAACGCAGCGGCGCGCCATTCTGATTCGGCAACTCGCGGCCATACATGCCCACCGCCAGAATCGCCAATGGATTCATCGCTTCATCCAGTCGCAAGCCCTCTACATAAGGCCAATCGATCAAGGCAAACCCGGAACGTTGGCCGGGCATGCTCTTGGGATCCTGCAAGGTTTCAAAGCGGATGTACTTGGCCTTGGCATTCGGCTCAACTTGTTTGAGCAAAGCCGAAATCGGAAAACCGATCCACGGGATCACCATTGACCACGCCTCGACACAGCGCAGGCGATAGATACGCTCCTCCAACTGGTACGGCTTGATGAAGTCTTCCAGCGCATATCGCCCGGGCTTACCCACCTCCCCGTCTATCACCACACTCCAGGGTTCGGTTTTCAGCGAGCCAGCATTCGCCGCTGGATCGCCTTTGTCGGTACCGAACTCATAGAAGTTGTTGTAGTGAGTCGCGTCTTTATAGGGTGTAACCGCCTCATCCTTGACGTTGACCGCGCCCCATTTAGTAGAAGGCAGTTTTTCAGCGAACCAGGCAGGCGCCTCGCCCGGTTCAACATCGGCATACCGAGCAGCATCGTCGGCATTGGCCCAACGCGGCAGGCTACTGACGGCGATGCCGGCAGCAGTGGCTCCGAGCAATTGGCGGCGCGAGAGATAAATGGATTCAGGCGTGACATCCGACTCATGGCAGTCAGACGCTTTGGGAATTTTGATCAGCATGACAACTCCGCAGCTTTGGAGGACAGATGCACCCATAGACTGCGGAGTATGCGGGAAATTACATCACTCGGCTTTTTTGTGCCGACGAAGGCGCAACAGGTACTGCACCGGGCCCGACGCCGCGTAGGCAAGGAACACCAGCAACAGGATGCGCGGTGGATCGCTGAACACAACGGCGAACACCAGCACAACGGCAAGGATCGCCACGAACGGTACCCGCCCTTTCAAGTCCAGCTCCTTGAAGCTGTTGTACTTGATGTTGCTGACCATCAGCATGCCGGCCGCCGCGACCATCAGCGCGACCAGGAACGACATCTTCGAACCCTGAATACCGTAATCGCTGAATGCCCAGACAATCCCCGCGACAACACCGGCCGCTGCCGGACTGGCCAGACCAATGAAATAGCGTTTGTCCGCCGTACCCACCTGAGTATTGAAGCGCGCCAGACGCAATGCCGCGCCCGCGACATAAATGAAGGCAACCATCCAGCCGACCTTGCCCATGTCACCCAGCGCCCAGCCGAAGGCCAGCAACGCCGGTGCAACACCGAACGCAACCATGTCCGACAGCGAGTCGTACTCGGCACCGAAGGCACTTTGCGTATTGGTCATGCGCGCCACACGGCCGTCGAGACCGTCGAGCACCATGGCGACGAAAATCGCGATCGCGGCAAAGGCGAAATACTTGCTCGCGTTGGCGGAATCACCCGCGCTCAATGCCGCCTGCGCGCTCATCGAGTTGATGATGGAGTAAAACCCTGCAAACAGGTTTGCAGTGGTGAACAGATTCGGCAGCAGATAGATACCACGATGCCGGACTTTACGACCTTCTGCGTCGTGCCCTTCTTCGATGTGTTCATCGATGGGCAGCAGGCTTTCGGCGTCAGAAGCCTTGTTCGGCTCTTCGGGACGTTCGCTCATGGACATTACCTTGCAACGGTTTGGAGAAAATTCAACAGGTGTCTGAGGACGACAGTTCGGCCACAAACGCTGCAGCTTTATACCAGAACCACCGGCTCAAACGAAAAAACGCGGCCGAGGCCGCGTTTTTTCATACAAGGGACGACGACTTAGTTTTTGGCTTTGTCGACGATCTTGTTGGCACCGATCCACGGCATCATGGAGCGCAGTTGCTCGCCGATGATTTCGATACCGTGAGCGGCGTTGTTACGACGCTTGGCGGTCATCGAAGGGTAGCCGGTTGCGCCTTCGCTGATGAACATTTTGGCGTATTCGCCGTCCTGAATACGTTTCAGGGCGTTGCGCATGGCCTGACGGGACTCGGCGTTGATCACTTCCGGGCCAGTCACGTACTCGCCGTATTCGGCGTTGTTGGAGATCGAGTAGTTCATGTTGGCGATACCGCCTTCGTACATGAGGTCAACGATCAGCTTCAGTTCGTGCAGGCATTCGAAGTAGGCCATTTCCGGCGCGTAGCCAGCTTCGACCAGGGTTTCGAAACCGGCTTTAACCAGTTCAACGGTACCGCCGCACAGTACGGCTTGTTCGCCGAACAGGTCGGTTTCAGTCTCGTCCTTGAAGGTGGTTTCGATGATGCCGGTACGACCGCCACCAACGCCAGCAGCGTAAGACAGTGCAACGTTTTTGGCGTTGCCCGAGGCGTCCTGGTAGATCGCGATCAGGTCAGGAATACCGCCGCCTTTCACGAACTCGGAACGTACGGTGTGGCCCGGGGCTTTCGGCGCGATCATGATCACGTCGAGGTCGGCACGCGGAACAACCTGGTTGTAGTGGATCGCGAAGCCGTGGGAGAAGGCCAGGGTGGCGCCTTTCTTGATGTTCGGCTCGATTTCATTCTTGTACAGGGAGGACTGGAACTCGTCCGGGGTCAGGATCATGACCAGGTCGGCAGCCGCAACAGCGGAAGCAACGTCGGTCACTTTCAGGCCGTGAGCTTCAGCTTTGGCAACAGTGGCCGAACCTTTACGCAGACCAACGGTAACGTCGACACCGGAATCTTTCAGGTTGCACGCTTGTGCGTGGCCCTGGGAACCGTAACCGATGATGGCAACTTTCTTGCCCTGGATGATCGACAGGTCGCAGTCTTTATCGTAGAAAACTTTCATGAATTTCCCCTTTATATCCAGGCCGTTCAGGCCATTCGCTAATTTGGTTTAGATGCTGAGTACTTTGTCGCCGCGGGCAATGCCGGTCACGCCGCTGCGGACGGTTTCCAGAATCGATGCGGTGCCGATGGACTGAATGAAGCTGTCGAGCTTGTCGCTGGTACCGGTCAGTTGAACGGTATACACGCTGGCGCTGACGTCGACGATCTGTCCACGGTAAATATCGGTGGTGCGTTTGATCTCGGCGCGCTGGGCGCCAGTGGCCTTGACCTTGACCAGCATCAGTTCGCGCTCGATGTGAGCGCTTTCCGACAGGTCCACCAGCTTGACCACTTCGATCAGCTTGTTCAGGTTTTTGGTGATCTGCTCGATGACTTCATCGTGACCAACGGTGGTCAGCGTCAGACGCGACAGGGTCGGGTCTTCGGTCGGGGCCACGGTCAGGCTTTCGATGTTGTAGTTGCGCTGCGAGAACAGGCCGACTACGCGAGACAAAGCGCCGGGTTCGTTTTCCAGAAGCAAGGAAATAATGTGCCGCATGATTAAGTACGCTCCGTCTTGCTCAGCCACATATCGCGCATGGAGCCGTCTTTGATCTGCATCGGATAGACGTGCTCGCTGGTGTCGACCGAAACGTCGATGATCACCAGGCGATCCTTCATGGCGAACGCTTCTGCCATCTTCGACTTCAAATCTTTCGAATCGGTGATGCGTACGCCGACGTGGCCGTAGGCTTCAGCCAATTTGACGAAGTCAGGCAGCGATTCCATGTAGGAGTGCGAGTGACGGCTGCCGTAGCTCATGTCCTGCCACTGACGCACCATCCCCAGAACACCGTTGTTCAAGATGACGATTTTCACTGGCAAGCCGTATTGCAGGCAGGTCGACAGTTCCTGGATGTTCATCTGGATACTGCCTTCGCCGGTGACGCAGGCAACGTCGTCATCCGGGAAGCTCAACTTGATGCCCATGGCCGCCGGGAAACCGAAGCCCATGGTGCCCAGACCACCGGAGTTGATCCAGCGATTCGGCTTGTTGAACGTGTAGTACTGCGCCGCGAACATCTGGTGCTGACCGACGTCGGAAGTAATGAAGGCATCGCCCTTGGTCACTTCGCAGAGGGTTTCGATCACGGTCTGCGGTTTGATCACGCTGCCGTCGCCCTTTTCGTAAGGGAACAGGCCGCGATCACCGCGCCATTCATCCACCTGCTTCCACCAGCTGGCCACGGACTCCTTGTTCGGGGTCTCGCCGATTTCCTTGAGGATCGCGACCATTTCGGTCAGGACGCTCTCAACCGGACCAACGATTGGCACGTCGGCCTTGATGGTTTTGGAAATCGAAGCCGGGTCGATGTCGATGTGGATGATCTTGGCGTTCGGGCAGAATTTCGCCGGGCCGTTGATCACGCGATCGTCGAAACGCGCGCCGACAGCGAGGATCACGTCAGCGTGGTGCATCGCCAGGTTGGCGGTGTAACTGCCGTGCATGCCGAGCATGCCGATGAACTGACGATCAGTGCCGGGGAAACCGCCCAGGCCCATCAAGGTGTTGGTCACGGGCAGGTTAAGCATTTTCGCCAGTTCGGTCAGCGGTGCGGAACCGTTGCCGAGGATCACGCCGCCACCGGAGTACAGCACTGGGCGCTTGGCCGCCAGAAGCATTTCTGCTGCCTTGCGGATTTGCCCGGAGTGACCGCGAACGGCCGGGCTGTAGGAACGCAGCTTGGCTTTCTTCGGGAAGATGTATTCGAACTTCTCGGCCGGGTTGGTCATGTCTTTCGGGATATCGACCACGACCGGGCCCGGACGACCGGATTGCGCCAGGTAGAAGGCCTTCTTCATGACTTCCGGGATTTCCGAGGCGTGCTTGATCATGAAGCTGTGCTTCACGATCGGCCGGGAGATACCGATCATGTCGGTTTCCTGGAACGCGTCGGTGCCGACCATGGTGCTTGGCACCTGACCGGAAATGATCACCATTGGAATCGAATCCATATAGGCCGTGGCGATACCGGTGATGGCGTTTGTGGCGCCTGGACCGGAAGTCACCAATACCACGCCGGCTTTACCGGTGGCACGGGCGTAGCCGTCAGCCATATGGGTTGCCGCTTGTTCGTGACGAACCAGGATGTGATTCACTTCCGGTTCTTTGAACAGGGCATCGTAAACATGCAGGAGAGCACCACCCGGGTACCCGTAGATATATTTGACGCCTTCGTCACGCAAAAAGCGGACGAGCATCTCACCGCCAGATAAAAGCTCCACGTTGTTCACCTCTAAAACGCCAGAATACCGTCCACAAAAAAGGGGCGGGTCTTAATAGGTTTACTTCTCGGCAGAGCATGAGCGACGGTGGTCGCCGACTACGTCAGCACTGACTGAGCAAGTATTGGGATCGTCCCAAGTGTTGCGGGCCTTTCCCACCCAGCGCGAGGTAACGCGTTGCGGGTGTAACAGGTCGGCGCGGATGTGCGCCTCATGATCTACCGAGAGGGTCTGCTTCTGGCAGTCCCTCTACAGCGGACTTTCGATTCTTCTGTTTCGCCCTCTCCAAGTCAAGCCGTCAATGCGGTTAATTGTGGGTAAGCACATGAGAACGCAAGAAAAAACCTGGAAACCGCTACTCTGTTAGTGTCAATTGCGCAATTTTGCCAAGGAATCAGCATGCGAACGCTCCTCCTTACTCTGCTGATCGGCCTCAGCCCATGGTGCATGGCCGCTCAAATCTACAAATGGGTCGATGCCCAGGGGGTTACGCATTTCGATGCGCAGCCGCCACCGGGTCAATCTTCCACTACCGTGCAGACGCCCTCCCCGGCCCCGCCGAAACCTGCGGCAATGTCGGGCAGTGGCGTACTCGGTGATCAGAAGGCAATTGATGACAAGGTGAAGAAACAGGTCGCGGATCAGCAGGCGCAGCTCAAGCAGTTTTGCGAGCAGGCGCGGACGAACCTGGCGCAATTGCAGAACAATCCGCGATTGAGGGAGGAAGTGGAGGGACAGTTACGCCGGCTGGATGACGCGCAGCGTCAGGAACGCATCGCTGAGGCGCAGAAACAAATCGCACAGAATTGCGAATAGACACCTGTAGGAGCTGCCGCAGGCTGCGATCTTTTGATCCATAAAACCAGATCAAAAGATCGCAGCCTGCGGCAGCTCCTATGTATGGACTCGCCCCATCATTCAACCGGCTTTTGAACACTGTTAC
>NZ_JBODOE010000025.1:0-9612 GCF_051913165.1 Pseudomonas sp. SM4 | reverse complement strand
CGGCGACCATCCAGGACTCGATTCACCATCAACTCACTCAGCATGATCACCTGATGCAGCATCAGCATGGTTCGGCGCTGGGAGTTGTCGACGACGTCGCTCATGTCACGAGCCATATCACTGGCGGCGGCCAACGACTCGCAGGCTTCGAGGAGGAGAGTTTCTTCGTCCACGGCGGGATCGATGAGGAAGATCTTGCTGGTTTTTCGGGATGGGATTGAGAGCTTCAGTGAGCCGGGGTTGAGATAAAAGTTGATGGCGCGGTCGGTCGCCTCTCTTATCTTTTGAGGCTCGAGGGTTGGGTCGTACGGGATCGGATCGGCGTCCGGTGGGTTGGGCGTGACTTTGAACATAGACGGTACTCCACTCAGCAAAATGAAGAGCCATCACTCTCGCTACCAAACGAGGGTGGCGGCCAGGCGCGGGTTGGTAGACCGGTCTAAGCGGAGTAAAACCCCGGCGCTCCCGAAGGAGCCCCACGCATGGCCGCCATAAAAACCGCCCCCAAAAAGGGACTGCATAAGGCGTCAACACACGCTTAGAAACGGGCTACCAAACCCGATCACTGTTTTTCAGTGACAGGCAAACGATATAGCCCGATCCATAGTCGTGTATGCCGGCGGATTCTGGCGTACGCGTAGGCAACGGCGCAAGGCGTTGTAGCCTTTGTGGCGTAACGGTTTGTGTAATTTAAACGCGTTTGGTTGGTTATGTTTAAGCAACAGCCCCACTAATAAAAAAGGGCCTGTTAGGCCCTTTTGTTCAGATTCAAAAAATCAAAAATCCCCCCGCAAGCTACAGCCTGCTAGCGATTTCCTTCCAGATGTAGGCGTAGTTGTATTTCAGCCAGCGAACCAGCACTTTGTCGAACTGACGGCGAAACCAATTACGCTCTCTCGCAGCCAACCTTTCCTCTATCCACTCCCTGAGAGATTCGGGGTCGAAGCCTGTCCACACCGGAGGTACAGCAGCCACAAGATTGGTAAAACACACCGGCGCGACCTCTGAATAGAGGATTTCGTAAAGAATGTCAGGGGCGACGCCTCTGACCTTTTCCGCAACAAAATCATATTCGACTGGAAAGTCGTTGAACGGCTCCGAGAGCGCAGCTCTTACCTTGGTCAGTTGTGGCTCTGTCAAACGTCCCAATGTGAAAAATTCCTCCGTCTTTCATCCAATGAGCCTGCAACTGCTTCGACTGCGACACCGTCGGCGAATGTTGCGGTGATGAACAACACCAACGCGCAAATCGACATGACAGGAACGCAAATAAGCAGTCCCCTTCCGCACGAGGAAACCGCCTGCCGCCTATCGCCGGCACCGGCACCGGCAATGATGCCTTAGCTTGCCGCTTACTTGAGGCAATTGGGCATGAATTCATTCTGAGAAAATAAACCCGTCCCCTTTTGCGCGTTGTTTTCGTGGCTAGGGACCTCACTCCCTAGCCACTTATTCCGAATCAGCCAGGCACAAAACCCTAGGCCGACGCCTTCAACTCGACGTTATCCAACGCCTTGTTCACCGCCAACTCCCCCAACATCACCACCTGCGCAATCCCCAACAGCGTATTGCGGTTCGGCCCTTCCAGCATCCCGGCAAAATCACCCAGCATCACCGTCGCCGAAGCCAATGACTCGCAAGCATTGACCAGCAACGTTTCCGTGTCGGATTGCGGGTTAACCATGAACAAAGTGCTGGGGCTGTACGGCGTCGCCATGATCTTCTCAGGCGCAAGATAATGATCAAGCGCCCGCTCTGCCGCCGCATGAAGCTTCTTCGAATCGAATGACTCATAAGGCGACGCCGGATCTATTACCGGCGGACTGTTAGTGGTTTCGGACATCAACTGAAACTCCACAAGCACCCATCAAGGCACTCCAAAAGAAATATGAATCCCCACCATGTAGGAGCTGCCGCAGGCTGCGATCCCTTGATCTGCTCTTCAACAATCAAAAACAAAATCAACAGATCGCAGCCTACGGCAGCTCCTACACAGCGTTCGCGGCCTAGCCGTCAATGACGCAGCGCTTAGTTCGGCAAGCGGCGGCCATCCAGGACTCGATTCACCATCAACTCACTCAGCATGATCACCTGATGCAGCATCAGCATGGTCCGGCGTTGGGAGTTGTCGACGACGTCGCTCATGTCACGTGCCATGTCACTGGCGGCGGCCAACGACTCGCAGGCTTCGAGGAGGAGTGTTTCTTCGTCCACGGCGGGGTCGATGAGGAAGATCTTGCTGGTTTTGCGGGAAGGGATTGAGAGCTTCAGTGAGCCGGGGTTGAGATAGAAATTGATGGCGCGGTCGGTCGCCTCTCTTATCTTTTGAGGTTCGAGGGTTGGGTCGTACGGGATCGGATCGGCGTCCGGTGGGTTTGGAGTAACTTTGAACATAACAGCACCTCTTTCTTGAAAGAATGAAGAGCCGTCACTTTCGCTACCAAACGAAGGGTGGCGGCCACACGTGGGTTGGTAGACCGGTCAAGACAGAGAAAACCCCGGCGCTCCACGAAGGAGCCCCACGCATGGCCACCATAAAAACGGAGCCTCCAAATGGAGACCACTTAAGGTTGTGCCTTACGGTTGTCGAGAAACGGGCTACCAAACCCGATCACTGTTTTGCAGTGACGGGGAAACGATATAGCCCGATCCATAGTCGTGTATGCCGGCGGATTCTGGCGTAAGCGTAGGCAACGGCGCAAGGCGTTGTAGCCTTTGTGCAGTAACGGTTTGTGTAATTTAAACGCGTTTGCCGAGTTATGTTTATTCGAGGGAAATGCCTGATTTCTTCATGGTGTTCTCATGCAAAACACTACCGGTTCAGTCCAAAGCCGCCATTCTCGAAGGGCGGCTTTCGGCCAAAAGCTGACCATCAGCCCTCGTGGCTTCTGGCAAAAATTGAGTTATGGTTTGCCTACGAAAAAATGGACGATTTAAAGCCCTGCTTTTTAGGTTTAATTGACTTCAATACACGAACGGCAGGAGCTGGAAGCAGTATGAAGGACTCATATAAACAAATCGTAGCCCTGAGCAAAGGCACTGTACGAACACTTCTCGACGAAAAGAAGGTTCTCATGTCCTACCTGTATAGCCAGGCGCTTACGCACTGTATAGAGCATTCGGAGAAGCATGGTGATTACACCCTTCTTGGTGCATTGGTGAACGTATTCGAAGGTCGTGACTTCAAGCTGTTCGTTTCAGCATGGATCTGTGAACGCCTTGGGCTAACAAGCAAAATGGGGCCGGTGGGAACCGTCTTCGCAAGGAGCGGGAAACCTCCCAATACGCATGTGAGCTTTAAGGTAAGTGTGGAAGAGTTTGCAGGAGCGAAATTTAAAGCAAAAGTGCCGGTGAAGCCTGTTGCTACGAAGGAGAAGAAGGCGCCAAAGCGTGTTGATATGCTCGACTCGTGGGCACGCCTGCCGGGTAGCTTCGGACATGGGAAGCGGTGAGCAAGTCGATCATCGGACTACGTTACAAGTGGTTCGAAAAAATGGGAAAAAAATAGTGTTCCGGAGAAAGATTTTGACCGCTACATGGATGCCCACTTGGCATTTGCTGATTCATTGGGAAGCGGCGTCGACCAAATAGAAGCAAGAGTAGCAATCCAAAAATGGGAGCGCTACGCAGGGTAATCCTGGTTACAGGAAATTCTCGCCCAAGTCCCGCATCTGTGGGGCTGAGGCCGTAGACGCTGCCGCTTTGGCTTCCAGCACATCAAGGACTGACTTGATCATGAAAGATGAAGCGCAATCGGGCTATAAGCCTGTGCAGGACGATGTGCTGAAGATATTGGGCCTTGCGGTGATCACGGGGCAGGGTGTTGAGCGTCTGTTGAGCAACTGCCTAACGTTTCCATTGCACGGCGAGCCACTGCAAACTGTGGAACAGCTTCAGATCCTGCTTGAGCGACATTCAAAAGCCACTTTGGGACAACTGCTCAATGCGCTGCGGAAGCGGGTAGACCTGCATCCCACCTTCGACGACAAGTTGGATCGCTTCCTCCAGTATCGCAACGTCATCGCGCATCGGCTACATGATGTGCCCGGAGGTCTTGACCTGCATTCCGATGAAGGACGGGGGAGGCTAAAGGCTTTCCTGCTCCAGTACATGGATGATGGTCAGACCGTCAGCATGGTATTGCTGGGCGTTTTGCGGGAATGGGCGAAGCAAGAGGGCATTAGTATTCCCAGCGAGCACCATCTGAGCCAGCAAATGCAGGATCACCTCGATGCCAATGTCGTGCCAAATTTGGATGCTTTGATCAGGTCTAAAGAACTTGGCTCGAAGCCAAAGGGCTCGAACACGGATTAGACCATGAATGCAATCAGGACAGAGCTTGAGAAGGTGGCCCTTGCGTGCAGGGTTGGGCTCATTAGCCTCGTTGATGCAAAGGGCTCAACCTTTAACGGATTTCCCTCAGGCGCGTGCGGGGTCGCTTCCGACATTTTGGGGCGAGTAGTTTGGGAAACGCTTCAGTATGAAGGGGAGTACGTCTGCGGTACACGTCACCCAAAGCTGAAAGACGGAGCGACCCACGCATGGTTTGAGGTCGGTGATTTCATCATCGATATCACATACGACCAGTTTCAAGCTACTGGACTATTCGGCTGGGTTTTCGACCGTAACGATGGCTGGCATGCGCAGTTCCGATCCCAGGAGCGCCGTCAGGGGTTTTGCATGCCCTCCGGGTGGCCGGCATACCCGTTGGATGGCTATAAGGCTGCCCGCGAAGAGGCCAAGAAAGTAGGCCTGATCTGTAAGCCGGATTAAATAGGAAAAAAACATGAAACGGATGTTTGTAGCGCTCATTTTGGCGATTGCAGCAGGCTGCAATGTATCAGCAGCTGCCGAACCACCGATGCCATCTGGCATGAAAGAAAAGGCACTTACCCCGCCAATACCAGAGCAACCGATGGACGTCTTGCATTTGCGCAAAATTCGATTTGATGACGATTGTGAAAAATGGCGATCAGCAGGCAGCAAATTTACTGCATCGCAAGACGTCACGGACTACCTACAACGTTCCCGTGTCGCTGCGTGGAGAGTTAATGATCGAGAGTACGTGAATCGCGTACTTTGGCCCGTCATGCGCGATTGCGTATTTGCGGGATATTGGGGGGATGTCCCAGTTGTTGAAAAGATTAACGACTAGGCGGAAGCCCCTGATCAAATCTAAACAATCAGGCTAATGAACCAAGGCCAACGATAGGAAAGTCGCATGGAGGACGCCGATGAGGTGTACCAGATCCTTCGAGACACCAAGGTTTTGGCTCGCCGTTATTACCAACTCACTCGCAAACCGCTGGGTGTGACTGGGGAAATCGCAGAGTACGAGGCAGCTCGGCACCTCAACGTCGAGTTGGAACTGGCTAGGCAAGCTGGGTACGACGCGACAGAAGTGAGAGATGGGCTGACAGTCAGAATTCAAATCAAGGGGCGGTATTTCACCAGCCCACGAATGCGAAGCGGCCGAGTGGGATCAATCGATTTAAGGCAACCCTTCGATACTGTTTTACTGGTTCTTCTCGACACGGATTACAACGCTTTCCAGATTTTTGAAGCGGATCGATCTGCGGTTGAGGCGTTACTGACAAGGCCTGGGTCAAAGGCTCGAAACGAACGTGGCTCAGTCGGTATCAGTCAATTCAAAGCGATCAGCAGACTGCGCTGGGCGCGGTCTGAACTATAGGAAATGACGCCATGCGACAGTTCGAACGAGATGATGTGCTTCGGGCTGCCGCTGGGGACGCAGATGCCTTGTTAAGAGTGCAAAGACGCAAGGACGTGCTGAAGTGGAATGCCCAAGAGCGCAGGACAGCATTGAAGTACGCTACGCCCCTATGGGCTGATCATAAGGCGATTGATGCTATTTACACGGAGGCTAGGCGGCTGTCAGCCGAGACTGGTATTAAGCATGACGTTGATCACATCATTCCGCTCCAAGGTAAAAAGGTCTGCGGACTACACATACCTTGGAATCTGAGAGTGATAACAAAGGCTGCTAACGTCAAGAAGCACGCCAGCTTTGGTGATGAGGATGTCGTAGGTTTTTTGGCCGAACTTGGTTATGAAGTAATTTACGGTGTTCGCAACCTGAAGCGGGCAATCAAGATAGGCAGGCGACAACCGGTTCTGCTAGTTAGCCCCGAGGGGCAGGTCATGCTAGGTTCTGTACGGAAATCCCGAGAAACTGAATCGGCGCCCCTCGGAAGCTGAAATTCTGTAGGGTTCCCCGCCATCTACGGAAAGGAATTCTGTGATGGCAAAGCGTTACGAACTCTCGGATGAGGCCTGGATTGTGGTTGCTGATCTCTTCACTGAAACCCATGGTCGGGGGCGACCCCGGCTGAACGACCGCCTGATGCTTGATGGCGTGCTCTGCTCGGGTGCTGCGTGGCGAGATATGCCCGAGCGCTTTGGCCCGTGGTCAACGGTGTATCAACGCTTTCGGGGTTGGCGAAACCAGGGGGCATTCGATCAGATGCTTAAACGCTTGCACCTGAGATTGAATGAGCAAGGCTTGATCGATTTGCAAACTTGGATGATCGACTCAACCGCTGTACGCGCAACCCGAGCCTCTTCTGGCGCCAGGAAAAAAGGGGCCTGACGAGCCTGCCGATCACGCTCTAGGCCGCAGTCGCGGTGGCCTGACAACCAAGATTCACATGCTCTGCGACGCCAACGGGACACCGTTGCGCTTCCTCCTCTCTGGCGGTCAAGTCAGTGACATCAGCTACGCGCAACCACTGCTGGACGAAGTCAGCATTCCATCAAACCAACGTGGCCGCCCGCGTAAACGCTGCAAATGGTTGCTTGCCGACAAGGGCTACGACGCCGAAGCACTGCGCCGCTACTGCGACCAATATCGAATGCAACCCGTCATTCCGATGCGCTCAATGAAGCGCAAAGCCAAGCCTGGCTTACCCAGACTGTTTGATCGGCCCAAATACCGACAACGCAACATCATCGAGCGCATGTTTGGTTGGCTGAAAGAGAACCGCCGCATCGTGACGCGCTTCGACAAGCTCGCGAAAAGCTACGCCGCCATGGTTTCACTGGCGTGTTCCATGCGGTGTTTGCGACATCTCTTTTCGTACAGAGCCTAAGAAGGGGTTACTGGAGTGAGGTCGCTGCAGCGAAGCACGGTGTCGTGGGGGCTGCGCAAAGATGTTCCAGAAGTCTTTTTTGGCTGCTGACGTGGAGCAGCGTAGAGTTCTCCATGTCAAGCGTAGGGCTCGGGATCATGACTGAATTGGCAGCATGCGCTCAAAGTAAAGATGTTATGACAGTCATTGGTCACTTGAGGCAAAATGCCATCTTTTTCGCCTGGGATAGGTGCGGCCATGTATAAATTACCCTTGCTAGATTGTTTTCCGCTGAGTGAAGGAGAGCACGATCCTAGGGAGGTAGCGCTTGATGCTTACCGAGTAAAGATGGGACTTCCGGGAACGCCCTTACGACCAAGGCTGGTTGCAAATAATGCCTTTGAATTTGCTGCTCTCGCGGCAAGTACCCGTGGAGCCGCTGGAAATGCTTTTACATCTGATCTCGAGAATAAACTGAACACTGGCGTCTATCGCAGTTGGCTAAACTTAATGCCTACTTTGAGTGCGTCTCCTCAGATAGAAAAATACCGAGATTGCAAACACGATCCTGAAAAATTGAATCTTGAGCTGGCGCCGCTGCCGACATTATGCTCTGGTCAAAAGCTTTTTCATGGAGGGCATTGGCCTGGGGTCGTTCAAGTGGGAGCTACCATAGATGTTGATAGAGCTTTTTCCACAACTCTGAATGCGTATCGTGCGGCTTGGTTTTCCGATGAGGCTCAGCGTAAAAATGGTGGCGAATTCCACCTATGGCTCATTACTATTTCAAATTATTTTTCTAGTCCAGTCTATGTGTATAGCGCTTTTTCAAATAGACGTACGGGGCATGAGATGGAGGTTCTAATTCGTCGTGGTTTTAAGGCGGTGTTGACTGGTATTGATAATGAATTTGGATATAAGATTTTGCATGTGGAATTTTCCTGAGCTGTGTATGAGGGTTCGCGCAATTAATAGTTGCCTTGTGTGGGAGGGACTTAGGCTCTGTACGAAATATATTCGAGCAAGGACTAGGCAAGGCGAAACGGACGAGGGCGCGTACTTGACTAGTTGTCAATAAGCGCCGAGCCTGATTTTCAAATCAGCCTGGGCGGATTTGGATGCCTTTCTTATAGAGTCTGGTGGTGGGCGACCGTCATGCCCGGTCAAGACGGACATTTTATTTGCGGCAGGCTTTAGGGGATATAATGTCGACAAAGACTCAAATGAACAAGCGTGCGCTGCGACGGGATAAATTCAAGTTTCCATTTGAGCTTTCCGAAGAGCAAATTGCGATCAAGCTCGGATTCTACTTCGGTCTTCTCGAGGAAGGGCTAGAGAGGAGCTTTGAACTTCACCCTTCTGATGAGGCGAAAACGGGCGCTGATCATGAATACGAAGGCATCCTGGCTCGATATTATCTACAGGCCAAAGCACCTGTCGGTTTACTGGGGACGCAAAAGGTCCCAATCGATAAGGATAGAGAAGATGCAGGCTTGAACACGATCCGAAAGTTTCGTGCGGACAATGATCTTTGCGAAAATCCTTACTCCCTTTGTTTTCCGCTGCGGCGCCCCGCTAAACATGCGAAAGTGCCCGAGCAGCTTCAGCATAACTTGCTGTATGCGATGCATGACCCCTCAAAGAGAAGTTACGCGATGTATGTGGCGCCGACTACCTATGAGAAAGAAGAGTACTTGCGGCTGCTTAGAGACAAGTCGCATAGGGAATACCTTCATGATGGCCCATTTTGGCGGTCTAATAACAGGCGTTATCTGCTGAACTCGACGATGCTTACGGAGATGTTCATGAACATGCCATTCCTGCAAGCACACATCTGCATCGTGCCTCATGACATGGTTCAGTCGCACGAGCATCACTATTCCTATTCGGTGCATGCCAACGATGTCGCATTTCACTCTCCTGCGGTCCTCGATGATGTTTCGATGAATTTATCGGACTTCCTTGCCCGGCAAAGTCAGTTTAATTCCCGTGCTGCGGATGAAGAGCCTCAATCAATAGAAGCTGTTGCCAGCGACTTGAAAAGGTCACTTCCAGAATCAGTCTTATCTGGTATCGCGCCTGTGGAGAATGAGTCCCGGATCAGCTGGATTAAACGAGTGGGTGTCGCCTTGAAAAAGGAATATGGGATTGATCAGTATTTGCTGGTCAAGAGAAAGTGATGGCTAGTACTTTAGGTTAGTATTCCATCCCCCCGTCGGGCGTCAGGGCAATTGTCGTGTCCCCGCTTTTTGAGAAGTATTCCGGAGAAAGAAGCTTATGGTCATGCCTTTCTTCTCAGGTGAACGTTAGGTTCTGTACGAAATCCCGAGAAACTGAATCGGCGCCCCTCGGAAGCTGAAATTCTGTAGGGTTCCCCGCCATCTACGGAAAGGAATTCTGTGATGGCAAAGCGTTACGAACTCTCGGATGAGGCCTGGATTGTGGTTGCTGATCTCTTCACTGAAACCCATGGTCGGGGGCGACCCCGGCTGAACGACCGCCTGATGCTTGATGGCGTGCTCTG
>NZ_JBODOE010000024.1:0-17366 GCF_051913165.1 Pseudomonas sp. SM4 | reverse complement strand
CATCACGCCGAGCAAAGAGCACGGCATCGGTTTGTACAACGATGACGAGTTCTTCGCTGCGCTGACCGAAGGCAAGCGTCGTGACGGTGCGAACCTCTATCCGGCGATGCCGTACACCTCGTATCACCTGATGCCGCGTGCAGATTCGGACGCGATCCATGCGTACCTGAAAACCATCGAGCCGATCGAGCGTGCAGCCCCGGTCACCAGCCTGAGCTTTCCGTTCAACGTGCGCCCAGGCCTGATCGGCTGGAACATGATGTACGGCAAAGCGTTGAAGCTGGAGCCGGCCGAAGGCAAAAGTGACGCCTGGAAACGCGGCCAGTACATGGTCGAAGTCCTTGGCCACTGCGGCGAATGCCATACGCCACGCGGCCTGCCGGGCGCGATGCAGTTGGACAAGCGCCTGACCGGCGGCATCCTCAATGGTTATCTGGCGCCGAGCTTGTTGGCCACCGATCTGGCCGCTCGCGGCTGGAACGAGCAGGATCTGGGCACGTTCCTCAAGCACGGTATGAGTGCGCAGGGGACGATGTTCAACGAGATGTTCCCGGTGTTCCACAACAGCACGCAAGGCCTGAGCGACACCGATCTGGCGGCGATGGCGACGTTCCTGCTCGGCGACAAACCGCCAGCGGCGAAAACGCTGGTTGAAGTGCCCGTGGACAAACTCAGTGCCAGTGCCCGGCGCGGCCAGCAGGAATACCTGAACGTCTGCGCCGGTTGCCATGCGGTCGGTGGCGAAGGCAAACCGCACATCGCGGTGGCCATGCGCGGCAATACCACGTTGCGCCTGGAAGACCCACGCAACCTGTTGCGCGTGATCGAAGATGGTATCGGCGAGCAGAAGTTCTCCGGGTTCGAACACATGCAGCCGATGCCGGGTTTCGCCGACAAGCTCAGTCCTGAACAGCTGACCGATCTGCTCAACTACCTGCGTCAAGGGTGGGGAGGGCAGTCCGCCGAGCTGGCAGTCAGCGAGGTGCAGAAGCTGCAAGCCGACGCACCGTCCATCGAGCACAAGGCCCACTGACATGCAGCATCTCGATCTACAAGTGGTGCGCCGGGCGCTGGAGTGGTCGGTGGCGGGGCAGCGCATCTGGCTCTGCACCGTGCTGACCACTTACGGCTCGGCACCGCGTGCGCCAGGTTCGCTGCTGGCGGTGAACGATGGCGGGCAGTGGATCGGGTCGCTGTCGGGTGGTTGCGTCGAGGAAGACTTCCTTGAGCGTGTTGCCGACGGTGCGTTTCTCGATGCGGTCAACGTCGTGCGCTACGGCGAGGGCGACGACCCGCGTTCGCGGGTCAGCCTGCCCTGTGGCGGCATTCTCGATGTGCTGGTTGAGAAATTTGACGCCGACTGCGAGGTGCAGGCGCATCTGCGTGAACTGGAGTCGGCGTTGCTGGGGCAGCGTCGCTTGATTCGCGAGGTCGATCTGGCCGGTGGTGCGCGTAGCCTGTTCGCTGATCGCGAGCAGGGTGCGCGGATCGAGCGCGAGATCGATCGTGTGCGGATTCGTATTGGCGCGGCGCAGCGCTTGTTGCTCGCTGGCTATTCCAGCGTGGCGCAGGCGTGTGCCGAGTTCGCCGTTGGCCTCGGGTTTGAAGTGATTCTTTGTGATCCGCGCGATGAAGTGCTCGAAGGTGTGGTGCTGGATGGCGTGGAGATTCGCCGGCAATTGCCTTCGGTGTTTATCGCCGATGGCGGCTGCCACCGTGATACGGCGGTTGTCGCGTTGACCCATGATCCGCGCATCGACGATCTGGCGATGATGGAAGCGGTGCGCACCGAAGCGTTCTACATTGGCGTGATGGGCTCGCAGCAGACGTCGCAAAAGCGCTTTGAGCGGTTGCGTCGAATCGGTGGGCTGGGGGAGGCGGAGTTGGCGCGGATTCATGCGCCGATTGGTCTTAACCTCGGCAGCAAGACGCCGGCGGAGATTGCCTTGGCGGTGCTGGCGGATATTCTGCGGATTCGCAGCGGCATTGCCCGCGACCAGCTCTGATTAAGTCATAGACGCATTTGTGGCGAGGGGATTTATCCCCGATGGACTGCGTAGCAGTCCCATTTTTTGGGGCCGCTGCGCGACCCATCGGGGATAAATCCCCTCACCACAGGGTTTCCATAGCTCGAATTTAAAAGCCGTACTTATCCCGCAACCCGTAATACCAAGCCCCCAGCGCCGCAAACGGCGTGCGCAACATCTGCCCGCCCGGGAACGGGTAATGCGGCAAATCCGCAAACGCATCAAAACGCTCAGCCTGCCCACGCAACGCCTCCGCCAGCACCTTGCCCGCCAAATGCGTATACGTCACGCCATGGCCGCTGCAGCCCTGCGAGTAATAAATGTTGTCGCCCAAACGCCCCACTTGCGGCAAGCGCGACAGAGTCAGCAGGAAATTGCCCGTCCAGGCGTAATCAATCTTCACATCCTTGAGCTGCGGGAACGCCTTGAGCATTTTCGGGCGGATGATCGCCTCGATATTCGCCGGATCGCGCGCGCCATATACCACGCCGCCGCCAAAGATCAGGCGTTTGTCGCCGGTCAGGCGGTAATAGTCGAGCAGGTAATTACAGTCTTCTACGCAATAGTCCTGGGGCAGCAGTGTTTTCGCCAATTCGTCACCCAGCGGCTCGGTGGTGATCACCTGTGTGCCACAGGGCATCGATTTGGCCGCCAGTTCCGGCACCAGATTGCCGAGGTAGGCGTTGCCGGCGACGATAATGAATTTCGCGCGCACCCGGCCTTGTGGCGTGTGCACCACCGGGTTGGCTCCGCGCTCGATGCGCACGGCAGGCGATTGTTCATAGATAGTGCCGCCAAGCGACTCAACCGCAGCTGCTTCACCGAGCGCCAGGTTCAGCGGATGAATATGGCCACCGCTCATGTCGAGCATGCCGCCAATATATTGATCACACGCGACCACTTCGCGAATGCGCTGCTGATCGAGCAATTCCAGTTGTGTATGGCCGAAGCGCTCCCAGAGGCGCTTCTGCGATTCCAGATGCCCCATTTGCTTGGCAGTGAGGGCCGCAAACACGCCGCCATCCTTCAAGTCGCACTGTATGTTGTATTTCGCCACGCGCTCGCGAATGATCCGGCCGCCTTCAAACGCCATCTGCCCGAGCAATTGCGCCTGCTTGGGGCCGACGCTGCGTTCGATCACGTCGATGTCGCGGCTATAGCTATTAACGATCTGTCCGCCATTACGCCCGGAGGCGCCGAAGCCGACCTTGGCCGCTTCCAGCACGGTCACGCGAAAACCGTTCTCCAGCAGGAACAGCGCAGAAGACAGTCCGGTATACCCGGCGCCGATCACGCAGACGTCCGTCTCCACATCACCCTGCAAGGCAGGACGTGGCGGTACGGCATTGGCCGACGCCGCATAATAAGACTCGGGGTAAGGAGTGTTCGCCATCCTGCAGCCTCTGTGTTTAATATATTTTACGAGTGCGGCGATCCTACCCGAGTTGAAAAACCTCCGCCAGCCACCGGAAATCCAATGCCGCCGGGCCGAAATTAAATATTTTGCATATTCATAGGGTTAGGTGAAAAAAAGGTGTTGACACCCCTCCGGAATTCCGTAGAATGCCGCCTCACAGCAGGCACGTAGCTCAGTTGGTTAGAGCACCACCTTGACATGGTGGGGGTCGTTGGTTCGAGTCCAATCGCGCCTACCAAACAAAATCCGCTCTGCTGGGCGGTCTAGAAGGGCTCACCGAAAGGTGGGCCCTTTTTTGTTGCCTGCGATTTCTTCAGAACGTTCACAAAATATAGGCTTCATTCACACTGGGCAATGTGAACGACCAAAGGAGCCGTCTCTCATGCGCAATCTTTCCTCTATATCCCAATCCTCTTCGTCATCTGTCTTCCATGCTTGAGCGACCGTTTTTCGAGCTACACTGTATGTAAGAACTGTGTAGGTAGCGCTACTCAAATGACAGACAACTTAATCAATGAGGTGGGATTTGAGCATGGCTTGCTCTAGCGTGAAGAGCTGGTGAAGCATAAATGCGACTCGTTATGCTCGGAGCTGGAGCTGCCTCGGCGGAACCTTCGGAGCGCACACAAAGAGCTGTCCGGGCTTATATCAATGTATCGACAGGCGTGCAAAGAGCTTGGCACGCTCAAGGTTGAATGTGAGCAGTTGCGTTGGCCGCAGAGCGATATATACCGGCGGGAGGGTGACAAGGAGGCGGGACAAATGGTGCGCCAGTAAGGTGGTCACACACCTTCTGAAAAAAGATTAAATGAACCAGACCAGTCGGCACGGGGCTTGCAGGGCAGTTCCGTTTTTCAGACGCATTTACGCACTGGTTTATCCACAGGTAGTACGTTGCAATCGCCACACGAAACGCAATATGCTGGGCGTAGCGGTGAAAAAAAACCTACATATTGGGTTTTGCCGCTAGCTACTGACCTCGAATGAGGTACTTAGGAAAGTCTGCGAGCGGTTGTGATCTAAGTTGTCGAGACCGATTCACAACCACCCGCACCAACCAAAGCTAAACAGTAGTGACTACGTTAGCCCTAGGGGGACTGCATTGAGCCAAACAATGACGTGATCGTCAACAGCTCTCTGCTGACCGGCAATCCTTGGGGGTGACAATTCTATCCTTTGCTACAAAGGTAAAATGTCATGCCTAGTAATTCAAAGCAGTCCTCCGCGAAGGTGGCCAAGCTGGCCTCTGAAACCCTCCGCGATCCTCACGCCTCTGCAATTGCCAAGAGCTTAGCAGCCTCCACGTTGGCTCAAACCAACACCGGAAAGCAGACTAGTGCCGAGATGGAGGCGAAAGCAGGTCGAGTGCTTCAGAGCGAGAAGTACAGCCAAGAGACAAAGACCCTTGCGGGTTCAGTTGTCTCCCAAGCCAACAAAGCGCGGGGGGAGTGAATCATGACCATTTTTGTAACCTTGACTGTGGACTTGAACGGTAACGTCCCTCAGGCAGCGAGAGCGAAGTTTTACGACTATCTTAAGGGTCAAAACTATGCAAAGCACAAGCTCACAACCTTGTGGACTGCATGGTTCAATCCCGGTAGTACGATAGACAGTGCTGTCAGTTATACGAAGGCGACCGTAGCGGCTGCGGCACGTGCTGCGGGAATCTTGAATTATGAGGCGTTGGTAATGCCGGGAGAGCAGCAACCGACAGAGTGGCGGCAGTAATAGTCTTGAAAGACTTTGTGTGATGCAAAAACCCCGCTTCGGCGGGGTTTTTGTATTGCGGTATCTGCTTCAGCTTGAGTGATGATGTCGATGCAGCTTTCTGTAGCTGTGTCGATCGCATCTGCATTCATATGAAGTCGTTCCAGTGCGGTGGTGATGTCGTTTGCGAGATGTGGCTGGTGGGGTGTTGCAGATTGATAGCGAAATGCCTTGATTCCCGGTATTGTCAGTCCTTGGCGTACTTGGCATCGAGGGAATGATGAGATTTTCTGAATACTTCAAACTTGGTCTTACACAGCCATATTTAGACTTTGTCGATATTCGCTTGGACACGGACGTGCCCGTTTTTTTGGAGCCGGGTGCAATAAAGTCATTAAGTAGTCCATGGGGGAATGAACTATCGTCACTCCTCCAGACTTTTTTTGAGGAAGTTTTGACTTTAATTCGTTCTGGGAATAATGATAAAGCACAACGACTGCTTTCGTCGCTTAATGAACGAAATGAGTTTCACTTGGGTTATTCAGCCAACGAGTCTCGCGGCCATGGGTTTGGTAGTGGATCGGCTAAGAGTGTTTGGGGTGCCCTCAGTCAAAGCGATGCTGTAAAGACTGGTCTGCTGAGAGACCTTGAAGACACTGCATTGCTAATTCCGGGTATAGGGACGGACATGATATCTGATGCGGTGTGCAATATTTTGCGTGGCCCGCTTATTAGGTATACTCAGGACATGTGTTCTTTTTACGGAGTTCCTTTAACTCCTGATGTAGATTCTGGCCCTATATGGAATGCGGAGAAGGGGCGGTGGGAAACGGCTCTAGTTCCATTGCCAATTACACCTTACGGAAAGGTAATTTTGGTTCCTAAACTTTTAGTTCGTCAGCGTCTTAGCTATAAGTTTGATGAGTATTATCGGCATTACTTGCTTCCTCAAATGCAGCAAGAGCATCTGAGCGCAAGATCGAGTCTGGTAGAGATTCTGAGTAACGGTAGGGAGCGAGTTACTAAAAAGGCTCTGATGGAAAAGTATGGGCGTGATAAGTTGGCTGCTGTAAGGGAGACTCAGTTGCGTCCAAGAGTTCTGGAAGAGTATAGGGAGTATAAAGAAAATAATGTTTCCTTACCGTTGTCTCATGAGCAACTTTCAGAGGTGGAGGGGGTAGAGCTTCCGGACTTGAAGACTCTAATGCTGGATATGAAGGGCTTGGCTCCGGGAAGAAATGATGCTGATGCTTACGAAAAAATTATTGAAAAAATCTTCTCGGTTATTTTCTATCCTTCCCTTTGTAATCCTAAGAAGCAAGCCGTTTTGCATCAAGGTCGAAAGCGGGTTGATATTACTTATAGCAATGAAGCAAAGACTGGATTTTTCGCATGGCTGTCTCTCCATTACTGCGCTCCATTGATATTTATTGAATGCAAAAATTACGGAAAGGAGATCGGTAATCCTGAAATTGATCAGCTGTCTTCTAGGTTTGGGCCAAGTAGGGGGCAGGTTGGTATTCTAGTATGTCGGTCTATTGAGGATAGGGCTCTTTTGTTGGAGAGATGCAAAGATACTGCCAAGGATAGAAGGGGGTATATGCTTGTTTTGGAGGATAAGGATGTCGAAGAGTTGGTGAGAATTTATAATGAAGAACGGGATAATATTTTTGAAGGCTTGAGACAGCAATGGAGTAATTTAATTAATTGATTCGCGTGCTGTCCTCAGGTTGTATGCGGGAGAGCTGATGCTGAGTTGAATTATTTTGGCTGTAACCTTGTAAGTGTAAGTGTTTGGGGTGAGTGATGGACTAAATATAGGTGTGGAGAAGTTATGACTTCAGAAGATAAATACTTGTACCGTATTATGAGGTTTGATCACGCTGTGCAGGTTTTAAAGGGGGCGCTTTATTTTTCGCATCCCTCTCAGTGGGAGGACCCTTATGAAACACATGTGAAACATAGTTATGATCATGCAATATTTGCTCAGTGCTGGACAACGGCTAGTATGTCGGATGCAATGTGGAGAATATACTCGCCAAATTTTCTTGGTGTTCGCCTTCGCACTAAAGTGGGAAAGCTAAATCAGGTTATGCAGGGTTATACTGCAAAAAACAAGAGCTTCAAGAGGCGGTTGGAGAGGGTGAAGTACCTTGATCAATCGGGCTATAAGAAAGAGACTGCGGCAATCGAGGCTCTTATCGCTGACAAAGACTTCTGTAGCCCTTCTTTAGGCGCTGATCTGTTGTGTATCAAAAGGTCAGCGTTCGAACATGAAAGCGAATTTAGAGCAATACTGTTCAATTCGAATTTTGAGAGAAAGGAAAGTGGTACGCGGAAAGGAATTGTAGTTAATTTCGACGGCGTCGATTTGATTGACTCCGTCTTGTTCGATCCTAGGGCTCCGAATGAACTCTGTCACGCTATGCGACATTATATACAGGATGTCTTAGGGTTTTCAGGTGCTGTTAGTAAATCGAAGCTCTATACCGTCAAGTCTCGTTGATGTAAACGGATGGCCTGTGACTAGGTGGGAAAATATTTGAATAGCAATGAAGGTATGTGCGATGATTTGCCTTGGTAGCCGCCCCGGCGTCACGGCCGTATGGCGGTTTTGAGGGTCTATTTAGATTTTTGCTTAGCAAGGCATCAGTTCAAATTATACCTGTGCTTGGGTCATTCCTGCGATTTCAGACGCTGCAATGATGAGGTGGTGTCGGTTGCTTTTGGCCTACCCAGCTTATTACCCTCAGCCTTAGCTAAAATCGGTCTTGTTAAGTGCGCTTCGTCAGTAGATAGTGCTCTAACGCAGCTATCGCCCTCCCCATAAAACCTGCATAGTCATCTTATCTGCTTTGGTAGGGTCTGTACCGCTGAGGGTGACGAATGCCACTTTCCTGTTCGGTGTCTCTTTTTCTTTGGCCATATTGGGTTTTCAGCTATAGCGCGTTATAGTGGCTATGTGCCTACGGGTGCCAATGGGTGCTTATTGGTATCGCTATGCGGGAAAGGAGTTCATGCAAGCTGCTGCGTTTATGGAAGAATAATCAGTAATCAGTTTTCTATAAACATCGTTATCTTGTTTAAAGTCTTCCTCGTAAAGCCCGGTTAGTTTCCTAGTGTCGAATGGTAACTGATTTTTATTTATTGAGGTGGTAATGGTATGCAAGGTAACATCATCGTTCCACTGGAATTAACATTTGACTCTGGTGAAAGTAAATTTCATGGTCTGAATCTTTACTACGGAGCAGACGCTATAGGTGGTCTTGCGGAGGCAGTGGCCTTAACAACTCATGCGATTGTTAATGATAATATAGTGAAGCAAACGCCCTCTGTTAAAGGGTTTAGTCTAAATTTTAAAAATTCTTTTGTTGGTTCGTTTAGGCAGAAGATTGAGTTGGAATTCAATGGCGAGGAGTCTATTAGAGTAATTAAGTATATTGGTATGGATGCATATATCGAGTTGCTTAGGCTTCATCTGCGGATTCCGGTGGGTGGTAGTACCAAGCTTGAGTTTCGAAAGGCGAATCAGTGGTACAGGCAAATGAAGCATTCGGATGAGTTATTAGAGCGATTAAAAAGACCGCTGGAAAGAATTCATCATCCTGTAACGGGGCAGGGTTATAAAGTTACTCTGAGTAAAGCAAGGACTCCGCTATTATCTTTTGATAAAAATACCGGCAACTATCTTTTTGCTGAAACTAAGAGCCCTCATAAGAAAACTATTGAAGTTGCGGTTAGTCGTTTCAATGCAAGAAGAGGAACCGGGAGGTTTATTGAAGAGGAAGATTCCGAGTCTATAAGCTTTTCCCCAAAAAGCATTAAGTTGATGCCGAGGTCTAAAAAAATGCTTTGGCGGATAGTTTGAAACGATTGGCCAATGATGACCTTTATAAGGTAAAAGCGATTGTTACTGAGGTGCTTGCATTTGATGGTCGTGTAAAACACTACATTCTTCACTCCGTCGATGCGTAAGTATAGTCCTGTTGTGCTGGCCGTCGCCTTTCTATCTGTAGTTTGGGGTGTCTACTATTATGCCTTCGGTGGTGAGCTATCGTCGGAGCAGGGGGTTTGGGGGACTTTTGGCGATTACACCGGAGGTATACTAAACCCTCTGTTGAACTTTATTACTATTTATCTTTTGATAAAGAGTTTTAGCTCTCAAGAAAAGGCTCTGGAGCAGGCGATAGATCAGGCTGAGCAGGCGAAATCGGACTTGGCCGAGGCACGCTATAATGAAAGGCTTAGAGCGTTTGAGGGGTCTCTATTTAATTTTGCTGAAATGGCTTTGGCTGAATATCGGAGCTTAAAGCTCAAAGTGGGTGCGGGGAAAGAGGATTTTATCGAGGCGGGTGAGTCGGTAGCATTTATTCAGCGGGCAATTACACAAAGAGAGAGGTCCTTTGAGGAAGCGTGCAAGTTAATTAATGAGTTAGATGAACGGTCTCATGAATCTTTATATTCAGTCGTTAAGGCATTTTGTGCTCTATTCAAAATTGTGAAAGATTTGTGTCCAGAGAAGGAGCATTCTAGGTACGTTGATATGATTACTATAATGCTTCCGGTAAAGGTTCATCATTTGCTTGGGATGGCTGAGGCTTACTCCGAGTGGGCTATTTTAAGTTACCCTCGTGAACTTGGGTTCTTTGAAAAAGAGTCTATCAAAAATATGGTTGCTCAGTTTCGCTCTGTGTTGAGATGACTCTATTTAGTGTGCTTTCGCATGAGTCATTTTGTCGCTGAAAAGTGAGAGTACACTATAAGCTAGGTTCAAGAAGGATGTTGCAGTAGAGGTTACAATCAGGTCGTCGCTGTTTCTTCTTGATTTTGTACTCGGTGGCGACACCGCCAACCGCCAACCGCCACCATGCCATGATTTCAAGGATTTCTTTTGTGATATTGCCGCTTCCCTCCATTCCGGAGTTGGCAATCAGCGTTCAAGCGCATAGTAGACTTCAGTGTAAATCCGTAGATGTTGTTTGAATATTAGTCGCCAGCGTTCGACATGATTCAGAAATCAGACCCGGTTGGGTGGCTTGTAATAATAAAATCCTGTAACGATGGTCGACGTGTGACCTGAGAGTTCGCAGGATCACGTACAGGCTGTTTTATCTTGATACTAGTGTCAATACTAAATTGGCGTGTACTGTTACTCAGAAGTTATTGCAAGAAATCAGAATACGAATTCATGATAAGTGGCGTCAACTTCAGCTTGAGTGATGCCGATGTATGCCATGGTGACAGCGGGACTGGAATGGTTCAGTACCTTGCAAATCTTTTCAATGGACACTCCACCGTTGTACATCAACCAGCCACGAGTTTTACGCATGGAGTGCGTGCCTAGCTGAATGCTCATTTCATCACCTACAGCTTTGAATGCAGTTGCAACCGCAATACGGCTTACAGGTTTGTTCTTCGCCCGGTTACTATCCACCTGAAACAAGAAGGTGTGATCCGGCTGTGCTTTCCTGCGACGTTCTATGATCGCCTTGGCTGAAGTATTGAGGTCGATGCACCGGGTCTTGCTGGTTTTGCTCTCCTTGATCACCAGCTTGTTACAGGTGACATCCTCAAAGGTGAGTCTCAGCAGATCACTGATACGGAGTGCGGTGTTGACACCGAAACGCCAGATGTCAGCGTACAGAGTATTGCCCCTCGCATTGAGTGTCAGCTTGCGAGAAATAATCTCAGCTTCGCCTTCTGTTTTGACAGCCTCTACGATGTTCATCCTAATTAACACTCCACGTGATCTAGTTTTAATGTGTTAATTAGAGCACGTCCAGCTGGATGAAGTCTAGCGTTTTCAAGGGCTTGCTAATTTACACAATGCTATTCTGTTAATTAGAGATAGTCTTTGATCATACTTGACGTAGGTGGTTGATAGCGGTGGTGATGGCAGATGCGTTCCTGTCGATGGTTTCCAGTGCTGCAATCACGTTGCCATGCGTCACGGAGGAACCTGTTGACCTTGCCCATACAGCTATTTCTTCAATCGCAGCAGCGAGAGCGTGTTGGTTGTGCAGTAACAAAGTTAACGCATCAGCGGCGGCGATGTTGGCGTTGTTGTCTAGCATGGGTGTCTTCCTTGATAGTGATGTAAGGATCGTAGCCCAGCTTGTGGGTGATGGCGTGTAGTGGCATCTGTGGTGAGATCGACATACCAGTCATGGTTAACGCCAACACCCTGTAGCGGTAAGCACAGTAGGTTTGTGATGGGCGATCATCTAGAGCTGGCTTTGACGTCGTGACTGGAGTGGTTTTGTTTGGCTTTCAACTGTATTACTTTCACCTTGTGTGGAAATTGGAGAGGAAGCCAACGGCGTTTAACCTGAATTGACTGGAACCCAGGTGTAATCAATGCTGTGGGACATTACCGCATACATATCAGACTGTTGTGACTGCTTGTCACTCCTGATACTGGTTCTGATAACTATCCTGTTTCCCTGATGATTATTCAAAATTATTTCTGTGTGTTCTCACACAGGAGATTGCTGACATGTTCTGATTGTCAATCAGAAAAAGACTAGAAAGCTGGTAGCTCTCATATACAGAACATGTCCGCAAGGTGAGCGCTAGCGAGCTGCTTTTTAAAGATGGAAGCGAAAGCCCATCACGCTTTTGGCTCTCTTCCAGTGTTTACACTGAGTAGATGCTTCCTGTCATGAATGACAGAATAGTATTCTCTAAGACCATACTCTTTGTTTTGAGGGAGCTTGTCCCTCTCTTCTTTTTACGTATCGCACTAACACCTTGCCTCCGGTAACCGGAGAATACACCTTTCAAAGCTTACGCTTTTAACCCATGCTATTTCGCCGCTTCGCTGGCTCTTTAGTATGGTGGGAAAAGCCAGCGATTTTCGCTGAGGGTGTCAAGCAAAGCTGCCCTCAACGTCTTTCAGCCAGCCTTGAGACTCAACGTAGTCTAGGAACGGGTTAGCGCGGGTCGGCTCAGGGTAATACTCCGACGCCTCATCAACATGCCAGTCACCATTAGCACTGGTCATTGGGGTGTCGGGTGTTCTATCAAGCAAGTCTGTTAGGACAAGTGAACGTTCCAGCAATCTAGCCAGCGGTTCCATTCCGTAACCTTGGATTGCCAGCTTCAGCAGGTGGCGTTTCGCGGCGTAGTGTTGCTTGCGTTGGGCAAGGTCGACCTCTTCACTGTCTTCTCTCCAGCGTGTGGAGTGACAATCCATATACCGATTCGTATGTTCTTCGATCCTCACCGCTATGTCTTCGGCAGCGGCTTCAAGAAACTCACGACCAGCAGTGGGCGCCCCCTCATCAATCCAGTCAGGTGTGAACAGTACATTGCAGTCATCCTGTGTCGCGCGGAAGCGAACCTTCTGTTTCACATACTTGAGGTCGTTCTGGTCGTAGCTGCTGATGTACTTGCCATTTTTGGTGTCCCACGTCGATCCGTATTCCTCATGCATGATGTCGCGCAGTTCGTAATCACGAATACCATGCTGCCTTTTCGCCAGCGGATACACGCGCTCTACAGATTTGGCAAGCGGTGTGTTGATCGGCGTAACCTTCTGGATTCCTTTTGTCAGACACTTGATTTTATAGTCTGTCAGGCCGGTTATCAGCTCGATCTTCTTGTAGGACATTCCTTCTTGGCGTAGGGCGATAGCTTGTTGTTCTTTGTGCGTATTGCTCATGGTAATTCTCCTTTGTTAGTTCAATTCATAGGCAATTCCTTTCGGTAGCTGCCGGTTGGTTTTGGTAAATTTAAGACTTTAAAACCGCTTGCAGTTCTCGCCTCCATCTAATGGAAGCATTCTATAAAAGTGGCGTCAAGCATCTTTGACTTCTCTAAATAAAAATAGTTTTCTAAAGAAATAGGTTCTGTAAATGAAGTGGGCTGCACCCGCATCAGGAATTGATGGCGAGCAAAAGCTCCGTACAACGCTCGTTACGTTGTCGGAGCCATAGCACGGATTCTCATTGGGAAACGGCCTGTAATCGCGTTATACGACTTTCTGGTAGGTGTCGCTGTGTTAGTCAGGCACCACCAGAACGCCGAAGGTGGCTGCTACCTCCTTCTCAATTTCAGAAAGCAGTTTGGCACGTTTATCTTCTTCTTTCTTTTTCTCTTTCGCTTCTGCTGCTATAAGCAATTGAGCAGTGAGCAACTGCTTATAGTTCCCACGCTCGCTTTCAAGCCAAGCAACGTATTCAAGCTTCACTTCATCATCAAGCGCTTGGCGCTCACTGATCTTAATTGAGTCAGGCTTTTCCATACGGCAACTGTAACTACCAGGAGCAGTTGACACCGGGTATTTCAGACATAGCGTGTAACCTTTAGTATGGTGATCAATTACATTGCTGAGGAACTGAGTTGGGATTTCACCACGTACGAGCACGGTACATTCATCAGTTTGATCATAAACATTATACCGAGCTTCTTTACGCCGCTTCAAAATCTGTTCATCAAACTTTGGTGGCACACCCTTGATGGTTATTTTATCAGTCATTTAATTTTCCTTTTGTGGATAAGTGCGATCATCGTTTGTACGATGGTTTGTTTGTGTTCTTCATCACTCAGTTTAGTGATGGTGTTGTTAACGGTGTTGATTGTATTTGAATCACCTGCAACGCTATCAGCGCTCTGTACTCGTGCCACCCGTTCCAGATATTGTTTTGTTTGTTGTTGCATTGCACGTCGTCGTTCAAATGCCCTTGTGATTCCTCTGTTGACGTACTCCAAACTACTGCAGCTCATTTGAATTCTCCTGAGCTTCATGTGGTGCTGATAATCCGTGCTCTGTGGTAAGATGATCAATGATGTCAGTCGCTCTCCGTGCTTCAACCTTGTCACCCGCTGCAATGGCTGATTGTTTCAAGTGAATGAAGTGAACCATTTGTTTGACGGCAAGCAAACGATCCAGATCGAAAGTTGTTTCGATAATCAATTGTTTATTCCTTTGGTTGTTTGTGTGAAAGACACCTGTGACAAGGTGCTTTTGGCGTTTTAGATGCCCGGTTTACAAAGGCTGTATACGTGCAATACGCCGTACCCTGTAGGGTAGTCAGGAGTATGCATATTTAATCGGTTTGGGCCAATGAAATGGCTTAGTGTTGGTGCTTTGAATCTGTCAGTGATTGCAAGAAACTTGGGCTGACATTCGCGAGGTCACTCACATTTACTAACACACCATTGCGACGAGCTTTAGTTGCCAATTTATAGTACTTATCAAGCACTGTGGTTGATGCGGAATGAAACACATGATCTCGATCAGGTATTGGTGTATGAGATGTTGTGATTGCTTTAAGAATTAACTGGGATGGTTTATGAGTTACTAGGTAATTCATGATTCGATTCCTTATATGATGATCCTCTTACTCCGGTGAAAAGTATTTTGGGATTGGATGGTGTTTAGATGTTTGTTGTTTGCTTCTTTGCATCTGCTTTGCGGATGTTATTTGTCACTGTAGTGATCAAAACTTGGAGGCAGTGTTGATGGTTGGTGTGACCAGCCCTGTGCATTAGCTCTTCAAGTTGGTATACAGCTCGTTCATTAAGAAATATTTTCATTGCGAGCACTCCATATTTTGGATCAGGCGATCATGGATATAGCTGTTGATTGATACGCCCGCAGCATTAGCAGCTTTAGTGAAGAATGAATGGCTGGTAAGACTGAGCATTACTGACACTGGCAACATAGTAATTCTCGATTGTCTCCAGATTTTGTTCCTGCATTTGCTTGAACAGGTTACAGCATGTGCCCGTTTGTTGATTAATTGGATATTGCACGCACGGCAATGGGTGATATGCATAAGGATGCTACCTCGATAGTTTGTAAATGTCAGAAAGTGTCTGGTTCAGGCATAAAAAAACCCATGCCGGTGAAGGTTATGGGTCTGAGAATTTAGTAGTGGAGGAACAGCTATCTACTCACGAATTAAATAAGGAGGCAGAAATTCATAAGAGATCGCAGTGTATGGCTTTACACTGGAAAGACAGCGTAACTGTCTCAACTCCACTATAAGAACATTTTAGCACGAATAATTCTCATTTGTCAATAGAGTCCGCACTAATGTTGACACTTACGTTAACTATTTTTCTAAGTGAAAGTTTAGGTGTCGGATTGCTTCGGCCATTGCTTTGATAGGGGTGCGGATACCGTAAACACCGAAGGTGACGGCAGAGTCGTTGTGACCAGCTATACGCTTGATCAAGAAGTCTTGTATTCCAGCATTCCGTAGGTCATCGATCATTGTGTGACGGAAACTGTGAATGGTTTTCTTTGGGGCGGTGGCTCAGCATACTGCCTTGGAGCTGACGAACCATTTGGAAGGAGAGAGGCAGCCAACTCCTAACTCATCATGGCTGCCCCCGTTGTTTGATCAGTCGATCAGGTGCAGTACGTCCCTGACATTTAAGTGGGAGTACCGCGCTACGGATCGTGTATCTCTGTGCCCTGACACAATCATGATCTGAGCGTTGTTGAATCCCTTCTTGGCCACGTTGGTAATTCTGGTGTGCCTGAGTTGATGCAGTCTAACGCTACTATCCAGTCCAGCCTTAACACGTGCCAGACGCACGGCCTGAGAGACGGCATGCGGAGTGACTGTGAAGATTAGGTTGTTCGGGTGACGTTCTACAGTAGCCCACAATTGGGCGAGTTCAAGAATCTCTACCGCACGGTGGGTGAGGGGAACTGACCGTGTGCCGTTCTTTCCATCGATCACATCGGCAATGCGTTCTTTGAGGTGCAGACAGTCTTTGGTCAGCTTCAGAATTTCGGATCGCCGCATGGCAGTCTCATATGCCAGTTCGACAATGGGTTTCATGATGGGTGACAGCTTTGCCATTAACCGCTCAAGCTCGCTTGCACTAATCACTTTGTCGGAAGAACGATCAGGCTTTGGAAGTGCGATATCACTGACAGGGTTGTGAATGTCAATCAGTAGGCCGCGTTTAGCGAACCTGTAGAAGCGGGACATGAATGCGAGTTGTGTCCTGCACGTCGACGGCTTCACCTTCTTCAATCGCATAATCTTGAAGTCATTGATCATTTGCGGCGTGATTTCGTGAATGGGCTGGTAGAAATGCCTGCCCAGATGCTCCACGATTTTAAGTGCGTGGTCGTAGCTGCCTTTCCCTTTGAGCATGGTTTCGCAGTAGGTCATGCCCAGCGTATATATATTGTGATGCTTGCGTTCCACCGTCACGGCTTCGAGATGGTTCGCCCATGACTCAGCTTCTGCCTTGGTGCTGAAGGTTTTCGACTGGGGAGATTTGCCTTGAATCCGTACCTGAGCATTCCAGTTGCCGGACGGAAGTAAGCGGAAAGTGGCCATTTTTGACGCCTCATGATGTGAATGGGCGTTCTGTGAAATCCAAGAGCAGCAAGGCTTGCAGCTTGCGCAAGCAGACATTGACATGGTGGGGGTCGTTGGTTCGAGTCCAATCGCGCCTACCAAACAAAATCCGCTCTGCTGGGCGGTCTAGAAGGGCTCACCGAAAGGTGGGCCCTTTTTTGTTGTCTGTGTCCCGTCCTGAATAAGGTTTACACCTTCTGACCCATTCTCAGGAGGACGTAATGAACACGGGAAAAAGGCGCAGCCAGCGTGATTACACGCTGACCTTTAAATTGTCGGTCGTCGATCAGGTCGAAAAAGGCGAGTTGAGTTATAAAGAGGCTCAAGAGCGCTATGGCATTCAGGGTAAAACGACTGTGCTGAACTGGTTACGCAGGCATGGTCGGCAGGACTGGAGTCAAGGCGCGTCCATTCGCTCCAAGAGACCCCGTTCCATGGATGAGCCCGATAAACCGCTGACACCCGAACAGCAAATCAAAGAGCTTGAAGAAAAGCTTGCCCAAGCCAACCAGAAAGCTCAGTTTTTCGAAGCCGTCGTTGATGTTTTGAAGAACGACTTCGGTGTTTCTGTCGTAAAAAAGCGATCCGGCAAGTCCTCTCCCAAGGGCAGATCCAAGACCTGAGCATTAGTCGGGCTTGCCAGTTCATAGGGATTTCCCGTCAGGCTTATTACAAGCGCAACCGGGCATGTGATGCCCGGGCCCGTCATGCCCAGGAAGTGATGGGGTTCGTGAGGGAGAAGCGACTTAGGCAACCGCGCCTTGGCACCCGAAAACTTCACAATCTAATGCGCACTGAGCCAGAAGTTTCCGTAAAGGTTGGTCGAGACCGTTTATTCGATATCTTGCGAGATCGGCGCGAACTGGTTCCCCGCAGACGGGCCTA
>NZ_JBODOE010000023.1:0-51385 GCF_051913165.1 Pseudomonas sp. SM4 | reverse complement strand
TCCCCATGTGAGAGTAGGTCATCGTCAAGATTAAATTCCGAAACCCCAATTGCGAAAGCAGTTGGGGTTTTGTTTTGTCCGCAGGAAATGTGCTCGCTTGATTTCTATGCAACTGTCCTGAGCATAGATATTATTCGGGCCTCATTACGAGGCGAGACCTGCATGCTGACGTTGTTGAATCTTCTGAAGGATGGGCGCTTTCATTCTGGTGAGGCCCTGGGCGTAGCGCTCGGAGTTAGCCGAAGTGCAGTATGGAAGCAGCTTCAGCACCTTGAGTCTGAGCTCGGATTGTCCATTCATAAGGTTCGGGGGCGTGGCTATCAGTTGGCGGCGCCGTTGACGTTACTCGACCCTATAAAAATCTCAGAAATGATGCCGCAATGGCCTCTCGCAGTGTTCGATACTATCGACTCGACGAATGCTGAAGCTTTGCGCGCTATTGGTCGTGGGCAGGCCGCGCCATTTTTAGTCGTTGCTGAGAGGCAGACTTCCGGTCGTGGGCGTAGAGGGCGCAAATGGGTTAGCCCGTTTGCCGAAAATCTTTATTACAGTCTTGTTCTTCGCATCGATGGTGGAATGCGCCAGCTCGAAGGGTTGAGTCTGGTCGTTGGCTTGGCGGTGATGCGGGCCTTGCGGAAATCCGGCGTTGGTGGGGCAGGGTTGAAGTGGCCTAACGATGTCCTTGTCGGTGACAAGAAAATTGCTGGCATTTTACTCGAACTCGTCGGCGACCCTGCAGATGTTTGCCATGTGGTGTTAGGCATTGGCATCAATGCAAACATGCAGGTCGCAACAGAAGTGGATCAAAAATGGACGTCAATACGGCTCGAGTCTGGGAAGGCCTGCGATCGTAATGTTCTTGTGGCTGAATTGAGTGAGCAATTACAGGCTTATATAGAGCGTCACCAGGCTGGTGGCTTTACGGTTCTGCAAGCGGAGTGGGAAGAAAACCATTTGTGGCATGGTCGATCTGTCTCACTGATTGCCGGCGTCAGTCAAATAGATGGCGTGGTGCAAGGTATCGATAATCAAGGTGCTCTACGGTTGGCCGTGGATGGTGTTGAAAAGGTTTTCAGTGGTGGTGAACTTAGCCTGAGGCTGCGAGACGATTCTTGAGCTCGAGTAAGGTAATGGCTTCATAAAACGGCGCGTGTTAGCCAATGAGGTGACGGATTTGATTGTGCAGACGATCGTTGAATCGGATCAGTTGCTGAATGAGGGCTGGCGTGCAGTTGCTTGGCATGGGATCGCTCCTGGTGGTTTTTTTTGTAAGTCTGGCTATGGCATGTCCTTTTACTTGAGGTTTGTATGCGTTGGATGTTCCTGCTGCTGTTAGTACTCAATGTGTTTTATTACGTCTGGCATCAGCAGGAGGCCCCTTTGCGTGCGAAAGATGTCACTCCGCTCAATCTGTATCGAGGTTCGCAGCAAGATATTCGTTTGCTCAGCGAGAGCGGAGCTGCATCGCGAGAAAGGACGAGCGGCTCTACAGCGGGGAATGAATGCCTTTTCCTCGGAGGGTTCTCTCGCCAAGAGCTGATTGAAGGCCTTGAGCGGCGTTTGGCTGGTATGGGGGTAAGTGCACAGCCTGCGTCGAAGGATCTTCCTGATGTTGAGTACTGGTTGCGGATAGCGCCTTCGAGCGAGCGTTTGCTGGGGGATATCCAGCTGCAGAACCTTTCCAAGGAATTCAATGAGTTAAAACATAAAATAATGCTGTGTGAGGGGGTTGCACCTACTGAATAGTTTGCATAGAATGGCGCCCGCTCCACAGCGAAGACCTGAACAGGGAATCAAAGTGAAGTGGTGTCAATGCAGCTAACCTCAGGTTTTTAAATGAGAAAATGCTTGACAGGGGTTTGGCATAGTATAGAATGCCGGCCTGATTAGGAGGGGTTCCCGAGCGGCCAAAGGGATCAGACTGTAAATCTGACGTCTACGACTTCGAAGGTTCGAATCCTTCTCCCTCCACCAGATTTAAGCGTGAGCTGCAGGCTCCGCGGGTATAGTTTAGTGGTAGAACCTCAGCCTTCCAAGCTGATGATGCGGGTTCGATTCCCGCTACCCGCTCCAAGTTTGCAGGTTGTGCAAGGTGTTTTGCTCTTGTAGCTCAGTTGGTAGAGCACACCCTTGGTAAGGGTGAGGTCAGCGGTTCAAATCCGCTCAAGAGCTCCATATAACAAGGCAGATATGAAAATATCTGCCTTTGTTTTAATGGCTTGTGTCGTTTGCTCAATTCTTCTGTTAAGGGTGATATCGATGGCTAAGGAAAAATTTGATCGTTCCCTGCCGCACGTCAACGTTGGGACCATTGGTCACGTTGACCACGGTAAAACCACTTTGACTGCTGCTCTGACTCGCGTTTGCTCCGAAGTTTTTGGTTCGGCAATCGTTGACTTCGACAAGATCGACAGCGCCCCGGAAGAAAAAGCACGCGGCATTACCATCAATACCGCTCACGTTGAGTATAACTCGAAGATCCGTCACTACGCTCACGTCGACTGCCCAGGTCACGCTGACTATGTGAAGAACATGATCACCGGTGCTGCTCAAATGGACGGCGCTATTCTGGTTTGCTCGGCCGCTGATGGTCCGATGCCGCAAACCCGTGAGCACATCCTGCTGTCCCGTCAGGTAGGCGTTCCGTACATCGTGGTTTTCCTGAACAAGGCTGACCTGGTAGACGACGCTGAGCTGCTGGAACTGGTTGAGATGGAAGTTCGCGACCTGCTGTCCACCTACGACTTCCCGGGCGATGATACTCCAATCATCATCGGTTCGGCTCGTATGGCTCTGGAAGGCAAAGACGACAACGAGATGGGCACCACTGCCGTCAAGAAACTGGTTGAGACTCTGGACAGCTACATCCCGGAACCAGTTCGTGTGACTGATAAGCCGTTCCTGATGCCAATCGAAGACGTATTCTCGATCTCCGGTCGCGGTACTGTTGTAACTGGTCGTATCGAGCGCGGTATCGTTCGCGTTCAAGATCCGCTGGAAATCGTTGGTCTGCGTGACACCACCGTTACTACTTGCACCGGTGTTGAAATGTTCCGCAAGCTGCTCGACGAAGGTCGTGCTGGCGAGAACTGCGGCGTTCTGCTGCGCGGTACCAAGCGTGATGACGTTGAGCGTGGTCAGGTTCTGGTTAAGCCGGGTTCGGTTAAGCCGCACACCAAGTTCACCGCAGAAGTTTACGTTCTGAGCAAGGAAGAAGGTGGTCGTCACACTCCATTCTTCAAAGGCTACCGTCCACAGTTCTACTTCCGTACGACTGACGTGACCGGTAACTGCGAGCTGCCAGAAGGCGTTGAAATGGTAATGCCAGGTGACAACATTCAGATGACTGTTACCCTGATCAAAACCATCGCAATGGAAGATGGTCTGCGTTTCGCTATCCGTGAAGGCGGTCGTACCGTCGGCGCTGGTGTCGTAGCCAAAATCATCGAGTAAGTGGTTGTAATGTATTTTTCGGGCCGGCATAATGGTCGGCCTGATTTTGTTTTAGGTCAGTAGCTCAATTGGCAGAGCGACGGTCTCCAAAACCGTAGGTTGGGGGTTCGATTCCCTCCTGACCTGCCAGATTCACTTGGTGTGTCTGGCTTTCTTTTCACAGGATCTTCATAGATGACTCCTAAAGCTGAAGCTCAAGGCTCTCGCTTCGATCTGCTCAAGTGGCTTGTAGTTGTCGCTTTGGTGGTTGTTGGCGTTGTTGGCAATCAGTATTACTCTGCTTCGCCGATCCTGTACCGTGTACTTGCTTTGCTGGCCTTAGCTGCTGTAGCTGCCTTTGTAGGCCTGCAGACTGCGAAGGGCAAGTCTTTCTTTGTACTGGTTAAGGAAGCTCGCACCGAGATTCGTAAAGTCGTGTGGCCAACTCGCCAAGAAACCACGCAGACCACCCTTATTGTGGTGGCTGTTGTTTTGGTTATGGCGTTGCTGTTGTGGGGGCTTGATTCCCTGCTCGGCTGGCTTGTTTCCTTGATTGTCGGCTAAGGGTGTCCCGTGGCTAAGCGTTGGTATGTTGTGCATGCTTACTCGGGTTACGAGAAGCATGTGATGCGCTCGCTGGTCGAGCGCGTAAAGCTGGCTGGCATGGAAGATGGCTTCGGCGAGATTCTGGTTCCCACTGAAGAAGTGGTTGAAATGCGTAATGGCCAGAAGCGCAAAAGCGAGCGCAAATTCTTTCCAGGCTACGTGCTGGTTCAGATGGATATGAATGAGGGTACTTGGCACTTGGTCAAGGACACTCCTCGGGTGATGGGTTTTATCGGCGGTACTGCTGATAAGCCAGCGCCAATCACCGATAAAGAGGCGGAAGCAATTCTGCGTCGTGTTGCTGATGGTAGCGACAAGCCGAAGCCGAAGACTCTCTTCGAGCCAGGCGAGACGGTGCGAGTCAACGACGGTCCATTCGCTGATTTCAATGGCGTTGTTGAAGAAGTTAACTACGAAAAGAGCCGGATCCAAGTGGCAGTGCTCATTTTCGGTCGCTCTACTCCGGTAGAGTTGGAGTTCAGTCAGGTCGAAAAGGTCTAGCTGAAAAAGCATCCCAACCCCGCAGCCATAGGCTGTGGGGTTTTGTCGTCACTGGGATAAACGCGCAAGTAACCGGGGAGCCTTTCGAGGCGTTCGAACCCGTAATTGGAGTGCCTCATGGCCAAGAAGATTACCGCTTACATCAAGCTGCAAGTGAAGGCCGCTCAGGCTAACCCAAGCCCACCTGTTGGTCCTGCACTGGGTCAGCACGGCGTGAACATCATGGAATTCTGCAAAGCTTTCAACGCCCGTACCCAGGGTCTGGAAGCTGGTCTGCCGACTCCAGTGATCATCACCGTCTACAGCGACCGTAGCTTCACTTTCGAAACAAAATCCACCCCTGCTTCGGTTCTGCTGAAGAAAGCGGCCGGTCTGACCAGCGGTTCCGCTCGTCCGAACACCGTTAAGGTTGGCACCGTTACCCGTGCTCAGCTGGAAGAAATCGCGAAAACCAAAAACGCGGATCTGACTGCAGCTGATATGGATGCAGCCGTGCGTACTATCGCCGGTTCTGCTCGTAGCATGGGCCTTAACGTGGAGGGTGTGTAATGGCTAAGCTGACCAAGCGTCAAAAGGCTATCGCCGGCAAAATCGAAGCAGGCAAGGCCTACAACATTGTAGATGCCGCCGCTCTGCTGGCTGAGCTGTCGACTGTCAAGTTCAGCGAGTCGTTCGACGTTGCTGTAAACCTGGGTGTTGACCCGCGTAAATCCGACCAGGTTGTTCGTAGCGCTACTGTGCTGCCACACGGCACTGGCAAGACTGTTCGCGTTGCTGTGTTCACCCAGGGTCCAGCTGCTGAGGCCGCTTTGGCTGCCGGCGCTGACCGTGTAGGTATGGACGACCTGGCTGCCGAAATGAAAGGCGGCGACCTGAACTATGACGTAGTGATCGCATCCCCGGATGCAATGCGCGTTGTAGGTCAGTTGGGTCAGATCCTCGGTCCACGTGGTCTGATGCCTAACCCTAAGGTTGGTACTGTAACTCCAGACGTAGCTACCGCGGTCAAGAACGCTAAAGCTGGTCAGGTTCGTTATCGCACCGACAAAAACGGCATCATTCACACTTCCGTTGGCAAGATGGGCTTCGATGCCGTCAAGCTGAAGGAAAACGTTGAAGCCCTGATCGCTGATCTGAAGCGTATCAAGCCAGCTTCCTCGAAAGGTATCTACGTCAAGCGCGTTACCCTGAGCACCACTATGGGCCCAGGTCTGGTTATCGACCAGAGCTCGCTGGACGCGTAAGACAAAAATTGGTGCGAGTAATCGCACCAATTGAAAGATTGGGGTCCCTGCCTGGCGGGGGCTATCCAAGACCGTAGGCGGCGCAAGTCTTAAACCATCAGCCTACGCAGATGGTGCTCCCGGTTCCTTACCGAATCAGACACCAAAACGACATTCGGTTTCGATCGAATGAAACGGTAACAAGCAGGAGTTAAACCCGTGGCAATTAATCTCGAAGACAAGAAGGCCATCGTCGCTGAAGTCAACGAGGCTGCCAAAGTCGCTCTGTCCGCTGTCGTGGTTGATGCACGTGGCGTAACAGTAGGCGCAATGACCGGACTCCGTAAAGAGGCTCGTGAAGCTGGCGTTTACGTACGCGTTGTACGTAACACCCTGCTCAAGCGCGCTGTTGCTGACACTCAATACAGTGTCCTCAACGACGTGTTCACCGGCCCGACCCTGATTGCATTCTCGAACGAACATCCGGGCGCTGCTGCCCGTATCTTCAAAGAGTTTGCCAAGGGTCAGGACAAGTTCGAGATCAAGGCAGCTGCGTTCGAGGGCAAGTTCCTCGCAGCTAATCAGATCGACGTACTGGCAACTCTGCCGACCCGTGACGAAGCAATTTCTCAGCTGATGAGCGTGATTCAAGGCGCTACCAGCAAATTGGCTCGTACTCTGGCGGCAATTCGCGACCAGAAAGAAGCTGCTGCAGCCTAAGGCTCGTCAACTTCTCGCGTTTTTTGTTTATTTCGATGGTCGCGTAGGCCGTCCCCCAATTCAGGAATTGAGTCATGTCTCTGACTAACGAACAAATCATCGAAGCAATCGGCCAGAAATCCGTAGTGGAAATCGTTGAGCTGATCAAAGCGATGGAAGAAACCTTCGGCGTTACCGCTGCTGCTGCTTCGGCTGGTCCAGCTGCTGCTGCCGCTGTTGTTGAAGAGCAAACCGAGTTCAACGTTGTTCTGCTGGAAGCTGGCGAGAAGAAGGTTAACGTGATCAAGGCAGTTCGTGAACTGACTGGTCTGGGCCTGAAAGAAGCCAAAGAGAAAGTAGACGGCGCTCCTCAGGTTGTAGCTGAAGGCGTTTCGAAAGAAGCGGCTGAAGACGCCAAGAAGAAGCTGGAAGAAGCAGGCGCTAAAGTCGAGCTGAAATAAGCATCGACTTTGCTCCTCCAGCCCGAGCGTCAAGCGACAGGCTGATGGCTGGTGGCTCTTGCCACCGGCCTTTTTCCGTTATTGGCAGCCGACTGGGTCGGTGCTGATAAAGGCGCTGTAACCACCCGATGCGGTGGCGCAAACCATGGGGTTTGCACGATTTTCTGGCTGCTCCCGTCGGGAGGGGCCAAACAAGCAGGTGACCAAGCTGGGGAACGCTGATGGCTTACTCATATACTGAGAAAAAACGTATCCGCAAGGACTTTAGCAAGTTGCCGGACGTCATGGATGTGCCGTACCTCCTGGCCATCCAGCTGGATTCGTATCGTGAATTCTTGCAAGCGGGAGCGACTAAAGATCAGTTCCGCGACGTGGGCCTGCATGCGGCCTTCAAATCCGTTTTCCCGATCATCAGCTACTCCGGCAATGCTGCGCTGGAGTACGTCGGTTATCGCCTGGGCGAACCGGCATTTGATGTCAAAGAATGCGTATTGCGCGGTGTAACTTTCGCCGTACCTTTGCGGGTAAAAGTGCGCCTGATCATTTTCGACAAAGAATCGTCGAACAAAGCGATCAAGGACATCAAAGAGCAAGAAGTCTACATGGGTGAAATCCCCCTGATGACTGAGAACGGTACCTTCGTAATCAACGGTACCGAGCGTGTAATCGTTTCCCAGCTGCACCGTTCCCCGGGCGTGTTCTTCGACCACGACCGCGGCAAGACGCATAGCTCCGGCAAACTGCTGTACTCCGCGCGCATCATTCCTTACCGCGGTTCGTGGCTGGACTTCGAGTTCGACCCGAAAGACTGCGTGTTCGTGCGTATCGACCGTCGTCGCAAGCTGCCGGCATCGGTACTGCTGCGTGCGCTCGGCTATACCACTGAAGAAGTGCTGGACGCTTTCTACACCACCAACGTTTTCCACCTGAGCGGCGAAACCCTCAGCCTGGAACTGATTGCTTCGCGTCTGCGTGGTGAAATTGCGGTTCTGGATATTCAGGACGAGAAGGGCAAGGTCATCGTTGAAGCGGGCCGCCGTATTACCGCGCGCCACATCAACCAGATCGAAAAAGCCGGCATCAAGACCCTGGAAGTGCCTCTGGACTACGTCCTCGGTCGCACTACCGCCAAGGTCATCGTGCACCCGGCTACCGGCGAAATCCTGGCAGAGTGCAACACCGAGCTGAACACTGAAGTCCTGGCAAAAATTGCCAAGTCCGGCGTTGTTCGCATCGAAACTCTGTACACCAACGACATCGACTGCGGTCCGTTCGTCTCCGACACGCTGAAGATCGACTCCACCAGCAACCAATTGGAAGCGCTGGTCGAGATCTATCGCATGATGCGTCCAGGCGAGCCGCCAACCAAAGACGCTGCCGAAACCCTGTTCAACAACCTGTTCTTCAGCCCTGAGCGCTATGACCTGTCTGCGGTCGGCCGGATGAAGTTCAACCGTCGTATCGGTCGTACCGAGATCGAAGGTTCGGGCGTGCTGTGCAAGGAAGACATCGTCGCGGTACTGAAGACTCTGGTCGACATCCGTAACGGTAAAGGCATCGTCGATGACATCGACCACCTGGGTAACCGTCGTGTTCGCTGCGTAGGCGAAATGGCCGAGAACCAGTTCCGCGTTGGCCTGGTACGTGTTGAGCGTGCGGTCAAAGAGCGTCTGTCGATGGCTGAAAGCGAAGGCCTGATGCCGCAAGACCTGATCAACGCCAAGCCTGTGGCTGCAGCGGTGAAAGAGTTCTTCGGTTCCAGCCAGCTCTCGCAGTTCATGGACCAGAACAACCCGCTGTCCGAGATCACCCACAAGCGTCGTGTCTCTGCACTCGGCCCTGGCGGTCTGACTCGTGAGCGCGCAGGCTTTGAAGTTCGTGACGTACACCCGACTCACTACGGTCGTGTATGCCCGATTGAAACGCCGGAAGGTCCGAACATCGGTCTGATCAACTCCCTGGCTGCGTACGCTCGCACCAACCAGTACGGCTTCCTGGAAAGCCCGTACCGCGTGGTGAAAGAGGGTGTGGTCACCGACGAGATCGTGTTCCTGTCCGCTATTGAAGAAGCCGATCACGTGATCGCGCAGGCTTCGGCGACCATGAACGACCAGAAAGTCCTGATCGACGAACTGGTAGCCGTACGTCACTTGAACGAATTCACCGTTAAGGCGCCTGAAGAAGTCACCTTGATGGACGTTTCGCCGAAGCAGGTAGTTTCGGTTGCAGCGTCGCTGATTCCGTTCCTCGAGCACGACGACGCCAACCGTGCGTTGATGGGTTCGAACATGCAGCGTCAAGCTGTACCAACCCTGCGCGCTGACAAGCCGCTGGTAGGTACTGGCATGGAGCGTAACGTAGCCCGTGACTCCGGCGTTTGCGTCGTGGCTCGTCGTGGCGGCGTGATCGATTCCGTCGACGCCAGCCGTATCGTGGTTCGTGTTGCTGATGACGAAGTTGAAACCGGCGAAGCTGGTGTCGACATCTACAACCTGACCAAATACACCCGCTCGAACCAGAACACCTGCATCAACCAGCGTCCGCTGGTGCGTAAGGGTGATCGCGTTCAGCGCAGCGACATCATGGCCGACGGCCCGTCCACCGACATGGGTGAACTGGCGCTGGGTCAGAACATGCGCATCGCGTTCATGGCATGGAACGGCTTCAACTTCGAAGACTCCATCTGCCTGTCCGAGCGTGTAGTTCAGGAAGATCGTTTCACCACGATCCACATTCAGGAACTGACCTGTGTGGCCCGTGACACCAAGCTTGGGCCTGAAGAGATCACTGCGGACATCCCTAACGTGGGTGAAGCTGCACTGAACAAACTGGACGAAGCCGGTATCGTTTATGTTGGTGCTGAAGTTGGCGCAGGCGACATCCTGGTGGGTAAGGTCACTCCGAAAGGCGAGACCCAACTGACTCCGGAAGAAAAACTGCTGCGTGCAATCTTCGGTGAAAAAGCCAGCGACGTTAAAGACACTTCCCTGCGCGTACCTACCGGTACCAAAGGTACTGTCATCGACGTACAGGTCTTCACCCGTGACGGCGTTGAGCGTGATGCTCGTGCGCTGTCGATCGAGAAGACTCAGCTCGACGAGATCCGCAAGGATCTGAACGAAGAGTTCCGTATCGTTGAAGGCGCGACTTTCGAACGTCTGCGTTCCGCTCTGGTAGGCCACAAGGCTGAAGGCGGCGCAGGTCTGAAGAAAGGTCAGGACATCACCGACGAAGTACTCGACGGTCTTGAGCATGGTCAGTGGTTCAAACTGCGCATGGCTGAAGATGCTCTGAACGAGCAGCTCGAGAAGGCTCAGGCCTACATCGTTGATCGTCGCCGTCTGCTGGACGACAAGTTCGAAGACAAGAAGCGCAAACTGCAGCAGGGCGATGACCTGGCTCCAGGCGTGCTGAAAATCGTCAAGGTTTACCTGGCAATCCGTCGTCGCATCCAGCCGGGCGACAAGATGGCCGGTCGTCACGGTAACAAAGGTGTGGTCTCCGTGATCATGCCGGTTGAAGACATGCCGCACGATGCCAATGGCACCCCGGTCGACGTCGTCCTCAACCCACTGGGCGTACCTTCGCGTATGAACGTTGGTCAGATCCTTGAAACCCACCTGGGCCTCGCGGCCAAAGGTCTGGGCGAGAAGATCAACCGGATGATCGAAGAGCAGCGTAAAGTCGCTGAACTGCGTACCTTCCTGGACGAGATCTACAACCAGATCGGCGGTCGTAACGAAGATCTGGACAGCTTCTCCGATCAGGAAATCCTGGATCTGGCGAAGAACCTGCGTGGCGGCGTTCCAATGGCCACTCCAGTGTTCGACGGCGCCAAGGAAAGCGAAATCAAGGCCATGCTGAAACTGGCAGACCTGCCGGAAAGCGGCCAGATGCAGCTGACTGACGGCCGTACCGGCAACAAGTTCGAGCGTCCAGTTACCGTTGGCTACATGTACATGCTGAAGCTGAACCACTTGGTAGACGACAAGATGCACGCGCGTTCTACCGGTTCGTACAGCCTGGTTACCCAGCAGCCGCTGGGTGGTAAGGCGCAGTTCGGTGGTCAGCGTTTCGGGGAGATGGAGGTCTGGGCACTGGAAGCATACGGTGCTGCTTACACTCTGCAAGAAATGCTCACAGTGAAGTCGGACGATGTGAACGGCCGTACCAAGATGTACAAAAACATCGTGGATGGCGATCACCGTATGGAGCCGGGCATGCCCGAGTCCTTCAACGTGTTGATCAAGGAAATTCGTTCCCTCGGCATCGATATCGATCTGGAAACCGAATAACACGTGACGCGAATCGAGAGCGGGGCAGGATTGCCCGCTCTCTGCTCCGCCAGGAGGAAAGGCCTTGAAAGACCTACTGAATTTGCTGAAAAACCAGGGTCAAGTCGAAGAGTTCGACGCCATCCGTATCGGATTGGCCTCGCCTGAGATGATCCGCTCATGGTCGTTCGGTGAAGTTAAAAAGCCGGAAACCATCAACTACCGTACGTTCAAACCTGAGCGTGACGGCCTGTTCTGCGCCAAGATCTTTGGCCCGGTAAAGGATTACGAGTGCCTGTGCGGTAAGTACAAGCGCTTGAAGCACCGTGGTGTGATCTGCGAGAAGTGCGGCGTTGAAGTTGCACTGGCCAAGGTTCGTCGTGAGCGCATGGCGCACATCGAACTGGCTTCGCCGGTTGCCCACATCTGGTTCCTGAAATCGCTGCCGTCCCGTATCGGCTTGCTGATGGACATGACCCTGCGTGATATCGAACGCGTTCTCTACTTCGAGAGCTATGTCGTTATCGACCCAGGCATGACCACCCTTGAGAAAGGTCAGCTGCTGAACGACGAGCAGTACTTCGAAGCGCTGGAAGAGTTCGGTGACGACTTCGACGCCCGTATGGGTGCTGAAGCTGTCCGTGAACTGCTGCACGCTATCGACCTGGAGCACGAGATTGGCCGTCTGCGCGAAGAAATTCCGCAAACCAACTCCGAAACCAAGATCAAGAAGCTGTCCAAGCGTCTGAAGTTGATGGAAGCCTTCCAGGGTTCCGGCAACCTGCCAGAGTGGATGGTGCTGACCGTTCTGCCGGTTCTGCCGCCAGATCTGCGTCCACTGGTCCCGCTGGATGGCGGTCGTTTCGCGACTTCCGACCTCAACGATCTTTATCGTCGAGTGATCAACCGTAACAACCGTTTGAAGCGCCTGCTGGATCTGTCCGCTCCGGACATCATCGTGCGCAACGAAAAGCGTATGTTGCAGGAAGCTGTCGATGCGCTGCTCGACAACGGCCGTCGTGGCCGCGCTATCACCGGTTCGAACAAGCGTCCTCTGAAATCCCTGGCTGACATGATCAAGGGTAAGCAAGGTCGTTTCCGTCAGAACTTGCTCGGTAAGCGTGTTGACTACTCTGGTCGTTCGGTAATTACCGTAGGTCCGACCCTGCGTCTGCATCAGTGCGGTCTGCCGAAGAAGATGGCTCTCGAGCTGTTCAAACCGTTCATTTTCGGCAAGCTGGAAATGCGTGGTCTCGCGACCACCATCAAAGCGGCCAAGAAAATGGTCGAGCGCGAACTGCCAGAGGTTTGGGACGTTCTCGCTGAAGTGATTCGCGAACACCCGGTTCTTCTCAACCGTGCACCGACCCTTCACCGTCTGGGTATCCAGGCGTTTGAACCGGTACTGATCGAAGGTAAGGCTATCCAGCTGCACCCTCTGGTCTGCGCCGCGTACAACGCCGACTTCGACGGCGACCAAATGGCCGTGCACGTACCGCTGACGCTGGAAGCCCAGCTCGAAGCGCGTGCGTTGATGATGTCGACCAACAACATTCTGTCGCCAGCCAACGGTGAGCCAATCATCGTTCCGTCGCAGGACGTTGTATTGGGTCTGTACTACATGACTCGTGAAGCGATCAACGCCAAAGGCGAAGGTCGTGTATTCGCGGATCTGCAGGAAGTTGACCGTGTGTTCCGTGCCGGCGAAGCCGCACTGCACGCCAAGGTTAAAGTTCGTATCAACGAAACCGTCAACGACCGTGACGGCAACAGCGTGAGCGGTACCCGTATCGTCGACACCACTGTCGGCCGTGCGCTGCTGTTCCAGGTTGTGCCAAAAGGTCTGTCGTACGACGTCGTCAACCTGCCGATGAAGAAAAAGGCGATCTCCAAGCTGATCAACCAGTGCTACCGCGTGGTTGGTTTGAAAGAGACCGTTATCTTCGCTGACCAGTTGATGTACACCGGTTTCGCTTACTCGACCATCTCCGGCGTTTCCATCGGTGTTAACGACTTCGTTATCCCTGACGAGAAAGCCCGCATCATCGGTGCTGCCACCGACGAAGTGAAAGAGATCGAGAGCCAGTACGCCTCCGGCCTGGTAACTCAGGGCGAGAAGTACAACAAAGTGATCGACCTTTGGTCGAAAGCGAACGACGAAGTTTCCAAGGCAATGATGGCCAACCTCTCGAAAGAGAAGGTTATCGACCGTCACGGCGTTGAAGTCGATCAAGAGTCTTTCAACTCGATGTACATGATGGCCGACTCGGGTGCGCGGGGTTCCGCAGCACAGATTCGTCAGCTGGCCGGTATGCGTGGTCTGATGGCCAAGCCGGACGGTTCCATCATTGAGACGCCGATTACTGCGAACTTCCGTGAAGGTTTGAGCGTACTTCAGTACTTCATCTCCACTCACGGTGCTCGTAAAGGTCTGGCGGATACCGCGTTGAAAACTGCGAACTCCGGTTACCTGACTCGTCGTCTGGTAGACGTGGCGCAGGATCTGGTTGTAACCGAGATCGATTGCGGCACCGAACACGGTCTGCTGATGACTCCGCACATTGAAGGCGGTGACGTTGTAGAGCCGTTGGGTGAGCGCGTATTGGGTCGTGTTATTGCCCGTGACGTATTCAAGCCAGGCACCGAGGACGTTATCGTTCCGGCCGGTACTCTGGTCGACGAGAAGTGGGTTGAGTTCATCGAGCTGAACAGCATCGACGAAGTGATCGTGCGTTCGCCGATCAGCTGCGAAACCCGCTATGGCATTTGCGCCAAGTGCTACGGCCGTGACTTGGCTCGTGGTCACCAGGTGAACATCGGTGAAGCGGTCGGCGTTATCGCTGCCCAGTCCATCGGTGAGCCGGGTACCCAGCTGACGATGCGTACGTTCCACATCGGTGGTGCGGCTAGCCGGACTTCCGCTGCGGACAGCGTTCAGGTGAAGAATGGCGGTACCGTTCGTCTGCACAATTTGAAGCATGTTGAGCGAGTGGATGGTCACTTGGTTGCTGTTTCCCGTTCCGGTGAGCTGGCCATCGCTGATGACTTCGGTCGTGAGCGTGAGCGTTACAAGCTGCCGTACGGTGCTGTGATTTCGGTTAAAGAAGGTGACAAGGTCGACGCTGGCGCAATCGTGGCCAAGTGGGATCCGCACACTCACCCAATCGTTACCGAAATGAAAGGTACCGTGACCTACGTGGGCATGGAAGAAGGCATCACGATCAAGCGTCAGACCGACGAATTGACCGGTATGACCAACATTGAAGTCCTCGACGCGAAAGATCGTCCAGCTGCGGGCAAAGAAATCCGTCCAGCAGTGAAGATGGTCGACGACAACGGCAAGGATCTGTTGCTGCCAGGCACTGACGTTATCGCTCAGTACTTCCTGCCAGCCAACGCCCTGGTCGGTGTAGCGGACGGTGCGAAGATCGCGATCGGTGATGTTATCGCGCGTATCCCGCAAGAAACTTCGAAGACCCGCGACATCACCGGTGGTCTGCCGCGTGTTGCCGACTTGTTCGAAGCTCGTCGTCCGAAAGAAGCGTCGATTCTGGCTGAAGTCAGCGGCACCATCGCGTTCGGTAAAGAAACCAAAGGCAAGCGCCGTCTGGTTATTACCCCGAACGACGGTACCGATCCGTACGAAGAGCTGATTCCGAAGTGGCGTCACCTGAACGTCTTCGAAGGCGAACAGGTAAACCGCGGCGAAGTTATCTCCGACGGCCCAAGCGATCCGCACGACATCCTGCGTCTGCTGGGTGTGAGCGCGCTGGCCAAGTACATCGTGAACGAGATCCAGGACGTTTACCGTCTGCAAGGCGTGAAGATCAACGACAAGCACATCGAGACCATCCTGCGTCAGATGCTGCGTAAAGTTGAAATCGCTGAATCCGGCGATTCGAGTTTCATCAAGGGCGACCAGATGGAACTGACTCACGTACTGGTAGAGAACGAGCGTCTGGGCGGCGAAGACAAGTTCGTCTCCAAGTACACTCGCGTTCTGCTCGGTATCACCAAGGCGTCGTTGTCCACCGAATCGTTCATCTCGGCGGCTTCCTTCCAGGAAACCACCCGCGTACTGACCGAAGCGGCAGTCACCGGCAAGCGCGATTACCTGCGCGGCCTGAAAGAAAACGTTGTCGTGGGTCGTCTGATCCCGGCAGGTACCGGCCTGGCATATCACAGCGAGCGCAAGCGTCGTCGTGAAGCAGACAAGCCGTTGCGCGTAAGCGCCAGTGAAGTGGAAGCTGCACTGACCGAAGCGCTGAACTCGAGCGGTAACTGAGTTCTGCGATAAATGAGCGTAAGGCCCTGATCACCCCGTTCGTCGAATCGAGACATTTTGTCGAGGTTCGAGGGGCGGGGAGGTCGGGGCCTTGCCTTGACTGGGGGCAAGATCCTCTTTAGACTCTTGATCCCCTAAATTTGGCGGGAATTCGTTCCTGCCATTTTGCTTTTCTTGCAAGACAATAGCGTCGCAAGACAACAGTGGAGCTAGTAGATGGCAACTATCAACCAGCTGGTACGTCAGCCGCGTAAGCGTATCGTCGAGAAATCCGACGTACCTGCGCTGCAGAACTGCCCGCAACGTCGTGGCGTGTGCACCCGTGTGTACACCACTACGCCGAAAAAACCTAACTCGGCACTGCGTAAAGTATGCCGTGTGCGCCTGACCAACGGTTTCGAAGTTTCTTCGTACATCGGTGGTGAAGGTCACAACCTGCAAGAGCACAGCGTGGTACTGATCCGCGGCGGTCGTGTAAAAGACTTGCCAGGTGTTCGTTACCACACCGTTCGCGGTTCTTTGGATACTTCCGGCGTTAAAGGTCGTAACCAGGGTCGTTCGAAGTACGGTACCAAGCGTCCGAAGTAATCGGCCGTTTGCAGATTTTCATTTTATTGAGTCGATAAGAGTAAGGTCGGGCACGCATCCATTGGATCTGTCCCGAGCTAACCTGAAGACCGCTTGAGGGCTTATCATGCCAAGACGTCGCGTAGCAGCAAAGCGTGAGATTCTGGACGATCCGAAATACGGAAGCCAGATCCTCGCCAAATTCATGAACCACGTTATGGAGAGCGGCAAGAAAGCCGTTGCCGAGCGTATTGTTTATGGTGCCCTGGAAACCGTTGCGACCCGTAAGGCTGGCACCGATCCCCTGGAACTCTTCGAAAAAGCACTCGACGCCATCGCTCCGCTGGTCGAAGTGAAGTCGCGCCGCGTTGGTGGTGCTACTTACCAGGTTCCGGTCGAGGTTCGTCCTTCCCGTCGTAACGCTCTGGCAATGCGCTGGTTGGTAGACTTCGCACGTAAGCGTGGCGAGAAGTCTATGGCTCTGCGTTTGGCTGGCGAACTGCTGGATGCTGCTGAAGGTAAAGGTGCTGCTGTTAAGAAGCGTGAAGACGTGCACCGTATGGCCGAAGCCAACAAAGCTTTCTCGCACTACCGCTTCTAATTTTAGCTTCACTAATTTTGCGAGGGCTTTATGGCTCGTACTACTCCGATTAGTCGCTACCGTAACATCGGTATCGTCGCTCACGTGGATGCTGGTAAAACCACCACCACCGAGCGCGTCCTTTTTTACACCGGCAAAAGTCACAAAATGGGCGAGGTGCATGACGGCGCCGCGACCACAGACTGGATGGTGCAGGAGCAGGAGCGTGGTATTACCATTACTTCTGCTGCTATCACCGCCTTCTGGAAAGGTTCCGAGAAGCAGTACTCGCACGAGCACCGTTTCAACGTAATCGATACCCCGGGCCACGTTGACTTCACTATTGAAGTTGAACGTTCCCTGCGCGTACTCGACGGCGCTGTCGTTGTGTTCTGCGGTACTTCGGGTGTTGAGCCTCAGTCGGAAACCGTATGGCGTCAAGCCAACAAATACGGTGTTCCCCGTCTTGTTTACGTAAACAAGATGGACCGTGCTGGCGCCAACTTCCTGCGCGTGATCGCTCAGATCAAACAGCGTCTGGGTCACACTCCGGTGCCGATCCAGTTGGCTATCGGTTCGGAAGACAACTTCCAGGGTCAGATCGATCTGATCAACATGCAAGCTGTGTACTGGAACGACTCTGACAAAGGTATGGTCCCTGTTCGCAAGGACATTCCTGCCGAGCTGAAAGAGCTGGCTGACGAGTGGCGCAACAACATGGTTGAGGCTGCTGCCGAAGCCAACGAAGAGCTAATGAACAAGTACCTGGAAGGCGAAGAGCTGTCGATCGAAGAGATCAAAGCTGCTTTGCGTCAGCGTACTATCGCCGGCGAAATCGTTCTGGCTGTTTGCGGTTCGTCTTTCAAGAACAAGGGTGTTCCCCTGGTTCTCGACGCCGTTATCGACTTCCTGCCTGCACCAACCGACATTCCAGCTATCAAGGGTACTGACCCGGATAACGAAGAAGTTGAGCTGGAGCGTCATGCAGACGATGCGGAGCCGTTCTCGGCTCTGGCGTTCAAGATCGCTACCGACCCATTCGTGGGTACTTTGACCTTCGTCCGCGTTTACTCGGGCGTGTTGAACTCCGGCGACGGCGTAATCAACTCGGTTAAAGGCAAGAAAGAGCGCGTGGGTCGTATGGTGCAAATGCACGCAAACGCCCGTGAAGAGATCAAGGAAGTACGCGCTGGTGACATCGCGGCCCTGATCGGCATGAAGGACGTCACCACTGGTGAAACCCTCTGCAACGCTGACAAGCCAATCATCCTGGTTCGTATGGACTTCCCGGAGCCGGTTATTTCGGTTGCCGTAGAGCCTAAGACCAAGGATGACCAGGAAAAAATGGGTATCGCTCTGGGCAAACTTGCTCAGGAAGACCCGTCTTTCCGCGTAAAAACTGATGAAGAGACTGGTCAGACGATCATCTCCGGCATGGGCGAGCTGCACCTGGACATCCTGGTTGACCGGATGCGCCGTGAGTTCAACGTCGAAGCCAACATCGGCAAGCCTCAGGTTTCGTATCGTGAGCGCATCACGAAGAACTGTGAAATCGAAGGCAAGTTCGTTCGTCAGTCCGGCGGTCGTGGCCAGTTCGGTCACTGCTGGATCCGTTTTGCTCCTGCTGACGAAGGTCAGGAAGGTCTGCAATTCGTGAACGAAGTTGTAGGTGGTGTGGTTCCTAAGGAATACATCCCGGCTATCCAGAAGGGTATCGAAGAGCAGATGAAGAACGGCGTTGTTGCCGGCTATCCGCTGATCGGCCTGAAGGCTACCGTGTTCGATGGTTCTTACCACGACGTCGACTCCAACGAGATGGCGTTTAAAGTGGCTGCCTCCATGGCGACCAAGCAACTGGCCCAGAAGGGCGGTGGTGAGTTGCTTGAGCCGATCATGGCTGTAGAGGTTGTTACGCCTGAAGACTATATGGGTGATGTGATGGGCGACCTTAACCGTCGTCGCGGCATGATCCAGGGTATGGAAGACACAGTGTCCGGCAAGGTTATCCGTGCCGAGGTTCCACTGGGTGAGATGTTCGGTTATGCGACCGACGTTCGTTCCATGTCCCAGGGTCGCGCAAGCTACTCTATGGAATTCAAAAAATACGATACGGCTCCGTCGCACATCGTCGAATCCGTAACCAAAAAACAAGGCTGATTCAGCCCCTTTAGGCTAGGAGTTAATTGTCGTGGCTAAAGAAAAATTTGATCGTTCCCTACCGCACGTCAACGTTGGCACCATCGGTCACGTTGACCACGGTAAAACCACTCTGACTGCTGCTCTGACTCGCGTTTGCTCCGAAGTTTTCGGTTCGGCAATCGTTGACTTCGACAAGATCGACAGCGCACCGGAAGAAAAAGCACGCGGTATCACCATCAACACCGCACACGTTGAGTACAACTCGAAGATCCGTCACTACGCTCACGTTGACTGCCCAGGTCACGCTGACTATGTGAAGAACATGATCACCGGTGCTGCTCAAATGGACGGCGCTATTCTGGTTTGCTCGGCCGCTGATGGTCCGATGCCACAAACCCGTGAGCACATCCTGCTGTCCCGTCAGGTAGGCGTTCCGTACATCGTGGTTTTCCTGAACAAGGCTGACCTGGTAGACGACGCTGAGCTGCTGGAACTGGTTGAGATGGAAGTTCGCGACCTGCTGTCCACCTACGACTTCCCGGGCGATGACACTCCAATCATCATCGGTTCGGCTCGTATGGCTCTGGAAGGCAAAGACGACAACGAGATGGGCACCACTGCCGTCAAGAAACTGGTTGAGACTCTGGACAGCTACATCCCAGAACCAGTTCGTGTGACTGACAAGCCGTTCCTGATGCCAATCGAAGACGTATTCTCGATCTCCGGTCGCGGTACTGTTGTAACTGGTCGTATCGAGCGCGGTATCGTTCGCGTTCAAGATCCGCTGGAAATCGTTGGTCTGCGTGACACCACCGTTACTACTTGCACCGGTGTTGAAATGTTCCGCAAGCTGCTCGACGAAGGTCGTGCTGGCGAGAACTGCGGCGTTCTGCTGCGTGGTACCAAGCGTGACGACGTTGAGCGTGGCCAGGTTCTGGTTAAGCCGGGTTCGGTTAAGCCGCACACCACTTTCACCGCAGAAGTTTACGTTCTGAGCAAGGAAGAAGGCGGTCGTCACACTCCGTTCTTCAAAGGCTACCGTCCACAGTTCTACTTCCGTACTACTGACGTGACTGGTAACTGCGAGCTGCCAGAAGGCGTTGAAATGGTAATGCCAGGTGACAACATTCAGATGACTGTTACCCTGATCAAAACCATCGCAATGGAAGACGGTCTGCGTTTCGCTATCCGTGAAGGCGGTCGTACCGTCGGCGCTGGCGTCGTAGCCAAAATCATCGCGTAATTCTCTTTTATAGAGATTGCTTGATGCTTTGAAAAAGCCCCCGCTCAGCGGGGGCTTTTTTTATTGGGTTGACACCTATATGGGGCGTCTATAGAATTGCGCCTCCTTTTAACGGGCGTATTGCGCTCGGTGGGAATAGCAGCCGGAGTCTGAAATCCAATGCAAAATCAGCAAATCCGTATCAGGTTGAAGGCTTTTGACCATCGCCTGATCGACCAATCAACCCAGGAAATCGTGGAAACCGCGAAACGTACTGGTGCTCAAGTGCGTGGTCCAATTCCACTGCCTACCCGTAAAGAGCGGTTCACCGTTCTGGTTTCTCCGCACGTCAACAAAGACGCGCGCGACCAGTACGAAATCCGCACTCATAAGCGCGTTCTGGACATCGTCCAGCCAACGGATAAAACCGTTGATGCTCTTATGAAGCTTGATCTTGCGGCCGGTGTGGAAGTGCAGATCAGCCTCGGCTAAGACTCGGTCTTAGTCGTGTAACGCTCTGAAATGGGCGGCCATAGCGGGTGAAAGCCCCGTACACTCATGAGGTTTACAACATGACTATTGGTGTAGTCGGTCGTAAATGCGGTATGACCCGTATTTTCACCGAAGAAGGTGTCTCCATTCCGGTCACGGTCATTGAGATCGAACCGAATCGCGTCACCCAGTTCAAAACTGAAGAGACCGATGGCTATCGTGCAGTGCAAGTCACTGTCGGCGAGCGTCGTGCTTCGCGTGTAACAGCAGCTCAAGCTGGCCACTTCGCTAAAGCGAACGTTGCCGCTGGTCGCACCACCATGGAATTCCGTCTTGAAGAAGGCGAGTACCAGGCTGGCGATCTGATCAACGCTGAAATCTTCGCCGCTGGTCAACTGGTTGATGTAACCGGTCAGTCCAAGGGTAAAGGCTTCCAGGGTACGATCAAGCGTTGGAATTTCCGCGGGCAAGATAACACCCACGGTAACTCCGTATCCCACCGCGTCCCAGGCTCTATCGGCCAGTGCCAGACTCCTGGTCGTGTATTCAAGGGCAAAAAAATGTCCGGTCATATGGGCGCTGAGCGCGTGACCGTGCAGTCCCTGGAAGTAGTGCGCGTGGACGCTGAACGCAATCTGTTGTTGGTCAAGGGTGCTGTTCCTGGCGCTACTGGCGGCAACCTGGTTGTACGTCCAGCAGCCAAGGCTCGCGGTTAAGGGGAAGCTGACATGCAATTAAATGTAAATGACGCTCAAGCGATCGAAGTTTCCGAACTGACATTTGGCGGCGAATTCAACGAGACGCTGGTTCACCAAGCAGTCGTGGCCTACATGGCCGGCGGCCGTCAAGGTACCAAGCAGCAAAAGACCCGTTCCGACGTTCGTGGTGGCGGTAAGCGCCCATGGCGTCAGAAAGGTACTGGCCGTGCTCGTGCCGGTACTATCCGTAGCCCAATCTGGCGTGGCGGCGGTACCACTTTTGCAGCACGTCCACAGGATCACTCCCAGAAGCTGAACAAGAAGATGTATCGCGCAGCAATGCGTTCCATCCTTGCTGAGCTGGTGCGTACTGATCGTCTGGTCGTGGTTCAGGATTTCGCTGTTGAAACTCCGAAAACCAAAGATCTGCTGGGCAAGCTGAACAGCATGAGCCTGACCGACGTTTTGATCGTGTCGGACGCTGTTGATCAGAACCTGTACCTGGCTGCTCGTAACCTGCCGCACGTAGATGTACGTGACGTTCAAGGTTCCGATCCAGTTAGTCTGATCGCATACGACAAGGTGTTGATCACCGTGTCGGCCGTGAAGAAATTCGAGGAGCTGCTGGGATGAACCAGGAACGCGTATTTAAAGTTCTGCTTGGCCCGCACGTTTCCGAGAAGGCTACGGTTCTGGCTGACAAGAAAGGCCAGTTCGTTTTCAAGGTTGCAACTGACGCAACCAAGCTGGAAATCAAGAAGGCCGTCGAAAGCCTGTTCAGCGTGAAAGTTGAGCGTGTTACTACCCTGAACGTTCTGGGTAAGAGCAAGCGCACAGCTCGCGGTCTGGGCAAGCGTAATGACTGGAAGAAGGCAGTTATCTCCCTTCAGCCAGGCCAAGATCTCGATTTCAGCAGCAGTGCTGAGTAAGGAAGGGGTGCATCATGGCAATCGTTAAATGCAAACCGACTTCCCCTGGCCGCCGTTTTGTGGTCAAGGTGGTCAACCAGGAGCTGCATAAAGGCGCTCCTCACGCACCGCTGCTCGAGAAAAAATCGAAGACTGGTGGTCGTAACAACAATGGCCGTATTACCACGCGTCACATCGGTGGTGGTCATAAGCAGCATTATCGTATGGTCGATTTCCGTCGCAACGACAAAGATGGCATCGTCGCCACTGTCGAGCGTATCGAATACGATCCAAACCGTACTGCTCACATCGCACTGCTCTGCTACGCAGACGGCGAGCGCCGCTACATCATCGCCCCTAAAGGCGTGAGTGCTGGCGACCAGCTGATCGCAGGCGCTCTGGCTCCAATCAAGCCAGGCAACGCTCTGCAACTGCGCAACATTCCAGTGGGTTCTACCGTACACGGCATCGAACTGAAGCCAGGTAAAGGCGCGCAGATCGCTCGTTCCGCTGGTGCTTCGGCTCAGCTGATCGCTCGTGAAGGTGTGTACGTTACCCTGCGTCTGCGTTCCGGTGAAATGCGTAAAGTCCTGGCTGAATGCCGTGCGACCCTGGGCGAAGTCTCGAACTCCGAGCACAGCCTGCGTTCGCTGGGTAAAGCTGGTGCCAAACGCTGGCGTGGCGTTCGCCCAACCGTTCGTGGTGTTGCCATGAACCCGGTTGACCACCCACATGGTGGTGGTGAAGGTCGTACCTCTGGTGGTCGTCATCCGGTATCGCCATGGGGCTTCCCGACTAAGGGCGCGAAGACTCGTGGTAATAAGCGTACCGACAAAATGATCGTCCGTCGTCGCAAGTAAATAGAGGGATACGACAGTGCCACGTTCTCTGAAAAAAGGTCCTTTTATTGATCTTCACCTACTGAAGAAGATCGAAGTGGCGGCGGAAAAGAACGATCGCAAACCAATTAAGACTTGGTCGCGTCGTTCGATGATCCTGCCACAGATGGTCGGTCTGACCATCGCCGTACATAACGGTCGTCAGCACGTCCCAGTTCTCGTGAACGAAGACATGGTCGGCCATAAACTGGGCGAGTTCGCCGGTACCCGCACTTATCGTGGGCACGTGGCTGACAAGAAAGCCAAGCGTTAAGGGGTTAGGAAATGGAAGTAGCCGCTAAGTTGTCGGGCGCTCGAATCTCCGCCCAGAAAGCCCGCTTGGTCGCCGACCAGATCCGCGGGAAGAAGGTGGGCGAAGCGCTCAACTTGTTGGCTTTCAGCAGTAAGAAAGCCGCCGAGATCATGAAGAAAGTGCTGGAGTCGGCCGTAGCCAACGCCGAGCATAACGAAGGCGCAGACGTTGATGACCTGAAGGTCAGCACCGTTTTCGTCAACGAAGGGCGTTCGCTGAAGCGCATCATGCCACGTGCCAAAGGCCGTGCTGATCGCATCGTCAAGCGGTCTTGCCATATCACTGTCAAGGTTGCTGACAAGTAACGGAGTCGAAGAGATGGGTCAGAAAGTACATCCCATTGGCATTCGCCTGGGAATCGTCAAGGAGCACACCTCCGTCTGGTACGCAGACGGTCGGACTTATGCGGACTACTTGTTCGCAGATCTGAAAGTGCGTGAGTATCTCCAAGACAAACTAAAAAGCGCGTCCGTAAGCCGTATCGATATCCATCGTCCGGCCCAAACTGCACGTATCACCATCCACACCGCTCGTCCAGGTATCGTTATCGGGAAGAAAGGTGAAGATGTTGAGAAACTGCGTCAGGACCTGACCAAGCAAATGGGTGTGCCTGTGCACATCAATATCGAAGAGATCCGCAAGCCGGAACTCGACGGTATGCTGGTTGCGCAGAGCGTAGCTCAGCAGCTGGAGCGTCGTGTAATGTTCCGTCGCGCGATGAAGCGCGCAGTACAGAACGCCATGCGCATTGGTGCCAAGGGCATCAAAATCCAAGTGAGCGGTCGTCTCGGCGGTGCTGAAATCGCACGTACTGAATGGTATCGCGAAGGTCGTGTGCCATTGCACACCCTGCGTGCCGACATCGACTATGCCAACTACGAAGCTCACACCACTTACGGTGTGATCGGTGTAAAGGTTTGGATCTTCAAAGGCGAAGTAATTGGTGGTCGCCAAGAAGAGCTGAAACCACAAGCACCAGCGCCTCGTAAAAAAGCTGCTAAGTAAGGGGTACGCCAAATGTTGCAACCTAAGCGTACGAAGTTCCGCAAGCAGATGACAGGCCACAACCGTGGTCTGGCTCAGCGCGGTAGCAAAGTCAGCTTCGGCGAGTTCGCGCTGAAGTCTGTAGCTCGTGGTCGTCTCACCGCTCGTCAGATCGAGTCAGCGCGTCGTGCACTGACCCGTCACGTTAAACGTGGCGGCAAGATCTGGATCCGTGTATTCCCGGACAAGCCTATTTCCAAAAAGCCCCTCGAAGTTCGTATGGGTAAAGGTAAGGGTAGTGTGGAGTACTGGGTTGCCCAGATTCAGCCAGGCAAAGTCCTGTATGAAATCGAGGGTGTTTCTGAAGAGCTGGCGCGTGAGGCTTTTGCCCTGGCTGCTGCAAAGCTGCCGCTCGCCACCGCCTTTGTTAAACGGACGGTGATGTGATGAAAGCGAATGAACTTCGTGAAAAATCCGCACAGCAGCTGAACGAGCAACTGCTCGGCTTGCTGCGCGACCAGTTCAATCTGCGTATGCAGAAAGCAACTGGCCAGTTGGGGCAGTCTCATCTGCTCTCGCAAGTTAAACGTGACATCGCTCGCGTGAAGACTGTGCTCAACCAGCAGGCAGGTAAGTGATCATGGCTGAAGCCGAAAAAACTGTCCGTACGCTGACTGGCCGTGTTGTCAGCGACAAGATGGACAAAACCATCACCGTTCTGATCGAGCGTCGCGTTAAGCACCCGATCTACGGTAAATACGTTAAGCGTTCGACTAAGCTGCACGCGCACGACGAAACCAATCAGTGCCACATCGGCGACAAAGTCACTATTCGTGAAACTCGTCCTTTGGCCAAGACCAAGTCTTGGGCGCTGGTTGATGTTCTCGAACGCGCTGTGGAAGTCTAAGGACTAGGGGTCGGAGAAATTATATGATTCAGACTCAATCCATGCTCGATGTGGCCGATAACAGCGGCGCTCGCCGTGTTATGTGCATCAAGGTGCTGGGTGGCTCCCATCGTCGTTACGCTGGTATCGGTGACATCATCAAAGTTACCGTCAAGGAAGCAATTCCTCGCGGTAAAGTGAAAAAAGGCCAAGTGATGACTGCTGTTGTAGTCCGCACTCGTCACGGCGTACGTCGTGCTGATGGCTCCATTATCCGCTTTGATGGCAACGCTGCTGTTCTTCTGAACAACAAGCAAGAGCCGATCGGCACCCGTATCTTTGGGCCAGTGACCCGTGAACTTCGTACTGAGAAGTTCATGAAGATCGTCTCGCTCGCCCCAGAAGTGCTGTAAGGAGATCCGACATGCAAAAGATTCGTCGTGACGACGAGATCATCGTGATCGCCGGCAAAGACAAAGGTAAGCGCGGTAAGGTGCTTAAGGTTCTTGCTAATAACCGTCTGGTTATCAGCGGTCTGAACCTGGTAAAGCGTCATACCAAGCCTAACCCGATGTCGGGCGTGCAAGGCGGTATCGTCGAAAAAGAAGCTCCACTGGACGCTTCTAACGTCGCCATTTTCAACGGCGAAACCAACAAGGCTGACCGCGTTGGTTTCAAAGTAGAAGACGGCAAGAAAATTCGTGTCTTCAAGTCGACCCAAAAAGCGGTTGATGCTTGAACACTGCTAGGTAGAAGACCATGGCACGACTAAAAGAGATTTACTGGAAGGAAATCGCACCGAAGCTTAAGGAAGAACTTAAGCTTTCGAACGTGATGGAAGTTCCACGCGTTACAAAGATCACCCTGAACATGGGTCTGGGCGAAGCTGTTGGTGACAAGAAAGTCATCGAGCACGCTGTTGCTGACCTGGAAAAGATCACCGGCCAAAAAGTCGTTGTGACCTACGCTCGTAAATCCATCGCTGGCTTTAAAGTCCGTGAAGGATGGCCGATCGGCGTCAAAGTGACTCTGCGCCGTGAGCGTATGTACGAGTTCCTGGATCGTCTGCTGTCGATCTCCCTGCCTCGGGTTCGCGACTTCCGCGGCCTGAATGCCAAGTCCTTCGATGGTCGTGGTAACTACAGCATGGGCGTGAAAGAGCAGATCATTTTCCCGGAAATCGACTACGACAAGATCGATGCTCTCCGCGGTCTGGACATTACCCTGACCACCACTGCCAAGAACGATGATGAAGGCCGCGCTCTGCTGCGTGCTTTCAAATTCCCGTTCCGCAACTGATTGGAGTAGGAAAATGGCCAAGAAGAGCATGAAAAACCGTGAGCTGAAGCGTCAGCTCACTGTTGCCAAGTACGCCACCAAGCGTGCAGCGCTGAAAGCTATCATCGTTGATCTGAACGCAAGTCCAGAAGCACGTTGGGAAGCTACCGTAGCTCTGCAGAAGCAACCACGTGACGCAAGCGCTTCGCGCATGCGTAACCGTTGCCGCCTGACTGGTCGTCCGCACGGCGTTTACCGCAAGTTCGGCCTTGGCCGTAACAAGCTGCGTGAAGCTGCAATGCGTGGTGACGTGCCAGGTCTGGTTAAAGCCAGCTGGTAATTGCTGTCAAAGTCTCGATGCTCGGGTTCGCAAGAACCTGACCATCGGTGGCCTTGAATCTGAATCAAGCCCCTTTTGGGGCTTGATTCATTTCTGGGGTGTGTCTAGAATGACCGGCTCGCCTGAGCCCGTGTTTTTCATGCCCGGAAGTTCTCGGCGACAAGTAGTAGCCGCGAGGCTAATTTTTCTGTACTAGGAGCGTCTAGCCCATGAGTATGCAGGACCCGTTAGCGGACATGCTAACTCGAATCCGTAATGCCCAGATGGCTGAAAAGTCTGTCGTAAGCATGCCGTCTTCCACGTTGAAGGTGGCTGTAGCAAAAGTCCTGAAGGACGAAGGTTACATCGCGGATTTTCAGATCACCACCGACGCTAAGCCGTCGTTGTCCATCGAGCTGAAGTACTTCGAAGGCCGTCCGGTTATCGAAGAAGTGAAGCGCGTTAGTCGTCCAGGCCTGCGTCAGTACAAGTCCGTTGAAGATCTGCCGAAAGTTCGTGGCGGTCTTGGCGTGTCTATCGTCTCCACCAACAAAGGTGTGATGACGGATCGTGCTGCGCGCGCTGCCGGTGTCGGCGGCGAAGTTCTTTGCACTGTGTTCTAAGGGGGGATAAGCATGTCTCGCGTCGCTAAGAACCCCGTTAAGCTGCCAGCCGGTGTCGAAGTAAAATTCGCAGGCCAACAGCTTTCGGTGAAGGGTGCCAAGGGCACTCTCGAACTGAACATCCATTCGTCCGTTGAGATTGTTGAAGAAGCTGGTGAGCTGCGTTTCGCTGCTCGCAATGGCGATCAACAAACTCGCGCAATGGCCGGTACCACGCGTGCGTTGGTAAACAACATGGTCCAAGGCGTAAGCCAAGGCTTCGAGCGTAAGCTCCAGCTGGTCGGTGTTGGTTACAAAGCGCAAGCAAAAGGCACGGTTCTGAACCTTGCCCTTGGCTTCTCGCACCCAGTGGATTACGAACTGCCGGAAGGCATCACCGCTGAGACTCCTAGCCAGACCGATATCCTGATCAAGGGCATCGATAAGCAGCTGGTAGGTCAAGTGGCCGCTGAGATCCGCGACTTCCGTCCACCAGAGCCGTACAAAGGCAAAGGTGTGCGCTACGCGGACGAAGTCGTCCGTCGTAAAGAAGCCAAGAAGAAGTAGGGCATAGCAAATGACCGACAAAAAAGTTACTCGACTGCGTCGCGCTCGCAAAGCACGCCTGAAAATGCACGAACTAGAAGTCGTGCGTCTCTGCGTGTTCCGCTCGTCGCAGCACATCTACGCCCAGGTCATCTCGGCCGACGGCAACAAAGTCCTGGCATCTGCCTCGACTTTGGATAAAGAACTGCGTGATGGCGCCACTGGCAACATCGACGCGGCCACAAAGGTTGGCCAGCTGGTCGCTACGCGTGCTAAGGCCGCTGGCGTCTCGCAAGTGGCTTTCGACCGCTCTGGCTTCAAGTACCACGGCCGCGTTAAAGCGCTGGCTGATGCTGCTCGTGAAGCTGGGCTGGAGTTCTAAGTTATGTCAAATAACGACCAAAAGCGCGACGAAGGCTACATTGAGAAGCTGGTTCAAGTTAACCGCGTAGCCAAAACCGTTAAAGGCGGCCGTATCTTCACTTTCACCGCGTTGACCGTGGTTGGTGATGGTAAAGGGCGTGTTGGCTTCGGCCGTGGCAAGTCGCGTGAAGTGCCTGCTGCGATCCAGAAGGCAATGGAAGCTGCTCGCCGCAACATGATCCAAGTTGACCTGAACGGCACCACTCTGCAGTACGCAATGAAGTCCGGTCACGGCGCTTCGAAGGTGTACATGCAGCCTGCTTCTGAAGGTACCGGTATCATCGCTGGCGGCGCTATGCGTGCTGTCCTCGAAGTTGCTGGCGTTCAGAACGTTCTGGCCAAGTGCTATGGCTCGACTAACCCGGTAAACGTGGTTCACGCCACTTTCAAAGGTTTGAAAGCTATGCAATCTCCTGAATCCATTGCCGCCAAGCGTGGCAAAAGCGTCAAGGAGATCTTCTGATCATGGCTACCGTTAAAGTAACGCTGATCAAAAGCATGACCGGCCGCATCCCTAACCACAAACTGTGCGTTAAGGGTCTGGGTCTGCGTCGCATCGGTCACACTGTAGAAGTCCAGGATACTCCCGAGAATCGCGGGATGATCAACAAGGCTTACTACATGCTGCGTGTCGAGGGTTAATCGATGAAACTCAATGATCTGAGTCCAGCGCCGGGTTCCCGTCGCGAAAAGCATCGTCCGGGCCGTGGTATCGGTAGCGGTTTGGGTAAGACTGGTGGCCGTGGCCACAAAGGTCAAACCTCCCGCTCCGGTGGCACCATTGCTCCAGGCTTTGAAGGCGGTCAACAGCCGCTGCATCGTCGCCTGCCGAAGTTCGGTTTCGTTTCCCTGAAAGCCATGGATCGCGCAGAAGTGCGTCTGTCCGAGTTGGCTAAAGTGGAAGGCGACATCGTCACCGTGCAGTCCCTGAAAGATGCCAACGTGATCAACGTCAACGTACAGCGTGTGAAAATCATGCTGTCCGGTGAAGTGACTCGCGCTGTCACTATCGGCAAGGGAATCGGCGCCACCAAAGGTGCGCGTGCGGCTATCGAAGCAGCTGGCGGCAAGTTCGAGGAATAAATGGCTAAGCAAGGTGCTCTCTCTGCGCTCGGCAAAGGCGGTATGTCTGAACTCTGGGCTCGTCTGCGTTTTCTGTTCCTGGCGATTATCGTCTACCGAATAGGCGCACACATCCCGGTTCCAGGTATCAACCCGGACCGACTCGCAGACCTGTTTCGACAGAATGAGGGGACCATTCTTAGCTTGTTCAACATGTTCTCCGGCGGCGCGCTGGAACGGATGAGCATCTTTGCACTGGGGATCATGCCGTACATTTCGGCATCGATCATCATGCAACTGATGACCGCCGTCAGCCCGCAGCTGGAGCAGTTGAAGAAGGAAGGTGAAGCTGGCCGTCGCAAGATCAGCCAGTACACCCGCTACGGCACCGTCGTTCTCGCTCTCGTTCAGGCTATTGGCATGTCCATTGGTCTGGCGGGGCAGGGCGTTGCGTTCACTGGTGACTTTGGCTTCCATTTCGTTGCGGTATCCACGTTTGTGGCTGGCGCGATGTTCATGATGTGGCTGGGTGAGCAGATTACTGAGCGCGGTGTAGGTAACGGTATCTCGATGTTGATTTTTTCGGGTATCGTCGCCGGTCTTCCGAGAGCAATCGGGCAGTCTTTCGAGTCTGCGCGTCAGGGTGATATCAATATCTTCGCCCTGGTTGCCATCGGTTTGCTGGCAGTAGCGATTATCGGTTTTGTGGTGTTCATTGAGCGTGGTCAGCGTCGTATCGCTGTTCATTACGCCAAGCGTCAGCAGGGCCGCAAGGTTTTTGCTGCGCAGACAAGCCACTTGCCGCTGAAAGTGAACATGGCTGGTGTTATTCCGGCTATTTTCGCGAGCAGCATTTTGCTGTTCCCGGCTTCGCTGGGTGCCTGGTTTGGTCAGTCTGAAGGTATGGGCTGGTTGCAGGACATCTCGCAGTCGATCGCTCCTGGTCAGCCGTTGAATATTCTGCTGTTTAGTGCAGGGATTATTTTCTTCTGCTTCTTCTATACGGCGTTGATGTTCAATCCGAAAGACGTAGCGGAAAACCTGAAGAAGTCCGGTGCCTTTATTCCGGGCATCCGTCCAGGTGAGCAGTCTGCGCGCTACATTGATGGCGTTCTGACTCGCTTGACCATGTTCGGTGCTCTTTACATGACGGCCGTGTGTCTGCTTCCCCAGTTCCTGGTGGTCGCAGCAAACGTACCGTTCTACCTTGGCGGGACCTCGTTGCTGATCGTGGTCGTGGTTGTGATGGACTTCATGTCCCAAGTACAATCGCACCTCGTTTCGCACCAGTACGAATCCCTGATGAAGAAAGCCAACCTGAAGGGCTACGGCAGCGGCATGTTGCGCTGAGTACCCCATAAGGTTCGAGGAGTTGGTGATGAAAGTTCGTGCATCGGTGAAAAAGCTGTGCCGTAACTGCAAGATTATTCGCCGCGAAGGTGTTGTTCGAGTAATTTGCAGCGCGGAACCGCGTCACAAACAGCGCCAAGGCTGAGTGTGATCCGCTTGAAGCCCGGCAGCTAGTGCGCTGCCGGGTTGATTATTTGTTATTACAGCGATATTATCTCGCGCCCTATTTCTTGGCTTCCGGGGCGTAGGTAGCTGTCAATTGGAGTCCCACTGAATGGCCCGTATTGCAGGCGTTAACATTCCAGATAACAAGCACACTGTTATCTCGCTGACCTACATCTATGGTGTTGGTCGCACTACTGCGCAGAAAATTTGCGCAGTGACTGGGGTAAACCCAGCCGCAAAGATCAAAGATCTGAGCGACGAGCAGATTGAGCAGTTGCGTGGCGAAGTGGCGAAGTTCACCACTGAAGGTGACCTGCGTCGCGAAATCAACATGAAAATCAAGCGTTTGATGGACCTCGGTTGCTACCGTGGTCTGCGTCATCGTCGTGGTCTTCCAGTACGCGGTCAGCGTACCAAGACTAACGCGCGTACCCGTAAAGGTCCGCGTAAGCCGATCCGCAAGTAATCGCCCACGCGAATCGACAGGAAATTAATCATGGCAAAACCTGCTGCTCGTCCTCGTAAAAAAGTTAAAAAGACAGTGGTTGATGGCATCGCCCACATCCATGCTTCTTTTAACAACACCATCGTGACCATCACCGACCGTCAAGGTAACGCGCTTTCTTGGGCTACCTCCGGTGGTTCGGGTTTCCGCGGTTCCCGCAAGTCCACCCCGTTTGCTGCTCAAGTAGCTGCTGAACGTGCTGGTCAAGCTGCGCTGGAATATGGCCTGAAAAACCTCGACGTTAACGTCAAAGGTCCAGGTCCAGGTCGTGAGTCTGCTGTCCGTGCATTGAACGGCTGTGGCTATAAGATCGCCAGCATCACCGACGTGACGCCAATCCCGCACAACGGGTGCCGTCCGCCGAAGAAGCGCCGCGTGTAATCCAGGAGATTGTAAAGAATGGCTCGTTACATTGGTCCAAAATGCAAACTCGCTCGTCGCGAGGGCACCGATCTCTTCCTGAAGAGCGGCGTGCGCGCGATCGAATCGAAGTGCAACATTGAAGCAGCACCTGGTATCCACGGCCAACGCCGCGGTCGCCAGTCCGATTACGGCACCCAACTGCGTGAAAAGCAGAAGGTCCGTCGTATCTACGGCGTTCTCGAGCGTCAATTCAGCGGCTACTACAAAGAAGCTGCTGGCAAGAAAGGTGCAACCGGTGAAAACCTGCTGCAACTGCTCGAATGCCGTCTGGACAACGTTGTATACCGTATGGGCTTTGGTTCGACTCGTGCCGAATCCCGTCAGCTGGTATCGCACAAGTCGATCAGCGTTAACGGTCAGACCGTAAACGTTCCGTCGTATCAGGTTCGTGCTGGTGACGTGGTTGCAGTTCGCGAGAAAGCAAAAAACCAACTTCGCATTGTCCAAGCTCTCGATCTGTGTGCCCAACGTGGCCGCGTAGAATGGGTAGAAGTAGACACTGAGAAGAAGTCGGGCGTTTTCAAGAACGTTCCTGCTCGCAGTGATCTGTCCGCCGACATCAACGAAAGCCTGATTGTCGAGCTCTACTCCAAGTAAGGGCTAGAAAATAGGTGCATCCATGCAGATTTCGGTAAATGAGTTCCTGACACCCCGCCATATTGATGTGCAGGTTGTCAGTCCAACCCGCGCCAAGATCACTCTCGAGCCTCTCGAGCGTGGTTTTGGCCACACCCTGGGCAACGCGCTGCGACGCATCCTGTTGTCCTCAATGCCCGGCTGCGCAGTAGTCGAGGCCGAGATTGACGGTGTGCTCCACGAGTACAGCGCCATCGAAGGTGTACAGGAAGACGTAATTGAAATCCTGTTGAACCTTAAAGGTCTGGCCATCAAGCTGCACGGTCGTGACGAAGTTACGCTGACCTTGTCGAAGAAGGGTTCGGGGGTGGTTACCGCTGCCGATATTCAGCTGGATCATGATGTCGAGATCGTTAATCCCGATCACGTAATCGCTAACCTGGCGTCTAACGGCGCCCTGAACATGAAGCTCACCGTAGCTCGTGGTCGTGGTTATGAACCAGCCGACTCGCGTCAGAGCGATGAAGACGAAAGCCGCAGCATCGGTCGCTTGCAGCTTGACTCTTCGTTCAGCCCGGTTCGCCGTATCGCATACGTGGTGGAAAACGCCCGTGTCGAGCAGCGTACCAACCTGGACAAGCTGGTTATTGATCTGGAAACCAACGGTACTCTGGATCCTGAAGAGGCTATTCGCCGCGCTGCAACCATCCTGCAACAGCAGTTGGCTGCGTTCGTCGACCTCAAAGGTGACAGTGAGCCGGTGGTTGTCGAGCAGGAAGACGAGATCGATCCGATCCTGCTTCGCCCGGTTGACGATCTGGAACTGACTGTACGTTCGGCTAACTGCCTTAAGGCGGAAAACATCTACTACATCGGTGACCTGATTCAGCGTACCGAAGTAGAGCTGTTGAAGACTCCGAACCTGGGCAAGAAATCCTTGACTGAAATCAAGGACGTTCTGGCCTCCCGCGGTCTGTCCCTCGGCATGCGCCTCGACAACTGGCCGCCTGCAAGTCTTAAGAAGGACGACAAGGCGACTGCCTGATCGTCGTAATCACCGAACGTAGTGTTTGGTAAGGAATGAACCATGCGTCATCGTAAAAGTGGTCGTCACCTGAGCCGCACCAGCTCGCACCGCAAGGCCATGTTCCAAAACATGGCGGTGTCGCTGTTCGAGCACGAGCTGATCAAAACTACACTGCCGAAAGCCAAAGAACTGCGTCGCGTTGCTGAGCCGCTGATCACTCTGGCCAAGACAGACAGCCTGGCTAACCGCCGTCTGGCTTTCGACCGTACTCGTTCGAAAGCTATCGTTGGTAAGCTCTTCAACGACCTGGGCAAGCGTTACGCTACCCGTGAGGGTGGCTACCTGCGCATCCTCAAGTGCGGTTTCCGCGCTGGCGACAACGCGCCTATGGCGTACGTCGAGTTGGTTGATCGTGCTACTGCTGGCGAAGCTGTATCCGCCGAGTAAGACGTCAGTCTGAAACGAAGAACCGGGCCTAGTGCCCGGTTTTTTGTGTCCGCAAGAAAATGCGCTGTTCGTACAAGTATCTGACCCTGTTCTGTTGTCACTATGCGCTGGGAATCATAATTAGTAATTATCTATCGATGTCTGCAAGTTAATGAATTTGTGGCTGTCACATGGATGATCAATACTTCCCAGCAAGCCGATTAGCCGGCAGTTTCAAGACTGACAGAGGAAGAAGACCGTATGAGCCAGATCAAAACGCTTACGACCGCCAGTGGCGCACCTGTCGCTGATAACCAGAATTCTCGCTCCGCCGGCCCACGTGGCCCGCTGCTGCTCGACGATTTTCACCTCATCGAGAAGCTCGCCCATTTCAACCGTGAAAACATCCCTGAGCGTCGCGTGCACGCCAAGGGCTCGGGCGCATACGGCACGTTTACAGTGACTCGTGACATTACCGAGTACACCAGCGCCAAGCTGTTCGAAACGGTCGGCAAACAAACTCCGACTTTCCTGCGCTTCTCCACAGTGGGTGGCGAGCGCGGCTCTGCCGACACTGAGCGTGATCCGCGCGGCTTTGCGCTGAAGTTCTACACCGAAGAAGGTAACTGGGACATTGTTGGCAACAACACGCCGGTATTCTTTATTCGCGATCCACTGAAATTCCCTGATTTCATCCACACGCAAAAACGTCTGCCGCAAAGCAACCTGAAAAGCGCGCAGATGATGTGGGACTTCTGGTCGCATTCGCCTGAAGCGCTGCACCAGGTGACCATCCTCTTCTCCGATCGCGGTATTCCAGACGGCTACCGTCACATGCACGGCTTCGGCAGCCACACTTACAGCCTGATCAGCGCTCAAGGCGAGCGTCACTGGGTGAAGTGGCACTACAAGACCAAGCAAGGGATCAAGAACCTCGCGCCAGCGGATGCAGCCCGTCTTGCCGGGACCGATCCGGATTACGCCCAGCGCGATTTGTTCGAGGCAATCGAGCGCGGTGACTTCCCGAAATGGCGCGTATGCATTCAGATCATGACTGAAGCCCAGGCGGCAGCGCATTACGAGAATCCGTTCGACGTGACCAAGACCTGGTCGCAGAAGGAATTCCCGCTGATCGAGGTGGGCGAACTGGAATTGAACCGCAACCCGCAGAACTATTTCGCTGAAGTTGAGCAAGCCGCGTTCGGCCCAAGCAACATGGTGCCAGGCGTTGGTCTTTCGCCGGATCGCATGCTGCAAGGTCGCGTATTCGCCTACGCCGATGCGCATCGCTACCGCGTAGGCACCAATCACCAGCAACTGCCGGTGAACGCGCCACGCAGCCCGGTGAATACTTACCAGCGCGACGGTTCGATGGCGTTCGGCAGCAATGGCGGCGCAGCACCGAATTACGAGCCGAACAGCTACATCGAATCGCCGAAACAGGCTCCGCATTACGCTGAGCCGGCGTTGGCCCTGAGCGGTGCGGCTGATCGGTACGATCATCGCGAAGACACCGATTACTACAGCCATGCAGGCGCGCTGTTCCGTTTGATGAGCGACGAGCAGAAATCCTTGCTGGTCAGCAACATCGCCGGTGCGATGGGCGGAGTTTCGACTGATGTGGTCGATCGCCAACTGCAGCATTTTTACAAAGCCGACCCGGCGTATGGAGAAGCAATCGCAAAGCTGCTCAACGTACAGCTTAACGAAGTCTAAACGAGAAGCAGAACCGCCCTCATTTGGGCGGTTTTTGCGTTATTTAGGCTGCTTTTCTCAGAATATCTTCGCTTTTATTGCGCTAAGCGGGTGACCTTCCAGTCAGGTTGGTTCAAACTACAGACTTTCAAGTAGGGAGATGTAGGGCGATGCAAGGCCACCCAGACGTAATCGATTACCTCAACACGTTGCTGACCGGCGAACTGGCCGCGCGTGATCAATATTTCGTTCATTCGCGGATGTATGAGGACTGGGGGTTCACCAAGCTCTACGAGCGAATCAACCACGAGATGGAAGAAGAAGCCGGTCACGCTGATGCATTGATGCGCCGGATTCTGATGCTCGAAGGCACGCCGCGCATGCGCCCGGATGACCTGGATGTCGGCACCAACGTGCCGGAGATGCTCGAAGCGGATCTGCGCCTTGAGTACAAGGTTCGCGCTGCGCTGTGCAAAGGTATCGAACTTTGCGAGCAGCACAAAGACTACGTCAGCCGTGAGATCCTGCGGGTTCAGTTGAATGACACCGAAGAAGATCACACCTACTGGCTCGAAAAGCAGCTAGGCCTGATCAAGCTGATCGGTCTCGAAAACTACCTGCAATCGCACACGTCCTGATTGCTGTAGAGACAAAAAATAGCCCCTGTCACTGTTGAAGTGACAGGGGCTTTTTCATGCCAGGCGTTTACGCCCGATCGCGGATCAGCAACGGCTTGAGGTAATGGCCGGTGTGAGACTGTTTCATCTCGGCCACTTGCTCCGGCGTACCCACGGCAATGATCTGTCCACCCTTGGAACCACCCTCCGGCCCGAGATCCACCAGCCAGTCGGCCGTCTTGATCACGTCGAGGTTGTGTTCGATCACCACCACGGTGTTGCCGTGGTCGCGCAGGCGATGCAGCACATCGAGCAACTGCTGGATATCCGCAAAGTGCAGGCCAGTCGTCGGCTCATCGAGGATGTACAGGGTCTTGCCGGTATCGCGCTTGGACAGCTCGCGGGACAGCTTGACCCGCTGCGCTTCACCGCCGGACAACGTGGTCGCCGACTGCCCGAGCTTGATGTACGACAGGCCGACATCCATCAACGTTTGCAGCTTGCGCGCCAGCGCCGGCACCGCGTCGAAGAACACCCGGGCTTCCTCGATCGTCATTTCGAGAGTTTCGTGGATGTTCTTGCCCTTGTATTTGATCTCAAGGGTTTCGCGGTTGTAGCGCTTGCTCTTGCACACGTCGCACGGCACATAGATGTCCGGCAAGAAATGCATTTCGACCTTGATCAGACCGTCGCCCTGGCACGCCTCGCAGCGACCGCCCTTGACGTTGAACGAGAAACGCCCCGGGCCATAACCACGGGAGCGCGACTCGGGCACGCCGGCAAACAGTTCGCGGATAGGCGTGAACAGCCCGGTGTACGTCGCCGGGTTGGAGCGCGGCGTACGACCGATCGGGCTTTGGTCGATGTCGACAACTTTATCGAGATGTTCCAGGCCCTTGATGCTGTCATGCGCGGCGGCTTCCAGCGTCGTCGCGCCGTTAAGTGCGGTGGCGCTCAGCGGAAACAGGGTGTTGTTGATCAGCGTCGACTTGCCCGAGCCGGACACGCCAGTCACGCAGGTCAGCAGGCCGATCGGGATTTCGAGATCGACATTGCGCAGGTTGTTACCGCGTGCGCCCTTGAGCGACAGGGTCAGCTTTTTGTTGCGTGGCGTACGTTTGGCCGGCACTTCAATCTTCACTCGGCCCGACAGGTATTTACCGGTCAGGGAATCCGGATGCGCCATGACTTCGGCCGGCGTACCTTCGGCAACAATCTGCCCGCCGTGCACACCGGCACCCGGGCCGATATCGACGACATAGTCGGCAAGGCGAATCGCGTCCTCGTCGTGCTCGACCACGATCACCGTATTACCGATGTCGCGTAGGTGCTTGAGCGTGCCAAGCAGCCGATCGTTATCGCGCTGGTGCAAGCCAATGGACGGTTCATCGAGGATGTACAAAACACCGACGAGGCCCGCACCAATCTGGCTGGCCAGACGAATACGTTGTGCTTCACCACCGGACAGCGTGTCGGCGCTGCGATCCAGCGACAGGTAATCGAGACCGACGTTGACGAGGAACTGCAGACGCTCACGGATTTCCTTGAGGATCTTGTCGGCAATTTCACCGCGACGACCAGTCATCTTCAGCTCGCCGAAGTAAACGCAGGCATCGCCGATCGGCAGGTTGGTTACCGCAGGCAGGGTCTTCTCGCCTACCCATACATGTCGCGCTTCACGACGCAAACGCGTACCACGGCAATCCGGGCACGACTGAGTGCTGAGGAACTTGGCCAGCTCTTCGCGCACGCTGGCCGACTCGGTCTCGCGGTAGCGACGCTCCAGGTTTGGCACGATGCCTTCGAACGGGTGCGATCGTTTGACGATATCGCCACGGTCGTTCAGGTATTTGAAGTCGACGTTCTGCGAGCCGCTGCCGTGGAGGATTTGTTTCTGCTGCTCGGCGGTCAGTTCGTTGAACGGTTTTTCCAGGCTGAACTTGTAGTGCGACGCCAGTGAACCGAGCATCTGGAAGTAATAGACGTTGCGCCGGTCCCAGCCGCGTATCGCGCCCTCGGCCAGGGTCAGTTCGCCGTTGACCAGTCGCTTGATGTCGAAGAACTGCTTCACCCCCAGACCATCGCACGTCGGGCAGGCACCGGCCGGGTTGTTGAAGGAGAACAGCTTCGGTTCCAGCTCGCTGATCGCGTGGCCGCAGATCGGGCAGGCGAAGCGCGCGGAGAAAATCATCTCTTCGCCTGGCTCGTCGTCCATCGGCGCAACCAGTGCGATGCCGTCCGCCAGTTTCAGCGCGGTTTCGAACGATTCGGCCAGACGCTGTTGCAGATCGGCGCGAACCTTGAAGCGGTCGACGATCACGTCGATCGAGTGCTTCTTCTGTTTATCCAGTTTCGGCAGCTCGTCGAGCTCGCAGATCCGGCCATTGACCCGGGCGCGGACGAAACCTTGCGCACGCAGCTCTTCGAAAACTGAAAGGTGTTCGCCTTTGCGCTCGCGGATCACCGGCGCCAGCAGCATCAGTTTGCTGCCTTCGGGCTGCGCCAGCACCAGGTCGACCATCTGGCTGACGGTCTGCGCTTCCAGCGGAATGTCGTGATCCGGGCAGCGCGGCGTACCCACGCGTGCATAGAGCAGGCGCAGGTAGTCGTAGATTTCGGTGATGGTGCCGACCGTGGATCGCGGGTTGTGCGAGGTCGACTTTTGTTCGATGGAGATCGCCGGCGACAGGCCTTCGATAGTGTCGACGTCGGGTTTTTCCATCATCGACAGGAACTGGCGTGCATAGGCCGACAGCGATTCGACATAGCGGCGCTGACCTTCGGCGTACAGTGTGTCGAACGCCAGGGACGACTTGCCGGATCCGGACAGGCCGGTGATGACGATCAGTTTGTCCCGTGGCAGGGTCAGGTCGATGTTCTTCAGGTTGTGGGTACGGGCCCCACGTATCAGGATCTTGTCCAAAGTGGCCTCGCTCGGCGGGCGTCGAAAGCGTAAGAGTATACGGGCAAATACTGGATGGATGCACACTATCAAGCGTAGCGTTGTTTGCCCTGAATGAAGAGTGTTTCATCTGTACGCGTCAAAGCGTCGCGATCTACCCCGTCTTTCGATGGGACTGGTAGAATCGCCGCCGGTTCACACGAGGTTTTTCCATGCATGATCCCCACAGCGAACGCATGAGTGGCAGCGAGACCCGCGCAGCGAGCGGTCTGGCCCTGGTGTTCGCCTTCCGTATGCTGGGCATGTTCATGGTGTTGCCGGTCCTGGCAACCTATGGCATGGATCTGGCGGGAGCGACCCCGGCCCTGATCGGGTTGGCCATCGGCGCTTACGGCCTGACCCAGGCGATTTTCCAGATCCCGTTTGGGGTCATTTCCGACCGTATCGGTCGTCGCCCGGTGATTTACCTCGGGCTGATCGTCTTCGCCCTCGGCAGTGTGCTGGCCTCGCAAGCCGATTCGATCTGGGGCGTGATTGCCGGCCGGATCCTGCAAGGTGCCGGCGCGATTTCGGCGGCGGTCATGGCATTACTGTCGGACCTCACCCGCGAGCAACACCGCACCAAAGCCATGGCGATGATCGGCATGACCATTGGCCTGTCGTTCGCCGTGGCCATGGTCGTCGGGCCTTTGCTGACCCGCGCGTTCGGCTTGTCCGGGTTGTTTCTGGCCACCGGTGGCATGGCGTTGGTGGGTATCGTCATCGTGATGTTCATGGTGCCCAAGTCCACTGGTCCGCTGACGCACCGCGAGTCCGGTGTGGCACGTCAGGCCTTGATGCCGACGCTCAAGCATCCTGACTTGTTGCGCCTCGATCTGGGCATCTTTGTGTTACATGCCATGTTGATGTCGAGCTTCGTCGCGCTGCCTCTGGCGCTGGTGGAAAAAGCCGGGCTACCTAAGGAGCAGCACTGGTGGGTCTACCTCACGGCGCTGCTGATTTCGTTCTTCGCCATGATCCCGTTCATCATCTATGGCGAGAAGAAACGCAAAATGAAACGAGTTTTGCTCGGCGCCGTCATGACGTTGATGCTCACTGAGCTATTCTTCTGGCAGTTCGGTGACAGCTTGCGGGCTCTGGTGATCGGTACGGTGGTGTTTTTCACCGCGTTCAATCTGCTGGAGGCTTCATTGCCGTCGCTGATCAGCAAGGTTTCACCGGCGGGCGGGAAGGGCACGGCCATGGGCGTGTATTCCACCAGTCAGTTCCTCGGTTCGGCTCTCGGCGGGATACTCGGCGGCTGGTTGTTTCAGCATGGCGGTCTGTCGGTTGTGTTCCTTGGATGTGCCGGGCTGGCTGCACTTTGGCTGGCCTTTGCTGTTACCATGCGCGAACCTCCCTACGTGACGAGCCTGCGCTTGCCGTTGTCGCCCGAGGCGATCCGCGAAGCGGGTCTGGTCGAGCGCCTCAAGGCCCTCGTAGGGGTAACCGATGCAGTGATAGTTGCTGACGAAGCGGCTGTTTACATCAAACTGGACAAAGAATTAGTGGATCGCGACACCCTCGAACGCCTGGTGAACAACCCGGCCGAGGCTGCTTGCGGCGCTTAGGAGAACGTTATGGCCCGTGGGGTTAACAAAGTCATATTGGTCGGCACTTGCGGCCAGGATCCCGAAGTTCGCTACCTGCCTAACGGTAACGCCGTGACCAACCTGAGTCTGGCAACCAGCGAACAGTGGACCGACAAGCAAACCGGTCAGAAGGTCGAGAAGACCGAGTGGCACCGTGTTTCGATGTTCGGCAAAGTCGCCGAAATCGCCGGTGAATACCTGCGCAAGGGTTCGCAGGTTTACATCGAAGGCAAGTTGCAGACCCGTGAGTGGGAAAAAGACGGTATCAAGCGTTACACCACCGAAATCGTGGTCGACATGCAAGGCACCATGCAACTGCTCGGCGGCCGTCCACAACAGGGCGACCAACAAGGCGGTGGCAACAACTACCAGCAGTCCGCTCCGGCCCCGCGCCAGCAGGCGCCGCGTCCACAGCAGTCGGCTCCACAACAGCGTTCGGCCCCGGCTCCACAGCAGGCCGCACCGCAACCGGCTCCGGATTTCGACAGCTTTGATGACGATATTCCGTTCTAACCTACATAAAAGTAAAGCGTAAAGGTGATTGATTGGCTCGGCGGGTTTAAGTACCTAAATCATTGCCTTACGTGAGTAAGCCAAAGCCCTCTTTGCTGTAAAGCTAAGAGGGCTTTTTTTTGCCCGGTGTAAAGCTACAAATAATTTAACTACACAAGAGAGGAGTGTAGAGATAAAAGTCTACATTACTAAACGTAAAGGAGGAGTGTGCTGTGGATGTGAAAATGGTACGACATCCTTCTGGGTTGAACCTGCCAGATTGTAGCCCTATAGGGTTCTCGGAGGCTTCATGTTTCATTTTAGGATGGATCATGGAACTGAAGCCTGCGTTCGGAACGGCTCTCAAACTCATACGCAACAGAAGGGGGATGAGCCAGGAAGACTTTAGTGTAATCAGCAGCAGGACCTATCTCAGCTCCCTCGAAAGGGGGCTGAAGTGTCCGACAATTGAGAAAGTCGAAGATCTTGCTGCATTTTTGAATGTTCACCCTCTGACCGTTTTGGCTATTGCATACACAATCAAAGACTCTGCAGCTTTGGAAACCCTTATGGATCAGGTGAAAGGGGAGTGTGAATGGATTCTTTCGGAAACTGGCTAAAATTTGGGCGAGTCCACGCTTCGTTGAGCCTGCGCAAGCTTCATAAACGATGATGACTGAAATTGAGCCTTCCTTGCTCAAATTTGGGAGGGTGAGCCACCCCTAGCTCACATTTGAGCAATAACGTTCACGGTTGAGCCATCCCTAGGTCAAATTTGAGCGATAGCGTTCACCCGTGAGCTACCCCTGACTCAAATTCGAGTGATTTCTTCCGTGAAAGCTTTACCCCCACCCGAATTCGGTGTCTGAACCAGTCACTTATGCTTTTCCATTTTTGGGCATGAGTATTGAACTGTTCGTTGGCAGACTATGCATCGAACTGCTCCTACGTACTCATGTGGTCAATAATAGCGTCCATCAGATCCTTTACCGGCTGCACACGAGCCGCGTGTGCTTCTTTCTCTCGGTTATGCCACCCTAGAAAAATACCTTCCAGGCGGCATTTCCACCTGAATGCCCCGTCAGACTCTACGTCCGCTAGCACTTCAAATATTGGTCCTCCGCTTGTCCCACTGAAGCATGGAGGGTTCGCGCGCTTCTTATTGGTATCAATTGCGCGCTTCTTATCGAAGCGGAAGCCCACAGCATTGGAGATGTGCGACTTTGCAGCAGGAGACTCAATTCGTTCAGTGAAGCTCGTTCCATGGGTAACGATTTGGGTCTGGTTAAGACGCGGGTTAAGCCCATTTTTTGAGGCTGGATACCCCACGGCAACCCAAAGCCCGATTGGAACGTAGTGGGTAACAAGGTCGTCAAGAGGTACGAATTTCATTCGTTCGATCTTGGCCTTCATAAACCAAGTCTCAGGCAGAAGGGCTACAGCGATGTCATCTACAATGCACCTGACGATTGGCATGCCGTTTAGCAATGCTCCCTGGCCATTGATATTAAGGCCAAACTGCCGTTTAGGATCTTGCCCCTCGAAGACATGGGCTGCGGACACTAGAAAATAATGGCCTCTTCGGACTGCGAAAAAACTGGATCCGATCAGATCAGCAGCTCCAGTGATTTTGCCGCTTTTGCTGACCTGTTCGATGAACAGCGGCGCCGTGCACCGTCCCCACTTTTTGATCACGTTATCGACGTGTTCCAAGAAATTATTTTCTGTGAAAGGCAAATAAATCGACATGATTTTCCATTTTGAAAGGCAGATTCAGCTTGCTGGCTTGCTCATCGTCGCTTCAGGGCAGGGTGAGGATGATTAGCTGTATTAATATACAGTGAAGGGAAGTGGCCGTTCAACGAGAGGGGGCGTGTTGCAGGTGCGAGCGTGGAGCGCTTCGAGGCGTATAGATCCATAGTCGTCGAGTTCCCGCACTGGCGAAGTCTGCCTCCAGACGCGCCCGAGCCTCCATCCGACAAAACGCTAGGACCGCTCCTCGTGGATAGATTCGGCGAAGCCGTTATCATGGTTTCCTTGGACTCCGTCGACCATCGACGCGAATGGTGTGTTAGCGAGCTGCGTCACTGATTCCCATAGCGTGTACTACAGGTTCGCGCACTACGTAGCATAGGGCTCGTGTTTGCGGAAAACACGACCATCTTTAACAACGGAGTGATCTGGCCAGGTGATACCGGGATTCGGGGCGATTCACTCTATCTGGACGATATCAAACAAGTCTTAAGGCGTTCGCCATTTAGCCTGAGCAAATTCAGCTTGGGAGCACCGTTCTCAAACTGACGATTGTGAGCGTCTTTGCCCCGCGTGTGAGTGCAACATAAAGATCTTTTGGGGTCATGGTGTCCGCCTCTAAAATGATTGCATGTTGGTACTCCAAGCCTTTCACAAGTAGAGTTGTGCCTATGAGCTTCTTATATCGGACAGGTCTGCCAGTATGGCGAAAATCACGCTGGAAATCATTGGCACTTTCCATAAGTGTTTTTTCTGGATTGTCGACGTTGCTCTGTAGGACTTTAATCAATCTGTTAAGAAGGTCTCGGCGGTACGTCGACGTTTCTTTTACTTTTTGGATAGCTTGCAGGAAGGCTAGAAGATGAGCGCTTGTCGCTGAGGAGAGAAATTTATTCGCAATTCTGAGAATTTGGGGGTGCTTGGTGGCTTGAGTAGCCTTTGCAACTTCACCTCGTTTAGTCCCAGTAGTCAATATTCCTTCTACCCCTGTCATACACTTTTTAGTGAACTCAATTGCCAGGATCATTTTTTCGCTTAGTGTTTTTGCCGCTTCGATCTTTTTGACGAATCTAAACAAGTCTTTTCCTTCCACCTCCTCGATGCTAGAGAATTTTCCGGCTAAAGCTTGCGCAAGTTTGTGTGCTCTATTCTTGGACTTTTGATCTCCGGAGTATATTGCAATCACAGAGTCTTCATCGTTCAAAAACTTATACAGGAAATTAAGCCTCTTACGGTCTGCGAAGTCATTTAGGTCCACTGAAATGCGGGTGATACCCCTTGGTAACGGCGCCTGAATTGAAAACTGTTCGTTCGCGCGAAGCCTAGTCCCGATGTTGTCTAGCCATTGACCTAGCTCCGGTGCTTTCGCCAGTTGCCAGCGCCAAGGTATACTCAGCTCCCCCAGCTTTTGATATTGGGGATATATATGTTTTTCCCATTCAACAGGCTGATTGGCAAAATCAAAAATCGCTTGTAGTGGGTCGCCCAATATCCTGCAAGGTAAAACTCTAGCGATCCCTTCGACGAGCATATGCTGCTGTACCGAACAGTCTTGGTACTCATCGACATATAATCCTGAGTAAGAGCTTTCCAATAATTTTTTAATGAACGGCCTGTCCAATAAAGATGCACATGCTATGTAAAGTTTGTCCCAATCTTCGTCGTCGGGGTACTCAACGGACCACTTGGACGTAGCGGGGAAACTAAGGCACATGCGCAGAGCCCAGCTTGCGATGGTATCTACTTGGTAGAGCGATGACGGAACCCCCAACTGCTGCATCTTCTTTTTGAGGGAGCTTACTCCAGCGTAGGTATGTGTTAGGACCAACTGCCGATGGGTAGCGGCACCCACTGCCATGGCTATTAGGTGGGTCTTACCATAACCCGCAGGTGCTATGACATACCCTTTCTTTTGAGTCTCGGCCAGTATCGTGTGCAGATGTTCAGTCATGATCAGCCCACGCGCGAACCTGTAACAGTTTTTTGCCAAGATCGCTTAGCACGAATTTAGCATCGGAAAAAGCGTCAGCAATCACTTCTACCCAGGCCTCGCCACCAGTGACGGACTTGAACCATGCGGAGCTTTTGGCCGCGTCACCTATAGCTTGACGCAACTCCGGTGAGTCTTGCCATTCCATAAGATCCTGGGGCTGGGCAATAGCAAGTTTAGATCGCACGTTATCACGAACAGGATTGCCTGATTCTTCGGCGAGTTTTAAGCTTGCCTTAACGTAGTTCCATGGCAAGTCGAACATTGCTCTTTGCTCCAAGGCTAGCTGCTCTGACCACACCATTACTGATATGCCATTTACTTCTAAGTCATTGCTGTCTTTGTCCGAAAAGTCCTTTGGCGCATCGCCATCAGCGATAACGCAGACCTGATATCCCAATTTTTTAAACGCCATTGCTAGGCCTTTGACCTTGCTAGCTCCCTTGGCGTCAAGAACCGCCGTGCCCAAGTATGAGAAAGCGTCCAAGTCTTGGCCGAGCCAATAGTCGTCCAGACCTCGTAGGAACCCGACCTCAGTGGCCCCCTCGCAAACTACAATTTTCTTCGACAGAAATGCTTCTGCACTCGATCTGATATGTCCCTGAACATTTAGCTCGGATAGTTCTAGGGAGTTTGTGTTCACGACTGTCACCATATCTACCAGACGATGAACGATGTGGAGATCTGAAGTGCTAAGTTCTCTTAATACTGATGGTGAGTGCGTGGTTATAAAGTACTGGCCGGTTTTGTCTTCTTTGATGTATTTAACTAACCGAGCGATCCGGTGTGGCTCAAGACCTATTTCAAGCTCGTCAAAAAGGGTAACGTGATTCTTCTGAAGGTTTTCTTTCTGAATGCCGCACATTAGCATTCGTCTAGAGCCTAACCCTAGTTGCCTCAATGGCATCTCACCGTCATGTAGGCTCAGGCCACCTACTCGGATGTTGATAGAGGCCGTATCCAGATGCGCTTGATAGTTTTGATGGATAGGTACGCCCAGCCCTCTAGCCACGGCTTCAGATTTGGTGGCGGCGGCGTCAAACTTGACCAAGGCGTTTGCTCGTTCACCATCTAATGATCCGCGTGCAGCACGGCTGGCGTCGACTAGGGATTCCGCAAGGTTGTCTGACTCAGTAATTCTGGCCAGAGCGCTACCTGCCCCCCAGGTGAGCTGTTTCTCGCTATATGAGCCTATGATCCCTACGTTGAGCTTCGCCCGGTCTGTCGCCCGGAAATCGACTCCGTCAATGTTACGGTCAGCTTTGATTTTCCACTTTGGCTCCAAATCCCGCCCTACGGTTAGATTAGCGCTCAGTACAATCTCGTCGTTGTCTTCAGGTTCATCATTCAGCTTGGATTTAGCCGCGTCCCAGCCTTGCAAAAGTCCTCCATATTTTTGTATGGACAAAAACTCATTCGGTATCTCTCCGAAAACCACGGTGATGTCTATTGGATCGTTAACGTTGCACAGGTGAAAGTCTGAGTCGTTAAAGGATAGGTTCCATTGAGGATGAAAAATGCAACGTATGCCTTCAAGTATTGTTGTCTTTGCAGAATCTCCTTTCCCGATCAAGCAAACTATTCGTTCATCAGGTACATTCCAATCGAGGAGCTTGATGCCTCGGAAATTTCGAATGACAATTTTCCTAATCTTCACTTCGCCTCCGCTGCGCTTTAATTTCTGTTTTGAGCAGCTTAGCTGAGGTACGAGCCGTCGTAATATCAAAGTGATGCCGAGGTGCCCCTAACGGCTGTACGGTGACGTGGTCACTGGCCCCTGCGTTCACACTGCGCGTCGTGACTTGTGATATCGAGTCATGCAGCGTGAGAGTGAGATCCAAGCTGGATGGCGGTTGCCTGGAGCCTTCCTAAGAGCAGATATGGTCACCGTAGCAAAGGTTCGCGACGAAGCGATCCCTCTTGGGCACCGTGAACCACGTATCCATACGATGTTCCGTTACGGGGAGTGACGTCGAAGGGCATTACGTTAAGACAGATGCGGAGGCTGCCTGGATGGCTATGAAGCTAAATAAGCGGCCTCTAGGCCATGAGGAGGGTAAGGGCCGGTGAACATTCTTTTCGAGCCGGCCCATTGTGTCCGCTTATTCTAAACGAGCGCAATTACCCTGAACCTCAGGACCGTCATGCACTAACGTACAGCTTGTGTCTGTCATCGATGAAATTCTAATGTTCCCAGAAAGCCATCCTGAGACAAGGAGTTGATGACATTTTTTTACTCACCCAGTTCGTTAGCAGATGCCAGAGATGAGCCTCTGGAACTTATTGATAAAAGGCCGCCGATCCGTAGAACTCAATCGATGAGTAATCGTCCTCTTTACGACTAAGCTGTTGGATGAGTTCGAATCCGTCGCCTATCTTGGATGTTAAATCCTCAGCTATCGCGCATGTTGTTTTTCGGACTGAGAGCATTGCAAGCTTATACGCGTCAAAAAATGACGTGCCCTCTGCTATGTGGTATGCGAGGTATGCTCCGAATGCGGCAGCTGGGTAACCTAGTACAGGCCATAGATGAGAGATTGTCGCTTGATCGGCGCAGGCTAAACCTGGTGCCAGTCCGATTTTAGGGAGGTATCCTCTTTCTTCAAAACGCGCTCCGTCGCAAATGTTTAAAAACAGCAGGCGGCGCTCTTCACCAATGGGTGCCTTATTCCAAAGATCTGCCAAAGAAACGGACCTGCCTTCTGCAACGTGCATAGTTACCTTTTTAGGAGACCAGTGATCGTAGGTACCGTGGGATGCGACCCATATCACGTCATAACGATTGTCTCCATAGACAGTGGTGAAATCTCGTTGCGCTGACTCTTCAAAGCAAACTACTTCAACTATGGCTTCAGCTCTTTCAAAGATTTTTTTGATCGCCTCAGCTTCAAGTTCTTCTGTAAGGCTTCCGCCACCGCACCATATCAATACGTTCTTCGGTTTTCTATCGGGTTTTGGGATAGAAAAGGATGAGGCAATCGGCCATGTTTTCCCCCATTCTTTAAGCTGGATCGCCTGCACCGGATTGCACTCATTGTCTAAAATTAACTGATACAATGGCTCCGAATCGAACAAGTAAAGACTTGGGCAATAACCTTTTTTCATTGCGGATTCGTAATCTGTGGAGTCGCCATACATGGGTATCCCAATACGATCCGGAATTCTTAATTCTGAATTATCAGCGTAAGCGATTGACTTTGCCACACCAAGAAATTTGTTACTCGCATGCACTAGATCTTCGAGAAGCGCCTGAGAATCCCGACAAATGAATGTTTTTTCAGAACCCACCACTGACGAGTAGCCGTGCTCTCCAAATGGTATGGAAATATACAGGTGTTTTGCATTGAGACTGAATTCATCTGACGGTAATTGATACCAAAGCCGTAGACCCTGAAGTGTTAGTTCAGTATCGGGGGCGTCAATAGTTTTGACGATGAAAGGCTGTATTGCACCGCTTCGTATGGCTGCATCTCGGAAAAATGCGATCTCTTCCAGCTGCGATTTCAAGTGCCGTTGTACCAAGTCTATCTGACTGAGCAGCGTGGTAGGATCTCCATCTACAGTGCCTGCGTAGACTGTTGATAGCAGTTGTACCTTATGTGCGTCCGCTAGGGAGTCGGCACATTCAGCAAGCGCTTTTTGCGCCCATTCAGATGAAGTTTTGCTTGAATATAAGCCAGCTGATGTAGACAAACCAGAGTACAGCAGAGCGCGAAATTGGTTGGGAAGTGATTCATTTTCAGAGATAGACTCAAGCTGAGGTACGAATGCCTTAGCCAATTCGGGGGCCTCTTTTGCGGCCCAACACGCTAGATTTAATCCAAGAAAAACCTCAGAAAGATGAATATGCTGTGCGGGCGTATTCATTATTTTCTTAAAACTTAAAGTTGCGCTGATCCAAAGATCTCGCGCAATATCATTCATCGCTGTCCGCTCTCGGGCGTAAAAGTAAAATGCCCCAAAAAATTTTATCATTGTGGGCATGAATCTAGGCCAGCTTATGAGTGTTGGGGAGGAATAAAAATCGACTATTCTGCCAATGTGTAGTTCCTTGGTATGACTTTCCACCAAATCTTCAGAAAATGCCCAACCAATCCAGTCTCCCATTTCAGTCAATTCATAACTTTCGTAAGCGTTGTAAAGCGCCTCGGTTGCGAAAATGAATTGGGCAAAGCATGGCATCAGGCGGAGATCAGCTGGCATGTTCTGTTGATGTTCTATCAAAAGAAAAATAATTCGCTGGGCCTCGTTATGAGAGATCGACACGGCCAGACGCGCATCACGAAAAGCGCTGTCCAGAAACTGATGCGAGTTTTTTAAGGCTTGTTCAACTTCCATAATGTCACCTTCCTTTAAAACTGGTAATAAAGATCTGGGCCTGCGGTTATGAGCACCTGCTTTTAGAACGCATACCGCATGAGTACCCGTGTTACTGAAAGGCCATTTGGTGCCAAGCTTCCTTCGGAAGCTAACATTTGCTATTTCATATCGGCCGGAAGTCGGACGGCAAAGTGCTGAGTCTTCCTTAGCGTTCGGGATTCACAGAAACGCACATTGCGGCCTCGGCCAGTGTAGGCAATGCAGGAAGTGGCGGCGGAGTGGCAGGGGTTGCCAGGCGGTGCTTAGCTGCTCGATCTTCCCTGCGCTGTTGTCGTCTCTTCTCGGCTTCGAATTCCTGCATAGGATGTCTAACGAAATGTTGTTCATATGTCTTCAGCAGACCGGCCTCTTTACTAGCCTTTGCTTCGGCGAGAACGTATTCAGCGTCGCGGATCTGAATCACCAGCTTGCTGCTTTCTTCCTGTCTAGCGCTCACGAGGGCTATTGCTTCCTCTGAAAACCTGCCACTAGTCCACAGCTCATAGCGCTGGGTCAGAGTTGCCCAGTCCGAATGAATTTTCGCAGCTCCCCTTAGGACAGGGATTCGCTTATCCAGCCATTTGATCACCTCTTTGTCGTCAAGGGTGCTCGCCGGATGGATACCCTTGCACTCAATGAAGATGACCTCATGATTTTTGCGTACCGCAAGAACGTCGATTTCGGCCTGTTTCCCCATAACGTCCTTCACGATGCGATTCATCTCTTGATCGTAGCCGGCGAACGTAGACCTAGCGATCTGTGCCACTGCAAATTCGAAAAGGCTCCCACGTAAGGAGTAGGACGCCCCCTCTATGCGGGATAGGTCGTTGAAGATTTTATCTAGTGCAGCTGGGCTTTCTATGAGCTTGGCTGTGTCGTTCAGCACATTGCATAAGTTTTTCAACGCAAGAGCTACGTCGTGGCCAAATAGGCTTTCAGTGGTTGCCGGGATGACACCTTCACTTTTTAGCTGCGCAAATGCCTCGGTCTGATAGGCCTCAGCCACGAACACCTGAAGGCATTTGCCGACTTTCGGTAAGCTGCGGAGGGTGACGCATTTGTGCAGGAACGCGCCGATATCGTCAGGTGAGATCCATCCGTTTAGCGCTATATCGCAAACAAAAAAGCCAGGTTTCAAGGCTGTGCTGGTGTAAGTCCGCATTGGATGTAGGTAGGAGGGACCTGCCAGGTCCCAATTGAAAGTGCCGACTTTAGGCAACGATTCGCGATCCTCATCCTCCCTAGTCTCAACTGAATCATAGCTCACCATCCCAAGGTTTCTCGCCCAGTCCTTGACAGCCAGGAGCGTGACCTTCTCTGCGATTAGGCGGCCTTTCATTTTCCCCCACATGGATGGAATGTCCGACAGCTGCTCCCTATCGCATCGCATAATGGAAATCTGTCCAACTGGAAGATCAACTTCCTTCACCAGCCCAGCTTTAATGAGTCGTTCCAGCAGGCTTTCGGCTGAGATGTGTCTTTTCTGCGCGACGGGAGCGCCGCACGCAATGAGGAAATGCGCCCGAGGCATCACGTTGTCGCGCAGTTCTAGCGCCCTCAAAGCCAAGTAATACGCGCTCCGCGTTTTCTTCAGAGCTTCCATCAGGTTGTGGAAAAAGTACGGGGAGCCATAACTTTGTTCTAGATACACAAAGCGAGCCCGGTGCGGAAATACGATTTGGCTCAGTTTGTTAATCCCATCACCGCCGCGTTCAACGCGTTTTCTGGCTGCCGTTGCATTCAAGCCATACCGCTGCTCCAGCAGTTTCGATATGTCACTGCTCAGCATCGGCCCTTCATGTTTTAGGAGATCCACGATAGGGTTGTCGGTCATGATGGGTACCTTAATGTCACACAGCGCTATTTATACTACTCGTAAACAAGTCAACGTCGATCTTTCGCGATTCCGTACGCAGGCCCCGTGAAATAAGGCGCACAGGGCGGCCAAAATGGATTTTCCTCTAAAATGTCACAATGGCTTCGTATTTGCTTTTCGCAGGCGCCACACATACTGGTCTTTTTGTAGTGGTCTAATGAAACCGGACACCCATTTAGGCGAGAATGCTCGCCAGATCGAGGTGTCAGATGACCAAACAA
>NZ_JBODOE010000022.1:69582-80966 GCF_051913165.1 Pseudomonas sp. SM4 | reverse complement strand
GCGTCCCCTAGGGGACTCGAACCCCTGTTACCGCCGTGAAAGGGCGGTGTCCTAGGCCACTAGACGAAGGGGACACACTACAACTTCACTCCCTACCGCGTTTCGCTGTGCGCTTTACGCTGTAAGTGGCGCGCATTCTATGGATGGATTGAGAGGTCGTCAACCCCCCGATATAAATTTATTTAAATCAATGACTTCGCCCTGCTTTGCGAGGCCGATCGGGCTTTTCCGTCGCCCGACGTTTGACGCCTATATTCCGCCACCCGCCAAGACGTTATAGTCAGCGCACAGTGATGGCAATCTGCACATCAAGCGCCAGCATTCATATAAGCAGCACGCGGCCGATACAGATTGAACCTGCCGATCCAACTCGTCGAGCGGCGCTAGGCGCCTAAATGCCCAGCCACTACACTCGCATGCGAACCCTATAAAGAGGTCTTACCGGTGACACCACTCATGATCACCCTGCTAGTCATAGCCGGGATCGCAATTCTGATCGCCATTGGCTACATGAACCATGTGGTGGAAAACAACAAACTGGAGAAGGCCCGCACCAAAGTCGAACTCAACGACCGCCTGCGCCGCTGCGGCGAACTGACCGAGACCTTCCCCGGCCAGTTCATGACCCCCGGCCTCAAACTGCTGTTGACCCGTCTGGAACTCAACGTCTGCCAGCGCCTGTTGAACCTGGAAAAAACCAGCGCCACCACCAAAGCTCGTATCACTGAACTGAGCGCACTGGTCGCTCAGGGCGAATCAATCCCGGTCAACAACCCGCCGGCGCCGATCCTGACCGAAGCCAAAGCCAAGGACGTGCGCTTCCTCCTCGAAGCCTTGCACGGCCAGATCACCCGCGCTGCCCACGACGGCTTCCTGCCGCCAAACGAAGCCAAGCAGTGGATTCGTGAAGTCCGCCACATCCTGGTGCTGCTGCACATCGAGTTCTTCAACAACCTCGGCCAACAGTCCCTGCAACAAAACCAGCCCGGCCAGGCCCGCCTCGCCTTCGAACGCGGCGTGCAATACCTGCGCAAACAGCAGGATCCGCAGATATACGCCGAACAACTGCAATACCTGGAAAAACTGCTGGCCCGCGCCAACGCCCAGGTCATGGACAAAATTGCCCCGGTCGAAGGCGAAGAGAACCAACTGACCGCCGGCCTCAAAGACGTCGAGGCGGACGCAGACTGGAAGAAGAAAGTCATCTACGACTGATCGCAGGGGATGAAAGAGAAGCCACCGAGGGGTGGCTTTTTTTGTGGGTGGTCGAGGGAGATTTGGGGGGGAATGTCAGGCCGCTATTGCTGGCAAACCCGCTCCCACAGGGATTGGGTACTGTTTTAGAAATGGTCAGGCCGCCTTCGCGATCAAGCTTTGCTTCTGCAAAAGAAGATCAAAAGATCGCAGCCTTCGGCAGCTCCTGCATGAAACTTGTGCACATTCAATCGTGGAGGGGCTGCCGAGGGTCAGAGCCGAAAGTGGCCAACCATCGAGCGCAACTCATTGCCCAACTGCGCCAGCTCAACACTCGACGCCGCATTCCCGCGCATCGCCAGCGACGACTGATCTGCACTCGCCCGAATACTCGTGACGCTGCGATTAATCTCCTCAGCCACCGAACTCTGCTCCTCGGCCGCCGCCGCAATCTGCTGATTCATTTGCTGAATCAACGAAACCGCTGCCGCAATACTCCCCAGCGCACTCTCCGTCTGCAACGCATCACTGACTGCCAGCTTCACCAGCTCACCACTGCCCTGAATCTGCTGCACCGACGAATGCGCCGCTGCCCGCAACGCACTGACCAAGCGCTCGATCTCCTCGGTCGATTGTTGCGTGCGCCGCGCCAACGCACGCACCTCATCCGCCACCACTGCGAAACCCCGGCCCTGCTCCCCGGCCCGCGCCGCTTCGATTGCCGCGTTGAGCGCCAGAAGATTGGTCTGCTCGGCCACGCTCTTGATCACCTCGAGCACCGTTCCGATATTCTGAATTTCCGCGCTCAGGCTCTCGATGCTGGAGCTGGCCGATGACGCCGAATCCGCCAACTGCTCGATCCGCGACATGCTCTGACGCACCACCTGCTGACCACTCTCGACCTTGCCATCCGCCGTTTGTGCGGCCAACGCCGCTTCTTCGGCGTTGCGCGCCACATCGTGTACGGTTGCGGTCATCTGATTCATGGCCGTGGCAACCTGCTCGGTTTCCTCTTTTTGGCTGCTGACCTCAAGGTTGGTCTGCTCAGTCACCGCCGACAATGATTGCGCCGAACTGGCCAGTTGCTCGATGCCCGCCTGCAAGCCGCTGACAATCGTGCTCAACCCCGCGCCCATCTGTTGCATGGCCTGCATCAACTGGCCTATTTCGTCCCGTCGCGTCACTTGCACCGTGGCGCTCAAATCGCCGGCAGCAATCTGCTGCGCCACCTGAATCACGCTGCGCAACGGCGCCACGATCAAGCGGGTAATAACCCATGCGGCGATCAGGCCCACCAACAATGCCAGCGCCGACGACCCAAGAATCAGCAACGAATTTTTCTTCAGCTCCGCCTGCATCGCACCGTCTTCAGCGACATAGGCCTGATTGACCCGCTCCACCACTTGCGCGGCGCGCTGGTGCAATTGTTCGTAGACGGTTTTTTCCTGCGCCAGCAGTCCGGTGTATTCGGCGAGTTTGTCGTTGAACCCGGCGATGTGCCCGGACACCTCATTGAGCACCGTCAGATAGCCCTCGTCCTTGACCGTTGCTTTCAGCTCCTCGGCCTGTGCCTGAGCCTGCGCCGCCTGTTCGATGTTGCCCTTGCCCGCACTGTCGGCATCGCCCTTGCGGCTTTGGTCCAGACGAATTCGCGCCTCGTTCATCGCTTGCAGCATCAAGCGAGAAACCTGGCTGACCTGACTGGCTTGCTCGATAAACTGCGCACCGTCCTTGCCCTCGGTGTCTTTCAACGTATAAGCACCATCATCGGCCAGCCCGGCCTGCAACACATCGAGATTGTTGGCCACGCTGGACACCGACCAACTGGCCATCTCCAGCGCCAGATCCTTGGCTTGTGTCAGCGATACGAACTCATCGAACGCCTTGCGATAGGCGCCCAGCGACTGTTCGACATCACTCATCACCGGCACATTGGCGGGCGACAGCGCCTTGAGTTCGTTGGCCTGGGCAATCAGCCCATCGACGCCTTGACGCAAGGCATCGGCGGTTTTCGGGTCACCGCGCAAAGCGTATTCCTGCTCCAGCAGGCGCACCTTGAGCAGGCCACTGTTCAGCGCAGACATCTGCTTGAGCCCCTCGAAGCGCTGACTGATGGTCTGCAGGGACCAGACCCCGATGGCCGCGACCAGCGCGGTCAACAACAGCACCAGGACAAACCCGACACCCAGTTTTTTCGCCATACCGAGGTTGGCAAAACGTCCTTGCACGGCCGAAATCATTGCGCGTAGTCCCCTGCCATAGTCTGTGCACGAAGATTCGCAACGGCCACGAACCAGCACAAGTCTCTGGCGTCGGAATAATGGCAAAAAGCTACGCTCGCGTCGTTTTCAGAACACTCGAGGTCGATCCGCACAGGTACTGCGAAAAAACTGCCGAGCCCGAGGGTCGCAGGCGTAGGCGACGTTGATCCGGTGCCACTCGCTGGCCTCACCGCTGGGACTGAAGGCGTTCGGCGCAGACAACACCACATCATTACGCTGCGCGTGTCGGCGCAGACGCACATGATCGGTCATGGAAGAACGCGCCCAGATGAACAACCCGCCGGTCGGCTTGCCGAAAACCTCCCAGTCCGCATCTTCGAGCGCTTGCAACGCCGCTGCGCGATCGGTATTCAAACGCTGGCACTGGCGCTGCACCAGTTTGCGATAAGCGCCGCTGCCCAAAAGGCTGGCCAGCACCGCCTCGCTGAACCCGCAAGCGCCCAGGCAACTGATCATCTTGACCTGCGCCAGCCGGGCGATCAGCTCGGCGTCAGCCAGGATGAAACCGACCCGCAGCGAACTGCTCAGGGTTTTCGAAAAACTGCCCACATAAATAACCTGTTCATCCAGCGCCGCCAGTCGCGTGCCGTTACCACTGTGCAGATCGGCGTAGACATCATCTTCAATCACGCGCACGCCGTGCAGCCTGCACAGCTGCAGGATCTGCTGCGCCACAGTCGCCGTCAGGCTGGTGCCGGTCGGGTTGTGATGATGACTGTTGATGAACATCGCGACCGGCTGAAACTCCCGCAGCAGCGCCTCGAGTGCGACGACATCCGGCCCCAGCGGGGTGCGACGCACCTCGAGCATGTGCACGCCATGCAAGCGCAGCAGGTTGAACAATGGCGCATAACCCGGGGTTTCAACCACCACGCAATCCCCGGCCCGCAACAGCGTCCGCACGATCAGATCAAGCGCGTGGCTGGCCCCCGCCGTGGTCAGTAGCTGGCTTTCATGGGCTTCGATGCTGAGGGTTTTAAGGCGTTTGACGATCTGCTCTCGCAGGGTGAAAAGGCCCAATGCCGAGCTGTAGCCGAACAGACTGGCCATGTCGGTGCGGGCGACCTGCCTGATCGCGTAGCTCAGGTCGTCAGACTCTCGCCAGCCCTGAGGCAAACCGCCGCTCCCCAGCTTCAAGCCGCCCACTGTTGCACACATCCCTGCGCAGCCGACCTCGCCGGCCGTTCTGCTCAGCGTTTTGGGTGACGCCGCCACCATAAATCCCGCGCCCTGACGGGAGGCCAGAATGCCTTGGGCAACCAGCCGTTCGCAGGCCTCGGTCACACAGGACTGACTGAGCAGATTGCCCCGGGCAATTTGTCGAACCGAGGGCAGACGCGTGGCGGGTGGCACGCCACTTCGCATGATCCAGTCAGTGAGTCCGTCAACAATCTGCTGCACTACCGGCACCAATGCCTGGCGGTCAATTCTCAATTCCATGAGCTCGTAAACTCCTGTCCGTTTTGCTGGCGGCAGTAAATCACAGCCGCGCCGCACAGGCTGTGCGACAACGCCGTCAAAAGCGACCGTTCTAACGCCTTGATACACATTGTTTAGCGGATACACAGAGCAGGCTGCCGGCATAAAAAAACCCGCACCAGGGCGGGTTGGTTTTCAGGCGCGGCTTCAGAACGCGGTGACGCCACCGTCCACGGCCAGCGAGTGCCCTGTGGTGAAGGCGGCGCCGTCGCTGCACAGGTACAGCACGGCGCTGGCGATCTCCTCGACTTTGCCGATACGGCCGACCGGGTGCATGGCATTGGCGAACTCGCCCTTCTTCGGATCAGCCTCATAGGCACGACGAAACATGTCGGTGTCGATCACCGCCGGGCACACCGCATTGACGCGGATTTTCTTCTTCGCGTATTCAATGGCTGCCGATTTGGTCAGGCCGATCACCGCGTGTTTCGACGCCGCATAGATGCTCATTTTCGGCGCTGCGCCAAGTCCGGCCACCGAGGCGGTGTTGACGATCGCCCCGCCGCCCTGCGCCAGTAACAGCGGCAACTGATACTTCATGCACAGCCAGACGCCTTTGACGTTGACGCCCATGATCGCGTCGAACTCGTCCATCGAGCCTTCCGCCAGTTTGCCTTTCTCGATTTCGATGCCGGCATTGTTGAAGGCGTAGTCGAGACGGCCGTAGGCATTGATCACCTCGTCCATCAGATTTTTCACTTCGCTTTCGACGGTCACGTTGCAACGGACGAAGGTCGCTTCGCCGCCGGCTGTACGAATCAGCGCCACGGTGCCCTCGCCCCCCGCGGTATCCAGATCGGCGACCACCACTTTCAAGCCTTCGGCGGCGAATGCCTGGGCGGTCGCACGGCCGATGCCGTTGGCCGCGCCTGTGACTACGGCAACCTGACCGGAAAACGTCATGCTCATTGTTATGTCCTCGAACGCAAAGATGCAGGGGGATGCTTGTCGTTGCAGCATAGCGACAGCGGGTTATCAGACGTCAGCACTATCCAGTGGCTGTTTAAGTGCTCATGCGTCGCAGTGATAAACCTGTGCGGGTGACTATCACTGCACTGGATCGACTAGCATTCGCCGCATCAGCCAACCTTGCGACGTTGCCGTCGAAGGTCTATCAACAAAGCTTCATTCAACTCGAGTGCCTGTCATGACTTCCCAGACCAATCGCCAGTTCCTGCTCGCCAAACGCCCGGTGGGTGCGGCCACCCGCGAGACTTTTACCTATCAGGAAGTACCGGTCGGCGAGCCGGCGGCGGGACAGATTCTGGTCAAGAACGAATACCTGTCCCTCGACCCGGCCATGCGAGGCTGGATGAACGAGGGCAAGTCCTACATCCCGCCGGTCGGTCTCGGTGAGGTGATGCGCGCACTGGGCGTAGGCAAAGTCATCGCCTCGAACAATCCAGGGTTTGCTGTCGGGGACTACGTCAACGGTGCCATTGGCGTGCAGGATTACTTCCTCGGCGAGCCCAGAGGTTTCTACAAAGTCGATTCGAAACTGGCGCCGCTGCCGGTGTACCTGTCCGCACTGGGCATGACCGGCATGACCGCGTATTTCGCCCTGCTGGATGTCGGCGCACCGAAGGCTGGCGACACCGTGGTGCTGTCCGGGGCGGCGGGTGCGGTGGGCAGCATTGCCGGGCAGATCGCCAAGATCAAAGGTTGCCGCGTGGTGGGTATTGCCGGCGGCGCCGACAAGTGCAAGTTCCTGATTGATGAACTGGGTTTCGACGGCGCCATTGATTACAAAAACGAAGACGTGATCGCCGGCCTCAAGCGCGAATGCCCGAAAGGCGTGGACGTGTATTTCGATAACGTTGGCGGTGACATTCTTGACGCCGTGCTCAGCCGCCTGAACATGAAGGCGCGGGTGGTGATCTGCGGTGCGATCAGTCAGTACAACAATAAAGAGGCGGTCAAAGGCCCGGCCAATTACTTGTCGCTGCTGGTCAACCGCGCGCGCATGGAAGGTTTTGTGGTGATGGATTACGCGGCGCAATACGCCAGCGCGGCGCAGGAAATGGCCGGCTGGATGGCCAAGGGGCAGCTCAAGAGCAAGGAAGATATCGTCGAAGGCCTGGAGACCTTTCCGGAGACGCTGATGAAGTTGTTCAGCGGTGAGAACTTTGGCAAGTTGGTGTTGAAGGTTTAACGTCGAAGATCAAAAGATCGCAGCGTTCCGCAGCGCCTACAGGGGTTTACATAACCTGTAGGAGCTGCCGAAGGCTGCGATCTTTTAACGTTTTCGACCACAAGACAGGCAAGATCAAAAGATCGCAGCGTGCCGCAGCTCCTACGGGATCAGGCGATTTCGGCTACAACCGAAGCCAGCGCCTGCGCCGGGTCAGCCGCCTGGCTGATCGGACGACCAATCACCAGATAATCGGAACCGGCATCCAGCGCCTGACGCGGGGTCAGAATGCGGCGCTGATCGTCCTGCGCGCTGCCCGCCGGGCGAATCCCCGGGGTCACCAGTTGCAGCGACGGGTGCGCGGTTTTCAGCGCCGTCGCTTCCAGCGCCGAGCACACCAGACCGTCCATGCCAGCCTTCTCGGCCAACGCGGCCAGACGCAACACTTGCTCTTGCGGCTCGATGTCCAGGCCGATACCGGCCAGGTCTTCACGTTCCATCGAGGTCAGCACGGTCACGCCGATCAGCAATGGCTGCGGGCCGCTGCGCTTGTCCAGCTCTTCACGGCAGGCGGCCATCATGCGCATACCGCCGGAGCAATGCACGTTGACCATCCACACGCCCATCTCGGCGGCGGCTTTCACGGCCATCGCGGTGGTGTTGGGAATGTCGTGGAATTTCAGATCGAGGAATACTTCAAAACCCTTGTCACGCAGGGTGCCGACGATTTCCGCGGCGCAACTGGTGAACAGTTCCTTGCCCACTTTGACCCGGCACAGTTTCGGGTCCAACTGGTCGGCCAGCTTCAGTGCGGCGTCACGGGTGGGGAAATCCAGGGCGACGATGATAGGAGTCTGGCAGGCGGACATGAATGGGCTCTCAGGCAGGTCGAAATCGGCGCGCATTGTAGCGGAACCGGCGGCGGCGCGGCACCCGATGATCGGTAAATCGTCGCGCCGACCGTGATCAGCATAGCGCTCGCTGCTATTGTGTCGACTCCGATACACAACCGACACGCCAGCAACAAGCGCCCGCGCTAGCCTCGCCAGCCGCAACACGCCCTTACATCAGCACTTCCCGCCTCACGGCCGGACGCCTATGCTGAAACCACAACCTCGCAGCCCATCTTTGTGGTTGGCGGCCTATCTGGCAGACGAACAGCCTCATGCACAACACCCAAACGACCGCGACTGATGAGCCTAAAGACGACAAGCGCTGGAGCATTCGCGCATTGATCGTCGACGACGATGTGCCGATCCGCGAGCTGATGATCGACTACCTCGCCCGCTTCAACATTCACGCCAGCGGCGTCACTGACGGTGCAGCGATGCGCGTGGCGATGCAGGCCGAACATTTCGACGTCGTCGTGCTCGACTTAATGCTGCCGGGTGAAGACGGTTTGTCGCTGTGCCGCTGGTTGCGCGCCGAATCGGACATCCCGATCCTGATGCTCACCGCACGTTGCGAGCCGACCGACCGCATCATCGGCCTGGAACTGGGCGCCGATGACTACATGGCCAAGCCATTCGAACCGCGCGAACTGGTCGCACGCATTCAAACCATTCTGCGCCGGGTACGCGATGACCGTACCGAGCAACGGGCAAACATTCGTTTCGACAATTGGCGCCTGAACAGTGTCTTGCGTCAGTTGATCGCCGACGACGGCCTCGTGGTGCCGCTGTCCAACGCCGAATTCCGTTTGCTGTGGGTTTTCATCGAACGCCCGCGCCGGGTGCTCAGCCGCGAACAATTGCTTGATGCCGCCCGTGGTCGCTCGATTGAAGCGTTCGACCGCAGCATCGACCTGCTGGTCTCGCGCTTGCGGCAGAAACTCGGTGACGATCCAAAAGCCCCGCAGTTGATCAAAACCGTGCGCGGTGAGGGTTATCTGTTCGACGCCAGGGATATCGGCTGATGCGGGCGCGCTTCGACACGCTGTTCGGTCGCCTGTTTGGCGTGCTGTTCGTGGCGATTGTCCTGGCGCACCTGTTGGCTTTTGCCTGGTTCCACCATTACGGACCGCCGCCCCCTCCGCCGCCGCCTGAATTTTCCCAAGCGTTTGACGGCCAGCGGCCCGCGCAAAGTCCACGCTTCGAACTCCGTCCGCCGCGCCCCTGGTTTGGCGGGCCGGTGGTGCCACTGACCTTTCAATTCATTACTTTGATGATTGCTGCCTGGTACGGCGCGAAACTGCTCAGTCGGCCGATCCAGCGTTTGAGTGACGCCGCTGAACGCCTCAGCGAAGACCTCGACAGCCCACCGCTGGACGAGTCCGGCCCCCGTGAGGCGCGGCAGGCGGCGCACACCTTCAACCTGATGCAACAACGCATTCTCGAGCAGGTTCAACAGCGCGCGCGCATGCTCGGTGCCGTCTCCCACGACCTGCGCACACCGCTGTCGCGCCTGAAACTGCGCCTGGAAAACATCAGTGACGACAAGCTGCAGAGCCAGATGCGCCAGGATCTCAACGACATGATCGGCATGCTTGACGCCACCCTCACCTACCTGCACGAACAGCGCACCAGCGAAGCCTTGCAGTTGATGGATGTGCAGGCGCTGGTCGAATCGTTGTGCGAAAACGCTCAGGATCAGGGCGCTGACGTTGAGGTCAACGGCCATTGCGCACCCTTGCCGGTGCAACCGATGGCGCTGCGCTCGTGCCTCAACAACCTGTTGGACAATGCCCTGCGCTATGCCGGCCAGTCACGCATCGAACTGCACGATCAACGTGAACAGTTGCTGATCCGCGTGATCGATCACGGCCCGGGGATTGCCGAGGACAAGCGTGAAGCGGTGTTTGAACCGTTTTATCGCCTGGAAGGTTCGCGAAATCGCAATTCTGGCGGAGTCGGTCTGGGCATGACCATCGCCCGCGAGGCCGCGCAGCGTTTGGGTGGACAACTCAATCTGGAAGAAACCCCCGGCGGCGGCCTCACCGCGATCATTCGCCTGCCGCGCCCCTGAAAACACACCTCCCCCTGTAGGAGTGAGCCTGCTCGCGATAGCGATTTATCTGTGAGAGTTGCTTTGCCTGACACACCGCTATTGCGAGCAGGCTCACTCCTACAGGGTTCGTGGAGCGCTTTCAGTCTGTGTACCCCTCGGTACAAACCTCACATACCCCTGACAACTTAATCCCTGAGGCTGCATAAGCCGGTATACCCACCGGTTTTCCATTCCAGGGAGTGAGTCCGATGATCGGTAGCGTCAGCAACTACACGAGCTATACCAGCACCAGCAGCACGACCACGCAAAATGCACGCAGCCAGCAACTGCAAAAAGAACTGTTCGCCAAACTCGACAGCAACGGCGACGGCGCGGTGGATCAGGACGAACTGAACAGTGCCCTGTCGCAAAAGTCCGACGACGGCCTGCTGGTCAGCCTGAGCAAGCAATTCGGTGATCTGGACAGTGACGGCAGCGGCGGCCTCAGCGCCGAAGAAATGACCGCCATGGCGCCACCACCGCCACCGTCCGGCAATCAACCGCCGAACACCGACCTCGCCGACGCCCTGATCAGCGCCCTCGACCTCGATGGCGACGGCGCCATCAGCAGCGACGAACTCAGCAGCGGCCTGACCAGCGCCGGCAGCACCGCCGACAGCAGCAAAATCTTCTCGGCTCTGGACAAGAACGAAGACGGCGTCGTCAGCCAGGACGAACTCACCGCCAGCCTGACCCCACCGCCACCACCGCCACCGCCAATCAACAGCGACGAATTGTTCGGTCAACTCGACGCCGATGGCGACGGCAGCGTCACCGCCACAGAACTGAGCAGCGCACTGCAAGCCAGCGACAGCACCTCATCGAGCAGCACCGACACCAGCGCCGCACTGCTCAAAGTCCTGGACAGCGACAGCAGCGGTGGTGTGAGCAGCGACGAGTTGAAAGCGGCATTGCAAGCGGGACGCGAACGTCCAGATGAACAACAGACAGCCTCGACCCAAAGCACCACCGAAGCGCTGAACCGCATGATTGCCAACCTGAGCAAACAGTATTCGCTGGAGCAAACGGCGTCGGTGGGCAAGTATTTGAACGTCGCGACGTGAGCTGACCGGGTGAACGGTGATCGTTTCCAGGCTGGGTCTGGAAACGGTCATTTGTGTGCCTTGCGGAGGATATTGGCGGGCTGCAATACCCCATCGCGAGCAGGCTCACTCCTACAGTTTGAGCCGGGTGCATTCAGAGGGAAATGAGTTGACTGGCAGGCCGTCATCGCTGGCAAGCCAGCTCCCACAATTTGAATCGGGTACGTTCAGAGGTAAATCGGACGGCGGTCAGGCCGCCATCGCGAGCAG
>NZ_JBODOE010000022.1:0-69482 GCF_051913165.1 Pseudomonas sp. SM4 | reverse complement strand
GCTCACTCCTACAGAAATCAAAAGCCGACCGCATGCTTCTAACCACTCAACACAATGAGCGTTAGCTCGAGTGCAGCTCTTGATCTTGATCTGAAGGCCCATCGGCAGGCTCCCACAATTTGAATCGGGTGCATTCAGAGGGAAATGGGTTGGCGGTCAGGCCGTCATCGCGAGCAGGCTCACTCCTACAGAAATCAAAAGCCGACCGCATGCTTCTAACCACTCAACACAATGAGCGTTAGCTCGAGTGCAGCCCTTGATCTTGATCTGAAGGCCCGTCGGCAGGCTGAGTGGAGGGATTGATCCGGGGGTGGGAGCGCAGCGACCGTTCGACGAAGTCGAACACATCGAGAGGAGGTGCAGCGCAGCAAACCGGAGGCGATGCCCCCGGATCGATCCCGGAGCGAAGGAACCCCGAGCCCCAGCGAGCGGGCCGAACGTCAGGGCACAGACCTTTTGGTTACTTTTGGGGCGTTTGCCAAAAGTGACCCGCCGTAAGGGCGGAACCCTAAGCAGCCGTTACCGCAGCAACGGATCCACCCCAAAAAATCAACGCCGCTCCTCAACCCGCGACTGACTCTTGCTCCAATCCGTCAACAAACTGTAAGCCACCGCCAACAACGTAGGCCCGATAAACAAACCGATAAACCCAAACGCAATCAACCCGCCAAACACCCCGAGCAAGACAATCACCAACGGCAAATTCCCGCCGCGGCTGATCAGATACGGCTTGAGCACGTTATCCACGCCACTGATGATGAACGTCCCCCAGATCCCGAGAAACACCGCCATCCCATACTCACCCTTCCAGGCCAGCCAAGCCGTGGCCGGCACCCACACCAACGGCGGCCCCATCGGAATCAGACTGAGCAGGAACGTCACTATCCCCAACACCAGCGCCCCCGGCACCCCGGCAATCAGAAAGCCGATCAACGCCAGAATCGCCTGCGCCGCCGCCGTACCAATCACACCGTTGACCACCCGCTGCACCGTACCGGCCACCAGCTCGATGTAATACCCGGCGCGATCACCAATCAACCGCTCCAGCAAACTATGAACAAACGCCGCCAGCCGGGGCCCGTCGCGGTAGAAAAAGAACACAAAGACAATGCTCAGCGTCAGCTCGAGAATCCCGCCCCCAATCTGCGCACTGCGCGCCAGCAACCAGTTGCCGACCTGCCCCAGATACGGCTTGATCGACACCATCAATGCCGCGCCCTGCTGATCGATGCTGTTCCAGAGGCCGACCAGCCGTTCGCCCACAAACGGCACAGTGCCCAGCCAGACCGGCGCCTCCGGCAGGCCATCAACCTGTACATCTTTGATAAACGCCGTGGCATCGCGCACATGATCGGCCAGGTTGAACCCCAGCCAGACCAGCGGCGCCGCCACCAGCAACATCCAGCCGAGGGTCAAAATCGCCGCAGCCAAAGCCTCGCGTCCCTTGAGCAATCGGGTCAGCAAGCGCATCAGTGGCCAACTGGCGAACGCCAGCACCGCGCCCCAGAACAGCGCCGACCAGAACGGCGCCATCACCCAGAAGCTGGCGCCAAACAACACCAGCAGCAGGATCTGCACCAGCAGTCGATCGTTATTGAGCATGTGAGATCTCGAAAAAGTCAGTCAGGCCAAGAGTAGGCGAACACGCCACGCGTGCTCGCCCGGCACAGCTTAACGCAACAGATCGATGCGCAGGCCCACGCCATCGACGCTGCCTGTCTCCATGCGTGCCGCGCGCACGCCCTGATTGATCAGGGCCTGGCGCCACGCTTCGGCTTTCGGCCCGGACACCGTGATCCGCTGGGTGGTGTCGAGGTTCAAGCCCCGGGAGATCAGCCGCAGCCAGGTGTCATCCGGATCATTCACCAGTTTCGGAAAATCCAGCTCGCCGGTGCTCTTGAGCTGGCGCAGCAGGGTCGCCGAGGTGGGCAACAGCTCGCCCAACGGTGCCGTAGCCTCGAACTGCTCGACGTGCAGATAGGCTTTGCGATTGCCGCGAGTGATGCTGTAAAGCGCCACCAGCGTGTTGTCGCGCGGAGCGGCCAGTCTCAACAACAGATACGCCTGTTGTTCATCGGCGCCGTACAGCTTGGAGTTGCCGAACACCTCATTGGCCCACAGGCTGCTCTCGCCGCAATCGCGGGCCTGGCACCAGAACAGCAACTCGGCGTCCTGTTTTTGCAGGGCCTCGCGGGCGGCGGTGAAGGCTTCGGTGGCGGAGTGTTCGGGCGGCAATTCATAGGTCACCGACGTGGTCTGGCCACGGGCAGTGACCTGGCCGTCGAAACGTAATTGGCCGCTGATCTTGCGGATCGAGCCCAGCGGGTAGATGCGTTCGAGCTCGACGCTCGGCCGATAGTCGACAATTTGCGCATCGGCCAGGCGCGGCACGATCTGCAGATCCTGACTGCCAGGCACATCGGCGGCGAAAGAAACGGAACTGAAACAGCACAGCGCCAACAGACTGAGTGACCGCGTAGTCAGGCTCATCGGATCGGCATGACTGTGTTATTCGGGGTCGCAGCGGTATAGAAATCCATCGTGGTTGTCTCCCATTTCAACCCGCCCAGCCTCGACAGTTGCCTGCGGCAAGTCAAGGAATGGCGAAGAAGCGATTGAAACAGTCTGCGACAAGATCCGCCCCGGCCTCGTCGTTCAGGTGCAAATGGTGCCCGCCTGGCAACTGTTCCCGGCTAAAGGGTAGACGCTCCAGCAACTCCGGGTGCCTGGCCAGCATGCCGTCGGCGGCGACCACCAATTGCGCGGGGCAGCCGATGCGCGCAACGAACGCCATTGCCTGCTCCTCGGTCAGGCGCAGTGGCGACGGCAAGGTCAGGCGATTGTCGGTGCGCCACGTGTAACCGCCAGGCACCGGCATCAGTCCACGCTGAGCCAACAACTGCGCCGCTTCGCGACTGACCGCTACCAGACCTTTCATGCGCGCTTCGATCGCACGGTCGAGGGTGTTGTAAACCGGTTTGCGCTTCTCGCGCAGATCCAGTTGCGCTTGCAGGGCCATGCCCATGCGCTCGGCAGCATTTTCGCCTTTGTCCGTAGGAGGAATCACGCCATCAATCAACGCCAGATGCGTGATGCGCTCCGGCAATGAACCCGCCAGCACCATGGACACAATGGCGCCCATCGAATGCCCGAGCAGGCCGAAACGCTGCCAGCCCAGTTGCTCGGCGACTTGCAACACGTCATGGGCGTAATCCCACAACGCATAGCCAGCCCCCTGCGGCCGATGCCCGGAATGCCCGTGCCCGGCCATGTCCAGCGCAATAATGCGCAAGCCCTTCAGCTTCGGCGCCAACCGGGCGAAGCTGTTGGCGTTGTCGAGCCAGCCGTGCAGGGCAATGACCGGCAAACCGTCCTCGGGCCCGAACAAATGCGCCGCCAGTTCGATGTGTGGCAGGCTCAGGCGCACTTCTTCAAAGGTCGGGCTCATGCGCAATCCTTGTCCTGACGGTTTTCCCAGCGGCTGAACAGGGTTTTCAGCAACCGCGCCGTGTCCTGCGGGCGCTCGAGCGGGAACATATGGCCGCCGGGCATGCTCAGCGCTTCGCCTTGCGGCATGCGCGAGACGAAACGGGTGTGATGGCGCATCACCACGCTGCTCTTGTGTCCGCGCACCACCGCCAGCGGCACCTGCAATTGGCGAGTGCGGCCCGGGCTGGTGTGCGGCACACCGCGATAGATGCTGATTTCGGTTGCTGGATCAAAACGCAGGCGCAGCTTGTCGCCGACCGGATGCAGACCGTGTTGCAAATAGGCGTCGAAGCACTCCGGGTCGAAACCGCGAAACAGGGTTTTGCCGGCAAAGTAGCTGCGCGCGCTGTCGAGATCGGCAAACTCTTCACGCCGGCCCAACGTGCGGCCGGCCGGTGTCAGCCTGTCGATAAAACCGAAACGCTTGGCCGCGCGTATCACCCACTGATCGGTACGGGTCAGCACCGGCGAATCAAGCATCACCACGCCGCGATACAGTTCAGGGCAACGCAGTGCTGCGTGCAGGTGCAGGACGCCACCAAAGGAATGACCGACGCCCCACACCGGCTGATCCTGCTGTTGCAAGTGATGGATCAGCTCATCGACCAGGTTGTACCAGTTGTCATCAGCGGGGAAGCGCGGGTCATGGGCATGCTGTTCCAGATGCGCGACCCGGTACTCGGGCGCCAGCGCCGCGAACAACTTGCCATAGGTGCCCGAGGGAAACCCGTTGGCGTGGGCGAAAAAGATCGGTTGCGACATACGGGCAAATCCATGAGCGGGAAACGTGGGGTTGATTGTCCGTAAGACCTTGCCTCACAGCAATGACCATAACTGCCAGAAAGGGTGGTGGAGATGCTTCAGAAGCAAAAGATCGCAGCCTGACATATGTACCCCCGTAGGAGTTGCCGCAGGCTGCGATCCTTTGATCTTGAAAAACCGTCAGCGCGCCGGCGGCTGCTCACCCAGCGGCACCACAGCCATGGTCAGCCGCGACACACAACTGGCCTTGCCTTCGTCGCTGGTCAAACGGATATCCCACACGTGCGTGGTGCGCCCGATATGAATAGGCTTGGCCACCGCCGTCACCCGGCCACTGCGCAAGCCGCGCAAATGGTTGGCGTTGATCTCAAGCCCCACGCAATAGAATTTGCTGGCATCGATGCACAGATAGCTGGCCATCGAGCCGACAGTTTCCGCCAGCACCACCGAGGCGCCGCCGTGCAGCAAACCGTAAGGCTGATGCGTGCGATGGTCGATGACCATGCTCGCCGTCAGCGACTCTTCGTCGAACGCTTCGAAGCGGATGTCCAGCACTTCGCCGATGGTGTTTTTCTGGATTGCGTTCAACTGCTCGATGTCGGGAGTGGTACGCCACAAGCTCATCGCAGACTTCCTTTGTTGTTTTAGTCGTCGCTCAATCCTGCCACAGCACCGCCTCACTGCGCTCGCTCCATTCTTCGAAGCGGGCACCGTAAGTGGCTTCGATGACATTGCGCTTGAGCTTCAGGGTCGGGGTCAGAAAGCCGTTTTCCACCGCCCAGCTGTCCTTGACCACCACCAGACGCCGCAGTTGCTCATGCTTGTCGAGCACGGCGTTGACCTCTTCCAGCAGTTTCTCCAGGCTCGAATGCAGGCTCGCCCGGGCCTCCTGATGATTGACCGTCGAGAGCACGCACAAACCCAATGGCGCACTCAGCCCCTCGCCGACGACACACACCTGTTCGATGCGTGAATGCACGGCCAGGCGATTTTCGATCGGCGCCGGCGCGACGTACTTGCCCTTGCTGGTCTTGAAGATTTCCTTGAGTCGCCCGGTCAGGCGCAAACGCCCTTCGCCATCCTGCTCACCCTTGTCGCCAGTGCGCAGAAAGCCATCCTCGGTAATCGTCTCAGCGGTTTTCTGCTGCTCCTTGAAGTAGCCGAGCATGATCGCCTGACTGCGTATCTGCACCTCGCCGGATGCGTCGATTCGCACCTCGACATCCGGGCACGGCCTGCCGATCCAGCCTTGGCGGTATTGCCCCGGCAGGCAAATGTGCGAATAACCGCAACTTTCGGTCAAGCCATAGACCTCCAGCACATCAAGGCCGAGTTTCTGGTACCAGTCGAGCAACGTCTGCGGCACCGCCGCCGCGCCGGACAACGCCACGCGCAAGGCATCGAGCCCCAGCCCCGCAAGCACTTTGTGCCCGACGCGCTGGCCAATGAACGGCAGCCCGAGGAGCCAATCCAGGCGTTTCGCCGGGATCTTGCTGTACACGCCCATCTGGAATTTGGTCCAGATGCGCGGCACGCCAAACAGCGCGGTCGGCCGTGCACGCTGCAGGTCAGTGATAAACGTGTCGAGGCTTTCGGCAAAGAACACGGTCTGCCCGGTGTAGATCGAGGCCAGCTCGACAAACATGCGCTCGGCGACGTGGCACAGCGGCAAATACGAAAGCAGCCGGTCATTTTCATTAAGGCCGAACAATCGCGTGCCACGGCTCGCGGCAAACCCGAAATTGCCGAAACTGTGCATCACGCCCTTGGGCAGGCCGGTGGTGCCAGAGGTGTAGATGATGGTTGCCAATTGCTCGGCGGGTGGACGCGGATCGTCCTGAATCGGCGAACTGCGCTGCAAGTCTGTCCAGTTGAAATCGAACGCGCCGGGCGGGTGCAGCGGCAGGCTGATGGTCGGCAGATCCGCCGGCACGCCTTGCGACATGCTCGGCCAGTCATCCAATTTGCCAATGAACGCAAGAACGCTTTCCGAGTGACTGAGCACTTGCGCGACGGAGTCAGCGGTAAGGTTGGGATACAACGGAACGGAGACGTGCCCGGCCATCCAGATGGCCAGATCGGCGATGATCCAGTGCGCGCAGTTTTTCGAGATCAGGGCGATGTGGCTGCCTTGCGGCAACTCGCGGGCGCGCAGCCAGTGCGCAGCACAGCGGGCCTGGTGACCGACGTCGGCCCAACTCAGTGTTTCGACCTGTCCGCCGCCCGTGGGCTGCACGAGGAAGCGCTGGCGCGGATGCCGGGCTTCACGTTCATAAAACACGTCCAACGGCAAACGGAAGGCGGCAGACATGCGACTCGCTCCTGTTTTTAGGTCTGGAGCAAGCGTAGTCAACCAAGCAAGTGCTTGGTTGGAAAATTCACACAAATAATTTCAGGTGTACGCGGTACCTGTAGGAGTGAGCCTGCTCGCGATTGCGGATTATCAGGCGGTATTTATGTCGACTGACACGGCCTCATCGCGAGCAGGCTCACTCCTACAGGGGGCGGTGTTCACAACTTCAGGGGTGTTTGAGGCTGTTAAGGGTCATCGAGCCAATCAACAGTTCAGGACTTTCCAGCTCGGCCAGCCCCGCGGTGCTGACCTTCTCCGGCGGATACCCGGCGCCATGCTGCAGATAACTGAGCAGATTGCCCACCAACGGGTTATGGCTGACCAGCAGCACATTGCTCACCGACACCAATTGATCGGTGACCTTGTCCGGATCAACCTCCGGGGTCAGCCATTCGACCGTGCGAATCTCCGGTTCGAAACCCAGCGCCTCGCGAACAATCTGCGCGGTCTGCTGTGCGCGCAGGTAGGGGCTGGCATAAATCGCCGTCAGCGGCTGGCCGATCAAGCGTGCGGCGCTGCTCAAGGCTTCTTTGCGACCGTGCTCGGTCAGCTCCCGTTCGGAGTCGGGACACGAGCCATAAGGCACGGCCTCACCGTGACGCAATACCCAGAGTTTCATAGCTTGGGTTCCTCATCTCGGACCGGATGCGGTGCAGGGGCGACGGCGTGCGGCGCTTCACCTTCCGGGGTACGCGGCGTTGGCCAGTCGGCAAACGGCCACGGTTTCTGGTCGCTGTGGAAACTGCCGAAACGGCCGATCTGCGCCAGGAACTGGCTCAGGCTGTCGCCGAAATTCATCAGGCTGGCGCTCGGCGCGCCATAGATCAAACGATAGATCAGTTGCACCAGCACCACCGCGCCGAGGATGAACTGCGCCACCTGCCAGACCAGCACGTAGACGATCATCCACAGCACCCGCAGGAGGATGGATTCGTACTTGGCTTCGGTTTTCGGATCGTTCATGGCTTGCTACTCCCGGCTCACTCAGTTGAAACCACTGGTGGAAATAAAGTCGACGTCGGTTTTCGGCTCGGCTCGCATCAGTAGACCGATCACCTGCTCCAGCGTGCGTCCCTCAAAGAGGATCGCGTGCAGCCCGGCGACCAGCGGCATGTACACACCGACTTCCTGCGATTTGGCCTTGAGCACCTTCAAGGTGTTGACCCCTTCGGCGACTTCACCGAGGCGCGACACCGCTTCGTCCAGACTCAAGCCCTGACCGAGGGCGAAACCGACCTGATAGTTGCGACTCTTCGGCGACGAGCAGGTGACGATCAAATCGCCGACGCCGGCCAGACCGAGGAAGGTCATTGGGTTGGCGCCCTGATTCACCGCAAACCGGGTCATCTCGGCCAGGGCGCGAGTGATCAGCATGCTTTTGGTGTTCTCGCCCATCTCCAGCGCCACCGCCATGCCGGCGATGATTGCGTAGACGTTCTTCAACGCCCCGCCCAACTCGACGCCGAAGCGGTCGGCGCTCGCATAAACGCGGAAGGTGCGGCCGTGTAGCGCGGCTTGCACTGCTTTGCACAGATCTTCGTCTTCACTGGCGACCACGGTGGCGGTCAGCGCGTGTTCGGCGATCTCGCGTGCAAGGTTCGGCCCGGACAGCACGCCGATGCGTGCCTGCGGGGCGATCTCTTCGAGAATCTGGCTCATCAGTTTGAAAGTCTGGGCTTCGATGCCTTTGGTCAGGCTGACCAGCATTTTGCCGCTCAGACGCTCGGCGTGGGCAGCCAGCACCGTGCGCAGCGCGCTGGACGGCAGCGCGACAAAGCACAGATCGCAGGCGTCGAGCGTGGCTTGCAGGTCGGTGACTGCGGTCACACCTGGGAGAATCTTGATGCCTTTAAGGTAACGCGGGTTTTCGCGATTGACCCGGATGGCCTCGGCCTGCTCGGGGTCACGCATCCACTGCAGGACTTGATGGCCGTTCTCGGCCAGTAAATTGGCCACGGCGGTACCAAAACTTCCGCCTCCCAGGACCGCAATCGGGCGCTGTTCAGTCATATGCAATCCGTTAATCCATACCAGTGGCGATGCCGGCATTATACGGGGCGACCCGATGGCGGCCAGCCCCTGCGTCAATTACCGGCACTTGTAGGAAGAAGACCAATAAAACCTAGGAAAATGCCTGCAACGTGACTGGAAAAGTCGCTGCCCTCGGTTAACATGCGCGCCAATTCTTTGCTTTCAAGGCTGTGTCGTGTCTGTCGGTTCCCCTCCCCCGCGTTCATCACTGTTACTGGCGCTGCTGTTCAGCCCGGTCTTGCAGGCGGACGATCTGTTTATGGACGGCGAAGCGCTGCCGCAGGTACTGACGGCCACCCGGCTGAAACAAACGCCGGCGGAAGTGCCGGGGAGCATGACCGTGCTCGACAGTGAGTTGATCCACGCCAGCGGCGCGCGCGACATCAGCGAACTGCTGCGCCTGGTGCCAGGCATGATGGTCGGCAACATCAGCGGCAATCAGGCGGCGGTCAATTACCACGGCACCAATGCCACCGAAGCGCGGCGCATGCAGGTATTGATCGATGGCCGCTCGGTGTACCGCGCCGGTTTGGCCACGGTGGACTGGAGCGATATTCCGGTGGCCATGGAAGACATCGAGCGCATCGAAGTTTTTCGCGGGCCGAATACCGTCAGCTACGGTGCCAACGCGCTGATGGCGGTGGTCAACATCATCACCCGCCACACGGCGGACAGCCACGGCACGCGATTGAAGATCACCCGGGGCCAGCGCGGCATCAATGACTTCTATGCCAGCCAAGGCACCGGCTGGAATGGCGGTGATTTGCGCCTGTCGCTGTCCGGCCAGGAAGACGACGGTTTCGACAGCGACCGTAGCGGCGCCGATTACCGTGACAGCCGTCGCTTGAACCGTTTCAGTCTCGCCGTCAGCCAGACCCTCAGCGATAACCAGAGCCTCGACTGGCAGGTCAACGCCAAGGACGGCAGCAATCAACGGCCTTACACCTACCATCCGGTGTTTTCAGGGATTACTGCTGCCGGGAACAATTCCGACGTGGTGGCCAAGGATTATGCCGGCTCGGTACGCTGGAACCTCGACATCAACCCCGAGCACAGCCTTTATGTGCAAGCGTCGGCGCAACACTGGGACCGTCAGCAAACCTGGCGCGCCTGCGATGCCGAGGTGTCGTTCAGCCCCGAGCTGACGCAACTGTGGCAGCTCAACCCGAACTACACCGAACGTCTGGCACGCAACATCACGCAGTTCACCGGCCCCGGCGCGGCGCCCGGTACGCCGCAGGAAATGGCTCTGGCCAATCGGGTGCTCGATCAATGGCGCAACGGTGCCAGCCAGACACTGTGCGGCGACATCGACCAGAGCGCTCGCGAGTCGCGCTACGACCTCGAGCTGCAGGACACCCTCAGCCTGTCCGACAGCCTGCGCCTGGTCAGCGGCATGAACTATCGTTACGACCGCGCCGATTCCGAAACCTATTTCAACGGCACGCTCGACGACACCACCTGGCGCGCGTTCGGCCAACTGGAGTGGCGCGCCACTGAACATTGGCTGTTGCAAGGCGGGGCGATGTTTGAAGACACGCAACTGATCGGCAGTTCGCTGACGCCGCGATTTGCCGTCAACTACTTGATCAATCCACGCCACGGTCTGCGCGCGGTGTACTCGGAAGCCATTCGCTCGCCGGACATGTTCGAGAACAATGTGAACTGGAGCTATCAGGTCAGCAACCTGCGGCCCTCGGCTTACGGTCAGTCGTCGGCGCGCTACTTCGTCAAGACCCGTGGCCCGGGCGATCTCGATCAGGAACACATGCGCTCACGGGAGTTGGGCTACAACGGCTATTTCGCCGAGCTTGGCCTCGCGCTCGACGTGAAGCTGTTCTACGACGAAATCACCGGGATGATCAGCGAGCCACTGCGTAACAACCAGTACATCGCCAGTAACGCCAACAGCTCACGTTTTCGCGGCACCGAAACCCAGCTCGACTGGCGCGTAAGCCTGGCCGACCGCTTGCGCTTCACCTATGCCTTCGTTGATGCCGAGGCAAGCAACCCGCTGGATCAACAGTTCACTTCGCGAAACAGCGGTTCCGCCGGTTGGCTGCGCGATTGGGGCCATGGCTGGAACAGCGCCCTCTTCTATTACGGCGACAATGCGCTCAACGGCTACCGCTTCGAACGGGTCGACACACGCATCGCCAAACGCATTCCGCTGGGCAAAGCCCAGTTGCAATTGGCCGGCGTGCTGCAACAGCGCCTTGATCATGAGCCGACCACGTTCGTCGACAACAATTACGACGAACGCCGGGTCATGTATTTCAGCGCCGAGCTGGAGTTCTAGGATGCGATTTGGCTCGTCACGGAAGACGCCAACCCTTGGCCACTGGCTGGCCGGACTCTGTCTGTTTGTGACCGCGTGGCTGCACGGCGTCGCGGTGCAGGCTGCCGACATCCTCTTGACCGGCGCCGAGGAAAGCCCCGGTGTGCAGGCGTTCGTCCAGGCACTCAGTGAACTGCGCCCCACTGACAATGTGCGTTTCCAGCCGCTGGCCAGCTTGCCGGCACCGGGCAAATTACCGGCCAGTCTGCGCCTGATTTTGCTCGACCTGCCCAGCCTCGACTGGCGCCTGCAAGATGCTCAAGGCCCGGTGACGCTGGTATTGCGCATCACTCGTTTGCAGGCACGAGAACGCCTGGGCACGACTCATCCGCCACACTTGAGCCTGTTGTGGAGCGATCCACCGTTGAGCCGCCAACTGCAATTGATCCGGCGGATTCTGCCGCAGACGCGCCGCGTCGGTGTGCTGTTCGACCAGCACAGCGAGTTCCTGCTCAAGGAGCTGACTCTGGCGGCCAAGCCATTGAATCTGCAGATCGTCAGCGAGCGCTGGGACAACACCCACGACAGCCGCCCCTTGCAAGCGGTGCTGAAGAACAGCGACGTGTTGCTGGGCCTCGACGATCCCGATTTGTACAACCCGAAAACCGCGAAAAACCTGCTGCTCAGCAGTTACTCGCGGCAGGTGGCATTGGTCGGCCCCAACGTTGCTTTTGTCCGTGCCGGCAGTCTGGCCAGTAGCTACAGCGACCAGAACGACTGGCTGACGGTGCTCGATCAATTACTCGACCAGCCACCGGCCTCCTGGCCGCGAACCCTCTACCCGACACATTTCAAGGTCTCAAGTAATGCGCAGGTGGCTCGTTCCTTAGGCATCGAACCGCCCAATGATGCGTCCGTTGCCAAAGCATTGGCTGAAGGAGAACGCCGTCCATGATTTTCCGTCGCCGCTGGGACATCAATACCCGCACCCAGCTGATCAGCCTGGGCCCGGCGCTGTTGCTGACCTTGCTGTTGATCAGTTTTTTCACGTTTGTGCGGATTCAGGATTTGCGCCAGGAGCTGACCCACACCGGCCAACTGATCGCCAACCAACTGGCGCCGGCCACCGAATACGGGGTGATTTCCGGCAACAACGAAGTGCTGGAAAGCCTGCTCAAGGCCACGCTGGCCACGCCCAACGTGCGCTTTCTCGAAGTGCAGGACAGCGCCAACCGGATTCTGGTGTACGTCGAACAACCGGTGGCGGCCCACAATCGCCCGCATCAGGTCGAAGTGTTTCAGGCACCGGTGCGGCTGCAACGGATCTCTCTGCACAATGATTTTTTCCAGGACGGCAAGGTCACTAACGGCGCCGCGAACGAAGATTATCTGGGGCGGGTGATCGTCGGCTTGTCCAACGATGCCTTCAGTCAGCGCCAGCAGGAAATTCTGCTCAAGGCCGGGATTCTGGCGCTGTTCGCCCTGCTCTTCACGTTTGTCCTGGCGCGGCGTCTGGCCGGCAGTCTGTCGCAGCCGATTCGCGACATCGGCCACGCGGTCAAGGCGATTCAGGACGGCGACTACAAAACTCCGCTGCCGATTGTCGATGACACCGAGCTCGGCGCATTGTCGCAGCACATCAATAACCTCGCCCAGGCACTGGAACAGGCCAGCCGCGAACAGCATCAGGCGATGGCCCAATTGATCCAGACCCGCGAGGAAGCGGAAAAAGCCAACAACGCCAAATCCGACTTTCTGGCGATGATGAGCCATGAACTGCGCACACCGATGAACGGCGTGCTGGGCATGCTGCAATTGCTCGAAACCACCGAGATGACTGAAGAACAGGTCGAGTACGCAGCCCTGGCGTCCGAATCCACCGAACACCTGCTGAAAGTCATCAACGACATTCTCGACTTCTCGCGGATCGAGCGTTCGGAGCTGGAGCTGGAGCACATTCCGTTCAACCTTGCCGAACTGATTGGCGCCTGCGCCCAGTCGTTCCAGCACAGCGCGGCGCAACGCGGGCTGGCGCTGAACCTGCGGATTCCCGAGGACATGCGCGGCTTGCAGGTGCAGGGCGATCCGACGCGGATCCGGCAGATCCTGGTCAATCTGGTCGGCAACGCTCTGAAATTCACCGAACAGGGCCGGGTCAGCATCGAGGCGCAATGGCAGTCGCTCGATCACGAACTGCTGTGGTTCACCTGCTCGGTGCGCGACAGCGGCATCGGCATTTCCGCGGAAAGCCTGGAATTGATGTTCAACGCCTTCCAGCAAGCCGACAGTTCGATTTCCCGCCGTTACGGCGGCACCGGCCTGGGCCTGCCCATTGCCCGCACACTCGCCGAGCGCATGGGCGGTACGTTGCGCGCGCAAAGTGAGGAAGGCCTCGGCTCGGTGTTCACCCTGGAAATCCCCTTGGCGCTGTATAAAGAGGCGCTGCCGCCACTGGCGGCACCGCGAGCGTTCAACGGCGACAGCCATGGCGAAGGACGCAATGTGCTGCTGGTCGAAGACAACCCGGTCAACCAGACGGTTATCGAGGCGATGCTGCGCAGCCTGGGCTTTACTGTCAGTGTCGCCACCGACGGTGCGCAGGCCGTGCGCAGTGCCGAGGGCAATGATTTCGAAGTGATTCTGATGGACTGCCGCTTGCCGATCATCGACGGTTACGAAGCGACCCGACAGATTCGTCGCCTGCCCGGACGCGCCGACGTGCCGATCATCGCGCTGACCGCCAACGCCCTGCAGGGCGACCGGGAAACCTGCCTGTCGGCTGGCATGAACGATTATCTGGCGAAGCCGTTCAAACGTAATGATCTGCAGCAGATTCTGCAGCGCTGGGTGTCGTAGTGTGGGCCTTTCGACCATCTGCGACTGGCGTGAAAAGCGAAAGTGCGGCAGTCTTAGGCACCCGAACGAGCCTCAAAAGGGGCTTGAATAAAAATTTCAGTGCACAAGTGTACATTCATGTCCTTGGTGCTGTGACTTTCACCACAACGCAATAGTCTATGAGTAGGCTGCCGGTTCGAGGCATGAACGCTTCGAACGGTCGGGAAGATTTGCCCCACCTGCCGCATGGGATTATTGAGGAGCTCGCATGACCAAACAAAACGCCTTTACTCGGGAAGATCTGCTGCGCTGCAGTCGCGGTGAGCTGTTCGGCCCAGGTAACGCGCAACTGCCCGCCCCGAACATGCTGATGGTGGATCGCATCACCCATATCAGTGAAGAGGGTGGCAAGTACGGCAAAGGTGAATTGGTCGCCGAACTGGATATCAACCCTGACCTGTGGTTCTTCGCCTGCCACTTCGAAGGTGATCCGGTGATGCCGGGCTGCCTGGGTCTGGACGCCATGTGGCAACTGGTCGGCTTCTTCCTGGGCTGGCAAGGCCTGCCGGGCCGTGGCCGTGCGCTGGGTTCGGGCGAAGTGAAATTCTTCGGCCAGGTCCTGCCGACCGCCAAGAAAGTCACCTACAACATTCAAATCAAGCGCGTCCTCAAGGGCAAGCTGAACCTGGCCATTGCCGACGGTTCGGTGTCTGTTGACGGTCGCGAAATCTACACCGCCGAAGGCCTTCGCGTCGGCGTGTTCACCTCCACTGACAACTTCTAAGGGTTATTCGCATGCGCCGCGTCGTTATCACTGGTCTGGGCATTGTTTCGTGCCTGGGCAATGACAAAGAGACCGTCTCCGCTAACCTGCGTGCAAGCCGCCCTGGCATCCGGTTCAACCCGGAATATGCCGAAATGGGTCTGCGTAGCCAGGTTTCCGGCTCCATCGACCTCAACCTTGAAGAGCTGATCGATCGCAAGATCTATCGCTTTGTCGGCCACGCAGCGGCTTACGCCTACCTGGCCATGAAAGACGCCATTGCTGACTCCGGCCTGACCGAAGAGCAAGTGTCCAACCCGCGTACCGGCCTGGTGGCTGGCTCCGGTGGTGCTTCCACGCTGAACCAGATGGAAGCGCTGGACATCCTGCGCGAGAAAGGCGTGAAGCGCGTTGGCCCATACCGTGTCACGCGGACCATGAGCAGTACCGTTTCCGCTTGCCTGGCCACGCCATTCAAGATCAAGGGCCTGAACTACTCCATCGCTTCTGCCTGCGCCACCAGTGCTCACTGCATCGGTACCGCCATGGAACAGATCCAGATGGGCAAGCAGGACATCGTCTTCGCCGGTGGCGGTGAAGAAGAGCACTGGAGCCAGTCGTTCCTGTTCGACGCCATGGGCGCTCTGTCCAGCAAGCGTAACGACACCCCGGAACAGGCTTCCCGCGCCTACGACAAAGACCGTGACGGTTTCGTCATCGCTGGCGGTGGCGGCATGGTCGTGGTTGAAGAGCTGGAACACGCTCTGGCCCGTGGCGCGAAAATCTACGCGGAAATTGTTGGCTACGGCGCGACGTCCGACGGCTACGACATGGTTGCCCCAAGTGGCGAAGGCGCGATCCGCTGCATGCAGATGGCGATGTCCACCGTTGATACTCCGATCGACTACCTGAATACCCACGGCACCTCGACTCCGGTCGGCGACGTTGCGGAAATGAAAGGTGTGCGTGAAGTGTTCGGCGACAAGGCACCTGCGATCAGCTCGACCAAGAGCCTGTCCGGTCACTCCCTGGGCGCCGCTGGCGTTCACGAAGCGATCTACTGCATGCTGATGATGGAAGGCAACTTCATTGCCGGTTCCGCCAACATCGACGAGCTGGACCCTGAAGTGGCCGATCTGCCGGTGCTGACCAAGACCCGCGAGAACGCCACCATCAACACCGTGATGAGCAACAGCTTCGGCTTCGGCGGCACCAACGCCACGCTGGTACTGAAGCGCTGGGAAGGCAAGTAATTTCCCCCGCTTGAGCCACACATGAAAACGCCCCGACTGGTTCGGGGCGTTTTTTTTCGTCTGCAGAAAACTCCCGCCCCAACACAAATCCCCCATGTAGGAGCTGCCGAAGGCTGCGATCTTTTGATCTGATCATTCCCACGCTCTGCGTGGGAATGCAGCCCGTGACGCTCCGCGTCACTGGACGCAGAGCGTCCCAAGAGGCATTCCCACGCGGAGCGTGGGAACGATCAAGATCGCCGCCTTCGGCAGCTCCTACATGGGGATTGTGAGAGGCTGGCGACGAAACTTCTGTCATGAAACTTTACAGACTGCGACAGAATGTTGCGGATTCCGCGGGCTGCAGCACTGTTGCCGCCCTGATTGATTCGGGGCGTTTTTTTGTCTGCAGAAAAATCCCGCCCCAACACAAATACCCCATGTAGGAGCTGCCGAAGGCTGCGATCTTTTGATCTGATCATTCCCACGCTCTGCGTTGGAACGCAACCCGTGACGCTCCGCGTCATTGGACGCAGCGTCCCAAGAGGCATGCCCACGCCGAGCGTGGGAACGATCAAGATCGCAGCCTTCGGCAGCTCCTACATGGGGATTGCGTGAGGCTGGAGATGAAACTTCTGTCATGAAACTTTGCGGCCTGCGACCGAATGTCGCGGATTCCGCGGGCTGCAGCACTGTTGCGGTTTTTGCAAGAATACATTGCACAAATCGAGCGTTTACTTAGCAAGCTAACAAATCATATAAAAGAGTCCTGCACACGCCTTGCTGCAGATAACTTGAGATTTGGAGCTAGCAGATGACTGTAAAAGTAACTGAACGCGACGATTCACACATGTCCCATGAAGGCGTAGCCGCCGGTATCCGCATCTGGGACGTGCATCAACAAGACTTGCTGGTCGGCATGTTCCACAACGAGATCGATGCCCACAACTACAAGGCCGAGCTGGAAGTGCAAGAGCAGCAACGAGATCTACGATCCGCCTGACTCACCACTCTTCAGGGTTGCAGCCTGCCCCTTTCCGGGTGGCAGGCTGCAACAACATCAGAACCTTCACACCACGCGAATCACACTCAAATAAAGGTTGTCGTCGATCTCCTCCGAAGCTATTTCATCGACGATCAGCCCCTCCTCGAGTCTGACCACCTCACATGCACCACCGCCCATGCCGTCATTCCTGATCGAGTACTGGACAGCGGTCGGGTGCTGCTTGTCGTAATCAAAGGACATGCCACAGGCAATCAGGAAGTCGATTTTCACTTCAGGGATTTCAACTTCCTTATCCCGCTCACCTTCCTTCAGCACGGCATAATCAAGGCACACGTTAATGCCGAACGGGCAGCCCGGCACAAGACTATTGATAAACAGTCCCTGGTAACCCCCGAAGTAACTGTGCTCAGCGCTGACGTCGCTGTAATCCTTGATCTTGATGACAAACTCGTCAAACAGCCTGAAGAACCAGAAGCCATCTTGATTACCGACATTCCGACCAAAGTCGATGCCGGAAACATGTCGCTTTGGCCACATCGACATCAACGGGATATCTGTTTCATATTCTTTATTGGTAATCGTCAGCAAGTAATTAATGACTTCGTAATAACTCGCATCACCCTCTCCCACTTTTACCAAGGTTGCACAACTGCCCGCCAACAGGACAATCTTGCCGTACCGCTCAACAGGCAGATCTTTCATTAACGACGAAATATACGCAGGTACTTTTTCCAGGTAAGCGGTGGTCAATTCATGCAGCTCGTCCTCGCTGTCGACCTCACGCCAAGGGATGTTCCAGAAAAACTCAGGCAAGGTGAAGAAGAGGCACTCCGAGCCGTCATGGTCTGCTGCAGCGGCCTTGGCAGCGATCCTGATTTTGCGGCGCACAAACTCGACCCGGGCATCCAGTTCGCTGACCACGTAATCGGTAATTGATTGACCAGGCGCACGCAATTGCGAAAACTGCGGATTAAAAGTCGGTTGGCGCAACGAAGCAACACTTAATAACATCAGCAATATCCTTATTCATTTAAATTAATTCCATTTATTCTCCCCACACAAAAAATACCTATATAAAAGTGCAACGCGCTGTTTATGAGCAGCGCAAAATCTTCACACTTCAAACACGTTAATTTCTGCCAAAAGAAAACCCGCCGATCGTATCGATACGAATCGGCGGGTTCAATATATAAACACTTTCAAAGTACTAGCAAAGATGTAAGCCGCTAGAACATTAAAACAATTACCACATCAGATCATCAGGAATCTGATACGCCGCGTACGGATCATCTTCGGTGCTGACTTCTTCGGTCTGCACGTTGAGTTGGACGATGCGCTGCGGGTCGCGTTCCTGGATCTTCAGCGCCGCTTCACGCGGAATCACTTCGTAGCCGCCGGCATGGTGGACGATCGCCAGCGAACCGCTGCTGAGCTTGTTGCGCATCAGCGTATTGACCGAGATGCGCTTGACCTTCTTATCGTCGACGAAGTTGTAGTAGTCCTCGGTGGTCAGTTTCGGCAGGCGCGAGACTTCGATCAACTGCTTGACCTGCGCGGCACGTGCCTTGGCTTCGACCTTTTCCTGCTGCTGGCGATTCAGCTCCTGGTCACGCTTGACCTTCTCGGCCTGGGCTTCCTGCGCCGCACGCTGCTGCGTGTCATCCAGTTCGATCTGGCCTTTGTGCGCCAGACGTTGCTGCTTCTGCTTGTCTTTGCTGACCTGCTTGGCCTGCTTTTGGTTGACCAGACCTGCTTTGAGCAACTGGTCGCGAAGGGAAATACTCATGGGGCTTACTCACTTGGGCAGTTGCTCAGCCGCAGCTGGGCGCATTCTTTTCCTGACGTTTGGCTTCGCCCCACAGGGCGTCCAACTCTTCGAGGGTGCAATCTTCTATGGGACGATGGGTATCGCGCAATGCCTGTTCAATAAATCGGAAACGTCTTTCGAACTTGCCGTTGGCACCACGCAGCGCGGTTTCCGGGTCGACCTTCAAGTGCCGGGCCAGATTGACCACGGAAAACAGCAGGTCGCCGATCTCGTCAGCCACGGCGACGGGATCGTTTTCGGACATCGCTTCAAGGACTTCATCGAGTTCTTCGCGCACCTTGTCGAACACCGGCAAAGCCTCCGGCCAGTCGAAACCGACCTGCCCGGCACGCTTCTGCAACTTGGCTGAACGCGACAGAGCCGGCAGCGTGGCCGGCACGTCATCGAGCAGGGACAGTTGCTCGGGGGCGGCGGACTTCTCGGCGCGTTCTTCGGCCTTGATCTCTTCCCAGCGCTGCTTGACCTGTTCTTCGCTCAAGCGCGGTACGTCGAGCGGCGCGTACAGATCACCGGTGGGGAACACGTGGGGATGACGACGGATCAGTTTGCGGGTGATGCTGTCGATCACTCCGGCGAATTCGAAACGCCCTTCTTCCTTGGCCAACTGGCTGTAGTAAACGACCTGAAACAGCAGATCGCCGAGCTCACCCTGCAAATGATCGAAGTCGCCGCGCTCGATGGCATCGGCCACTTCGTAGGCTTCTTCGAGGGTGTGCGGGACGATGGTCGCGTAGGTTTGCTTGATGTCCCACGGGCAACCGAACTGCGGATCACGCAGACGGTTCATCAGGTGGAGCAGGTCTTCAAGGCTGTACATACAAACTCTCACTAAACCTTTCTGCGATCTTGATCGTTCCCACGCTCTGCGTGGGAATGCAGCCCGTGACGCTCCGCGTCACTGGACGCAGAGCGTCCCTTGAGGCATTCCCACGCGGAGCGTGGGAACGATCAATCGAAGCCATCTTCACGGGGTACGGTTACGCCGCGTTTCGATGATGTTCGGCAACTGCGATATACGCCCCAGCAACCGCCCCAGCGCATCCAGACCCGGGATCTCGATGGTCAGGGACATCAGCGCGGTGTTGTCTTCCTTGTTCGAGCGGGTGTTGACCGCCAGCACGTTGATGCGCTCGTTGAGCAATACCTGCGAAACATCACGCAGCAAACCCGAGCGGTCGTAGGCGCGGATGATGATGTCCACCGGATAGGTGAGCACCGGCACCGGGCCCCAACTGACCTGAATGATCCGCTCTGGCTCGCGTCCCGACAGTTGCAGCACCGAGGCGCAGTCCTGACGGTGAATGCTCACGCCACGGCCCTGAGTGATGTAACCGACAATCGCATCGCCCGGCAGCGGCTGGCAGCAGCCGGCCATCTGCGTCATCAGGTTGCCGACGCCCTGGATCTGAATGTCGCCGCGCTTGCCCGGTTTGTAACCGGTGGCTTTGCGCGGGATCAGTTCCAGTTGTTCGTTGCCGCGCTCTGGCTCGACCAGTTGCTGCGCCAGGTTGACCAGTTGCGCCAGGCGCAAGTCGCCGGCACCGAGGGCGGCGAACATGTCTTCGGCGGTTTTCATGTTGGCCTTGTCGGCCAGCTTGTCGAAATCCACCGCCGGCAAGCCGAGGCGTGTCAGTTCGCGTTCGATCAGGGTTTTACCGGCCGCAACGTTCTGATCGCGCGCCTGCAATTTGAACCAGTGAACGATCTTCGCCCGCGCCCGCGAGGTGGTGACGTAACCGAGGTTCGAGTTCAGCCAGTCGCGGCTCGGCGTGCCGTGCTTACTGGTGATGATCTCGACCTGCTCACCGGTCTGCAGGCTGTAGTTGAGCGGGACGATGCGCCCGTTGATCTTCGCGCCACGGCAGTTGTGACCGATTTCGGTGTGCACGCGGTAAGCGAAGTCCAGCGGCGTCGCGCCTTTCGGCAGGTCGATGGCGTGACCGTCAGGGGTGAAGATGTAAACCCGATCCGGTTCGATATCGACGCGCAGCTGTTCCGCCAGACCACCGATGTCGCCGAGCTCTTCGTGCCACTCGAGCACCTGACGCAGCCAGGAGATTTTCTCTTCGTAGTGATTCGAACCGGATTTGACGTCGGTGCCTTTGTAGCGCCAGTGCGCGCAGACGCCGAGCTCGGCTTCTTCGTGCATCGAGTGCGTGCGGATCTGCACCTCAAGCACTTTACCCTCAGGGCCGATCACCGCGGTGTGCAACGAGCGGTAGCCGTTCTCTTTCGGGTTGGCGATGTAGTCGTCGAATTCTTTCGGAATGTGCCGCCACAAGGTGTGGACGATACCGAGCGCGGTGTAGCAGTCGCGCATCTCCGGCACCAGCACACGCACCGCACGCACGTCGTAGATCTGGCTGAATTCCAGACCCTTGCGCTGCATTTTGCGCCAGATCGAATAGATGTGTTTGGCCCGGCCGCTGATGTCGGCGTCGACGCCGGTGGCTTGCAATTCGTCTTTTAGCTGAGTCATCACGTCGGCGATGAAACGCTCGCGATCCAGCCGTCGCTCGTGGAGCAACTTGGCGATCTGCTTGTATTGATCCGGTTCGAGGTAACGGAAGGACAAGTCCTCCAGTTCCCATTTGATATGACCGATGCCGAGGCGATGCGCGAGCGGCGCATAGATGTCGAACACTTCGCGGGCGACACGGTTACGCTTTTCATCATCGGCGGTTTTTACCGCACGGATGGCGCAGGTACGTTCGGCGAGTTTGATCAGCGCAACACGGACGTCGTCGACCATCGCCACGAGCATTTTGCGCAGGTTTTCCACTTGCCCTTGCGTGCCCATGACCATCGATTGGCGCGGGCTGAGGCTGGCGCTGATGGCCGCCATGCGCTGCACGCCGTCGATCAGTTTGGCCACCACCGGGCCAAAGCGCTGGCCGATGGCCGCGAGCTCAATCTGGCCTTCGCGTACGCCGCGATACAGGACCGCCGCGACCAGCGAATCCTGATCGAGTTTGAGGTCGGCGAGAATCTCGGCGATCTCAAGTCCCGTGCTGAAACTGCCGGAGCCTTCGGCCCACAGATTCTTCTTGGCATTGGACTGTTGTTCGGCCTCGCGAGCGAACTCGCAGGCTTCTTTCAAGGCTTCGCGATCCAGTGCCAGATCGACACTGACCGCGTGATCGAGCCAAGCCTCGAGATTGATACTGCCGTCAGTGTTGATCGGCTGGTGTGCTCTCACCTGTACCATCTTGCTTTACCTTCCCTACGACGCAGATTCAATGCGTCAAATCGCTGACCTCTACTGTCCGTTTACGCTCGCGGGGCTAATGCGAGCGCTGTGCGGACAGATCAGACGGATTCAGACGAGCCATCCTGGCTCGCTTCAAATAACGCCATGGCCTCGACATGTGCCGTCTGAGGAAACATATCGAGAATCCCGGCACGTTTTAACCGGTAGCCCTGCTTGATCAATTCGACCGTATCGCGCGCCAGAGTTGCAGGGTTGCACGACACGTACACCAACCGTTTCGCGCCCAGGGTCGCGAGCTTGCGCACCACCTCGAAAGCACCGTCACGCGGTGGGTCCAAGAGTACCGCAGAAAAACCATTTCCGACCCACTGAGCATGGCTCAAAGGCTGGGATAAATCGGCTTGAAAAAACTTTGTGTTATGCAAATTGTTACTGGCGGCGTTGGCTTCGGCACGATCGACCATGGTCTGCACGCCTTCGACCGCCACCACTTCACGCACGGACTTGGCCAGCGGCAAGGCGAAGTTGCCCAAGCCGCAGAACAGGTCCAGCACACGCTCATCGCTACGTGGTTTCAACCAGTCCAGCGCCTGGGCGACCATTGCCTCGTTGACGCCGGCATTGACCTGGATAAAGTCGCCGGGCCGATAGGCCAAATTCAGATCCCACTGTTCCAGACGATAGCCCAGCGACTGGGTCGCATCGACCGGATGCGGTTCGCCTTCGCCATGCAGCCAGAGTTGCGCTTCATGGAACTGGCAGAAGTCCTTGAGGATGCTCAGATCCGCTTCGGACAACGGCGCCATGTGCCGCAGCAACACCGCCAGTGACGAGCCGCTGAACAACTCGACGTGACCCAACGCTTGCGGCTTGCTCAAGCGACGGAGCATCTCCGGCAAACGGGTCATGATCGGTTGCAAGGGCTGTACCAGCACCGGGCATTCGCTGATCGCGACAATGTCCTGGCTGCCGGCGGCGCGAAAACCGACTTCGAGTTTCTTCGCCTTCATGTCCCAACGCACCGCAATCCGGGCACGACGGCGATAGCCGAATTCGGGGCCGGTCAGCGGTGCTGCCCATTCTTCAGGTTCGACACCGGCAACGCGCGACAATTGCTCGGCGAGCATGCGCTGTTTCAGGGCAAGCTGTTCGCTGTGGGGCAAATGCTGAACGCTGCAACCGCCGCAACGGCCGGCGTGCTGACACGGCGCCGGGCGACGCAATTCGCTGGCCTTGAACACGCGCTCGGTGCGCGCCTCGACCACTTTGCCGTGCGCGCCGAGCACCCGCGCTTCGACCTCTTCACCGGCAAGGGCGCCGAGGACGAACCAGGTTTTACCTTCGAAAAACGCGATGCCGCGACCGTCATTGGCCAGGCGCTCGATGTTCAAGCGCTGCTTTTTGCCGGTCGGGATTTGCGGGGCCTTGCTTCCGCCAGTGGGCTGAAAGCGCAGGCCTCTCTCGTGCTTGGCCATCAGTTAGGCGCGTCGAAAATGCCGGTCGACAGGTAACGGTCGCCACGGTCGCAGATGATCGCGACGATCACCGCGTTTTCAACTTCTTTGGACAGGCGCAGCATCGCTGCCACCGCACCGCCCGAGGACACGCCGCAGAAGATGCCTTCTTCGCGGGCCAGACGACGGGTGACGTCCTCGGCCTCGCTTTGCGCCATGTCGACGATGCGATCAACGCGATCGGCCTGATAAATCTTCGGCAGGTATTCCTGCGGCCAGCGACGGATACCGGGAATGGCCGAGCCTTCCATCGGCTGCAAGCCGACGATCTGCACGCTGTCGCTCTGTTCTTTCAAGTAGCGCGACACGCCCATGATGGTGCCGGTGGTGCCCATCGAACTGACGAAATGGGTGATGGTGCCCTGGGTCTGCCGCCAGATTTCCGGACCGGTGGTGGTGTAGTGCGCTTCTGGATTGTCACCATTGGCGAACTGATCGAGCACCTTGCCACGGCCTTCGGCTTCCATGCGCTGCGCGAGGTCGCGCGCGCCTTCCATGCCCTCTTCCTGGCTGACCAGAATCAGCTCGGCACCGTAGGCGGTCATCGCCGCTTTGCGCTCGGCGCTGGAGTTGTCGGGCATGATCAGGATCATCTTGTAACCCTTGATCGCGGCGGCCATGGCCAGCGCAATGCCGGTGTTACCCGAGGTCGCTTCGATCAGCGTATCGCCGGCGTGGATCTGCCCGCGCAATTCGGCACGGGTGATCATCGACAGCGCCGGACGGTCCTTGACCGAACCCGCCGGGTTATTCCCTTCGAGCTTGAGCAACAGGGTGTTGCTGGTGGCACCGGGCAGGCGCTGCAAACGCACCAGCGGAGTGTTGCCGACGCAATCGGCGATGGTTGGGTACTGCAGGGTCATGGCGTATTCGCAATCCAGACGTGCGGGGGCGCCTATCATACCGGCAAACCCGCGCAGGCCATATCACGCAAAGTGCGGTGCTTATGGTTTATGGGAATAAGCGGCCGTTAGTCGCTATTTTCTGTGTGCGCCGTATCCAGTGCATAAAACTCATGCAACTTGGCCTGCAGCAATTGCTTATCCGGCAGACAGGTTTGATATTCCGCTATCAATGCGGGCGAAAGACTGCGATTGAGTGCGTACTCGACGACCTCATCTTCCTTGCTTGCACACAGCAGGACACCGATGGCCGGGCTTTCGTGAGGCTTGCGGACATTGCGATCCAGCGCCTCCAAATAGAAATCCAGCTTGCCGAGGTATTCCGGCTCGAAACGGCCGACCTTCAGTTCAATGGCTACAAGGCAGTTGAGCCCTCGGTGGAAGAACAGAAGATCGAGAGAGAAATCCCGACCGCCTACCTGCAACGGATATTCGGAACAGACAAAGCAGAAGTCGCGACCAAGTTCGATCAGGAATTCCTTGAGGCGAGATAGCAGGCCTTGGTGCAGATCAGTTTCAGAATGAGCTCCGGGCAGATCGAGAAATTCGACCATGTAGGAATCACGGAATATCTCGAGAGCTTCGGGGTGTGTTTGCTGCAGTGCCGCGGAGGCTTTTGCTGGATCAGTGACACTTCGCTCGAACAGAGCCGTTTTGAATTGGCGCTCCAACTCTCTTGTAGACCACTTCTCCTGAATAGCCATCCGCAGATAAAACTCACGCTCTTCAGAGAGCTTACTCTGAGTCAAAATGAGCAAATTATGAGTCCACGGCAATTGTGTCAGCAGTGCTGACACTTTCTGATCACCCCGATAAGCCTCATAAAACTGGCGCATCCGAAACAGATTCCGACGGGTGAACCCTCGCAATCCCGGTTGTGTCAGAGCCAAATGTTCGGCCAATTGGCCCACCACGGAATCTCCCCACTCCGCCCGCTCAATCTTTCGACTGATATGCGCCCCCACCTGCCAATAAAGCTCAATCAAGTGAGTGTTGACCGCCTGCATGGCCTTGTGTCTGGAGCTGTGAATCAGGGCAAGCACTTCGTTGAAACGATCGCCGTCAGAGCTGCCGGTCAAGCTAGATTCGTTCATGCGTAATTCCTGAAAGATTAGGTGAAGCACGAGCCTAACCCCTTCAGGAAGCTTGAAATGACCGCCGATGCAGCTTGGGAAATGTCGTACAAAAAAAGGCGAGCGCTCCCGCGCAGCCAAGGGGAATGCTGCCCCCGATGGACTACATCGCGAGCAGACTCACTCCTACAACGGATGTGATTTGTTCAGACGATCTGCGGTGAACGCAAATCCAATGCAGGAGTGAGCCTGCTCGCGATAGCGTCATTCGCCCCAACACCATCATCCGCCAATAACCGCAGATTCAGCCGCAGCCCCGCCCCGCCGTTCTCCGCCCAGATACTCCCGCCCTGACGCTGCACGGCGTTGCGCGCAATGCTCAGCCCCAGGCCAAACCCGCCGTCGCCAGGCCGCGAGCCGTCGAGGCGAGTGAATGGCAAAAAGATTCGCTGCAGATCCGCGTCAGCGACGCCACCGCCCTGATCCTCAAGCCACAGATGCCAGAAACCGCCATCCCGCCGTCCATCGAGCCGGACGATCCCGCCTTCCGGCGAATGACGAATGGCATTGCGCAAAATGTTCTCCAGCGCCTGCGCCAAGGTATTCAGATTGCCGCGCACCCAGCACGATGCCTCCACCGAACACTGCAATTGCAGACTCGGCCAGCCACTTTCATAACAGGCGTTGTCGGTAAGCATTTCCCACAGCGCCTGAATCTGAATGGCTTCATCCGGCAATGGCGTGCGGTCCGTGTCGAGCCAAGCCAGTTGCAAGGTGTCTTCGACCAATCGCTGCATGCCATCGACCTCACGACCGATGCGTTCGCGCAACTGCGGCAGACCTTGTTCACTTTCGCTGGCCACGCGCAGGCGGCTCAGCGGCGTACGCAATTCGTGGGAAAGATCTCGCAGCAGTTGCTGTTGCAGGGCAACGGTCGATTGCAGGCGCTCGGACATGGAGTCAAACGCCCTGGCCAATTCACCCAGTTCATCCGGGCGCTGAGTGATCCCGCTCGACAGGCGCACATTCAATTGATCGGCACGCCACGCGTTGGCCTGTTCGCGCAAATTATTCAGCGGCACCACCAGCAAACGATAGAGCCCGACACACAACAACAAAGTGAACAGCCCCGGAATCACACCGTTGGTGACCACCCGCCAGAACAGCCTGTATTTGCCCGGTAAAAACCGCTCGGGCAGTTCAATCACCAGACTGCCGGCAGATGGATCCTTGGGAAACGGAATGCGCAGCCATGGCCGTCCCTGCTTGTGAATCGGCCAGTCGAGACCGCGCAAGAAGGTCATGTGCTGGATTTCCTGCTCATTCAACGGCTCATTGCTCAGCGACTGCAAATTACCGCTGATCACCCCGACCCAACCGGCTTCGCGCAACTCCATGCTCTGCAACCAGCTGTCGACACCGTCGCGTTCGCCACGCTGCCAGGCGCGCTCGGCTTCAGCGGCATAGCGGGTCAACGTGCCGCGCGCTTCGTCGGAGAGGAACTGATTACGCTCCTCCATATAGCGGCCCCACGACCAGCTCAGCCAGATCATCAGCAGACAGAACGCGACCAGCAGAAACGCCAGTTTCCAGAACAGCGAATGTCGCCCCGGCAGCTCAGACACTTTCATCGGCGGCGCTCAATACATAACCCTTGCCCCATACCGTGCGCACTTCACGCTCGCTATAACCGATGGTTTTGAGTTTGCGGCGGATCTGGCTGATGTGCATGTCGAGGCTGCGATCGTGGGCGGCATAACCGCGCTGCAACACATGCTGATAAAGGAAGGCTTTGCTGAGCACTTCTTCATCGTTGCGGTTGAGGGTCTCCAGCAGACGGTATTCGCTGCGGGTCAGCCCCGCCGCTTGCTCGCGGTAGAACACATCGCACTGATCTTCGTCGAAATGCAGTGTGCCCGTTGCAGCGGGGGCTGCGAGGGTCGCCGGACGCCGATCAAGGGCAACGCGGCGCAGGATCGCTTCGATGCGCACGTGCAATTCGGCCATGCTGAACGGCTTGGGCAGATAGTCGTCGGCGCCAAGGCGAAATCCGCTGATGCGATCAGCCTCGGCGCCGAGGGCCGACATCAGCAGCACCGGGGTTGAATGGCTCTGACGCAATTGCGTCAGCACGTTCAAACCGTCCATGCCCGGCAACAGAATATCCATCAGCACCACATCGAACGGTTGGCGCTTGGCGATGTTCAGGCCTTCCTGGCCGTTCTGGCACCAGGTCACTTGAAAGCCGCTGCGGGCCAGCTGTTCGTGAACATAGGCACCGAGCACCGGGTCGTCTTCGATGGAGAGTATGCGTGGCTGGCCAACGGAAACAGGAGTCATGAGTATCTGCAAGTAATTCTCAGTTGAGCGCGATTATTCAAGATTGCCGGGCATCGGGCAACCGAAGGTTGACCTGTCGGACCAACGACAACCTGCGCGCAGACCGACGACGACACCATTTTTCCGAAGATTGCCCGCGAGCAAATCGCTACACTGCGCCAATGTCGCGTGCCGGATGCACGCATGAGTCAACAGATCAGCGGGATGCAGGAGATAGGTGTGCTCACGAAACTGGGAATCAAAGGTCGCGTGCTATTGCTGACCTTGTTGCCAACCAGCCTGATGGCGCTGGTACTCGGTGGTTATTTCACCTGGATGCAGCAGTCCGACTTGCAGACCCAACTGATGCAGCGCGGCGAAATGATCGCCGAGCAACTGGCGCCGCTGGTCGCCCCCGCCATGGGCCATGGCGACAGTGATCTGCTCGAACGCATCGCCACCCAGTCCCTCGAACAACCGGACGTGCGCGCCGTCACCTTTCTTGCGCCCGACCGCACACCGCTGGCCCACGCCGGGCCGACCATGCTCAATCAGGCCCCGAGTGGTGACAGCGCTTTATTGCAACGGCGCAGCGGCAATGACGCGACCCGTTACCTGATGCCGGTGTTCGGCAAGCACCGCAACCTCGCCGGAGAACTGATCCCGGAAGAAGCCGAGCGCCTGCTCGGCTGGGTCGAACTGGAGCTGTCGCACAACGGCATGTTGTTGCGCGGTTATCGCAGCCTGTTTGCCAGCCTGCTGTTGATCGCTGCCGGTCTGGCCGGCGCCGCACTGCTGGCGTTGCGCATGGGCCGCACCATCAACCGCCCGCTTGGGCAGATCAAACAAGCTGTCGCGCAACTCAAGGACGGTCATCTCGAAACCCGCCTGCCGCCACTCGGCAGTCAGGAGCTGGATGAACTGGCATCGGGCATCAACCGCATGGCCGGCACCCTGCAGAACGCCCGCGAAGAATTGCAGCACAGTGTCGATCAGGCCACCGAAGACGTGCGCCAGAACCTGGAAACCATCGAGATCCAGAACATCGAACTCGACCTGGCGCGCAAAGAAGCGCTGGAGGCCAGCCGGATCAAATCCGAATTCCTCGCCAACATGAGTCACGAGATTCGCACGCCGCTCAACGGCATCCTCGGTTTCACCCACCTTTTACAGAAAAGCGAACTGACCCCGCGTCAGCTCGACTACCTGGGCACCATTGAAAAGTCCGCCGACAGCCTGCTGGGGATCATCAACGAGATCCTCGATTTCTCGAAGATCGAGGCCGGCAAACTGGTGCTCGACCACATCCCGTTCAATCTGCGCGATCTGCTTCAGGACACCCTGACCATTCTTGCCCCCGCTGCGCACGCCAAACAGCTTGAACTGGTCAGCCTGGTGTATCGCGACACACCGCTGTCGCTGGTCGGTGACCCGCTGCGCTTGAAGCAGATCCTCACCAACCTGGTCAGCAACGCGATCAAGTTCACCCGCGAAGGCACCATCGTCGCCCGCGCCATGCTCGAAGACGAAAACGACGACAGCGTGCAATTGCGCATCAGCGTTCAGGACACCGGTATCGGCCTGTCGAGCCAGGACGTGCGCGCACTGTTCCAGGCTTTCAGCCAGGCGGACAATTCGCTGTCGCGCCAACCCGGCGGCACAGGTCTGGGGCTGGTGATTTCCAAGCGCCTGATCGAGCAGATGGGCGGCGAAATCGGCGTCGACAGTACGCCAGGCGAAGGTTCGGAATTCTGGATCAGCCTGAGCCTGCCCAAGACCCGCGACGACGCCGAAGACCTGCCCGCAGCGCCGCTGCTCGGGCGCCGCGTGGCGGTGCTGGAAAACCATGAACTGGCGCGTCAGGCCCTGCAGCATCAACTGGAAGACTGCGGCCTCGACGTCACCACTTTCAATACCCTGGAAAGCCTGACCAATGGCGTCACGGGCGCACACCAGACCGATCAGGCGATTGATCTGGCGGTCATGGGCATCACCAGCAACGACATGCTGCCCGAGCGCTTGAACCAGCACATCTGGGACCTTGAACACCTCGGCTGCAAAGTGCTGGTGCTGTGTCCGACCACCGAACAGACGCTGTTCCATCTGTCAGTGCCCAACCCGCACAGTCAGTTGCAGGCGAAGCCGGCCTGCACGCGCAAACTGCGTCGGGCGCTGGCCGATCTGGTCAACCCGCGCCAGCCGCGCACCGAACCGGGGGAACCGTTGTCGAGTCGGGCACCGCGGGTGCTGTGCGTCGACGACAACCCGGCCAACTTGCTGCTGGTGCAAACCCTGCTCGAAGACATGGGCGCCAAGGTGCTCGCGGTCGAGAGCGGTTATGCAGCGGTCAAAGCGGTGCAGAGCGAATCGTTCGACCTGGTGTTGATGGACGTGCAGATGCCCGGGATGGACGGGCGTCAGAGCACCGAAACCATTCGCCAGTGGGAGAGCGAACGGCATTGCACGCCGCTACCGATCGTCGCCCTCACCGCCCACGCCATGGCCAACGAAAAACGCGCGCTGCTGCAGAGCGGCATGGACGACTACCTGACCAAACCGATCAGCGAACGGCAACTGGCGCAGGTGGTGTTGAAGTGGACCGGCCTCGCGCTGCGAAACCAGGGGCCGGAGCGGGCCAGCGAAAGCGCAGCCGGCAATCACGAGTTGCCGGTGCTCGATCATGAGGAAGGCTTGCGCCTGGCCGCTGGCAAGGCTGACCTCGCAGCGGACATGCTGGCGATGCTGCTGGCGTCGCTGGAAGCCGACCGCGAAGCCATTTGCAGCGCCCGCGAGAGCCACGACCAGAACGCCCTGCTCGAACGCGTGCACCGCCTGCACGGCGCCACCCGTTATTGCGGCGTCCCGCAATTGCGCGCGGCCTGTCAGCGCAGTGAAACCCTGCTCAAGCAGGACGACCCCAAGGCCGCCGCCGCACTGGATGAGCTGGAACGCTCGATCAATCGACTCGCGGCACAGGCGCGGATCAGCGCCTGATCCACAGCAATGCCATGAAGGCTCAGGCGCGCTAAAGTTGTCGCGGGTGATTGCAGCCCGCGTCGATGCTCCAGGAGGATTTCATGCGCACGATCGTTTTCAGCAGCCAGACCTACGACCGCGACAGCTTCATCGCTGCCGACGGCCCGGCCGACATCGAACTGCACTTTCAACCGGCGCGGCTCAGCCTCGACACGGCGGCACTGGCCGACGGGCATGACGTCGTTTGTGCGTTCATCAATGACGACCTCAGTGCCACCGTACTCGAACGTCTGGCCGCGGGCGGCACCCGACTGATCGCCTTGCGCTCGGCGGGCTACAACCATGTTGACCTGATGGCCGCCAAACGCCTGGGGCTGACCGTCGTTCGCGTCCCGGCCTACTCGCCTCACGCGGTGGCCGAACATGCGGTGGCGTTGATCCTGGCACTGAACCGGCGTTTGCACCGCGCCTACAACCGCACCCGCGAAGGCGATTTCAGCCTGCACGGGCTGACCGGTTTCGATCTGGTCGGCAAAACCGTCGGCATTGTCGGCACCGGGCAGATCGGTGCGACGTTTGCGAAGATCATGCACGGCTTCGGGTGTGAGTTGCTCGCATACGATCCGTATCCAAACCCACAGGTTCTCGCCCTCGGCGCGCGTTATCTGAGCCTGCCGGAACTGCTCGCGCAGTCGCGCATCATCAGCCTGCACTGCCCGCTCAACGAGCAGAGCAAACACCTGATCAACCGTGACTCACTGGCGCACATGCAACCGGGCGCCATGCTCATCAACACCGGTCGCGGTGGCCTGGTCGATACGCCGGCGCTGATTGACGCACTGAAAGAAGGTCAGCTCGGCTATCTGGGTCTGGATGTGTATGAAGAAGAGGCGCAACTGTTTTTCGAGGATCGCTCCGACCTGCCGCTGCAGGACGATGTGCTGGCGCGCTTGCTGACCTTCCCGAATGTGATCATCACCGCGCATCAGGCTTTCCTGACGCGCGAGGCACTGGGTGCGATTGCCGCGACGACCCTGCACAACATCGCGGCCTGGGCGGCCGGTGCGCCGCAGAACCAGGTCGAGGGTTGACGCGCAGGCGGCGAATTCGGGCTAGAGCGACGCCGCCAGTATCAACAGCGCCAGCCAGCCGAAACCGAAAAAGCGCTGCTTCATCGAGTGCCCGCGGCGCAGCAGGAACCAGACGAAAATCATCGGCATCAGGAACACCATGATTTTCAGCCAGCCTTCGACCGGGCGGCTGCCGTCTTCATTGATGTGCATTTCAACCCCGGTGGCCGGCGCACGACGACGCTCTTCGGCGGCGGGCGTGACGGGCGGCAACGGCTGCGTTGCGGGAGGGACGAACGCCTCCGGCACTGCTTTGTTGCGGGGCAGACTGCCGAACGAAATCGTCGAGACCTGAACGGGCGTGGCGCCAGACTGCGGTTGTGCTGCAGGTACCTGGCTGGCCTGCGCCGCCATCGGTGCGCCGCAATGAATGCACGCGGCGGCTTGCGAGCTGATGCTGCGCTTGCATTCATAACATTCGATCAGCGCCATGTTGCGTTCCTTCAGAGTCGAGGGCGGCAGTTTGCCATGGGTGTGGGTCGATTTGAACCGGATCGAAGGTCGCACGCGCACATCATTCTGCAACCGGGCCCGTGCTAGCATGTCGCGCATATTTGGAGGACCCATGGTCGAACACGATTTCCGCTACAACCTGATGAACCCGCAACACACCCTCACCGAATGCCGCGCGCTGGTTCCGGGCCGCTATCAGGTGACCGGCAACGGTGGCTCGATTCGCATCGGCGACGCGCTGTTGGTCACCCTCAAAGGCAGCAAGGATTTGTCCATGCGCCTGACCGTCGAAACCGTCCGCCACCTGATCAATCCGCCGGGCCAATGGACCGCGATGACCACGGGCCCCGTGTTCGGTGAACTGGCCATCCATACCTGGCAGGTCAACTGCGACAGCTGCGCCAAAGAGCTGAGCTTTGAATTTGCCGTGGATGCCAAACTTGGCAAAACCGCGGAGAAACCAGCGGCCACGGCACGTATCGCCGAGCTGGGCTGGAAAGCCGTTGGCGACAAGCATCTGTGCCCGAAATGCCAGGAGCCTGCGTGATGAAACGCCTTGCCCTGACCGCTCTGGTCGGTGCCGGCCTGGTAGGCTGCGCCGCGGAGCCTGTGCAACTGCAACAGAACCGCAGCTACATTCTGGAATGGATCGGCGAGCGGCCATTGATGGATTACAGCCATCTGACCGTGACCCTTGGCGATGATGGTCGCGCCTACGGCAACGGCGGCTGCAACCACTGGTTCGCACCGTATACGCTGGATGGCGACAAGATCAGCTTCGGCAAGATCGGCAAGACCCGCAAACTCTGCGCCCCGGCGCTGATGGAGCAGGAGCAACGCTTCCTGCAGGCGCTGGAGCATGTCGAGCGCTGGGACATCTCGCCGATCGAGCAGATGCGCTTCTGGCCAGCCGCAGGCAAGCCGTTGCGCTGGTGGCTGGAAGAGGGTTAACCCGCAAAAGATCGCAGCCTTCGGCAGCTCCTACATGAGTCCGTGTACACCCTGTAGGAGCTGCCGAAGGCTGCGATCTTTTCTTTCACAACAACCTATTTGGTTGCTTGCAACGCCTCCAGCTTCGCCATCACTCCCGCCGCCGTCTGCTCGCCCATCAGCTGTTCACGCACCTTGCCTTTGTTGTCGATGATGTACGTCACCGGCAGTGCCTCACTGCGTGGCAAGTCGAACAACTCCGCCGGATCCTGCGCCAGCACGGTGAACTTGATGCCGAGCTTCTCGCTGGCGTCTTTCAACTCGACACCCTGCACATTGTCGAAGTTGACCCCGAACACGCCGACGTTCTTGCTCTTCAGTTCATCAGCCAAATGGTTGAGTTCCGGGATCTCGGTCCGGCACGGGCCGCACCATTCGGCCCAGTAATTGACGATTACCCATTGTTTGTCCAAGCGCTCGGAGGCGACTTTTTGACCGTTCTGGTCGATCCCGTAATCGTTGCCGCAGCCCCCCAGCATCAACGCCCCGATAATCGTCAATGCCGCTGCCAATCGCCGTGTCATGTCCTGTTCCTTGTGAAAATTTGAAGGCGCCTGCGACCCATCGCCTCTGACGGTTCTGGATTGCGCGCTGCACAGTTAGAATAGCCGCCACTTTACGCCAGAAGCGACCCGCCATGACCGATCTGACGCTTTATCACAATCCGCGCTGCTCGAAATCCCGCGGCGCGCTGGAACTCATTGAAGCCCGCGGCCTGACGCCAACGGTCGTGCGCTACCTCGAAACCCCGCTGAACGCGGCGCAAATCAAGGCCCTGCTCGGCAAGCTGGGGATCAGCGCACGTCAGTTGCTGCGCAGCGGCGAAGATGAATACAAAATGCTTCAACTCGCTGACGAAAGCCTCAGCGAAGCGCAATTGATCGACGCCATCGCCCAGCATCCGAAATTGATGGAGCGACCGATTCTTGAAGCCGGCGACAAAGCCGTCATCGGCCGTCCACCGGAAAACGTGCTGGAGTTGCTGCCGTGAGCGCGCCTTACATTCTGGTGCTGTATTACAGCCGCAACGGCTCGACCAACGAGATGGCGCGGCAGATTGCTCGCGGTGTCGAGCAGGCCGGCCTCGAAGCGCGTCTGCGCACCGTGCCGGCGATTTCCACCGAGTGCGAAGCGGTGGCGCCGAGCATCCCGGACGACGGCGCGCTCTACGCGACTCTCGATGATCTGAAAAACTGTGCCGGCCTGGCGCTGGGCAGCCCGACGCGTTTCGGCAACATGGCCGCGCCACTGAAGTACTTTCTCGACGGCACCAGCAACCTGTGGCTGACCGGCGCGCTGGTGGGCAAACCGGCCGGCGTGTTCACCTCGACCGCCAGCCTGCACGGCGGTCAGGAAACCACCCTGCTGTCGATGATGCTGCCGCTGTTGCACCACGGCATGTTGATCACCGGCCTGCCCTACAGCGAATCGGCGCTGCTGGAAACCCAGGGTGGCGGCACGCCTTACGGCGCCAGCCATCATGCCGGGGCGGACGGCAAAAAGGGTCTCGATCAGCACGAAGTGGCGCTGTGCCGCGCGCTCGGTCTGCGTCTGGCCAAGACTGCGCAGAAACTGGAGGGCTGACGGTGGCGAAGAAGCCGAAAATCCTGCCTGCCGTCGAGTGGCTGGAGCCACGCGTGAAGGCCATGCGCGTCATCAGCCTGCTGAGTTTTTTCGCCTTGGGCGGATTGCTCGCGGCCTACTATCTGATCTTCGCTGACCTGCACGGCGCACGGCCGTGGGTGATTCTGCTGGTCGAGCTGATCCCGTGGCTCGTCCTCGCCCCGGCGATGATCATGGGCAGCGCCCGTGGCCATTCGTGGATGTGTTTTGTGGTGAATCTGTATTTCATCAAGGGCGCACTGGCGGCGTATGACCCCAACCGGCAGTTGTTTGGCGTGCTGGAGATGGTCGCGAGTCTGGCGGTGTTCTGCTCGGCACTGTTGTATGTGCGGTGGCGGTATCAGTTGAATCGCAAATTGGCTGGCGAAGGCGAAATCTCCATCGCCTGATGGAAAAAGATCGCAGCCTTCGGCAGCTCCTACATTTGGAATGCGTTTCCCTGTAGGAGCTGCCGAAGGCTGCGATCTTTTAATGATTAACGGTGTAGGCGAGCATCATCGAAATCTGGCTCATCGGCCGCCCGCCGCTCTGTTCATGCCACTGGTTGAACGCGTCCTGCACAATCTTCAGATCACGCTGGCTGGTCGGCACCTTGTCGACGATCTTCTGTGCATTCAGCGCTGCCACCACGTCATAGCTCGGCACGAAGGTGTCCTTGCCGACCATGCGCAAAAACCGTGGAGCCGATAGCCCGCCGAGTTGATGGCCGTGCTTTTTCAGATACGTCCACAAACCGACAATATCAGTCACCGGCCAGTCGGCGATCAGCGCGCCGAAACTGCCCTTTTCCTTCTCGACGTCGAGGATGAACTGCGCATTGCGCGGCACGCTTTTCAACTTGCCCAAGTGACGAATGATCCGCGCGTCCTGCATCAGCCGCTCGAGGTGTTCGGCGCTCATCAGCACGACTTTTTCCGGGTCGAACTTGAAGAACACTTCTTCGAAGGCCGGCCACTTGGCGTCGACCAGACTGTGCTTGAGGCCGGCGCGGAATACGCGTAAAGCCATGGTCGAGAGGTAGCGGTCGTCGCTGATCTTGCGCAGTTGCGCGGGGGTCTTGGGAACGGGCAGATGGGCTTCCAGTTCAGCCGCCGAACCGAAGCGGTTCAGACAGTATTCGTGCAGCCACTTGTAATCGCGCATGCCCTCTCCTGGTGAATTGAATAAAGAAACTAATGCGGGGCCCTGTGGTGAGGGGATTTATCCCCGATGGGGAGCGGAGCTCCCCCAGAAAAGCGGGGGGGCTGCTGCGCAGCCCATCGGGGATAAATCCCCTCACCACAAAAGTGTGGCCCCACAGAGATTGGGTTTAGAGATTGACGACGCTCACAAAGCGCGAAGCCGCAGTCTCGTCGATCTTCAGGCTGGTGAAGTCGAACAGGTTGCGGTCGGCCAGTTGCGACGGGATGACATTCTGCAGACTGCGGAAGATGCTTTCCGTTCGACCGGGTGTCTTGCGCTCCCAGTCCTGAAGCATGTCCTTGACTACCTGACGCTGCAGGTTTTCCTGCGAACCGCAGAGGTTGCACGGGATGATCGGGAATTCCTTCAAGTCCGAATAGGCCTGAATGTCTTTCTCGTTGCAGTACGCCAGCGGACGGATCACCACGTTGCGGCCATCGTCGGCGCGCAGCTTCGGCGGCATGGCTTTCAGCGAACCGTTGAAGAACATGTTGAGGAAGAACGTCTCGACGATGTCATCACGATGATGACCGAGGGCCATCTTGGTCGCGCCGATTTCATCAGCGAAGGTGTACAGCGTGCCGCGACGCAGGCGTGAGCACAGCGAGCAAGTAGTCTTGCCCTCGGGAATCAATTCCTTGACCACCGAGTAGGTGTCTTTCTCGACGATGTGGTACTCGACGCCCAGCTCTTTGAGGTAGGCCGGCAGCACATGCTCGGGGAAGCCTGGCTGCTTCTGGTCCATGTTCACCGCGACGATCTCGAACTTGATCGGGGCAACCTTCTGCAGGTGCAGCAGCACGTCGAGCATGGTGTAACTGTCCTTGCCCCCGGACAGGCAGACCATGACCTTGTCGCCGTCTTCAATCATGTTGAAGTCGGCAACCGCTTCGCCGGCCAGGCGGCGCAGGCGCTTTTGCAGTTTGTTCTGGTTGACCGTAAGAGTGCCCATGACGCGAAATCCGTGAGGTGTGACGAAAGGCCGGCATTTTACGCAAAAACCCCGGATGCGCGAAGCATCCCGACTGCTCGCATTCTGAAATGCATATTCATGTAGGAGCTGCCGAAGGCTGCGATCTCTTGATTTTGATTTTTCAAGACAAGATCAAAAGATCGCAGCCTTCGGCAGCTCCTACAGGGCCAGTCAAGACTGTGCGGCGATTAAGCCCCGTGTTTACAGCGCGATTTGCTCTAAGCCCCTAATACCTGTGCGGTTAAGTCCTTTCTATACTGCGACATAAGGTCGCACACATCCAAGACCTGAATTTGCTCGGCCTCATTGGCCCGTAGGCGCTCCGTTGGGGGGCGATGGCAATAACAAGAGGAGTGACTGGCATGATCCATCACGTAGTGGGACTTTTTACCCACCCCGATCAGGAATGGAAGGAAATCCGTGGCGACCAAGAGGAAAGCATCAGCCACATGTACCTGACGCACACGCTGATTCTGGCGGCGATCCCGGCTATCTCGGCGTTCATTGGCACCACCCAGGTCGGCTGGGTGATCGGCAACCGTGCGCCGGTCATGCTCACCGTCGAAAGCGCAGTCTGGATGACCGTCATGTCGTACCTGGCCATGCTCGGCGGGGTCGCGGTCATGGGCGCCTTCGTGCACTGGATGGCGCGCACGTATGACGCCAATCCAAGTCTGGCCCGTTGTGTCGCATTTGCCACTTACACCGCAACACCGTTGTTTGTCGGCGGGCTGGCGGCGCTGTATCCGCATATGTGGCTGGGGATGATCGTCGGCACGGCGGCCATCTGCTACACGGTTTATCTGTTGTACGTAGGGCTGCCGACGTTCATGAACATTCCGTCGGATGAAGGGTTCCTGTTTTCAAGCTCGGTGCTGGCGGTGGGTCTGGTGGTGCTGGTTGCCATTATGGCGTTCACCGTGATTGTCTGGGGGCTGGGCGTAGGTCCCGTCTATACCAACTGACTCGACAGGCCAATCCAATCCGAGGCCGCCGCAAGGCGGCCTTGTCGTTTGCCGGATGACCATTCGGCAGCTCGGCGATTCGCAAGTCCGGGGCGTTGCGGCATACTCGCCGTCTCTGGAGATCCATCAAGCATGCCCGAGCAACTCAATACCCGCGTCGAAGACTGTTACCAACTCGCTGAAACCTTTTTCAAACGTCATTTCCAACGCCCCGTTGTCAGTCTCAAGCTGCGCGGGCAAAAAGCCGGTGTCGCGCATTTGCACGAAAACCTGCTGCGCTTCAACCCGCAGCTGTACCGGGAAAACACCGAACACTTCCTCAAGCAGACCGTGGCCCACGAAGTCGCGCACCTGATCGCCCATCAGCTGTTTGGCGACCGCATCCAGCCGCATGGCGAGGAGTGGCAACTGATCATGCGCGGGGTTTATGAACTGCCACCGGATCGCTGCCACACCTACGCCATCAAACGCCGCAGCGTCACGCGCTATATCTACAAATGCCCGTGCGTGGACAGTGATTTTCCATTCTCGGCGCAGCGCCACAGCCTGGTACGACAGGGGCGACGGTATTTGTGTCGTAGTTGCCGGAATACCTTGGTGTTCAGTGGTGAGATGCGGGTGGAATAGTCGGATTGTTGTTTGCTCTGGCCCCATCGCGAGCAGGCTCACTCCTACAGGTGGAACGCATTCCAAATGTAGGAGTGAGCCTGCTCGCGATGAGGCCGGTACAGACACTAAAGAATGACTTTGGAAGACCGCAGTTCTGCTATCCGCTGAGCACTGAACCCCAACTCCGCCAACACCTGATCGGTATGCTGCCCCAACACCGCCCCAACATGTCGCGGCGCCGGCAACGCCTCGGAAAACTTCAACGGGCACGCCATCTGCGCCTGCGACGTGCCATCCCCACGAGGCACTTGCGTCACCAGTTCACGCGCCTGCAATTGCGGGTGCCGAACGGCCTCACCCAGACTCAACACCGGCTCGACACAGGCATCGATCCCGGCAAACAACTCACACAGTTCAGCAAAGTCATGCCGCTCGAACTCGACCTTCAAGGCATCCTTCAGCGCTCGCTGTTGCTCAGGTTTCGGCGATAACCCCTGTGCCGCCAACTCCGGCCGCCCCAGCGCGGTACACAACTGCTGCATAAACCCCGGCTCCAGACTGCCGACCGACATCCAGCGCCCGTCGCGGGAACGGTAATAGTCATAGAAGCTGCCGCCATTGAGCATCTGCTCTTCCCATGCGGGCTCCTCTCCGCAAGCCAGATACCCGGCGCCGGCCATGGCATTCAGGCTGAACGCACAATCGGTCATGCTCACGTCGATATGGGTGCCCTGCCCCGTTTGCTGACGGGCAATGACTGCCGCGAGCAAACCGATCACCCCGTGCAACGAACCACCGGCGACATCGGCCACTTGCATGCCCAACGGCAACGGCCCGCTGTCGGCGCGGCCGGTGTAGCTGGCAAGTCCGGCCAGCGCGAGGTAGTTGATGTCGTGCCCGGCGCGATCCTTGTACGGCCCGGTCTGGCCATAACCGGTGATCGACACATAGATCAGTTTCGGATTGATCGCTTTCAATGCTTCATAACCCAGCCCCAGACGTTCCATCACTCCGGGGCGAAACTGCTCGAGAACGATGTCGTAATCGGCCAGCAACTGCTTGACCACGTCCAGCGCTTCGGGCTGTTTCAGGTCCAGTGCCAGGCTGCGTTTGTTGCGGTTCAGGTAGGCATGACTGGCGGATATCCCGGCATCGTGCGGCGGCAACAACCGCAGCAGGTCCAGACGCGTCGGCGATTCGATGCGCAGCACGTCCGCGCCCATGTCGGCCAGCAACAGCGAGGCAAACGGCCCCGGCAACAGGGTCGAGAAATCGAGGATTTTCAGTGAGGCCAGCGGTGCAGACATGGGCAAGCTCCTTGGGCGACGCACTCAGCCTAGGCAGCCATTGCCGATGCAGCAATCACCGGATATGTCAGCGGGTGTGACCGTTACGCTCAAATCGCAGGCAATAAAAAACCCTGTGGAGAGGGGATTTATCCCCGTTGGACTGCGCAGCAGGCCCCTTCTCTTATCTTCAGAAGGGGCTGCTTCGCGACCCAACGGGGATAAATCCCCTCGCCACAAGGGCTTTTTTACTTACTTGACGCTGCTCGGGGTTGGGCCTTCAGCCACACCCAGGTCATCTTCAGGACGGGTATCCGCGATACCGCGACCACCCGAAGCCAGCTCGGCGTCCAGTACGTCGGTGTCCAGCTCTTTCACCCACTTGGCAACCACGATGGTCGCAACAGCGTTGCCCACCAGGTTGGTCAGTGCGCGCGCTTCGGACATGAAGCGGTCGATACCGAGGATCAGCGCCAGACCGGCCACTGGCAGGTGACCTACCGCCGACAGGGTTGCGGCCAGCACGATGAAGCCCGAACCGGTCACACCGGCAGCGCCTTTGGAGGACAGCAGCAACACCACCAGCAGGGTGATCTGGTGCGTGATGTCCATGTGCGTGTCAGTGGCCTGAGCAATGAACACGGCAGCCATGGTCAGGTAGATCGCAGTACCGTCGAGGTTGAACGAGTAACCGGTCGGGATCACCAGACCCACTACCGATTTTTTCGCGCCCAGACGCTCCATCTTGATCAGCATGCGAGGCAGTACCGATTCCGACGAGGACGTGCCGAGTACGATCAGCAGTTCTTCACGGATGTAACGGATCATCTTCAGCACGCTGAAACCGTGCATGCGGGCGATACCGCCGAGCACGATCAGCACGAACAGCAGGCACGTGATGTAGAAGCAGATCATCAGTTGACCCAGCTGCACCAGCGAACCCACGCCGTAGGCACCGATGGTGAAGGCCATGGCACCGAAGGCACCGATTGGCGCGAGCTTCATGATCATGTTGATGATGTTGAACATCACGTGGGCGAAGCGATCGATGAAGTCGAGGATCGGCTTGCCGTAGGCACCCAGGCGATGCAGGGCGAAACCGAAGATCACCGAGAACATCAGCACTTGCAGGATGTCACCGGTAGCGAACGCGCCGACGATGGTGGTCGGGATCACGTTGAGCAGGAAGCCAACAACGCTCTGGTCAGCACCGGCCGCGACATAAGAAGCGACTTTGGAAGCGTCGAGGGTTGCAACATCAATGTGCATGCCGTTGCCCGGCTGCACGATATTGACCACGACCAGACCGACCAGCAGGGCGATGGTCGAGACGATTTCGAAGTACAGGAGTGCGTAACCGCCGGTCTTGCCGACCGACTTCATGTTCTGCATGCCGGCGATGCCGCTGACCACGGTGCAGAAGATGATCGGGGCGATGATCATTTTGATCAGTTTGATGAACCCGTCACCCAGCGGCTTTACCGCCACGCCGAACTGCGGGTAGTAATGACCGAGCGCAATACCGATGATGATTGCGATGATCACCTGGAAATACAGGGATTTGTACAGTGGCTGACGAGTCGTCATTGCAAATTTCCTCAAGAGCCCCGCGTGCAACATCCATCTGTTACGCCGCGAAACCTGAATTGCGAACCCTCCTGCACTGGAGGGATTTGTTGTTGGAGCGGCGTTTTCCGGACGGGATCAACGCACGCTTCTGTCGCTTGTATCGCAAACCTCGTGCCACTTTGGTGCGTTTCGCTGCAAGCCTTTTGATATCAGGGCCTGCAGGTTTTTCGATGTCACCGCCTCGCGAGTTGATTGTGGCGGATTTCCGCCAACCGGCCCGCTCTCGTCCTACAATTTGGCGGAAATCCGCCTTGTTGCCCACGCGCCCCCCGACTACCATCCGGCGTCTGAGAAAGGATCTGCCGCTTATGCGTGAACGCACCATTGCCAGCCATTTCGCTCGCGCCGCCCTCGGTGGCGCGCGCCGTCTGGGCTGCGATTATTCAGGGCTGCTGCAGCAACTGGGCATCAGCGCGGAACTGCTCGACGAGCCGCGTGCACGGATCGCCCCGGAGCAGTTCACCCGGTTGATCCAGGGCCTGTGGCTGGCGCTGGACGACGAGTACCTGGGTTTTGGCAGCGCGCCGAGCAAACCCGGCAGCTTCGCGATGATGTGCCACGCCTCGATTCACTGCCGCAATCTGGAGAAAGCACTGCAGCGCGGTTTATTGTTTTATAGCTTATTCCCGGGCGCCCCGCGCCTGACCCTGAGCCGCGAAGACGAATGGGTGCGCTTGAGCCTGGACGACGCGTCATTGTGGGACCCGGATCACTTTCTCACCGAAAGCCTGTTGGTGATCTGGCATCGACTGGGCAGCTGGCTGATCGGCCAGCGCATTCGCCTCGAACACGCGACCTTCAGCTATGCGAAACCCGCCCACGGCGCCGAATACGACCTGCTCTTCCCCTGTCCCATGACCTTCGGCACCGAGCACAGCAGCCTGCTGTTTCATAGCCGCTATTTATCCATGCCGTTGTTACAGGACGAGCGCACGCTCAAGCATTTTCTCGAACGCTCCCCCGCCGACCTGCTCTCGCGCCCGGATGACGGCGACAGCCTGAGCAGCCGCTTGCGTCGCTTGCTCAGCCGCGACAGTGCGCGCTGGCCAGATCTGGAAGCGGTGGCGGCGCACTTGCACATCAGCCCGCAGACGCTACGCCGGCATTTGCGTGAGGAAGGCAGCAGTTTTCAGGAGTTGAAGGATCAGCTGCGGCGGGATATCGCCATCTACCATTTGGGGCGCGCGGATTTGTCGTTGCAGCAGATTGCCGAGCAGCTTGGTTTTTCCGAACCGTCGGCGTTTCACCGCGCGTTCAAGAAGTGGACGGGGCTGACGCCCGGGGCCTATCGGGCGCAGGAACAGTAAGATCAAAAGATCGCAGCCTGCGGCAGCTCCTACATTGGCAATGTGCTCCCCTGTAGGAGCTGCCGCAGGCTGCGATCTTTTCGGTTACACCGCAGGAAAATGAATCCTGAACGCCGCCCCGCCCATCGGCGAATCGCCCAGCGCCAATTTCGCGTTGTAGCTTTCGATGATGTCCTTGACCACCGCCAACCCGATCCCCTGCCCCGGATGCTGGGCATCCAGCCGTTCGCCACGCTCCAGAATCCGCGCGCGTTGATCCGGTGGCACTCCGGGACCGTCGTCCTCGACGCACAACTCAACCCCGGCCAACGTCTCGCGCACGCTGATGCGCACCTCGCCAAGGCACAGGCGATAAGCGTTTTCCAGCAGGTTGCCCATCATCTCCAGCAAGGCGCCCTGCTCGATCGGCACGTAACAATGCTCGGGCAGATCAAACGCCACGCGCACATGTTTATCGCGGTAAACCTTGTCCAGCGTGTCGCAGAGGCTTTTCAGCACCGGTTGTAGACGTACCTGATGACGCACCAGACCGCTTTTGCGCAGGCTCGCGCGTTGCAGTTGATAGCCGATCTGCTGGCTCATGCGCTCGATCTGGCTTTGCAGCACCCACGCCTGATCACGGTCTTCCGGACGCTGGGCCATGTCTTCGCTGACCCCTTGCAACACCGTCAGCGGGGTTTTCAGGCTGTGGGCCAAATCATCGAGCGAATCGCGATACCGACTGCGCTGTTGACGTTCGCTGTGCAGCAGACGGTTGAGCGAGCCGGTCAGGCGCAGTAGCTCGCGAGGGTGTTGTTCGGTGAGGCTTTCGCGGGTGCCGCCTTCGATTTCGTCGAGTTCCTGACTGAGTTGGCGCAGGGCTTTGAGGCCCCAGGTCAGGCCGATCCACAGCAGCGCCAGCAACACCAGCAACGCTGCGCCGAAACCGAGGTAGAGATTTTCGCGCAGGCCTTCGAGGGTGGTTTCGTATTCGCGCACCGGTTGCAGGGCGACGATGCTGAACGCAGCGCTTTTACCGCCGAGCAGTTTCACTTCAACGTCGTAGACGAAGAATTCCTGACCGTTGGCTTCGCGAATCCGCGCGAACTCGTTGCCGAGGCCGTCATAGCGCGGTTTGTAGTTGATCTGCTCTTCCTGGGTGGCTTTCGAGCGCCAGACCAGATGCCCTTCGCGGTCGTAGATGTAGCCGAGCAAGCGGAAGTCAGTGAGATTGAAACGCTCATCCGGCAACTGATTGGGCATCACCAGTCGGCCGTTTTCGATACGTGCGGCAGAGATCAGCGTGGTGACGTCCGAGGCCAGCCGCTGTTCGATCGAGTCCTGCAACGCGAGGCTGAACGCGCCCTGCATCGCCGGGAGCAAGGCGAGCATGAACAACACCGCCAACGTGGTGGCGGCGAGCATCAGCCGAACGCGTAGCGAACGAATCAAGTGCAGCGCTCATTGAACAGGTAGCCGAGGCCGCGCACGGTGTCGATCGGCTTGAAGCCGGCCGGGCCTTCGAGTTTACGGCGCAGGCGGCCGACCAGCACTTCGATCACGTTCGGATCGCGCTCGTCGTCGTCCGGGTAGAGCTGCTCCATCAAGCGATCCTTGGGCACCACTTGTTGATGGTGGCGCATGAGGTATTCGAGGATGCGATATTCGTAGGCGGTCAGCGCCAGCGGCTGTTCGTCGAGGGTCGCCTGTTTGCGATTGAGGTCGAGCAGCAGCGGGCCGGCGACGATGGTCGACTGGGTAAAACCGCTGGAGCGGCGCAGCAAGGCATTCAGGCGCGCGTCGAGCTCTTCGAACTGGAACGGCTTGACCACGTAATCATCGGCACCGGCGGCGAGGCCTTCGACCTTGTCCTGCCAGTTGCCGCGCGCGGTGAGGATCAGGATCGGGAAGGTCTTGCCGCCCGAGCGCAACTGGCGGATCAGGTCGAGGCCACCCATGCCCGGCAAACCAAGATCGATCACCGCCAGGTCAAAGTTGAACTGTCCGGTCTGGTACAGCGCCTCTTCGGCATTGGCCACGGACTCGACCACGTGACCGCTCTCCGTGAGACGGGTTTGCAGGTGATGGCGCAACAGCGCTTCATCTTCGACGACCAACAGTTTCATAGCTCTCTCCCGGGTAAATCCAGAATCTCCAAAAACACACCCGTAGGAGCAAAGCTTGCTCGCGAAGGCGGTGTGTCAGTCGACATCTAAATTGACTGACCCAGCGCTGTCGCGAGCAAGCTTTGCTCCTACAATGATTTCGCTGTCGCTCCTTAGAAACTGTAGTTGGCCGACAGGTAAGTCTGCGCGCTGCTGTTCAAATCCAGCGAGCCTTGTTTGCTGCCGCCACTTTCTTTCATTTCAGTGCTGGCGTTGCTCATCAGGTAACGGTAACCGAGTTCGACCGAGGTGTTTTGCGAGACTTGCTGCAACACCCCGAACTGGCCGCCGACCGCATAACCGATGTCACTGTCGCGGCTGTAGCCTGGCGAATCCTGCGTCAGCTTGGTCAAACCGGCAGTTGCGCCACCGAACAGCTTGGTGCTGCCGCCCACCGGATAGAACAGATCGTAGCTGCCCAACAGGTTTTCCTGACGCAGTTTAATGCCATTGTGCGAGCCCGACACGTTGTCATAAGTGGCGTAGTAGCGACCTTGACTGTTTTGCTGACCGAGGCGTACGCCGTAAGTGTTGTTGCCATCGATGGCGCCGGTGGCGTTCGGATGGTCGAGGTTGTCGTTCAGTGCGTTGGACTTTTTAACCTTGTCGCTGGTCTGGCCGAAGGTCAGGCCGGCGAAGTTCGAAGTAGTGTCGGCATGGGCCGCGATACTGGCGCTCATTACGGTCAATGCCAGCAACAGTTTGTTAAAGCGAGTCATGGGTATTTCCTCTTTCACAGTGCTGTTTGGGTATGGCGCAAGGTTACTGACCTGCCCCTGTACCGCCCCTGAACACTCTCTGAACCTGACCTGAACCAAATGGACTAGGCTGTTTTGACCTTTTATTGTCAGGAGACCCCCACCATGCGCCTGTTCCTTGCCCTCACGTTGCTCGCTGTCAGCAGCCTCACCCAAGCGGCGATCAAGACTGAAGAAATTCCCTACCAAAGCGCCGATGGCACCCAGTTGATCGGTTACTACGCCTATGACGACGCAATCAAAGGCAAGCGCCCGGGCATCGTCGTCGTGCATGAATGGTGGGGCCTGAACGATTACGCCAAGCGCCGCGCACGCGATCTCGCCGAACTCGGCTACAGCGCACTGGCGATCGATATGTATGGCGAGGGCAAGAACACCGAGCACCCGAAAGACGCGATGGCGTTCATGCAGGCGGCGACCAAGGACGCCGATGCCGCGAGCAAACGTTTCGCCGCCGGGCTGGATCTGTTGAAGAAACAACCGCAGACCGACGTCAACAAACTTGCGGCCATTGGTTATTGCTTTGGCGGTGGTGTGGTACTCAATGCCGCACGTCAGGGCGTGCCGTTGGCAGGGGTGGTGAGTTTCCATGGCGCACTGGCAACCAAAACGCCCGCCACCCCGGGCAGTGTGAAAGCAAAAATTCTGGTCGAGCACGGAGCGCTGGACAGCATGGTCACGCCGGACAACGTCACCGCGTTCAAAAGTGAAATGGACAAGGCTGGCGCTGACTATAAATTCGTCAGCCTCGACGGCGCCAAACACGGCTTTACCAACCCGGACGCGGATCGCTTGAGCCACGGCGAACACGGTGGCCCGGACATCGGGTACAACAAGGCCGCGGATGAAAAATCCTGGGCGGACATGAAAGCGTTCTTCCAGAAAATCTTCAGCTAACCGCGCCCGACCCTGATCGTTCCCACGCTCCGCGTGGGAACGCAGCCCGGGACGCTCTGCGTGCAAACAGCGGACGCAGAGCGTCCATCGAGGCATTTCCACGCAGAGCGTGGGAACGATCAATGTAGGAGTGAGCCTGCTCGCGATCGCCGCGCCGCCAATCTCGACCTTGGCTCGACTAACCGGCAAAATGCCCGTCATGAACCTCACCCCTGCCCTTCCCGCCTGCTGCACCCCACTCGATGCCCACTGGCCGTTGCCAAGGGTATTGCCCGACACTGTGTTGCTCAGTACGCACTTCGATCCGGCCCGACTGCTCGGCGATGATTTTCAACGCAGCGCCATTGAGCCGCCGCCGAGCATCCAGCGTTCGGTGGCCAAGCGCCAGGCCGAGTTTCTCGCCGGGCGTATCTGCGCACGGGCGGCGTTGCAGCAGCTGCAAGGTTCAAGCGAGGTGCCGGCGATTGGCGAAGATCGCGCACCGGTGTGGCCGGCGCATATCTGCGGTTCGATCACCCACAGTACCGGGCGCGCCGCAGCGATCGTTGCCAACAGGCAGCATTGGCGTGGCCTGGGCATGGATCTGGAAAACCTGCTCAACGCCGAACGCGCCGAACGCCTCGCCGGGGAAATTCTCACGCCAGCGGAAATGCAGCGCATGGCGGCCGGCTCGCGGGATCAGTTGGCGTTATGGGTGACGCTGACGTTTTCGGTGAAAGAGAGTCTGTTCAAGGCGCTGTACCCGATCGTGCAGAAGCGCTTTTATTTTGAGCATGCCGAAGTGCTGGAATGGACCGAGTCGGGTGAGGTGCGCTTGCGGCTGTTGACCGATCTGTCGGCGGAATGGCATCACGGCACGGAGCTGGAAGCGCAGTTCGGGGTACAGGATGGGCAGTTGTTGAGTCTGGTCAGCATTCAGGCCTGAATCTTTATCGCCTGTCAGGGCCTCATCGCTGGCAAGCCAGCTCCCACAGGTTTCTGTGTGAACCTTAAATCTGTGCTCACCACGGTCACTGTGGGAGCTGGCTTGCCAGCGATGGGGCCGGCACCATCATCGCAAATACTTAGCGGCGTTCCTGATTCCTCGGCCAGCTTAGACTGAAGCACGCCCCGCCCAGGCTTTTGCTCTTGCCGATGATCGCCCGGCCGTCATGCCAGTGGATGATGCGCCGCACAATCGACAACCCCAGGCCATGCCCGCCCGACGCCCGCGTGCGGCTGTCGTCCAGACGCAGGAACGGCGTGAAGATCCGCTCCCACGCCACTTCCGGCACGCCCGGCCCGTCGTCTTCGACGTCGACCCGGCAACGCAACTGCCCGACCTGATAACTCACCGTGACCTTCGAACGCGCGTGGCGCATCGCGTTGCTCACCAGATTCTGCAGCGCCCGGTGCAGGTAACGCGGCTCGGCCTCGACCCAAGCGTCGTCGTTATCGGCAGCAGACAGACACAGCCCGCGCTGCACCGTGACCTCGGCGCGCAGCGGCGCCAGCTCCTCGATGACCTGATTGACCAGGGCATCCAGATCGATGCGCTGGAAGGTCAGCGCTGGCGAACCTTGTTCGAGCCGTGCGTAGGTGAGCATCTCATCGACCAGCTTATCGAGGTCCTCGATGTCGTGATCCATGCCTTCGCGGTACTTCTCCAAGGCTTGCGGCGTCGTCGCCGAGCCGATCATCTCCAGGCCGAAACGCAGGCGCGCCACCGGGGTGCGCAACTCGTGGGACACCGCGCGCACCAGTTCACGCTGGATCGCCAATAATTGTTGCAAGTGCTCGGCCATGCCGTTGAACGCCGCCGCCAGACGCCCGACCGAATCGGCACCGCGCGCCGGCACACGGGTTTCCAGACTGCCCTTGGCAATGCGCGTGGCCGCCGCTTCGAGCCCGCGCAAACGTCGCTCCAGTTGGCGCACCAGCAAATAAACGATGAGACCGATCAGGCTCAGCCCCAGCGCGGCGATCAACACCAGCCATTCCGGCGGATAAGGGTTCATTTGGTACAGCGGGCCGATCTCCAGCACCCACGGCGTGCCGACCATGCCGGCAAACACACGGATCGAATCGCCGCCCTTGCCCAGCGCCATCACCGTGTCGCCCTCGGAGACACGACGGCTCTGGTCTTCATCCATGTCGGCGTCGTCCACCGTGACCAGGCGCAGGTCGAAACCAAAACCCTTCTCTTCCTTTATCTGCGCCAGTCGTTTGGGTTGCTCGGCAACAGGCACCCGCACCAGCTCATCGGCCAGCAGGTAAATAGTGGCGCGGGCCAGTTGTTCACTGATCTGCTGCACTTCGCCGGTGAGGACGAGTTGTTCCTTGTCGCTGACCAATCGATAGACCTTGGCCGCATGCGGGCCGGTCTGCTCGACCAGCGCCTGACCGCGCTGCACACGGGTGCGCTGGGTCAGATCGAGACCGGTGTCGCTGAAATTCTTCAGCGCCAGCGGAATCCCCAGCAGCCGCTCCCACACCAACAGTGCGCGATGCCGCTCGGTGGCGTTCATCGGTTGCAGGTTGTCGGCCATCAAAGAGAACGTGCCGTGGGCCAGGCGCTCGCGGTATTGCTCGCTGCGCACCTGATTGAGCAGGTGCAGCGCCAGCACACCGAGGACCGCCACCAGAATCAGCGCAGCGCACATCCCGCCGTAGATGCGCAGGAAGATCGAGTTCACAGGGCCAGGTCTGCGCAGGCTTCCGGAACGAACAGATAACCTTTGCTGCGGATGGTCTTGATCAGACGCGGATGGTCGGGGTCATCGCCGATTTTCGGGCGGATGCGCGAGATGCGCACATCGATCGAGCGGTCCTGGCCGTCATAGCCGATGCCGCGCAGGGCGGTAAAGATTTCCTCGCGGGAAAGAATGCGTCCGGCGTTGGAGACCAGCAGCCAGAGCAGGTCGAATTCGGCGCTGGTCAGTTCGATGCCGTTGTCACTCAGCCACGCTTCGCGCAGCGCATTGTCGACCACCAGCGGGCCGAATTGCAGACGGCGGGATTTTTCTGCGACCGGTTCAGCGCTGTCACTGCGCCGCAGCAACGCCTGAATGCGCGCCAGCAGCAATCGCGGGCGCACCGGTTTGCACACGTAATCGTCAGCGCCAAGGTCGAGGCCCTGGATCTGATCGGCGTCATCGGTGCGCGCGGTGAGCATCAGGATCGGCCCGTCGTAATGGTCACGCACCTTGCGACAGATGCTCAGGCCATCTTCGCCGGGCAACATCAGGTCGAGGATCACCAGATCCGGCTGCTCCTTGATAATCCGCGCCGCCGCCAGCGCACCGTTGCCTTCGATGTCGACGCGCAGTCCATTGGCTTGCAGGTAGTCGCGCGTGAGTTCGGCCAGTCGCTGGTCATCCTCGACGATCAATACCTCAAAGGCTTGTTGCTCCACCGGTGACCTCTGCTTGCTGTTTTTATTAATAAAGGATTGCCCAGACACACACGATCCCCTGTAGGAGCTGACGAGTGAAACGAGGCTGCGATCCTTTGATTTTGTTTTTTTCAAGATCAAAGGATCGCAGCCTTCGGCAGCTCCTACAGGGATCCTCTCGTGTTTTTGTCATGTTTTTGGAGGATAAAATCGCATTCACCTGGCCGATTGTATAAACGGCGTACAGCCGGAACACAAGTCGGTAAATGCGTTCGGACAAGGCGGTTTTTTGTGATAGGGTTCGCGCCCTTAAAAATCCGCTGAAGCGTTTTTCCAGGCGAAAAAACAGTGACAAACGGTCTAGCTCAGCAGGTCCGCGGCCTACACGGGAATTCCTTGTTTCTTACACAATTTACGCACAGGTTTATCCACAGGTAGTACGTTGCAACACCCCTCAAAACGCATTATCTTGTAGCACGGCGCGGGGAGAGACCCTACATATGGGGTTTTCCACTCAAACGCCCAACCACATTTAGGGCCTGAAACTCAAGTGCTTTATTGCCAGTTTCCGGTTGAACCAAGCAAGTTTTTCAAAGCCCAAACCGCACTTGCGGATGGCACCGTTTTTTAGGTCGGAAACGACCGGAACGGTACGGGTGTTGCAGTCATTACTGTCACCCTGGAAGGAGTTTGGCTCGAGCCTTGGCTCGGCGCCGAAAACTTCGGCAAGGATGCGGCGCTACAAGCCTTTTTCCTACTGTTCCGAAGTTGTTACGCCGACGCTTGTCGGTTGCAGTGCTTCGGTACAGAACGGTGAGCACCATGACGGTGCCAAACAAACATAGAGAATGTGGAGACCACCCCCCATGCAAACCGACACAACTCGCGAGAACCCGCAGGGCACCTTGCCGCAGGCCGCCGATTCGAATTCGGATCTGGCAGCCACCGCGCCGGGTCAACTGCGCGTGATCAAGCGTAATGGCACTGTCGTTCCTTACACCGATGACAAGATCACCGTCGCTATCACCAAAGCGTTCCTCGCAGTTGAGGGCGGCACCGCTGCCGCTTCGTCGCGAATCCACGACACTGTTGCGCGCCTGACCGAACAAGTCACCGCGACCTTCAAGCGTCGCATGCCATCGGGCGGCACCATCCACATCGAAGAAATCCAGGACCAGGTCGAACTGGCCCTGATGCGTGCCGGCGAGCAGAAAGTGGCGCGCGACTACGTGATCTACCGTGACGGTCGTTCGAAAGAACGCGCTGCCCACGCCCCGACCGAAGAAGCGGTCAACGCTCACCCGTCGATCCGTATCACCCGCGCTGACGGCAGCCTGGCGCCGCTGGACATGGGCCGCCTGAACACCATCGTCACCGAAGCGTGCGAAGGCCTGGAAGAGGTCGACGGCGACCTGATCCAGCGCGAAACCCTGAAAAACCTGTACGACGGCGTGGCCCTGACCGACGTCAACACCGCCCTGGTGATGACCGCCCGTACCCTGGTTGAGCGTGAGCCGAACTACTCGTTCGTGACCGCCCGCCTGCTGATGGACACCCTGCGTGCCGAAGGCCTGGGCTTCCTCGGTGTGGCCGAAAGCGCCACTCACCACGAAATGGCCGACCTGTACGCCAAGGCCCTGCCGGCCTACATCGCCAAAGGTATCGAGTTCGAACTGCTGAACCCTGTGCTGGCCACCTTCGACCTGGAAAAACTGGGCAAGGCGATCAACCACGAGCGCGATCAGCAATTCACCTACCTGGGCCTGCAAACCCTGTACGACCGTTACTTCATCCACAAGGACGGTATCCGCTTCGAACTGCCGCAGATCTTCTTCATGCGCGTGGCCATGGGCCTGGCGATCGAAGAGAAGCAGAAAGAAGACCGTGCGATCGAGTTCTACAACCTGCTGTCGTCCTTCGACTACATGTCGTCGACCCCGACCCTGTTCAACGCCGGCACCCTGCGTCCACAGCTGTCGAGCTGCTACCTGACCACCGTGCCGGATGACCTGTCGGGCATCTACCACGCGATCCACGACAACGCCATGTTGTCGAAATTCGCCGGTGGCCTGGGCAACGACTGGACGCCGGTGCGTGCACTGGGTTCGTACATCAAAGGCACCAACGGCAAGTCGCAAGGCGTGGTTCCGTTCCTGAAAGTGGTGAACGACACCGCCGTCGCCGTTAACCAGGGTGGCAAGCGCAAAGGCGCTGTCTGCGCTTACCTGGAAACCTGGCACATGGACATCGAAGAGTTCATCGAGCTGCGCAAGAACACCGGTGATGATCGTCGTCGTACCCACGACATGAACACTGCCAACTGGATCCCTGACCTGTTCATGAAGCGTGTCTTCGACGACGGCAAGTGGACCCTGTTCTCGCCATCCGAAGTACCGGATCTGCACGACCTGACCGGTAAGGCCTTCGAAGAGCGTTACGAGTACTACGAAGCGCTGACCGAATACCCAGGCAAAGTCCGCCTGTTCAAGACCATCCAGGCCAAAGACCTGTGGCGCAAAATGCTCTCCATGCTGTTTGAAACCGGCCACCCATGGCTGACTTTCAAAGACCCGTGCAACCTGCGCAGCCCGCAGCAGCACGTCGGCGTGGTTCACAGCTCGAACCTGTGCACCGAGATCACCTTGAACACCAACAAGGACGAAATCGCCGTTTGCAACCTGGGCTCGATCAACCTGCCGAACCACATCGTCAACGGCAAGCTGGACACCGCCAAGCTGGAACGCACCGTGAACACCGCCGTGCGCATGCTCGATAACGTTATCGACATCAACTACTACTCGGTGCCACAAGCGAAGAACTCTAACTTCAAGCACCGTCCGGTCGGTCTGGGCATCATGGGCTTCCAGGACGCTTTGTACCTGCAGCACATCCCTTACGGTTCCGACGCTGCCGTCGAATTCGCCGACAAGTCGATGGAAGCGGTCAGCTACTACGCAATCCAGGCTTCTTGCGACCTGGCTGACGAGCGCGGCGCCTACGAGACGTTCCAGGGCTCGCTGTGGTCCAAAGGCATCCTGCCACTGGATTCGCAACAGATCCTGATCGAGCAACGTGGCCAGAAGTACATCGACGTTGACCTGAACGAATCCCTGGACTGGGCACCGGTTCGCGCCCGTGTACAGAAAGGCATTCGTAACTCCAACATCATGGCCATCGCACCTACCGCAACCATCGCCAACATCACTGGCGTATCGCAGTCGATCGAACCGACCTACCAGAACCTGTATGTGAAATCGAACCTGTCGGGCGAATTCACCGTGATCAACCCGTACCTGGTTCGCGACCTGAAAGCTCGCGGTCTGTGGGACTCGGTCATGATCAACGACCTGAAGTACTACGACGGTTCGGTGCAGCAGATCGAGCGCATCCCACAAGAACTCAAAGAGCTCTACGCGACTGCCTTCGAAGTGGACACCAAGTGGATCGTTGACGCCGCCAGCCGTCGTCAGAAGTGGATCGACCAGGCCCAATCGCTGAACCTGTACATCGCTGGCGCATCGGGCAAGAAACTCGACGTGACCTACCGCATGGCCTGGTACCGTGGCCTGAAAACCACTTACTACCTCCGTGCCCTGGCCGCGACCAGCACCGAGAAGTCGACCATCAGCACCAGCAAGCTGAACGCTGTTTCCAGCGGCGGCAACCACGGTGATGATTCGGTCCTCGCAGCACCTGCCGGCCCTGCGCCAGTGCCAAAGGCTTGCGCGATCGACGAGCCGGATTGCGAAGCTTGCCAATAAGCTGAGCCGAGTCAGGGGTTGCAAAACCCCTGAACCCAAAACCCCCGACAGACCTCTGGTTTGCCGGGGGTTTTCTTTTGCCCCACATTCCTGTGCAGGAGCTGCCGCAGGCTGCGATCTTTTGATCCTGCTTGTGATGCAGCAAAAACAGGATCAAAAGATCGCAGCCTGCGGCAGCTCCTACAGGGCTGACTTCAACTGCCAGAACATGGTCGGCTGACAGGCCGCCATCGCTGGCAAGCCGGCTCCCACAAGGATTGAGTTCAACCGGTAAATATTCGCACCGCTTCTGCTTCTCACCACTCAACACAATGAGCGCAAGCTCGAGTACCGCTTTTGATCTTGATCCACGGGCGACGTCGGAAGGCTGAGTGGAGGGATTGATCCGGGGGTGGGAGCGTAGCGACCGTTTGGCGCAGCCAAACACAGCGAGAGGAGGTGCAGCGAAGCAAACCGTAGGCGCTGCGCCCGGATCGATCCCGCAGCGAAGGAACCCCGAGCCCCAGCGAGCGGGCCGCACGTAGGAGCAAGCCTTTTCGGTTACCTTTTCGGCGTTTGGAAAAGGTGACCCGCCGTAAGGGCGGAACCCTGAGCAGCCGTTACCGCAACAACGGATATCCCCCCAATCCAAGCCCCAAAAAAAAGCCCCTCAACCGAGGGGCCCCTTCCACAAACCAAAACCCAAAACCCAAATCAGGTCATCTGAATAATGGTCTGCATAATCGTGCTCTGAGTCGAAATGGTCTTGGCGTTCGCCTGATAGTTACTCTGCGCCTTGATCAGATCAACCAGCTCATTGGTCAGGTTAACGTTCGACTCTTCCAGCGAGTTCGACACGATCGAGCCCAACGTACCGGTCTTCGGCGCATCAACCCCAGCCACACCCGACGCGAAAGTCTCCTTCCAGCGCGTGCCGCCAATCGGCTGCAAACCCTGCTCGTTGGCAAAGCTGGCCACCGCCACCTGACCAATCGCCTTGGTCTGCTGGTTGCTGAAGTTAGCCGTCATCACACCGGTCGAATCGATGGTCAGACTGGAAATCTGCCCAGTCGCGTAACCGTCCTGATACTGCGCAGTGCGCGCCGTCGGAGCGTTATACGAAGTGGTCAACGCCGTGTTGAAGGCGATACCGGTACTGTTGGCCTTGGAACCGTTCGGCCCCCAGGTCACTGGCGAGGTCGTCGCGTTGGTCACCACACCAGGAATCCAGCCGTTCATGGTCAGGGTGTTGCCGGATTTGACCCAGCCAGTGCCCGCCGTCAAGGTCGCGATGGAACCATCAGAGTTGAAGGTGATGTCGTGAGTCATCGGCGTCAAGACGTTGTTGGTCGGATCCGATGGGGTACGACCATCCATGTAGGTGTAGACGCTCCAGGCATTGGTACCCGTTTTCACGTAGTACTGATCCATGCGGTGCTCGTTACCCTGAGTGTCGTAGACCGGCGTCGAAATCAGCTTGTTGTAGCTGTTCAGATCGGTCGGACTGAACGGCGCCACCGTTGGCTTGGTGTCTTCCGAGTTCAGGTTCATGGTCTGGTCGATCTTCGACGTTGCGTTCGGTTTGAGGGCCGAGGTGTCGATCTTCAGGTCGGTCAGCACGCCGGTCATGATCTTGCCGTTGGCATCAACGCCGTAACCTTGCAGACGGTTGCCGTTGTTGTCGACTACATAGTTTTCAGCGTCGGTCTTGAACGCACCGGCACGGGTGTAGCTCAGCGAACCGTTGTCGCTGAGGATGAAGAAACCGTTGCCCTGGATACCCATGTCCAACACGTTACCGGTGTTGTTCACGTCACCCTGACCGAACTGCTGGGACACGTTGGCCAGACGCACGCCGTTACCGACGGTCTTGCTACCAGTGCCCAGGCGCGTGGCCGAGTACACGTCTTCGAATTCTGCACGGGACGATTTGAAACCGGTGGTCGCGACGTTGGCGATGTTGTTACCGGTCACGTCCAGTTGTTTGTTGGCTGCATAGAGACCGCTAAGGCCGATATTGAAAGACATATTCCACTCCTTTGTGCCGGTTAGTCGGCTCTATATACCAATGGTTTGTACTTTGGACAGCGCAACGCTGCCCAGGCCCGCCAGGTTCAGCATCAACTCACCGCCGGTCTGGCTGATGGTCACGCTGTTAACGGTGGCCGGCAGATACGTAACCAGCGAAGTCGCCTTGCCGTCGTACGTGGCGCTGGCGGTGAACGTGTAAGTGCCCGCTGCCGCGACCGCACCGGACGCGTCTTTGCCGTCCCAGATGAAACCGGCATTGCCAGCGGTCTGGTTGCCCATGTCGATGGTGCGCACGACTTTGCCGTCGGCATCTTTGATCGACAGCGAGACCGCGCCGGAAGCCGGAACCACCACGGTGCCGTTGAGGCTCTTGCTGGTATCGACCACCGCCTTGTCGGTCTGGGCGATGACCGAACGGCCCACCAGCGACGAAGCTTGCAATGCTTGCGACGAGTTGTAGTTGCCGGCAATCCCGCTGACGGTGGAGTTCAGCGTGGTGATGCCTTCCAGGCTGCTGAACTGCGCCAGTTGAGCGACGAACTCACTGTTGTCCTGTGGGTCGAGCGGGTTCTGGTTTTTCAGCTGGGTGACCAGCAGTTGCAGAAACGCATCCTTGCCCAGGGCCTGTTTACCGGTGGCACTGTTGGTGGCCGCAGCCAGACCATCAGTGGTGGTCCCGGTCTTGACCGAAGAGTTGGCCAGTACGTCTTTAATGCTTACGCCGCTGGTGGAATCGGAAACACTCATGGCAGTCGCCCCTTATTACTGACCGAGGGTCAGTACCTTCTGCATCATGGTTTTGGCGGTGTTCATCATTTCGGCGTTGGTCTGGAACGAACGGCTCGCGGAAATCATGTCAGCCATTTCTTCCACCACGTTGACGTTCGGGTAGTAGACGTAGCCCTTGGCGTCGGCGGCCGGATGGTTCGGCTCGTAACGCGCTTCGAGGTTGCTCTGGTCTTCGACCACACCGAGCACCTGCACGCCTTGACCCGCAGCATCCTGACTCTGGAACAGCGAGTTGCTGCCAGCGTTTTGGCCGCCCTGGAACATGGTGGCGAATACCGGGTGACGGGCGCGATAGGTCTGATCGATGCTCGACGAGACGGTTTCGGCGTTGGCGATGTTCGAAGCCACGGTGTTCAAACGCGTGGTTTGTGCGCTCATGCCGCTGCCGGCAATGTTGAAAACGCTGGACAGGGACATGGATTACTCTCCGCGCAGGGCTGACACCAGCCCTTTGAATTTGCTGTTGAGCAGGGTGAAGCTGGCCTGGAAGCCGACGGCGTTTTCCGCGTAGTTCGACTGTTCCAGTTGGGCGTCCACGGTGTTCTGGTCGATCGAAGGCTGCATCGGCGTGCGATACATCAGCGATTCGTCGCCATTGCCCAGACCTTCGGCCTCGATATGACGGCTGTTGGTCATGTTGAGGGCAAAGTTGCCGCCTTTTTTGGTTTTCTCGGTCTGTGCTTCCAGCACTTTGGAGAAGTCCAGATCCCGAGCCTTGTAGTTCGGGGTATCGGCGTTGGCGATGTTGTTGGCCAGGACTTCAGCGCGCTGGGCGCGGAAGCCCAGGGCTTGTTCGTGAATGCCGAGCGCTTTATCGAAGCTGATGCTCATGTCGGGAACCTTCGGGTGACCGGTTTTTCGTAACTGAGCTTTAGCAAGCGGCGTGCCAAAGCGAAAAAACCCCGTAAACCGGGGCTTCGCGGGCAATCGGCAAAGCGGCAATGCCAGAAAAGCGGCAACCGGTTTCCGCCGAATGCCGCTTTTCTGCCGCTTCTTCCTGTTAACACGTCCCCTGTAGGAGCTGCCGAAGGCTGCGATCTTTTGATCCTGTTTTTGCTGCATCACAAGCAAGATCAAAAGATCGTCCGATCGCGGTCCGAGCCTTCGGCAGCTCCTACAGAGGGGGATGTGAGAGGCATAAAAAAACGGCAGGCCTTTGCGGGCCTGCCGTTTTTTGCTGTTGCCGATGCAATCATTTCGCCTGGTAAATAATCCCCGGGCTGCACTGCACCATCTGGTAATGGTCCGGCAAACCGTTCAACGCTTCGGAAGCGCCAAGGAACAGATAACCGCCCGGCTTCAACGTGCTGTGAATGCGCAACAGGATGTCTTTCTTCACTTCGGCAGAGAAGTAGATCAACACATTGCGGCAGAACACGATGTCGAACTTGCCCAGCGCGGCATAGCTGTCGAGCAGGTTGAACGAGCGGAACTCCACGCGGTTCTTGATCGGCGCCTTGATCACCCAGCGCCCCGGCCCTTTCGGGTCGAAGTAACGCTGCAGACGTTCCGGCGACAAACCGCGACCGATCGCCAGGCTGTCGTACTCGCCCGTCTTGCAGTTGGTCAGCATCAGGCCGGACAAATCAGTAGCAACGATCTGCACACCCATCTTCAACTGGCCCAGGTTGCTGCGCTCGAACTCGTCGATCGACATCGACAGCGAGTACGGTTCCTGGCCCGACGAGCAGGCTGCCGACCAGATCCGCAGACGCTGGTTGGGGCTGGCCTTGATCGCTTCAGGCAGCACCTTGTTCTTCAAGACTTCAAACGGATAGGTGTCACGAAACCACAGGGTTTCGTTGGTCGTCATGGCATCGACCACCTGCTCGCGCAAACCGCTGCGCGGCTGGGTCTGGATGCGCTGAACCAGCTCACCCAGGGATTTGATGCCTTGCTGCTCCATCAGTTTGTTGAGACGGCTCGAGACCAGGTACTGCTTGTTTTCACCGAGCAAAATGCCACAGGCTTTTTCCAGGAAGACCCGGAACTGTTCGAAATCCAAATTACCCGTAGACAATGATGCCGCCTCTTAAATCGTGTTGACCGCCAGGGGCAAAGCGCCCCTAGCTGATATCTGCTGCTTTGATCCGGTCGACTACCCGGGATGCCAGGTCATCAGGGCGGAATTTGGCCAGGAAGTCATCAGCACCGACTTTCTTGACCATCGCCTGATTGAATACCCCGGACAACGAAGTATGCAGGATGATGTGAAGCTTTTGCATGCGCGGGTCAGCGCGGATCTCGGCCGTCAGGGTGTACCCGTCCATCTCCGGCATCTCGATGTCGGAGATCATCATCAGGAACTCTTCTTCCGGCTTCTTGCCCTCATCGACCAGCTTGCGCAAGTAATCCAGCGCCTGCTTGCCGTCGTTCAGCGCCACCACTTCGACGCCGACCGTCTGCAGGCAACGCGTGACCTGCTTGCGCGCCACTGACGAGTCATCGACCGTCAAGACCCGCAGCGACAACGCCTTGGTCTGGGTCTCGACATCGACCACGCCCACCGAAATCGCTTCCGGTGTCGGCGCAACTTCCGCCAGCACTTTCTCGACGTCGATGATTTCGACTAACTGATTGTCCACCCGAGTCACAGCGGTCAGGTAATGATCGCGACCCGTGCCCTTGGGCGGCGGATGAATCTCTTCCCAGTTCATGTTGACGATGCGCTCCACCGAGCGGACCAGGAAACCCTGGGTCTTGGTGTTGTACTCCGTGATGATCACGAACGGGTTGTTCTTGTCTTTCAACGCACCCGAGCCGGTCGCCATTGCCAGATCCAGGATCGGAATGGTCGCCCCTCGAATATTCGCCACCCCGCACACGACAGGACTGGACTTGGGCATCAACGTCAGCGACGGGCATTGCAGCACTTCCCGCACCTTGAACACGTTGATTCCATAGAGCTGCTGGCCGTCAAGACGGAACAACAACAGCTCCAGGCGATTCTGCCCCACCAGTTGCGTGCGCTGGTTCACCGAATCCATTACACCAGCCATGCCCAGACTCCTACATCAACGCCAAGTGTTGTTGCGACGCACATTCATTGCTAAACGGCACGGCGCTTGCTTTTTAACTCGTATGAACGCTCAAACGACATTTTTCCGACGCCTGACATCGCCCCTCCGCAGAGGGCTCTGTGCCGCGTGCGCCATTTGCTGCTTTTTTGCTGGCAGTCCTGCCATTGCTGATGCGGTTACCTTGCCTGACATGCTTATCGGCGTCACTCAGGGCTTTCTTGAGTTCACCGTAGAAGACTATCTGGCCACCAGTCAAACCGAAGGCCGCTATGAAATCGAGGTCAAGCAACTCGATCCACGTATGCGCATGCCTATGTGCGACAAGGAATTGACAGCCACTTTGGAGAGCCCGGCACGTCCTTTGGGCCGCGTAACCGTGAAGGTTCGCTGTGAGGGATCCTCACCCTGGACCGTGTTCGTGCCCGCTCAAGTCCGCCTGTTTCGCGAGATTGTCACCACCACCCGGCCACTCAAGCGTGCCGGAATTATCGAACCGCAAGACGTGACCTTGCGCGAACGCGACGTCAGCCTGATCAATCAGGGCTTTCTGACCTCGGTGGACGAAGCGATCGGGCAAAAATTAACCCGACCAACGGTCGCCGATCAGGTGATTACCCTGGTCCATCTGGAACAGGCCGAAGTCATTCGCAAAGGCGATCAAGTGGTGATTACCGCCCGCAGCGGTACGCTGGCGGTACGGATGCCGGGCGAAGCCCTGTCCAACGGCGGATTGAAAGAACAGATACGGGTGAAAAACCTCAACTCCCAACGGGTCATCAAGGCGCAAGTCACCGCGCCAGGCCAAGTGGAAGTAGCGATGTAGAAAACTGGCGCTGATCCCGGCTGTTCCCTAAACTGTGCCGCAGCAGGACTCGCGCCGGCGCATGCAAGGTTCGTTGGTAAATGCGCCTAAAGTTTTCCAGGGGATGGCCGAAAACATGGCAAGCGTCCAAATTCCCAGAGGTTTTTATCATGGTCATCGATTTCAGCCGTTTGAACAGCTCCTCGTCACTTACGGGCAGTACACGTACCAGCAACGCCAAGGACACCGCCGAAACCGGCACCTCCGCGCCGCTGAATACCCAGGCCGAACCGGCCAGTACCGCAAAAAGCGGGGAATCGGTACACCTCAGCAATGAGGCTCAACAGTTGCAGAAGGTCACTGACAAGCTGCGCGATCAACCTGCTGTCGACAAAGCCCGTGTGGCCGAGTTGAAAGCCGCGATTGCCGATGGCAGCTATAAAGTCGACAGCAACCGTGTAGCCAGCAAACTGCTCAACTTCGAAGCCCAGCGCTAGGCCAACGCCAGCGCCAGGCTTTTGGACGCTTAAAACCCAAGGCCAGCCATGCACGACACTAATTTATTGCAACTGATCATCGACGACTTTGCTCCAGCTCAACAATTGCTGGAGTTATTGCAAACCGAGTCCCTCGCTTTGCACGGTCGTGACATGCCCCTGCTGGAAGAAGTTCTGGCACGCAAACAGGCGCTGATCATTCTGCTCGAACAGCATGGCCGCAAACGCAGCGAGATCCTCGCCAGCCTTAACCTGCCGCCCAATCGGCAGGGGCTTGAGCAATTGGCCAGCCAATCGAGCATTGGCGAACAATTGCTCAGCCAGAGCGATTTCCTCACCGACCTCATCGCGCAATGCCAGGCGGCCAACGTCAACAATGGCCAATCGATCCTGGTCCAGCAGGCCGCCACGGCCAATCAGCTGAAGATCCTCACCGGCGGCGAGCCGCCAGCGCTCTACGACGCCAGCGGTGCCTTCTCCAAGCTTGCGAAGCCGCGCGCGCTCAGTCAGGCGTGAGCCGTTCGATGCCTGCGCTCTATCAACCTGCGAAACATGCTGGCAAAATGCTGGCTAGTCGTAGTCAAATTTTGTCTGGAGATTGATTCAACGTGTCCAACGTCCTTAGCGCGGATGATGCTCCGCAGCCACCAAAGGTGCTCACTACACCTCTGGAAATCTCCAGCAACCTGCGCCAGCTGCAAGAAAGCCATGATCCGCTGATCATCACCTTCCACGAGCGCAGCCAGCGTTTCCAGAGTTACCTGATCAAGGTCGACCGTGACACCGGGACGATCGCTCTGGACGAAATGATCCCGCGCGACGGCGAGCGTTTCTTGCAGGCCGGTGAGCCGTTCAAGGTCGAAGGCTTCCACGATGGCGTGCGCATCGCCTGGGAATGCGACGGTACGCTGAATATCGAAGAGTCCGAAGGTGATCGCTTTTACACCGGCGAGCTGCCGACCGAAGTGGTCTACCACCAGCGTCGCAACGCCTTTCGCGCAGCGCTGAAACTGACCGATCTGGTCAGCGTTGAACTCGGCGGCGAAAAGCTCAAGTCGCCGATCAACGGCAAGCTGCTGGATATTTCCGCCACCGGTTGCAAACTGCGCTTCGAAGGCGACATCACTGACCGCCTGCAACTGGGCCAGGTCTACGATCGCCTGATCGCCCCGCCACTGTTCGGTAACCAGCCGACCTCCGTCGAACTGCGTTATCTGCACTTCGAAGAAAAACTCAACATCACCTTTGCCGGTTTGCGCTTCCACAACATCAGTGGCCAGGCTGCCCGCAACGTTGAGCGTTTTGTTTATCAATTGCAGCGTGAAGCACGGCGTTTCGACAAAGACGACATGTGATTCAGACGCGCAAACAAGAAGGGCAGTCCTTGGCGGGACTGCCCTTTTTTGTACCTGCTCCAATGATCCGACAGCAATGAGCTCCCTGTGGTGAGGGGATTTATCCCCGATGGGCTGCGAAGCGGCCCCAAATACTGACCCCGCATTTCTCCTGACTGATCGCATTGAATGGCCTGGCTGCTGCTGCGCAACCGATCGGGGATAAATCCCCTCGCCACAGAGACTGTGGCCGACTGCACAGACTCTGTTCACTGCAGAGTCATAGGCTCACTACTGATGGCTGCGACTCCAGGATATCAAGGTCTGCCACCACTGATGTCCGGTGTCGGTTTATCGCTGTCGTCATCCGCACCAGTCTCGACCACAGGTTCAGGCTGCACCTCAGGCTCCGGATCAGGTTGCGACTCAGGCTCCGGTGCCACGGTGTTCTGCATCTGATCCTGCACTACCTGCTCATCCACGCGCGGGTCCAGCGCAGCCACCAGTGGCGAACTGGACATGCTGTCCGGCATCGCCACGTGATGCAGTGGTGCATCGTCGACCTGATGCAAGTTGGTTACAGCTTTCGGGCGGATTCGCCACACCAGCACCAAGGCAAAGAAGCTGAAGAACGCATACAGACTCTGGCTGCCAAACAGCTTCATCAGCACACCCGCGAGTAACGGCCCAATGCTCGCCCCTACACCGTAGGTCACCAACAGCATCGCCGTCAGCGAAACCCGGCGATCCCCCTCGACGTGGTCATTGGAGAAGGCCACCGCCAGCGGGTACAGACAGAACTGCACCAGCGAACAGAAGAAACCGACAATGAACAGCACCTCCAGCGGCACCTGCGGCATGATCGCCAACGGCAACGCCGCGACCGCCAGAAACCCGGCAAAACAGCGAATCAGCAAGGCCCGGTCGTAACGGTCGGACAACCAGCCCAACGGCCACTGCACCAACAAACCGGCAAAGATGCAGCTACCCATGAACAAACCGACCTGTTCGGTCGACAGCCCTTGCTGCGAGGCATACAAAGGTGCCAGACCGTAGAACGAACCGATGATCAGACCGGCACCGAGCACGGTACTCAGCGACTGCGGCACGCGCTTGATAAAGAAGCGCGGCTCCATCGGCGCCGGATGCAGCGGCGCCGGGTGAATCCGTCGCGTCAATGTCACCGGGACCAGGCACAGCGCAAAGCACAGGGCGACCAGCATCAGCAGCTCCAGGCCCAGGCCCGGGTGCATGACCAGAATCAGTTGGCCCAGCACCAGGCCAAGATACGAAGCGATCATGTAGCCACTGAACACCAACCCCCGCTGGTTGGCGTCCGCCTGCTCATTGAGCCAGCTTTCGATCACCATGTATTGGCACATCATGCCCAGACCGACGATGGTCCGCAGTACCAGCCATGCCGGCAGCCAATCGACCAGACCATGACCGAGCACCGCCGCCCCGACAATGCCGGCACACGCCGAATACGCCCGGATATGCCCGACCCGCGCAATCAGCCGGTGGCCAATCTTGCCGCCGAGCACCAGACCGAAATAGTTGGCCGCCATCAGCGCGCCGACCCACAGCCCATCGACATGGTCAGCGGCCAGGCGCAACGCCAGGTAAGTAGAGAGAAGGCCCGAGCCGATCAACATCATCAGCGAGGCGAAATACAGCGCTCGAAAGGATTTCCAGATTTGGCGCATCGGCGTTCCGAGCGGCTCCTTGCAGTGAATACCGGGCTATCAAAACGATAGCCCGATGGCGACAGTTCGTCAGGCCTGGGCTGCTAGAACACGCCGTTCCCAGGGAGTGATTTCATCAAAGAAGCTGGTCAACTCCATGGTCTTCGAAGCGATGTAGCCTTCGATGAACTCCTGTCCGAACAGTTCCCTCGCCAATTGGCTACGTTTCAGACGATCAAGCGCGGCATGCAAGGTACATGGCAGCGAAAGGTTGTCCGGCACCTCGAACTCCCCTTGAATGGCTTCAGTCGGCTCCAGCTCATGCTCGATACCGTGCAAGCCCGCAGCCAGACTGGCGGCAATCGCCAGATACGGGTTGGCGTCGGCGCCTGGCAAACGGTTTTCGACCCGACGAGCGACCGGCGAACTGGCGGGAATACGCAAGCCGGCGGCGCGATTGTCATGGGACCAGCAGGCGTTGTTCGGCGATGCGTACGGATGGCACAAGCGCTGGTAGGAGTTCACATTGGGTGCAAACAGTGCGGTGAACTCGGCCATGCCCGCCTGCTGCCCACCGATGAAGTGGCGGAAAATTGCCGTCGGCTGGCCGTTTTCGTCGCTGAAGACATTCTTGCCACTGTTGATGTCGACGATGCTCTGGTGAATATGCATCGAACTGCCCGGCGTATGCGCCAGCGGCTTGGCCATGCACACCACGGTCAGGCCGTGCTTGAGCGCGACTTCTTTGAGCAGGTGTTTGAACAGGAACGTTTGATCGGCCAGCAGCAACGGATCGCCGTGCAGCAGATTGATCTCGAATTGGCTGACGCCCATTTCGTGCATGAAAGTGTCGCGCGGCAGACCGAGGGCGGCCATGCATTTGTAGACTTCGCTGAAGAACGGGCGCAGTCCATTGTTGGAACTGACGCTGAACGCCGACTGGCCATCTTCGCGACGACCGTCGAGGCCGACCGGAGGGCGAAAGGGTTGGGTCGGGTCGGTGTTGGGGGCGAAGATAAAGAATTCCAGCTCGGTCGCCACCACCGGCGCCAGACCGCGCGCCGCGTAGCGTGCGATGACCTTCTTCAACTGGCCACGGGTCGACAGATTGGAGCTTTCGCCGGTCAGTTCATCGGCGTCGCAAATGGCCAGGGCACGCGGATCATCGCTCCACGGAAGGCGATGAATCTGGGTAGGTTCGGCAATCAGGGCAAGATCGCCGTCATCGCTGCCGTAAAACCGCGCCGCGGGATAACCACCCATGATGCATTGCAGCAGCACACCACGCGCCAGCTGCAAACGCCGCCCTTCGAGGAAACCCTCAGCGGTCATTACCTTGCCTCGCGGCACGCCATTCAAATCCGGCGTGACACATTCAATCTCATCAATGCCCGTCAATCGCTGTGCGAGTGAACGCTGGCCATCGGTTGTCATGACGCTATCCTTGTTATTGTGCGAGCCGCGAACGGCGACTCGTACAAAATAGGCTTCGGCTGTTCGCAATATCAAGCAGCGTCACACAAAATAACCACACCCGAAAGCGCCCTCTGTAGGAGCTGCCGAAGGCTCGGGCCGCGATCGGACGATCTTTTGATCTTGCTTTCAAGAACAACATCAAAAGATCGCAGCCTTCGGCAGCTCCTACACAGGGCATGCTTTCAGGGCAGGTAGAGGCTGAATATGCCGCCGCCCAACGGGCCGCCGTTGCGGATTTCCGTGCGACCTTCAACACCGTTGCGCTGATGCAGCGCTGCGATGCGGTTGGCGAAATACAAACCGAGCCCGGTGCTGCCACTGCTGTGGTTGATGCCCTGCACGTAATCGGCCTGACGCTCAAGCATCTCGGCCGGGTAACCGTCGCCGTCGTCGTTGATGCTCAGGACCAGTTGCCCGGCCTCGTCGCTGACGGTAATCAGCAGAGATTCGCGGGCATAGCGAATCGCATTGTTGATGCAGTTGCCGAGCACCGAGGCGACCAGCTCGCGATCAAAGAACCCCAGCGGGCTCAGCGGATCAACCTCATAAGTAGCGACGATGCCGCGACTGGCGAACACCTCTTGATGCGACGCCAGTTGCGCTTCGATAAAGTCATCGAGCTCGTGATAGGCCGGTTGCAGTGGCAACTGGTTGACGCCGAGCTTATACAGCCCGAGCAACTGCACCAGCATGCCATTGAGGTGGGCGAACTCGAAGTCGATCACGCCCGGCTCCGTGCCTTGGCGCTGCGCCTCAGGTAAACGCGCCAGCCATTGGCTGTGAGCCTGCATGAGCATGGCCAGCGAGTTTTTCATGTCATGGACGGTGGAGGCGATCACCGTGGAAAAATCCAAAGCCTGCGGGTCGTGGTTCATTCGCCAAACGCCTTGCTTTTCAGCTTCTGATAACGCGCATGACGCGCGTCGGTGTCGGGCATCAGGCCAACCATTTTCAGGCAGGCCCGACATTCTTCCAGCTCCGCCGATGGCACCGACGTGTCGGTGCCGTGCAGCAGCGACTGGGCCATGTTCAGCGCGATACTGATGTTCTTCGGTTGCATCTTCAGCGCCTTGCGGAACACCTCGCGGGCCTCCACCAGATTGCCGGTCTTGTACACGCGCACGCCCTGACGGTTGAGGTCGGCAGCGGCGTTACTGGAGCTGAGGATAGTCGGGTCGTCGGTGAGCTTGGCGATGTCTTTCATCACGGCCGGATCGTCGCCGTAGATTTCCGCGCAGCTCTTGAGCATCGAGGTGCCCGCCTCGGCCTGACCGAGCATTTGCAGTTGCTTGGCGACCAGCAGCGCCGCCTCCGGACTCATGAACTGCTCCATGCCGTCGAGGCGCATCAACGCTTGCTCGGTGAGCTTGTCGGCGGTCTCGGCATCATTGAGCAGCAGGCTGGTGGCCTTCATCAGGCGCGCACGAATCTGCAGGCCCGGATCGGTCGGGTTCTCTTTGGCCACGGCACTGAGCGTAGTGTTGATCTCCAGCCGCGTGCGCGTGTCGAGACCGCGCTCACTGCCCTTGCTGATCAGCGCATGGGCCAGGCCAAGGTTGCTTTCCGGATCCTTGAATCGCGACTGTGCGCCTTGCGCCACGGCTTGCCGATAGGCGCGCGAGGCGGTGTCGAAATCTTCGTTGGCCATCGCCAGTTTGCCGAGCAAGGCCTGACGGCGTACCGCCAACGGCGACAGACGGATCGCCTCTTCCAGCACCTGCTGCGCGCCTTTGGTGTCACCTTCGGACACCAGCACGTCGGCCATGCCGTCATACAGCGAAGGCATCATAGGAAACACCTTCAAGGCTTTTTCGTAAACACCTTTGGCCTGTGCCACCTGACCGCGCTTGAACAACAATTTGCCCAGCCCGGCGAACGCCCATGGCAGCGGTCGGTCAGCGATGATGCTGTCGTAAAGACGCTCCAGCGCTTCATTCTGGTTCATGTCGCGCAATGCATCGGCACGGTAGCGCAGGCACAGCGGCGAATAACGAATGTCCTGCTTGCACAGAGCGATGCAAGCGTTAAGCACCTCGACCGGTTTGCCGCGATCGAGGGCTTGCAGAATCGGTTTGAGCAACGTCTTGCGCTGCTCCAGACGCTCCAGGCGCTGGGCCAGGCCTGAGCGGTTGAACGGTTTGGTCAGGTAAGCATCGGGCTCGTGCTCCAGGGCACTGAGCACCATCGCCTGACTGGTCTCGGCGGTGACCATGACGAACACCGCCTCATGGCTGATAAGCTTTTCCAGCATCAGGTCTTCGAGTACCTGCTGGCCGTTCTTCTTGCCGTCGCCGAGGTGGAAATCCTGCAGGATGAAATCGTAGGACTTCTGCGCACACATCTTCAGCGCCTGCTCGCCGGTGTCGGCGGTGTCGACGTCCTTGACCCCGAGCTCGCGCAGCATTGAGCGAACGGAACTGCGGAAATCCGAGAAATCATCGACGATCAGAAAACTCTTTTGGTGATACGACAGCATCGAAGATTTCCAGGCAATTGAAGTGAGGGCAATTTCAGGCGCGCAGATGATAGCTGGCGGCCAAATGCTATCAAGCGATTTCGCGCGACTTTTAAGTCACCGAATGGGTTATCGGCCAGAAGTGCGGTTCCCTGAAGCCGGCACTTCAAGATTCCTCGTCCAACGATTACCCTGCGCGCCGGTACAACTACTCAATACGGGACTTACTTCGTGTACATCAAAGGACGCGGCATCGTGTCCGCCTGTGCATTTCTGTTTATTCAGCAGGCAATGGCGGCTGGAATGGATTGCACAAAAGCGGCGAATGCCGTCGAAAACACCATTTGCGCGAATAACCAGTTGCATGAGCTGGACGCGCAGATGGGTACGGTTTACCGCGGATTGATGAAGGTTTCAGCAGGCGCTAAACCTGAACTAAAGGCGTCGCAACGTCAGTGGCTAAACACACGCGACGAGTGCACGGATGATGTCTCTTGCCTTGAACAACGTTATCGCGAGCGCCTGCAAGTATTAAAAGTGCAATGGAAGGAAGCGGTTGTCTACAAGCCGAACGACAGTGACCAACAAGCGCTGGACGATCTGCAAAAGCGTATTCAAGCGGCGAGCAAAAGTGATCCGCAGTTTGCCCTGGAACGGACGCTCGCTTCTTTAGCGATCAAAAGTCCACTGACTGTGTTTGACGCAGAACCGGATGAGGGTGAATACGCCGAAAAAACCCACTTCCCGAAGAACATCCCTAAGGGTGTTACCCAAAGTGAGTGGAGGGCCCTGCAGGCGTCCAACCTGGACGCGGACACCGAGCAGGGGCAGACCACGTTCAACCTGCTGGATCTGGACGAAGACGGCCAACGCGATCTGGTTGTCCAGACTTACACCGGTGGCACGGGGCTGTTCAGTTTCTACGAAACCTATCGCCGTGATGGGGACCGCTTCATTCGCAGAACCGCTGCACTTGGCGAGGAATCGGGGATCGGCAGTTCGTTGTATTCCATCAGTGGTCGGGGCGCCAATCAGGCAGTTAACTGGATCAGCATTCGTGGCAAGGTCTACGCCGCCTATCGCGACAGCAACTATGGCGTTGATCAGGTCTATTTACTCAGCCCGCTGCAAGTCAATGTCGAAGTGCCCACGCTGACGGTTAACTATCGCTATCAACTCAGCATTCCCCGTACCCAGACGAAAGAAGACCACAAGACGCCTTACACGCTGAATCCGGAACTCCACCGCGCACTTGCAAAAGGTCTGGCCACGGTCGGCAAAGACTCCTCCGACACTGGCGGGGAAAGAAAACCGCTGTGCCCTATTCCTGCGTCAGCAGAGGAACCCGAGGAGTATTACGGTTATGGCGCGGGCTATTATGTGGTCGAAACGATCGCCGACTTTCCGGTGAATATCGGTAATGAATGTTTAGTCGCCAGATTGAACGACCATTTCGGCAACTACGACAAGAAAGACGGGCTGTACGCGCAACTGACAATGCGTAAACCGGGCTCGATTGAACAAGAGCGCGAGTATGAAGTCCATGGGTGGCGACGCATTACTCAGGCCAGTACTTCAATAGGTAAAGCTGGAGGCGGCGCCGCGGATTAATCTGCAGCGTACCTGCATGGATATGCCCCGACAGGCCACCCTGTTCGGAGTTTTTTGGCTATGTACTGCCAGGCCTGAAACTTTTCTTACGGGCAAAACAAAACCCCAACTGCTTTCGCAATTGGGGTTTCGGAATTTAATCTTGACGATG
>NZ_JBODOE010000021.1:0-87464 GCF_051913165.1 Pseudomonas sp. SM4 | reverse complement strand
GCGAAAAGCTACGCCGCCATGGTTTCACTGGCGTGTTCCATGCGGTGTTTGCGACATCTCTTTTCGTACAGAGCCTAGAAGTCGCACATCTTCACGGTGAGTTTGTCATCGGACCTGCTACTGAGGCCTCAACTCTTCCATTAGTTGCAATAGCTAGGAATTATCCGCTGCATACCACCGGTCCTTGATTGAGCCTTTTGCAATACCAAAAAGCGGGTTTAGCACTAGTGAAGACTGATTGATTTGGGTTTTATAGATACCCTCTAAACTCACAGCGTACAGTTCTAAAGCCCTGCCGGTGACTGAATTGCCACTGTTTCGAAGAAAAGCGGAATGACCGCATTTGGCCGAAAGCCGCCCCTTGAGCATGCGGCTTCTGACCGAAAGCAGCAGACCTAGCTCAATCAAGCCGATTTTCATCCAACACTCAAAAAAATAACTGAATTCACGAGCGCAAACCTCACCCCCTCTTCCTAAACACCTTACTAACGTAATACCCCAAACTCCACCGATCCTTCGGCCGCGGCTTATAGTGCGTTTTATTCCTCTGCCTCGGCTCCGCACTCACCCCACTCGCCGTGTAGTAATAAAGCGCAATCGACCGCCGCGTGATGCCTTCCGGCGTAGTCAACGGCTCCGGATGCCCGTGGTTACTGTCCTTGTCCGTATTAAAAATCACACACCGGTTGTAAACCGGCAGCACCTTCTTCAGGCATTTCTTCATCCCCACATCCCAAAGCTCTAGGTTGCCGCCGTACGCCTCCTGCCAGTCCTCGGTCAGGTAAATAATCACGTTCAGCCGTCGCTCAACGTTGAGCTTTTTGTTCAGCCGAAAATCCGAGTGCACGCCCAGGAAGCCGCCGGTTTTGGTTTCGTGTAAGCCGCCGCCGGCGAAATAAGGGTCTGGAATCAGCCCTTGAATGCCGGTGAGTTTTTCGAGGAATTCCAGCATGGGTGCGGAGTTGAAGGTGTTGAACACGTTCTTCAGGTACGGGCTGCAGGCGTTGGGGCTGATCTGGCGTTTGAGTTGGCCTTTGTAGCCGCGCTCGTAGATTTGTTCGTTGCTGGTCGGTTCGACCGGGAAGTGTTCGCGGATGCTGGCGATGACGTCGGCGTGCAGGAAGTTGTCGATGACGATGTGCGGGAATGGCGTGGCTTGGGTGTATTCGGTGGTCAGCGATTCGCCGAAAGCGCTGGCGGCGGTTTGGTCGAAGTCGAGTTCCGGGGTCAGGGTGATGGGGAGTGTTTGCGTGTTGGCTTGCATTGCCGCTCCAATGTTTTTTGGGCTTTCAGGGCGGGTCAAACAGGGCCTGGGGCTTGGCGCGGGGCCCTTGTTTGTTCGCTGAGTACAGTGGCGAGCAGGTTGCCATGTCGGCAATGGCCTGCCGAGTGTCCTTTGCTTAAACGTGGCGCGGCGGTGTTACGGCATGTTTCAGGCTGTCACAAACTCGTCATATTTCCTCTGCTAGTCTTCTCGGCGCCCTGCCCCACACCCCTGTCCTAGAGCCCCCAACCGAAGGTGCCGCCAAGGTGTTTCCGTCTCCCGTTCGCCAGCAAATCATCCTGCGCTCCGACAACCTCCGTTCGGACGACTTCGGTGCACTTTTTTCGAAGTTGTTTGGTAATCGCTATGCGGACAATCCGCCGCTGCCGGCGAACATCATCATTGGTGGGGTTTATGGGCGGCATGAGGGGGTGAGTTTTCGGCGGATGCATTATCGTGGGGATTTCACCGTTGCCTTCCCCGACCCACAGGATGAGATCACGTTCGTCATCCCCACGGCCGGCCAGATTGTGTTCAACCACGCGACCGAGTCCATTGGCGTTTGCCAGGTTGGTTTGGCGATCGATAAGGCTGACATCCGCTCGATGCGCTTTTTTGATGGTCACGCGCATCACGGGATGTCGATCAATCGGCATCAGCTCACTGAGCGGTTGGCGGCGCTGTTGGGTAAACCGATTCTGGAGAGGATTGTGTTTGAGCCGAGTGTGAATCTGGATTCAGCGGCGTTTCAGGGAATCAAGGCGTTGATTGATCTGGCGACGGGGACGGAGTTTGATTTGTTGATCAACAGCGGGACGTTGATGCCGTCGCGGTTGCGGGAGATGTTGATTGATGCGGTGCTGGAGGCGTGGCCGCATAACTTTTCCGAGGCGTTGAGGAGGCCGACGGCGATGGTTGCGCCGCGACATGTGAAGTTGGCGGTGGAGTTTATTCAGGCGCATCCGGAGCAATTGATCAGTGGCGTGGATCTGGCGCGCTTGAGCAATGTCAGTCAGCGGGCGTTGCAGGAGGGGTTTCGGCGGTTTGTCGGGATGTCGATTGTGGGGTATCAGCGGCAGGTGCGGCTGGAGCGGGCTTATGAGGTGTTGAAGCAGCGGGATGCGGGGTCGGTGACCGAGGTGGCGTTGCGGTTTGGGTTTAGTAATGTGGGGCGGTTTTGTCAGTATTTTCAGGGGGCTTATGGGGTGAGTCCGGCGGAGTTTCGGGCTCGGGGGTGAGCTTGTTGGATGTTTGGAATGCAGTTTTTGGTGAGGGGATTTATCCGATAGCCATCACCATTCACTGAAAACGTCCATCTTGGTGAGCAGCCAGAAACAGCCAGTCCTGCGTGGCTGAACATTCCTTAATCTGAGGCGGCTAGCGCGGCTGTAGAGTTTGTTAATATCCGTCGCTTTCTGATAATCGAGCACACCGAAATGCTAGCCAGGCTTGCTGGGCAGGAAGAAGCCAGAGCCGTTTCACTTCCTCGTCGATCGCGTTTGCAGGCATCTAAATATCAGCTTCCTTCCTAACGCCGAGACGGCAGCATCGCACTTCGATCGCATTAATGAAGATCACTCTGCTGGCAGCGCGAGACTTGCACAGGAAATTTGTCGTTCAAGGAGAGACCTTATGAAGAGTGCAGTTCTAGCTCTGACTTTCACGAGTTGCATGACGCTGTTGGTTGGCTGCACGACCACGGCGCCCGACAAGTCGAACACCTTCACTTTCACCGCAGATCTGCCGAAGAATTTCGCATACGTCGCGACGGTATGGTACGTGCCTGCTAAAGGCCAAAAGTGCGACTTGGCTAAGCGCGACAATCTGAATCCGCAATTCAACCGTGAGTGGCGAAAGGCATATAAACCGGATTCGCAGATTGAAATACGCCGAGTCAGTAAAGGCTGTGAGTTGGTGATCTATCAGATAGACCTCGAAATCAACGCTACCTATGGTGATGATTTCGGAGACATGGGGAGAGACTCGGCGGGAATTTCCGTGCGCGAGGATCTCTTGAGCATGGACAAAGGCGTCTTCAACACTAACGGCGAGAGCGAGTTTGCTGGCCAATGCCAGTGGATGTTCCGTACGGTGGGTGGTTTGCGTCGACTGACAAAAATTCTCGACTGTAAAACATACGATCAGGCTGGAAAGCCAATACCCGGTAAGCCTTCTGCCGCGTTTACTCTGGATCAACTGTCAGGTAAGACCGTACGGTTGAAAATCAATCTCGCCGAAGAAGAGCGACCTTACATGAAGGACACTTGGGTCAAAGTGCCTAATGGCTGGAAACGCTGTATGGGTAAAGGGTGCAAGGATCCGTACGCATTTTGCTATGGCAACGACAAGGACTTCAGCAGCTTCATCATGCCGGATGGGAAGAGCTGCACCATTTATCCTGGTTGTACTGAAAACAAAGAAAGCACTCGTTGACGGTATAGCCTATAGAAGCGTGGGAAAAGGCAGTATTCGACTCTATCGCTGAGATCTTAGTTGGCCTTCAGGAAGCTTATGGGGTAAGTCCGGCGGGGTTCTGGGCTTGGAGTGATCTCGTTGGTTGCCAGGAACACCGTTGTGGCGAGGGGATTCATCCCCGATGGACTGCGTAGCAGGCCTGATTTGTTGGGGCCGCTGCGCGGCCCATCGGGGATGAATCCCCTCGCCACAGGGTTGGTGTCGGGTTGATGGATTTTGCGGTGAGTCTGGCGGAGTTTGGGGTTCAAGTGACTGCTCAGTTGCTTGGAACGCCGTTGTGGCGAGGGGATTCATCCCCGATGGACTGCGTAGCAGGCCTGAATCTTTTGGGGCCGCTGCGCGGCCCATCGGGGCGGTGCGACGTTTCGCTAAATCCCCTCGCCACAGGGTTGGGGTCAGGTTGATGTATTTGCGGTGAGTCTGGCGGAGTTTGGGATTCGGGTGACCGGTCAGTTGCTTGGAACGCCGTTGTGGCGAGGGGATTCATCCCCGATGGACTGCGTAGCAGGCCTGAATCCTTTGGGGCCGCTGCGCGGCCCATCGGGGATGAATCCCCTCGCCACAGGGTTAGTGTCGGGTTGATGGATTTTGCGGTGCGTCTGGCGGAGTTTGGGGTTCAAGTGACTGGTCAGTTGCTTGGAACACCGTTGTGGCGAGGGGATTCATCCCCGATGGACTGCGTAGCAGGCCTGATTTGTTGGGGCTGCTGCGCAGCCCATCGGGGCGGTGCGACGTTTCGCTGAATCCCCTCGCCACAGGGGTTTGCGGTGTTTTTTCGATTTGGGTTGTCCTTGACCTGTTGTGTTATCCCTTCTTTCAGAACGCGTAGCTGGCCTTCAGCCCGCCGCTGAAACCGTGGCTGTCGCCGCCGCCATTGGCGCCCACTTCTGCGCCCAGGCTGAGGGCGCCGAGGCTGGCCATGAGGTTTACCCCGCCGCTGAATTGGTCGCGATTGTCGAAAGCGGCGCGTTGTTCGATGTCGAGCCCCAGCAGGTGGCTTTGGCTGTCGACTTCGTTATCGCCCAGTGTGCGCTCGTAGCCCACTTGTACGCCCGGCACCAGTTGCCAGCTGCCCATCGCCACGGGCGCGAAACCTACGTTTAGGTTAGCGACGGCGCTGCGGCGGGTGGCGGTGTTGTCGTCGACGTCGAGCGAGAGTTCGCTGCCCTTCTCTTTGAAGCCGTTGAGGTCGAGGTGGCTGACGCGCAAGCCCAAGCTTGGTTCGAAGGTCATGCCGTTGACCGGGGCGCGGTAGCCGAGGGCCAACGTGGCGCCGGTGAGGTTGCCGTGGGTGTTGCCCTTCGCGGTGCCGAGGCCGCCGCCGAGGTCGCGTTTGCTGTCGTAGTCGATGTAGCCGGCGCTGGCGTTGGCGTCGAGGAACAGGCCTTGTTCCAGGCTGGTGAAGCCGTAGCGGGCGCCGACGTTGAGGAAGGTGAAGTCGGTGTCGGCTTCGCCACCTGCACCGCCGACGGTGCCTTTGCTGTAGCCGAAACCGCCGCGTGCGCTGAGTTGTTCGCTGAAGCGTTGGGTGATGCCGACCATCAGGCCTTGGCTGTGTTCGTTGCTGCTTTCGGCATGGGCCGAGCCGTCGGTGCCGAGGTAGCCGGCGAGCGCGGTGGTCCAGAGGCGATATTGGCCGACTTTGAGGTCGCTGCCGCTGGCGAACGGTGCGGCGGCTTGTTCGATCATCGCGTTTTGGCGCAGCAGGTAGCTGGCGGCGTCGGCGTGTACCTGGCCGCCGACCTGGGATTCGACTCCGCCGAGGGTGCCGGCGTCGATCGCCGATTGCAGGTAGTAGTTGTAGGCGCTGTAGGTGCCGGACAGCTCGGTGTTCTGCAATTGGCGGAGCAGTTCGGCACCGGCAGCGGCGTTGCCGATCAGCCCGGCCTGACCCGGCAGGCTGTTGTATTCGACGAGTTTGCCGCGCAGGACGTAAATGGTTTCCTGCGACAAACCGAGGCCTTGTTTGAGGTAGTTGTCCATCGTGCCGTATTGCGCGGTGACTTCGTCGAGGCCGGCTTGCAGGTAGCTGGCCTGCACGCCGAGCAGTGGGCCGTAGACGGCAGCCATGCTCGGCGGCATTGCCTTCAACGTGGCGGCGACGCGGGCGGCCGTGTAGTCGTTGGTCGCCAGGTAGTTGGCCATGATGGTCGCGTTATCGACGCCGGCGATGCTTTGCAACACGGCGGCGGTCCAGCCGGTGCGGTCTTTGCCGGCGGTGCAGTGGAACAGTTGCGCGGCGTCGACGCTGGCGAGTGCGTTGAACAGGTTGCCGAACTGGCTGCGCATGCCGGCGTCGCTGACGAAGGCGCGGTTGGTCTGCTCCATCTTGGCGATGGCGTCGGCGGCGCTTTTGAAGGAAATGTTGGTGATGTTCGAGCCAGAGGTGGTGCTGCCGATGATGTCGATGTTCTGGTAGGTGGCGCCGCTGATCAGGGTGTCGGGGGTGGCGGCGATTTCGCTGGGGGTGCGCAGGTCGTAGATGGCTTTGATGCCGAGGCTGTTGAGGGTCGCCAAGTCGGATGCCGTCGGGGTCAGCGCGTTGGAGCGGTAGAACACGCCGCTGCGCATCGTGCCGTCGTGGGCCGTGGTGTACGCGGTGCTGATGCCGGCGATGTCACGGAAGTTGTCGATGCCTTGCAAGCGCGGCGTGTCGAGCGGCACGGACTCGGCAGCATGGGCGGCGGCGATGGACAGGCTCAGTACGGACAGCGAACACAGAAGACGTTGAAACACAGTGCAGCCTCATTGAATAAGCGTTGGGCTGGTCACTATGGGTAAGCAAGTGATACTGAATATGACAGTTTTGCTTTGAAGCGAAATGGCTGCGCGATTGGGCCGTGGGGTGCGTGATTTGTCCATGTTGGAGGTGGGATGGCTGTGCGCCAGGGATGGCGGAGCCATGGGCACACGCTATTTGTAGGAGCAAGGCTTGCCCGCGAAGGCGGTGAATCAGGCAATGGCGATGCTGGCTGATTAAACGCCTTCGCGGGCAAGCCTTGCTCCTACCGGATGAGGTGTTTGGGATTGTTCTCGTCCATAATCGCGCCTCAATTTTGATAACACAGGGAGTGCAGAATGAACACCACCCAATGGCTCGACTTATTCGGACGAGCCTTTCACGACATGGAAAAAAGCCTTGAGCAGGTCCTGCAACTCAGCAGCTGTCGGGAACACTGGATTCAAGCCCAGATCAGCCTTCATGCCTGGTTCAACCATGAGTTGGAAATCTGGACGGACCTGCCAATCGGCGATCGGCGCAAAGCGGATCTCTATGCATTGGGTGAAGACGGCAAGCCGTCGATGGTCGCGGAAGTCAAATGCCTGGGTGACATTTCATACGCCAAGTGCCTGGACGGCGACTGGTCGGTGCGGGCGGATGTTGAACGGCTGAATGCGTTTGAGTGCCCTACCCGGCTGTTTATTCTGGTGATCGCCAAAGGTGAGCGCGAGACCAATACCGGCCGGCGCCTTCGCGAGGACGAATGGGTCGCTGGCCGCGAGTGCATCACTGTCGACTTGGAGTTTGCGCTGGTGCGAATGTGGGCGCTGTGAGTGCCTGAAGGGCTCAAGCAAAAAACCGCGTCTAGCGAGTAGGCGCGGTTTTTTTATGCCTCGGCTGGCAGTCTTGGCGATTGCAGCTCGCCTGACGGTTTACTTGCGCAGGCGCTTTATGATTTCATCTCGCGAAGGCACAAGTAGCCTCCCTGCTGCGATGGGAAATACGAAAAATCCAAGTGAACTTACCCACTTGTTTAGCCACTGCAAGCAGCATGCTGGTCGAGGCACGTCTTCGATTTGGCTAAAGGAGTGATGCTATGAACCGTTCGAATGCCGCGCAGTGCCTGGATGATTTGAAGTTGCTTGCCAAAGTTTCTGTGATCGGCGAGTACACGTATTGCCAGCGACTGACCCATCTCAGCAAAGAATTCGGCTTTAACAATCTCCATCATTTTCAGAAGGTGGTTAACCACCTTTCTGATGACATGATCGCCAATATTTCTACGACGCTGATGCGCCGTTATTGCGAAATCGCCCAACCCAAGCCGGGCATTGCCTACTACGAATTTCTCTCGGTCAACAACGACACGCGCTTGCGCTTCTACAGCCAGTGGGCCGGGTGGGACGTGTTTGGCCAAGAGGTTCGTGTGCCAAGGTCGCTCAAAGGCGACTCGGCCCCTCGCCTGCGCAAGTCACTGAGCAAAACGGTGTACATCGTTGAAAATGATGCGCAGTTGCTGGCCTGGCGTCATCGTTGGCATGGCCTGTGTTATGTGCCGAAAGACCTTTGCCAAAAGCACATGAGCGAAGCCTTCGAGCGCAAGAACGCCGTCGTAGAGGGTGATCGCAACGAAGCATTCCCCTTGCTGAACGCCTTCAATGACAACTACGCAACGTGGTATCCCGTCATTGAATAAACGCCCCCGAGGCGGTGCCGGGGCACGTTGATCCTGAACAGAAAAGGCGCGTGCCAAACCCAAAACCCTGTAGGAGCTGTCGAGTGCAACGAGGCTGCGATCTTTTGATTTTTCACATCAAGATCAAAAGATCGCAGCGTGCCGCAGCTCCTACAGGTCGGGGTTTTGGTTAGTCCACGATGAATAATGTTGCCCCGGTGGCGGTGGACGAACGATGGCCTTCGGCATCATTGCCTACTTGGTAGCTCATGCCCGCCGTCAGAGTGAACTGTCGGCCGTCTTCCAGTTCTGTCAGCAACTGCCCTTCAAGACACAACAGAATGTGCCCTCGCCAACACCAGTGATCGGCCAGGTAACCGGGGCTGTATTCGACCATCCGCACTCGCGTCGAGCCGAACTGACAGGTGCGCCAATAGGCTGTGCCGGTCTCGCCGGCGTGCGCCACGGGCTCGATGGTTGACCAATCGGTGGTACCAAAAGGGATGGCGGTGAGATCCATGGTTGCCTCATCGAAATTCAGGGAATGCGACCGTAGCAACCTGGAAAAAGCACCGATAGACACAGATCACCCGCATTTACGCGATACAGGGCAGCGCTTTGCGCATCAATACCGGGCAAAACCATCCTCGGTGATGCGATGGTTTTCTGATACCCGAGCTTTTGTAGAGGGCGATGCTCTCGACCCTCAACTCATGCGTGTACAAACGCCCGCCTCGCACCGTTCGTGCGTGACGCCGCAAACCAACGACGGCTTGCGGCAAGGCCTCACACCGTTTGCTTGACCACCCGAACCTGCGTGATCCCGACGACCTCCGCCTGCTGCACAATCTGCTCCGGCGTGGCGTCCGCCGGGGGCATGATCAGGCCGTTTTCGGCGTCGCCGACGTGCAGTTCCAGCAGGTGCAGCGCGGCCTCGTGTTCGGCGAGGTGCGTCTGTTTGACTTCGAGCACGTGGCGGCGCGGCTCGCCGTTGAACAGGTATTCGAGCAGAAAATTGTGCATGGGGTCACCCGTGTGTGATGGCGTTAATATCCTGACGAGCCAGTCAGCTTTTAGTTCAACTGCAACGCCCGGCGTAAAAACAGTCGTCGCTCACGGCAAAACTTTTTGCGTCACGGGGCGTCATCTGTTTAACGGCCGACACGGCTTGGCTTCCCCCAACAGCTGACTTCAGCTAAGGACTGGCGATGACCTTTTTCATTTTCCTTCTGGCCTGCGCCGCCGCGGCGACCACCGGTGTCATGTTCAAACCGGGCGCCTGGTACGAGGGCCTCGTCAAACCGCGCTTCACCCCGCCGAACTGGGCGTTTCCCGTGGCCTGGACGCTGATTTACCTGCTGCTGGCCTGGGCCGGTTACCGCTTGACCCTGATCCCGGGGAGCCAGGTGGTGCTGGCGTTATGGGCCGCGCAGATTGCGCTGAACACCTTGTGGACGCCGGTGTTTTTTGGCGCCCACCAAGTCTTGGCCGCGATGGTCATTCTGGCGTTGTTGTGGCTGGTGGTGGCGGCCATGGTGGTCATGGCGTTGCAACTTGACGTGATTACAGGCTTGATCCTGTTTCCCTATCTGGCGTGGTTGTGTGTGGCCGCCGCGTTGAATTTTTCCATTTTGCTCAAGAACCGCTGATGACCGACTTTACAGGGAGCAACCCGGCACCTTGGCCGCAGGGCGAACGGGAGTTGGCACAGGTGCGCGAGTTCAACAAGAAGCTCGCCTGGTTGCCGCGTTTTCGCATCCGCAATCGCACCACGCCACGGCTGATTCAGGCGCTGTTGCGCGCCAGTCAGTTGGTTAGCCCCAGCCCCCTGCCCAAGCATGGCCTGAGCGCTGAACGAAAGATGATCGAGGGCGGCGCCGTTCCCGTCGCCGTGCGGATCATCCGGCCCAAGGGCAAAGCCAAAGGCGTTGTGCTGGATTTTCATGGCGGCGGCTGGGTGATCGGCAACGCGCAGATGAACGACAACTTCAACCTTGCCATCGTCGACAGCTGCGAGGTCGTGGTGGTCTCGGTCGATTACCGGCTCGCCGTGTCGACACCGATTGAAGGCCTGCTGGAAGATTGCCTGCACGCCACGCGCGGGTTGCTGCGTGACCCTGCGTTTGCCGATTTGCCTGTGGTGGTGGTCGGCGAATCGGCCGGGGCGCATCTGGCGGCCGCGACGTTGTTGGCGCTGCAAACATCGCCCGAACTGCTGCAACGCATCAGCGGCGCGCTGCTCTATTACGGCCTCTACGATCTGACCGGCACGCCAAGCGTGCGCACGGCACCTCCCGAAACCTTGCTGCTCGATGGCCCAGGCATCGTGCCAGCGCTGCGCCTGCTGACGCCGGGGCTGAGTGACGAAGAGCGTCGCCAGCCGCCGCTGTCACCGTTGTATGGCGATTTCAGCGGTTTCCCGCCGGCGTTGTTGTTTGCCGGTGAACTGGATCCACTGCGGGACGACACCCTAGAGATCGCCAAACGCTGGGCAGTATCGGCACCCGTCGAGATGCACATGCTGCCGTCCTGCCCCCACGGTTTTATCCACTTCCCGACGGCCATCGCGCAGAGCGTGTTGGCCTACAGCCGTCAATGGATCTCCGCGCGCTGCTTGCCCTGAGGCAAGCAGTTTTTTCCCGCGGGCTCAGGTGCCGCTTTTGACTTTGCTCCAGACCCGCGTACGAATGCGCTCAATCTTCAGCGGCAATGGCTGCGCAGGAAACAGCGTCGCCAGGGTCGCAGCCGGCGGGTAGACGTCCGGGTTGTTGCGCAAACTTTCCTCGACGTAGGTCAGCGAACTTTTGTTGCCGTTGGGGTAGCCCAGGTAGTTCGAGCTTTTGGCGATGACCTCGGGGCGCATCATGTAGTTGATGAAGTTCAGGCCCTGCTGCGGGTGCGGCGCGTCCTTGAGCAGTACCAGCGTTTCCATCCACACCGAGGAGCCTTCACGCGGGATGCGATAGGCCAGGTTCCGACCGTTTTTGGCGCGCTCGGCGTTGGTCTTGGCGTCGAACACGCCGCCGGACCACGCCACCACTGCGCAGATATTGCCGTTGGCCAGATCGGTGATGAACCGCGACGAGTCGAAATAGGTGATGTAGGGGCGGATTTTCAGCAGCAGCGCTTCAGCTTTGGCGTAGTCATCGGGGTTGCTGCTGTCGGGCGGCAAGCCGAGGTAGTGCAAGGCGATCGGAATGATTTCGCCGGGCGAATCGAGCATGGCGACGCCGCACTGGCTGAGCTTCTTGATGTTTTCTTCCTTGAAGATCAAGTCCCAGGAGTCCGCTGGTGTCTCGTCGCCGAAGATTTTTTTCATCTGGTCAACGTCGTAGCCGATCCCCGTGGTGCCCCACAAATAAGGAATCGAATAGCGATTGCCGGGGTCGTTCTGCGCCACTTTGGCGAGGATGTCGGGGTCAAGATTTGAGCGGTTGCTCAACTGGCTGTTATCGAGTTCTGCCAGCACGCCAGCCTTGATCAGGTTGGGCAGCGCACTGTTGGTAACCACGACAACATCGTAGCCGCTGCGCCCGACCATCAATTTGCTTTGCATGACTTCAGCGCTGTCGAAGGTGTCGAGCAGCACCGGTGTGCTGGTTTCCTTCTCGTAGTCTTTGGGGGCTTCGGGGGCGATGAAGTCGTACCAGTTGTAGAAGTTGACCGTGGGGCCCTGGGCCCAACTGACTGCTGCGCCCAACCCGCAGACAGTGAACAAGCCAAGGTGCAGCAAACGCTTGAGTTTCATGGGGAGCTCCTGGCGAATCGGCCATCGATTGGCAGTCCGCCGCGATGTTGTTTTTATTTGGAAAGCGAGACCGGTTTCAGCGCTCAGGGAATCAACAGCTCGCGGCGACCGTCCGGGTGTTCAGTGACCGCAGCGGCCAGCTTCAAGCGCTTTTCTGCGCGGTAGTCATAGAGCGCGCGCGACGGTGCGATCTGTGTCAGGTCCAGGTCCACAACGTGCCGGGATTCTTGCGCGCCAGCTTCAAACAGGCGTCTGCCGAACGGGTCGACGACGCTGCTACCGCCCGCGAACACTTCGCCAACGCCTTCGCCCACGCGGTTGACCATGGCGGCAAACACCTGGTTTTCCTGGGCGCGGGCGGCGACGGCGGTGTGGTGCAGGTGGCCGTAAGGGTCCATGTTGCCGTCGGTGATCAGGATCAACTGCGCGCCGAGCGCCGCCAGCGCGCAAGCGCTTTCCGGGAACTCAATGTCGTAGCAGATCAACAGACCGATGCGCACTCCGCGCCACTGCACCGTGGTAAAACGATCGCCGGGGTACACCAGCCCGGGCTCGCCGACCCACAGGTGGGTCTTGCGGTAAGTCAGCGCCACGCCCTCGGGGGTGATCAGCAACGTGGTGTTGTAGAAGCGCTCGCCCTCGCGCTCGATCAACCCGACAACCACCGCGACATCGTGCTGCCGCGCGGCGGCGCAAATCGTCTGGACACTCGCGCCGTCCACCGGCTCGGCGAGTCGGGCAATGTTGTCGTGGTCGAGAAAACCGGTGATGGACGACTCGGGGAACATCACGATATCGCAGCCCGGCGCGCTGTCGGCGACCGCTCGCAGAATGCGCTCCAGGTTGTAAGCGGTATCGCCATCGCGCGCCGCCATTTGTACAAGTTCTAATCGCATCGTCAGACCTTCAGGTGAATAACGCCGTGTCTGACCAGTATGCGGATCGTGGCAAAACTTCCTATCACTCAGAGTGAGTACCCCCAAAGGGGTAGTCCCCATCCCACCGCTCCCCTGTAGGAGCTGACGAGTGCAACGAGGCTGCGATCTTTTGCCCCCAACATCAAAAGATCGCAGCGTTCCGCAGCTCCTACAGGGTGGGAGCTTTTGGGCTCCCCCCCTTTGCCTGTCGATCCGGAACCTGCACAATTGCCGACTTTTTGCGACAGGATGTCTTCATGCAACGGATTGTCAGTGCCCGCCATCTGCGTCGGGAAAAATCCATCCTCGCGGCGTTGCTGTTCTGCGTCACCTCGTGGGGTGCGTTGTGGATGGCGTCGCAATGGTGGGAAAAAGCCCTTGCCGAGCCGTCCCATGAACCGCAGTTCAGCCCCAACGGTTGCTATTGGCTCCAGCAATTCAGGCCGTACTGGGTATTGCCCGGCTTTTTTCATTCCAACACCCACCCCGACGATACGGTGTCTGAGACTTGGCCTGGCTCTTGGGAATTCCCGGCGTTCTTCCGCTTGTATGATCGCCGCACTTACAAAGTGTTGGGCGAAAGCAACATCTACGATCTGGTGAGTGTGGGGGGTCCGGTGAGTTGGGATTACGACGGAGGCCCTTCCGCTTCTGTCGGCATGATCCAAATTGAATCCGATTCGCCAGGCTGCGTCGCTAAAAAAACCGACTCACACTGAACACATCCTCAACATTGTCGCGCCAACACCACAAAGGACTGTATCGAATGAGCGAAAACCACACCCCCGACTACACCAAAATCCCCGAAGGCCTGCTGCCGTTCCCCAACGCCGAAGACGTGTTTGTCGCGGATCAATCGGAGCTGGCGCACCACTTGCACGCCCTGTTCAGCATTGACCTGAGCAAGGTCAATCCACAGTGGTCGGGGGTGGCGCACATGCTCAGCCCGCTGGAACCCTACGAGTGCTTTGTCGGCGAACTGACCGAGTGGAATGGCTATCACGGCGACCTGCTGAAAACCAACTGGATCGGCTTTCAGATCGAACAAGGGCGCTATCGTCTGTGTGGCGATCCGCGCTACTTTTTCCTGCACGAAGGCAACGCCGAGCTGGCCGATCCGCATCCCGGTGCCAGGGCGGATCTGCAGCAACATTACGCCGAACAGCACAGCGCTTTCGCCGCCGCTGCTGAGGGTTTCAAACGCAGCGGCAGATTGGCGCGCATGGACTGGGACAGCACTCACCCGATCGAGTTTGTGCAGCAGTTGGGCGGCGACGTGGATGGTCGGGCGAACTGGGTGGAATCGGTGGAATTCCCCATGGACATCGTCGACACCAACGTCGATGAGGGCGACTCGAACGTCTATCCGCTGAGCCCGGCCGGCCATCGTTTCTATCACGTGGCCAGTGTGCCGGGCTGGCACTACCGTTCGGCCGGTGCCGACTTGATCGTGATGTTCTATGAACCGGTCGAAGGGTTGGTGTTGTTCACATTCGACTACAGTTGAAGACGGTCGGTTATGATCGCGAATAACCCGTCTCATCTGGACCCACACTGATGCCAGCCTCGCAAACCCGCCCTGCCCCTGCGCCACTGCTCAAACCGGGCGAGACGGTCGTGCTGTTCGATGGCGTGTGCAAGCTGTGCAATGGCTGGGCGCGGTTTCTGATCCGGCATGACCGCCAGCGCCGCGTGCGCCTCGCGACCGTGCAGTCGCCCGAGGGTCAGGCGCTGCTGGCGTGGGCCGGTTTGCCGGTGGATCAGTTCGACACCATGGCGGTGATCCGCGACCGGCATTACTGGGAGCGTTCGGATGCGTTTTTCGAAGTCATCGGCCAATTGCCTGGCCGCTGGCGACCCATCCGGTGGCTGCGCATCGTGCCGCGCACGCTGCGCGATTGGGCGTACGACCGGATTGCGCGCAATCGCTATCGGTTGTTCGGCCGGAACGACACCTGCCTCTTGCCGAGTCCTGATCATGAGCAGCGCTTCTTGAAAATGGCCGCGCCACCCAGCGCTACCCCAGCAGACTGAGCCACTGCGCCGGCGACAGTTTCGTCACCATCATCAGCACAATCACAAACATCCCGGCAAACCCGACAACGCCCATCCAGAACCATTTCTGGTACACGGCGCGGAAGTCGTCATTCAGCCCCTCGCCAGCCGCGTCAGCAGTCAACGCCATCCCGCACAGCCTCTTTTGCAGCACCAGGACCGGCAGCCACAGCGAGCCCACGCTGAAGAAGATGATCAGCGAGGTGAGCACCCATTCCGTGCTCATCGGCAGCCCCGACACCCTCAGCAATAGGTAACCCGTGATGATCTGGGCAAACCCTGCCGGCGTGGTAATCCAGGTATCGAAACGCACGACCATTCTCGCGACGTGCGCGATGACTGCCGGGTTGGCTGTGCGACTGGCGGCGATCAGGTAGAGGAACGAGCCCATGCCGAAGCCGAACAAAAATATCGCGGCGATCACGTGCAGGTACTTCAAGCACAGATACAGCATGCTCAGCGCTGCCCGTCAGAGAACTGCACGGACAGGCTCAGGTTGTCCGGATCGTTGATGGCGGCCATGTATTCGTCGACGGTGATTTCGCCCACGCACGGTCGTGCGCCAGCCTGTGGCTCATATCCCAGAGCCATTTTCGCGGCCAGGGCGACAGCGGCGCAGCTGGGGATCTCCGGGCCCTTGTCATTCAGGGCGGTCAGTTGCACGGTCATCGACAACGGTTGTGCCTCAAGACCGACGCCGTGCACATCGATGTACATCGCGCTTTTGCCATCGCCGAACCGTTCGAAGCGCGTGCCCAGACGGTGCAACCGCGCCGCCCACAGGGCATGGTCACGCACCAGCCCCAGCCGCAAGGCCTGCGCCAGCAGATAGCTGGCGAGGCTGCCCATTTTCAGCCCGGCGCCAGCCTTGAAGCACAGGGTTTGCGCGCCATAGCGGCCGGCGAAAATGTCCATGTCCGGGACATCGACGTTGGCTAACAGACGCGTGCCCATCTGCGGCATCTTGCGCAAAGTCAGGTCCTGCCAGCCCAACACCTCATGCACTTGACCGTTTTTAAGTTGCTTGATCGGTTTGCCGGCGTAGGCGAACACCCCTTCAATCGTCGACAGGCCGGGCATTTTCGCCGACGACGAAATGCCGTGTTCGATCACGTCGATGCGCGAGAAACGCGAGCGCTGCTGATCAATGATCGCCGACGACAGCGTCGGCACCGAACTGCAGCCGCTGAGAATCGCCACGCCCGCCTGTTTCGCCTGGGCATCGAGCACGCCAATGCCATTGACGAATGTGCGGCAGTCAGACAGATCGCAGTAGCTCACGCCCGCCGCAATGCAGCTCTCGGCAACCGCATAGGATTGCCCCTGAAACGGCCCGCCGGTGTGGATGACCAACTGAATGTTCATCGCGCGCAACGCCGCTCTGAACTCGTCGCCCATGGCATCGCCACACCAGCCTTCGGCGACCGTGCTGGCGTGGCTGTTGAGTTCATCGACCTTGCGCTGCAACTTCAGCCGGTCACGGCCCGAGAGCAGCAATTGCACACCCGGCATCTGCGCCAAATGCCTGCAGACGATGCTGCCGAAATTTCCATATCCACCGACAACCATGACCCTGAACGGCATGCAATGCTTCCCTAAACAATTCGATTACACGCCGGAAGAATATAGGGCCGCGCGCCAGCAAGCCATTCCGATCACGCCGACCGCGCGGTCAGTGTTTTACCGTGTTGCCCAGTTTTGTCTACACCCGAGAAACCTGTAGGAGTGAGCCTGCTCGCGATAGCGGATTACCTGTACCGACGATATTGGCTGACCCACCGCATCGCGAGCAGGCTCACTCCTACAGGGTTTTGCTGTGCTGCGCTGGGTTATGCGCACCAGAGATCCCTGTGGGAGCCGGGCTTGCCCGCGATAGCGGGTTACCTGTGCCGACGATACCGGCTGACCCACCGCACCGCGAGCAGGCTCACTCCTACAGGATTTTGCAGTGCTGCGCAGGGTTGTGCGCACCAGAGATCCCTGTGGGAGCCGGGCTTGCCCGCGATAGCGGATTACCTGTGCCGACGATACCGGCTGACCCACCGCATCGCGAGCAGGCTCACTCCTACAGGGTTTTGCAGTGCTGCGCTGGTCTATGCGCACCCGAGAATCCTGTGGGAGCCGGGCTTGCCCGCGATAGCGGATTACCTGTGCCAATGCTCCCGACTGACCCACCGCATCGCAAACAGGCCCATCCTCGCAGTGTTTTGCAGTGCTGCGCGGAGTTGTCGGGGGTACCTAAAAATTGATCTTGAACCCCAGCATCGCGTCATACCCGTGGCTGTCGCCATCAAAGCCCTGGCGATATCCCGCCGACGCGGTAAACGTGGTGCGTCGATTGGCCTGGTAATCCACGCCCACGTTGACCTCGCCCCACGTGCCCTGAATGTCCGACTCGAACGGGATGTAACCCGACTCGGAGGAAAACTCAGTCTTCGGCTGGCCCTTGAATTCGTGCCAGACACTCGGCCGTATCCACGCGTTGGTGCGCCGTGCGCTTTTGTCGACGCCTTCGGTGTCCCAGTCCTTGGCGATGCGCACGCCGGCCCGGCCGATCAGTGAGTCGACGTCGCGAAAACGGATTTTCGCGCCGACGTCATCGCTGCTGTCGAGGTCGACGTAGCTGTAGATCGCCTGCAATTGCGGTTCGACGTACCAGTCCTTGTCGACCTCGAACGGGTAGCCGTTTTCCAGCGACGCGGTGTAGCCCCAGCCACGGGTTTTCAGTTTGCCGAGGTCGTTGGGTTTGGCCTCGATGTCGAAACGGTTGACCTGCAGCACACCGTCCAGGTACCAGCCGGACGGGCCGAAGTGCGTCCAGTAGGCGCCCACGCCGTAAGCCCGCAAGGTGTCTTCGCCGGCGGCGCGACGGGTGTAGTGGCTGACGCCGGCGTCGATCGTGCCGGCCGACAGGGAAATCCCGGCCTGCTCGTGACTGCCATCGGTTCTGACCTTGCGATAAAGGTCAGTGCCGACCTGAAAAGCCGTCAGGTCGTAGTTGTATTCGGGCGTGTTGCCCAAGGCGTTTTTAGTGTCGCCATCCTGTTTGCCACTGCGATAGATAACCCGGCCCCAGCCCATGGACGGCGCCAGCGTGGATTCATCGTCCTTGGGCAACGGATCGCCGGCATTCAGGCGTTCTTCGCCGACGCGCTCGTGCAGGGTGTCGACCATCGTCCGGCCGTAGACCAGCGCCAGCGCCGGAACCGCGCCGTACAACGACACTTCCGGCCGGTAATTGGGCACGTGCGCAGGCGTTGGCTCGGGATCAGGACCTGGCGGATCATCCGGGATCGGCGCATCCGAGCGCAGGTACCAGGTGTCCTTGGCGCTACCGTCCTCGGCACCTTGTTGCAGGCGATACTCATACGGCCCGGCGACCACCCGGCGGGCCAGGCGGAACGCGTTGGGGTCACTGGCCGCCTCGGTTTTATTGAGCAGTTCGACGACAGCGATACCGTTGCCCTGGGTCAATTCACCCTGCCCACCGACATTGCTCACTGCCAATCCGGTGGCGCCGCCGCTGCCGGTGGCGGTCGAGTCGACGACCAGCATGTCGGAGCGACTGTTCACCCCGCCGCCGTTCAATGTGGTGTTGAGCAACAGGCTGCCGCCGTTGGACACGAAGACCCCGCCACCGTCGGTGCCGGCCGTGTTCGCACCGCTGATCAGCAAGACATTGCCGACCGTGTTCCCGCCAGCGGCCAGGTCGAGTGTGCCGCTGTGGGTGAAACGGCTCACCCCGAGCAATTGCCCCTGCACCGCACCGCCCGGTGTCGGCGTGTTGGCCGCCTGGCCCAAGGGCAAATAGGCACCGCTGGCACTGAAGCTGGCGATGCCCGGCGCCGGTTGCGCCGCCAAGCGAATGACCCCGCTGTTATCAATGCTGTTGTTGCCGGCCGAACCGAGATCACTGGTGGCGACACCCCAGGTATCACGCGTGCCGCTACCGCTACTGTCGACAAAGTTGCGCAGCGTCCAGGTGCCGCTGTTGCTGACGTTACTGCTGGCGCTCACCGCATTCACCGAACCGGTCATCTGCCCGGTGTTGTTCAGCGAAAACGCCGTGCCCGGCGTGGTCGCATCGGCGCGCACCGCGACATCGCTGAGCGCGCCGATCGTGCCGGCGTTGTTCAACGTTTGCGTCGCACCGCCGAGGGCCACGCCGCTGCTGTCTGCGCGCCCACCTTGCAGGGTCGCGGTGTTGCTGACACTGACCGTGCCGCCCTCGGTCAGCGCGTCGATGGCTGACGAGCCGCTGCCCTTGCTGGTAATCGCCCCGCTGTTGGTCAGCGAAAGGCTCGCCGCGCCTGAAGCCTGCGCAAGAATCCCCTGACTGTTGCTGACGCCAAGCGTCTGGATTGCCCCGCTGTTGACGATGGTTTGGCTGCCGCTGACCGACAAGGTGCGAATGCCACGCTGCTGATCGCCACGCGCGATCAGCTCACCGCTGTTATTGACGTTCAGCGTGCCGACGCCGCTGCCGGCGTTGAACGCATTGCCCGCCAGGATCGCCGCGCCAGCGCCGTTGACATCGATCAGTGGCCCGGTAAACGTGACGCCGACATTGCCCCCCAAAGTCAGCGCCTGTATGCCAAACGAACCGATGCCGGTGCCGTCGCCTGAGCCGGCATCGGAATGGGTAATAATCGTACCGCCAGCGTTGACGTCGACCGTGCCTGTCGGCGCCTGGGTCGAGACATAAATACCGTTGGCATTGCTGTGCAGTGTTTCGATGCGGTCGCCGGAATAGTTGACCCGCACGTTGCCACCGGTCGAGTCGACCCGAATGCCGCCCGCACCAAAACCACTGGCAAAAATGTCGCCGGAATAATCGATCAGCACGTTGTTGTTTTCAGCGCTGACGATGATGCCGTAAGCCCGCGTGGTGTTGGGGCTGCCCAGTACGGTGAGATTGCCGCTGCCGGTGACCGTCGCATCGCCGGTACCGCGTTTGATGATGTAGATCGCCCTTGAACCGGCGGCATTCGCGGTGCTGCCCACCGTGATCGGCGCGTTGTTGTCGATACTGATCGACCCGCTGCCACCGACGTTGTCGTTGGCGTAGATACCGTGGGCGGCACCGCCGGTGGTGGTGATTGCACCGTTGTTGACGATGGCGATACTGCCGACTGTGGAAAAGGAACGAATGCCGAAACCGTTGAGGCCATTGGTGCTGAGGGTGCCGTTATTGGTCAGGCGGGTATTGCCGGCGCCGCCTTCGGTGAAGAGGCCGAAGGCGTTCATGCCGATAGCCTGGACGCTGGCGGCGCTCACCACGGTGGTGTTGCCGTTGACCGCTCGGGTGTGAACCCCGGCGTGGTTGCCGATGCCGGCAGTCGGCAAGGTATCGTCGATGATCGGCAGCCCGGCAGACAGCGCATCGTCGTTGTTCACCAGAATACTCACCCCGGCACCCACATTGACGTTGCTCTCGCCACTGCCGGTGGCCTTGGTCCAGATGCCGTTACCGCCAAGCAAGGTGATTTGACCGCTGCCTTGATGGCTGAGATTGATCGCACCGCCGCCGCTGGCGTTGATGTCGATGCCATCGTGCTCGTTGCCGACCACGCTGTTGAGAATATTCAGCGTGGTGCCTGAACTGACCGAAAACGTCGACGCCCCGCTGCCGGCGTTGGTGATTGCCAGGGCGTCGAGCCCACTCCCGCCGACGTTGACCGTGTTGGTACCGCCATTGACGGACAGGTCAGCGTTGCCGGTGCTGCCAATCACGTTGGCAAACACCGCGTTCGCGGCCGTGGGCGGAGTGCTGTCGATGGTCGTGCCGCTGAGGGTCAGCGTGGTGTTGGCGTTGTTGCCGCGGCTGAGCAGTGACGACCCCGCCGTGGTGGTAATGCTCGTCCCCGCTTGAGTGCTGATCGCCGCATCGACAGTCACAGCGGGCATACAGGTTTGCGAGACGTTATAGGCACCCGCCGCCAGCGGTCCGCAGGCGGCCTGCGCGTCTGTCAGCATCAGCGCATTGGCCATGGCGACCACCACGGCACTGCGCAGCAAATGCGGGGCAAACCCGCCGATGGAGTGCTCGCAAACACGTTGCATGAAAACCTCCTTGTCCGGTGTTATCCACGGCGAACGGGCCACGCTCGGCGCCACTTGAATGTTGCCTGCTGATCACAGCTATAGACCTTAGTAGTTATTTCCAAAGAAGGAGCAAAACCGCGCCGAGGCTCAGTCCATTCATCACCGACATTGATCTGCAGCAATATCGGTAAACCGCTGCCGCCGTACTCTGTCTTTGCTGGATACAGCCGTGCTGTGCGCACGTCACAGGCCTGTGGCCAAGGTGGCGACAAATGAACAAAAAACGCATCGTCTGGGGGAGCATTCTCCTGGGGTTTCCGTGTGTCTTGCTGCCAGTAATTCTGATGGGTTACCTCGCCTGGATGCTCAATCTGGCGTCTGCTCAGCAGCGTCTGGAAACCCTCGCCGCCGTGGCCTCCAGCCGCGCCAATGGCACGTTCAACGAAGCCGCCGGGGCGCTGAAAGCCATCGCCGGTTCCCACCTGGTACCGTGCACGCCCGAGAGCATCGATGAGATGCGCCTGCTGACCATCAACACGTTCTCGGTGAAGTCAGTCGGCTATGTCGAAGAAGAGATTTACGCCTGCGGTTCCTGGGGGCCGGTCGGTCATCACGCCGTCCCTTGGCGCGAAGACTTCACCAGCGCCGATGGCGTGCGCGTGTCGCTCGGTGTGCAGTCACGCATCGTCCCGGCCAAACCGATGATGGCCCTGCAATATGCAGCGTTCAATGTGCTGGTCGACCCTGAGCAATTCCTCCAGGTGATGCTCGAAGACGATCTGCATCTGGCGGTCGCGACCGCGACCGGCCAACTGGTCAGCGCCTCGCGCCCGGGAGCCGAGCATTTTCTGAGTCGAGTGCACTCCGGCCCGCACGCAGGCCTTGAAGACGGTTACCTGTACACCCTCGTGCACAACGGCGACTGGGTGGCCATTGCCACGCTGTCGCGCCATGAATTGATGCAGGGGCTGGTCCGCCGGGAAATGCTGCTGTTGCCGATTGGCGGCTTGCTCGCCGGCGTGTTGGTGCTGCTGATCATCCGCCGCACCCGGCAGCGCTTGTCGCCGCTGGCCGAGCTGAAACTGGCGGTGCGCAATCGGGAGTTCATCGTGCACTACCAACCGATCGTCAACCTCAGCGATGGCGCCTGTGTCGGCGCCGAAGCACTGGTGCGCTGGCGACATCCGGACGGCACGCTGGTGCGCCCCGATGCGTTCATTCCGCTGGCCGAGGACAGTGGCCTGATTTTGCCGATCACCGATCAGGTGATCGATGCGGTGATGCGCGACCTCGGTCCGCTGCTGGTCAAGGAACGGCAACTGCACGTGGCCATCAATCTGGCGGCCAGGGATGTCAGCAGCGGTCGCTTCCTGCCCGGTCTGGAAGCGGCTGCCCGCAACGCCGGCGTGCAGCAGAAGCAGATCTGGCTGGAAGCCACTGAACGCGGTTTTGTCGATATCGACGCCGCCCGCGCCACCGTCAATCAGGCGCGCTCGCTCGGTTATCTGGCGGCCATCGACGACTTCGGCACCGGGTTTTCCAGCCTTCAGCATGTGCAGCAGTTGCCGCTGGACGTGCTGAAGATCGACAAGTCGTTCGTCGACAACATCGATCAGGATGCGGCGACCGGTTCCGTGACCGGGCACATCATCGAAATGGCCAAGAGTTTGCGCCTGAAGATCGTCGCAGAAGGCATCGAAACCGAGGCGCAACGCGATTACCTGCGCGACCACGGCGTGCATTACGGCCAGGGCTGGCTGTTCGGCAAACCGATGCCGGCCGAGGAGTTTCTGCGCTTTTATCGAACGCGCGCCAACGTGGTCATCGACCACGCGGCGCTGGAGGGTGTGGCCTGAGGTTAGAAGCTGGCCTTGACCGAGACCATGAAGTTGCGTGGATCACCGTAGTAGTTGCCGAAGGTGCGCAGAAGTTGACGAACGGTCTTTCGAATGTTCAGATGCCGCCCTGTTTCAGGTGTCCCATGCCGCCGTGCATGGGGTGAAACGGGAAACCGGTACGTTCGAATCGAACAAGTCCGGTGCTGCCCCCGCAACGGTAGGCGCGTGATGCTTTCAACAAACCACTGTGGCCAGACGGCCATGGGAAGGTGAAAGCCTCGATACGCGCGAGCCCGGAGACCGGCCCGAAATGTCTGTTTGGCAAAATCCTGCGGTGGGCGGGCATGGGCCGGTATTGGCTGTGCGCGATGCCTTCTCCTGCATGCTCTTCTGCGAAGATCCTTTTCGAGAAGACAATGATTCGACCTTTCAACACCTCTGCTCCAACCCTTCTGTTTGGCTGCCTGTTCAGCCCTCTGTTGCTGGCCGACGACACGGCGCTGGAACTCAATCAGCAAATCGTTTCCGCCCCGTCGGTGGAGTCCACCACCGTCGCCGACATGGCGCATTACGGCAGCAAAGTCGAAATCGTCAGCCGCGAACAGATCGAACGCGCCGGGCCGAGTGCCGACGTCAGCCGGGTCATGCAGATGTTCATTCCCGGCCTCTACGTCGCGCCGAAAAACGGCCCGTTCGACTACGGCACTTATTCGCTGCTGGGCGGGCGCAATGACGACACGCTGATCCTGCTCGACGGCGTGCGCCTGAACAATCGCCTGTACGGCGGCCTCTATCTCGACACCCTGCCGGCCAACGCGATCGAGCGCATCGAAGTGCTCAAGGGTGGGCAGAGCCTGTTGTTCGGCACACAAGCGGTGTCGGGGGTGATCAACATCGTCACCCGCAGCCCGCAGTCGCGCCAAGCCATGGGCGAAGTGAACCTGGGCGTCGATACCTTCGGCGGCACCACCGAAGACGCGCGAGTGGAGAACATTTTCACCAACGGTTTTGGCGATCTGGGTTTGCTGGCGTACGTCAGCCACAACGTCTCCGACGGTTATCAACCGTATCGCAACCGCGACCTGAAAAACGTCACCGAGAAAAACCGTGCCTACGAAGTCACCACGTTCGGTGGCAAGGCGATCCAGTCGTTCGGCGACGATTCGCGGCTGGAGCTGTTTTATCAATACGCCAACGCCAACCTCGATTTCGCCCGCCCGGTCGGAAATCACAACACCACCAACGACCGTGTGCAGCAGATCGCTACCGCGACGTTCGAACAGAGCCTCAACGAGCGCTTCAGCTACTTCGTCAAAGGCCACATCAACGATTGGGATACGCGTTACACCCGCGTCAACAATGTCGCGGGCGGCGCCACCAAAGTCATCAATCACAACGACTACTGGGGTTTCACTGACTGGGGCGTGCAGGCCGAAGGCAAGGCTGAACTGCCCGGCGGCCATGTGCTGGTGTTCGGCAGCGACAACCAATGGTTCAAGGGTCAGGACGATGTGCTGATCATTGACAACGACAAGGCCGAAGCCCACGCGATCTATACGCAATTGCGCCCGCAGATCGACGCCCTGCCCGACTGGCATCCCAGCATCGGCGTCCGTCACGAAGCCATGGGCGGCGGCGACAGCGCCACGGTCGGCATGCTCACTTCGCTGTATGACCTCAGCGACAACTGGTCGCTGCGCGGTCAATACGGCAGCGCCTACAAGCTGCCGAATGCCGAGCAACTGTTCGTCAACGAACCGGGCGACGAGCTTGGCAACCGCAATCTCAAACCGGAAAAAAGCCGCAACGCCGAGCTGGGCCTCGACTACAAAGGTTTTTTGCTCGACCGCGAATTCAGCGCCAGCGTGACCCTGTTCAAACGCAAGATCGACGACCTGATTACCCTCGACGACATTCAGTGGGTCAACGGTGAAGGGCAGATCCGCATGCGCGGTTTCGAGGCCGACGCCAAACTGGCGCTCAATGACCAATGGAGTGTGCAGGCGGACATGACCCGCAACCTCACCGAGTCGCGCACGGGCGTGACCATCAATGACATTCCGAGCTTCTTCGCCCGCTCGCGCGTGGGTTATGAGTCGGAAAATCGCCTGTGGGGCGCTGGCGGGGCGATCCGTTATATCCGCGACATCACCAGTTCGAAGCAGGTCGAGTACGGTCATTATTCGGTGGTGGATGCCGACGCCTATCGCTACCTCGACAGCGCCCACCAGCACCGCGTCAGCCTGTTGGTGGAAAACCTGTTCGACCGCGATTACGTCACCAGCCGTTCGAGCAACGTCGACAACCTCGGGCGGCCGTTCACCTCCGAAGTGCGCTACACGTACCGCTTCTGATGAGTGAGATCAAAACCATCGACGGCGTCGACACCCACCCGGACTGGTCGCACGTGCCGCCGCATGCCCGCCACGTGTTCATCTGCACCGGCCCGCGCTGCACCCAGCGCGGTGCCCAGCAGTTATGGAAAACCCTGCGCCGGCACTTGCTGGAACATGACCGCATCGAGACGCCGGGCGGCGTGTTGCTGACCCGCACGCATTGTCAGTTTCCGTGCAATTTGGGGCCGGTGCTGACGGTGTACCCGGAGACGTGCTGGTATGGCGTGCACAGCAAGGCTGACGTGCAGCGGTTGGTCGAGGTGCATCTGGTCGGCGGTGAGGTGGTCGAGGATTTGCTGATCAGGGCGCAGCCATGAAAACGCTTGGGTTATGCCTGGCAGCCCTGCTCGGCACAGCACCGGTATTGGCCGACAGTTACCGCAACTGCGGCGAAACCTGGAACGCCGCGCCGCCGTCACGGATCGTCGCGCTCAATCAGCACGCGGCGGACATCGTTCTGGCGCTGGGGGCCGGCCCTGCGCTGGTTGGCGTGGCGTATCTGGACGACACCGATGCCGGCCAGCGTCCGGCTGAGTACTTCGGCGTGCCGGTGATCGCCCGTCAGTACCCGGCCAGCGAGGTGCTGTACGCGCAGCGGCCGGACCTGGTGATCGGCGGCTTCGCCAGCGCGTTTGGTGACGGCGTGACATCGCGCTCGGGGCTGGCGCGCAACGGCGTCGGCTCGTACTTGCTGGAGTCGGCCTGCGCCGGGCATTCACTGGATTACTTCGGGCATGTGCGCAACGACCTGCTGACCTTGGGCCAGTTACTCGACAAACAGCAGCAGGCTCGGCAACTGATCGACGCCATGGACGCGGACCTCGTCAGCGTGCGCGCGCTGGTCGGCACGGAAAAACCGCTGTCGGTGTTCTATCTCGACAGCGAAGTCAAAGGCCTCGACAGCGAAGGCCAGCGCGGTTTCGTCACCCCGCTGTTGGCCGCTGCCGGCGCCCGCAATGTCTTCGCCGAGATTAATTTGTACCGGGTGACGGTGAGCCGCGAAACCCTCCTCGCCAGCGACCCGGACGTGATCCTGCTGGCCGACGCCGAATGGTCACCGGCCCGCCGCAAACGCTATCTGCTGAGCCACGATCCGGTACTGTCGCAACTGCGTGCCGTGCGCGAGAACCGCCTGATCGACATCCCCTTCACCCACTTGCTGCCCACGCTGAACAGCGGGCGGGTTGCGCTCGATCTGGCGCGCAAACTCGCGGCGCTCGATAAAAATAAATGAACCCGCCCCGCCACACGCCACCTAACGCATAGACCATCAGGAGGTAGCCAATGCATATCGAAACCGTGTGGATCGTACTGGCGGCAGTTCTTCTGCTTATCGAGCTTTGGGCCATCAATCGGGTGCGCAAGAGCGAGGGAAAATCGAGTAACAAGGGCGTGTGGATCGTATTGATCGTGTTTGTACCGCTGTTCGGCTTGATTGCGTGGGCATTGGCCGGGCCCAAGCATGTCAGCCACACTTCTGCCTGATATTGCCAACCACCCTGAACTCCGGTTGTAGTACCGTCATCGGTCGACAACACGGAGGTGGCGGGCATGGGCAAGGGAGCAAACAAGCGCATCGTGGTGATTGGCGCCGGCATCGTCGGCGCCTCGCTGGCGTATCAACTGGCGGCGAAAGGCGCGCAGGTTACGGTGATCGAGGCCGGTGAGATCGCGAGCGGTGTCACCGGGCGTTCATTTGCATGGATCAACACCACCCACCTCGGGCACGACCCGATCGCATTGCTGCGTGGCACGGCGATCGACGCGTACCACCGTCTCGAAACACAGCTGCCAGCGCTGAACATTCGCTGGACCGGTGCGCTGTCTTATTCTGCAGACGTGATAAAGGCTTGCGGCGCCTCGGCGTCAGTATCGCTATTGTCGCGCGCCGAGATTCAGCGGCTTGAGCCCAACCTCAAATATCCTCCGCAGCAGGCTTTGTACAAAGCTGAAGAAGGTGCGCTGGACGCGGTACAGGCGACCCACGTGCTGATCGCCGCCGCTCAGGCGCTTGGCGCGAAATTACTGACGCAGACCCCGGTGTCGGGTTTCACAACGCACAATGCCACCGTGACCGGCGTCGAGACCGCAACGGGCAGCATCGCTGCCGATACGGTGATTCTCGCAGCGGGCACCGGCACCCTCCCCCTGGCAGCCATGCTCAACATCAGCCTGCCACTGGCAGCCTCCCCGGCGCTGTTCATCCGCTACAAGGCTCAGGCGGATCGGGTCAACGGCATCATCTCCAACCCTGCCATGGAAGTGCGTCAGGGCGCCGATGGAACATTGCTCGCCGCAGAAGATTACGTGAGCGATGCGCCCGAGCATCAACCCATGGCCATCGCGCTGCAAACCGCCAAAGCCATTCAGCACGAACTTGGCGCGATCACCGCCATCGAGCCGGACATCGCGTGCATCGGACTCAGGCCCATGCCTGAAGATGGCGTGCCCATTGTCGGTTATCTGCCCGGCATCGACGGCGCCTACGTCTGCGTCATGCATCCCGGCGTTACTTTGGCGGCGACGGTGGGTCGTCTGGTCAGCGAAGAGATCGTCGATGGAGTGCTCGCAGCGGCGCTGGTACCGTGCCGTCCGCAACGATTCCTGGAAAAATCGACAAGTGTTTGATTTACACTTGCGCACTTTTAAAGAGAATGCACATGGACGTCATCAAGCCAATCCCCCCCGCCGACTGCGCCAACATGCAGGACATTCGCCGAGAAATCGATCGACTGGATCACCAGGTCATCGAGTTGCTGGGCCAGCGGTTTCAGTACGTGCTGGCGGCCTCGAAATTCAAGACTTCTGCATCGTCGGTGCGTGCGCCGGAGCGCTTCAACGCCATGCTGGCGACCCGTCGTGAATGGGCTGAGGCCGAGGGCTTGAACCCGGATGCCATCGAGAAAATGTACAGCGATCTGGTCAACCATTTCATTGCTGAAGAGATGAAGCATTGGGCGGCGCTTCAATCGGACTCCCCGCAGTAACCCGAGTGTTCGACGATGAAAATCTACTGCCCGATGTTCTGGTCTCTCGACCAAGGCATTGACTACAGCGCGCCGATTATCCACCTCGCGGACATTGTGCCGCGCGCGGGTCAAACAACCTTCGCGTATTTCGACCACCACGACACGCTGCACATCGGTGAAACCCTGCAGCTCATCTGGTGCCCGCCCGTTTCGGACTTGAATGGCTGGAGTGAACAACCCTCGGAAATCGCCCATAGCTACTTGTTGCAAGCCCGCGTCGTCAGGCCGGTGCCATCTTCAGCGTCCTCGATGCATCTGAGCATGGGCAAACATCGCTTTGAACTCAGTGTTCTGTCCTGCGAGAACCTGCTCTCGGCGCTGCGCGCACTGCCGGAGGACTCAGGCGCATGGCATTTGCAGCACAATGCGCTGGCGTGGGAGGAGCTGACCGCGTGTGGCAGTGCTGTCGTCGACGGCTTGACCTACCTGAACGCGAGCGCCAGGCACGAAGCGTTTATGGAGTTGATTCTTGAGGTCACCGAGGAGCAGATTGTCGGTTTTTTCTCCTTGCACAGCGACCCCGGCGGCATGTATCAGCAAATCGGCAGAAAACGCTTCACGGGCGAAGAACTGCGCATCGTCCGCCACGCACTCGACACGGCACGCGTACTGCATGACACCCAGGACGCGTACCTCGCGACGGGCGATTAACATTGAAACGGAAGTCTATTCATGCTCGAACGCAACACACTGGTTCCGGAACTGATGGTCAGCGACCTGCAAGCCAGCCTGGCATTCTGGGTGGCTTGCCTGGGATTCAACATCGCCTACCAACGCGCCGAAGACGGCTTTGCCTACCTCGACCTGAATGGCGCGCAAGTGATGCTTGAACAGGTTGATCCGAGCGCCGGGCAGTGGTTGACTGCAGCGCTGAGCAAGCCGTTTGGGCGAGGCATCAACCTGCAGATCGACGTGGTGGCAGTTGCTCCCATCCTCAAAATCTGGAGCAGGCAGGGTTCGGCCTTTTCCGTGCCTGCAAGGACACCTGGTATCGGGCTGACAGTGTCGAGGTCGGCCAGCGCGAATTCATCGTCCAGGACCCGGATGGCTATCTCGTCCGATTGGTTGAACGCCTGGGCGAACGAACCATTTGTCCTGGCTGAGACACCGCTCGACGATCACCCCAACTTCAAGGAGCGTTATCCGCCATGGAAGCCACCATCTTTTACCGAATCGCCACGGCGCAAGATGCACTGACGATGTGTGAGTTGGGCCAACTGCTCAATTCGGTGCACCACGACGCCCGCCCCGACATCTACGCAGCCGCCACCGAAGACTATTCGCGTGACTTGCCGCACTGGTCCGGTATTTTCGAGAAACCCGGTCAAGTGGTGTTTCTCGCCACTGTCGACGGTCAGGCCGCCGCGTTCATTACCGCCAACCTGTCGGCCAGCGCCGGGCCGCTGATGCAGCCGCAGAATGTCGTGCGCATTGGCTCGGTGTGTGTCGCCGAGCCGTTCTGGGGCAAAGGCATCGGTCGCGGGCTGATGCAACGCGTCAAGGACTGGGCCATCGAACATGACGCCCAGGATTTGCGGCTGACAGTCTGGCCGTTCAACGAACGCGCCATACGGATTTACGCGGAGTTCGGCTTCGAGCAGCGCGCCATCGAGATGGGCCTGCGCTTGTCATGACCCGCAGAAGCCGAATCGTGTGGGTCATCCTCGGACTGCTGGTCTTCTACGCCGGACTCTGGGGCATGTCCCAATGGTGGGATGATCGAGATTGGCACCATGACAGCTGACTGCTCGTTCAATCGGCAAGGCGTGCAGGTGGCACAATCACTGATTGGCAGCTCGGCGCTGGCCTCCCGTGCAGCCCTTCCCTACCGGACATTGAAACAATGGATCGACGCGAATCTTCCCCCGCCACCGACTGGGTCATCCGCAATGCCCAGCCCGGTCAGGTAGAGCGAATCGAGGCCTGGTTCGGTGGGCATGGCTATGACCCGCACCGGCACGACACCTACTCCATCGGCCGCACGCTGGCGGGGGTGCAAAGCTTTCATTACAAGGGCTCGCTGCGTCACGGCGTACCCGGCAACACGCTGATCCTGCACCCCGATGAACTGCACGACGGCAGCGCCGGCACAGCGGCAGGCTTTCGCTATCGCATGGCCTACATCGATCCGGCCCTGATTCAACAGGTACTCGGCGGCGAGCCACTGCCCTACATTGCCGGCGGTTTGTCGAGCGATCCGCGCCTGTACCGGGCCAGCGCAACGTTTGTCCAGGCCATGGACCATCCGCTCGACGCGCTGGAAGAACAGGACGCGCTGTTTGATCTGGCCACCGCCATGAGAGCCGTCGCCGGCAAACCGCGCGGGCGCAAACTGCTGGATTACCGCGCGGCCGAGCGGGCCCGGGAATTCATCCTGGCGCACCTCGACCTGGGGATTACCCTGGAGATGCTTGAACACGCCAGCGGCCGCGAGCGCTGGAGTCTGTCGCGCGACTTCCGGGTACTGTTTGGCACCAGCCCCTATCGATTCGTGACCTTGCGCCGTCTGGATCAAGTCCGCGCCCTGGCGCTCGACGGCTTCAGCCTGGTCGACGCCGCGCTGGCCGCAGGCTTCCATGATCAAAGCCACATGACCCGCCACTTCACCCGTTGTTACGGCGTATCGCCGTCGCGCTGGCTGGAGCGCATGCGCGCGCACCGTCCACTTGCAGGATCGTACAAGCCACGCAACCCACCCCTTCGCTAGGCTGACGACTCCCGACTCTTAGAGGATTCGTCATGCACTTCACTAGCGCCAAACCCAACCTGCAACCCGTCAACCTGGCGCACAAGGCCGCGCTGATCGATCGACAGTGGAGCCCGCGCGTCGTCGCCGAAATGAACGACTACCAGTTCAAGGTCGTGCGCATCGAAGGTGAATTCATCTGGCACACCCACGCCGACACCGACGAGGCGTTTCTGGTGATCGAGGGCACGCTGCGCATTGACCTGCGCGAAGGCTGTGTCTACGTAAAACCGGGTGAGTTGTATGTCGTGCCGCGAGGCGTTGAGCACCGGACGGCCGCCGAAGGTGAGGCCCGCGTGATGATGATCGAGCCTCGGGGCGTGTTGAACACGGGCGATGAGGGGGGCGAACGCACCGCCGATAATGACGTGTGGATCTGACAGCCCTGTCGGAATTCGCGCAGGCGTCTACGCTCATTCCACCGCCCCCCGCCCTGGAACCATCGACATGACGCGCCCACTGCTTGCCGCTCTCACCTTGCTCGCCCTGAGCCTGCCGGCCCACGCCGACGTGACGCCGTTCCCCGCGACCTTCCACACCCAGGAAATCAAGGCCGAAGGCGCGACGATGCATGTGCGTGTCGGCGGCAAAGGCCCGGCCGTGGTGCTGTTGCATGGTTTTGGCGATACCGGTGATATGTGGGCGCCGCTCGCGGCGGATCTGGCGCGTGATCACACGGTGGTGGTGCCCGACCTGCGGGGCATGGGGTTGTCGTCGATCCCGCAAGACGGTTACGACAAAAAGACTCAGGCGGCGGACATTCGCGCCGTTTTGGCCGCGCTGAAGATCGAACATTCGGTGGTCATCGGCCATGACATCGGCACCATGGTCGCCTTCGCCTATGCAGCGCGCTATCCGCAGCTCACCGATCGGCTGGTGGTGATGGATGCGCCCGTTCCCGGCATCACGCCGTGGAACGACATTGTTCGCTCGCCGATGCTCTGGCATTTCGATTTCGGCGGTGCGGACATGGAGCGTCTGGTGGCCGGACGCGAGCGGATCTACCTCGACCGTTTCTGGAACGAGTTCGCCGGCACCCCCGCTAAAATCGACGAGGGCACCCGCCAACACTACGCCAGACTCTATGCCCGGCCCGGTGCCATGCATGCAGCGTTTGCGCAGTTCCGCAGCATCCGCCAGGACGCAATCGACAATGCACCTGTGCTGCAGCAAAAATTGCCCATGCCGGTGCTGGCCATCGGCGGTGAAAAGTCCTTCGGCAATAACGAAGCGATCGTGATGCGTAACGCTGCGGACAACGTCACGGAGGTGGTGATTCCGGCAGCGGGACACTGGCTGATGGAGGAAGCGCCGGCGCCGACGATCAAGGCCGTTCGAGACTTTATCGAGATGTGAGGATTTGCCGTTGCCGCGCCCCGCGCCATGCGTCAGGATTCCACTCTTTTGATCGCAAGGAACTAACGTGGAGCGTCTATTCGTTTATGGAACCCTGGGCCCGGGGCGGCCGAATGAGCATGTCATGCAGAACATCGGTGGCACCTGGCAGCCGGCCTCGCTCAGAGGTCGACTGACGCAGGCGGGCTGGGGCGCCGAGATGGGCTTTCCGGGGCTGGTGATTGCGGATGATGGCGACGTAATCGAGGGTTTCGTATTTTCATCGCAGAACTTCCCTGCCCATTGGGCCGACCTCGATGCGTTTGAAGGCGCCGAGTACCAGCGGGTTGTGACCGCCGTGACGCTGGCCGACGGCACGCTGATCGAAGCCAACGTGTACGCCTTGCGCTGATCAATATTCGCCATCGCCGCCTAGCCACTGCACCGATTCACGCTTACCATAGCCACAACTCGTATTACCGCGGCTGCTGAACCCGGTATTCACGAGGAAATGACCATGAACAGAACCCGCGCCTGGCGACGTCAGCAGGCCCGTAAACACGGCAATGGCAAAGCGGCCGATCCGCTGAAGTTCAAGCCGCCCAAGAACTGGAAGCTGATGTACACCCGTGGCGACAAGTTGATCAGGGCACGCCAACTCGGCATGAGCTATCCCATTCGCTCCACTCGCCAATTGTTGGATCAAGCGTGACCAATCTTCTGTTTGTCTGCAGCCGCAACCAGTGGCGCAGCCCCACGGCAGAGGCCATCTGGCGCCGCCGTGAGGGCTTCAATGCCCGCTCCGCCGGCACAAGCCCGAACGCACGCAAAACGATCGGCCCGGCGGATATTCGCTGGGCCGATTTCATCTTCGTCATGGAACGCAAACACCTCAATCGCCTGCAGGCCGAATACGCCCGTCTGCTTGAGCACAAGCGCATCTACTCGCTGGACATCCCCGACGATTACCCGTTCATGGACCCGGCGCTGGTGGACCTGCTCGAAGACACCGTCAAGCCCTACCTCAACCCGTAGGCTTCATGCGCAAATCGCAGCCTTAATTCAACAATTTCAAACCGAGCAGAACCCATGAATCGTCAAAAAAAGCTGAAGCAGTTGTTCAAGGAAAAGGCCAAAAAGGCCAGCGCCAAACTGGCACCGAAAAAACCTAAATACATCAGCAAGGCTGACCGGGCGAAACTGGCGACTGAAGAAACGCCCGAGTCGCAGGATTCTGCGCAGAGCTGATCACCCCTGCTGCGTCATACCGGGCGGACTTCAGCCATCCGCTCAGCCCGCTGATAAGGACTTTCCGGCGCCTGCCAGCCCCGCATAATTTTTATGCCCGCAAAGCATTGCACGCGCAGGCTTTGCCCCACCGCTTATATTCCGCAATCGAATAAAGCGCATATTTTTAAGTATTTTATTTCTCCAACCACACGCCGCTATATCTGCGCCTTCGATCCGGCACCTCGCTGGAATTTGCAGGAGCATCCGCGTGATTCGAACGACGTCGTCAAGCACAATCTCCCTCACCACAGCGGCGCTTTCCCTCGCTGCCGTCCTGGTCAGCGGTGCCGTCATGGCCGATGCGGTCAAGGAAATCCGTATCGCCGTGCCGGACATCAGCGCGGGGCCGACGCCCAGCGGCGCCGGGATTGTCGATGTGCTGCGCGATCGCCAGGCACTGGAAAAGGAGTTTGAGAAAGACGGCATCAAGGTCCGCTGGGACTTCTTCAAAGGCGCGGGGCCGGCGATCAACGAAGCACTGGCCAACAATCAGGAAGACTTCGCGTACCTCGGCGATTTGCCGGCGATCATCGGCAAGGCCGGCGGCCTCGACACGCGCCTGCTCAGTGCAACCGCGCGTGACGTCAAACTCTACCTCGCGGTGCAGCCGGGCTCGGGCATCACCACACTCGAAGCATTGAAAGGCAAACGCGTGGCGATCTTTCGCGGGACTGCCACGCAGCTTTCGTTTGCCTCGGCACTGGCGCATCAGGGCTTGAAAGAAAGCGACTACAAAGTGGTCAACCTCGATTACAACGCCGCCAACGCGGCACTGGCCGCCAAGCAGATTGACGCCACCTGGTCCGGCGCCGGGGTGATTGCGCTGAAGGCGCGCGGCCTCGCCGAACTGCCGCTGACCACCGTCGACCTTGATGGCGCCGGTAGCATGCAAGCCGTGCTGTTGGGGCGTGGGGCTTTCGTCGATGCGCACCCGGAACTGGTCGCGCGCCTGATCAAGGCGCAACAACCCGCCATCACCTGGTTGCGCAACGACGAGCATAAACAGGACTACATCAACCTCGTTTCCAAGCTCGCCAGCTTCCCGGCAGACATCCTCACCACCGATGCCAAAGATCAATCGCTGGTGAAAATTTTCGCCCCGCAACTCGACGCACCCTTCCTCGACAACTTGCAGCGCAGCGTCGATCTGGCGCTCAACGCGAAGCTGATCCGCAAAGGGTTCGACGTGAAGAGCTGGGCCGAACCGCGCTTCATCGAGGCCGCATTGCAACAGACCGACACCGCTTCGCAAACCCCACAAGCCAGCCGCTAAAACAAGGAATGCCCATGACCACCCTGTTCATTTTTCCCGGTGCCTGCTCGTTCGCCGCCCATGTCGTGATTCACGAACTGCAACTGCCGATCAGCGTCGAGCGCGTGACCTTCGGCGACCCGAACTCGCCGTATCGCCAGATCAACCCGACCGGCCGCGTGCCGGCGCTGTTGCTGGATAACCAGACGCTCCTCACCGAGAACACCGCAATCCTGCCGTACCTCGCCGATCTCAAACCCGGCACAGAATTGTTCGCCCCGGCAGGTTCGGTCGAGCGCGCGCAGATTCAGGGCTGGCTCGGTTACGTCGCGACCGAAGTACACGTCGCCGCGTTTCGTCCGATCAATCGGCCCGAGCGTTACAGCGCCGATGAAACAGCATTCCCCGGCATTCGCCAGCGAGCACTGGAGCAACTGACCAACGCCCTGAAACCAATCGAAGCGCGACTGGCGCAAACCGAGTATCTGGTCGGCGATCGTTTCACCGTGGCGGACGCCTACCTCGGCGTGTTCCTCGGCTGGAGCGCCCGCGTCGGTGTGCTCAACGATTTCCCTGCGCTGCAAGCTGCGCTCGGTCGCTTCCGCGCCCGTGAATCGGTGGTGCACACACTGAGCGCCGAAGGCCTCGCCTGAGTCACCCCGAGGACGGATAACCGAGCACGCCGGAGAATCACCATGCCAAGCACCGATACCATTGCCACCTGGGCCCAAGTCATCGCCCGCACGCTGGAAGCACAGGGCATCGACGCCGCCCCGCTGCTGCACGAGGCCGGTATCAGTCGCTGTCATCTGCATGACCCTGATCAGCGCATTGCCCTCCCCGCCATGAGTGCGTTCTGGCGGGCGGCGCGGCGTATCAGTGCTGACGAATGCTTCGGCCTGCAAGTGGCGCAGTACAGTTATCCGACCGACTTTCACGGGTTGTTTTTCGCCGCGCAAAGCAGCTCGACGGTGATTGAAGCGTTGCAACGGGGCGTGCGTTACGCCCCGGTGATCACCACGTCGGCGGCAATGAGCCTGGTGCGCGGGCCGCACACCACGCGCATGGTTTACGGCGTGGCCGACGGCGCGGAAGTGGAGCAAATCGCCACCGAAGCGTCGATTGCCTGCGCGGTGCGCTTCACCCGGCAAACCTGGGTGGATCTGCCCATCGTGGACGGTGTGCGATTGGCGCGCCCTGCTCCAGAAGATCCGCAGCGCTGGACGCGTTTGCTCGGTTGCCCGATCCGCTTCGACGCCGGCGAAAACGCCATTGAGTACAGCAACCGCTGGCTGGATGCACCGCTGAACACAGCCAATCACGCCGTGGCTCAGGGACTCGACGGCGTGCTCAACGACTATCTCGAACGGCAACGACGCCTGAATCTGCCAGAACGGGTTCGCGCGGCGATTATCCGTTCCCTGCCGTTAGGCGAGGTTCAGCAAAGTCGGGTTGCCGATGAACTCGGCATGAGCGTACGCAATCTGCATCGGCACTTGCTCAAGCACGACAGCAGCTTCAAGGCGTTGCTCGACGATTGCCGGCGGCAACTGGCGTTCAGCTACCTGCGCCAGACCGACTGTTCGATCAACGAAATCTGTTATCGACTGGGCTTCAATGAGCCGAGCAGTTTCAATCGCGCGTTCCGTCGCTGGACCGGCGAAAGTCCCGGTAAATGGCGCCGTGATGATCTGCCGTTGCAGCCTGAACGCTACGTGCCTCGGCCCGCTGCTTTCGCGGCTGAGCGAGCACTGTCGATCGCGGTTTGATTCACTTGTCTGCGGCGGACCACAGGTTGTCCGCGCAGGCCCCTTTTTCCTTCATCACACGCTCTAGCATGGCACGCCTACCGAGCCCGACCGATAGCGTCGCGCGGCAATAAAAGGAGCTCTGCGTCCATGCTTTTACGTTATTCGGCCACCACGGCCCATCGCCTCAAGCCCCTGAGCTTTTCCTTATGGCTGGCGCTGCCCGGTGTCCTCTGTTCGACCCAGAGCTTCGCCGCTGAAGAAAGTGAATCGTCAGCAGCGACGTCAGCCCAGGCCGACAAATCGGCACCCAGACTTGGACAGGTCACCGTGACCGCGTGCCGTCGCGAAGAACAGTCGCAAGACGTGCCGACGCCGATCACCACCCTCAGCGGCGCCAACCTGGAAAGCCAGCGCATCTACAAGATTCAGGATCTGCAACAGGCCTTGCCCAGCGTCAACGTCGCCTATGTTCATGCCCGCGTTTCCAGCCTTGCGGTACGCGGCATTGGTAACAACCCGGCCAGCGATGGCCTCGAAGGCAGTGCCGGGATTTATCTGGACAACGTCTATCTCGGTCGCCCCGGCATGGCCGCGTTTGACATGCTCGATGTCGAGCAACTGGAACTGCTGCGCGGGCCGCAAGGCACGTTGTTCGGCAAGAACACCACGGCCGGCGTGCTCAACATCACCACCCGTGGCCCGACGTTCACCCCCGAGCGCAGCCTCGAAGTGTCCGGCGGGCAGGACGGCTACTTTCAGGGCAAAGGCACGGTCTCCGGGCCGCTGACCGATACCCTCGCCGGGCGCTTGTCGTTCTATCGCACACGCGATGACGGCTATCTGAACAATCACCATGACGACCGCACACTGCTCGGCGGTGAGCGCGAAGGCTTGCGCGGGCAATTGCTGTTCAAACCCAACGACGATTTCAGCCTGCGCTGGATCAACGAATACAACACGGAAAACTCCAGCAGCGGCAGCAGCGTGATCTATGGCGCCGGGCCCGTGTTCTGGCGCCGCGCGGCACTGGTCGGGGCCAATCCACAGGTAGGCGAAAGCAACATCGACGGCCGGCAGAACGTCAGCGTGCACCAGAATGCGAGCTCCGTTGAAGCCAACTGGAACCTTGCCGGCGGCTACACGCTGACCTCGATCAGTGCTTATCGCAGCTGGCACTTCAACCCGGCCAACGACGCCGACCAATTGGAAGTCCCGGTGATCAACGACTTCGGCTACGAAGTCCACGACCGGCAGTTCTCCCAAGAGGTGCGACTGGCCTCACCCAAGGGCGAATTCTTCGACTATGTGGTCGGTGCCTATGCGTTCAAGCAAGACCTCGGCAACCGCATCTTCACCGACCTCGGGCCGCTGGCGGATCTCAACCTGATCGGCACCAATCTCAATGCGCTGAACAACGTCAACAGCAAGGTCAACGGCAAGATCGACACCGAGAGCTACGCGCTGTTTGCCCAAGGTACCTGGCACCTGACCCAGCGCCTGGATTTCAGCGCCGGCATACGCGGCACCTATGAAGAAAAAGAAGCCAACGTGAAGCGCTTCGCCCCCGTCGGCGGTGGTACGCCGGTCGTCATTCCGGGGGTGGTCGATGGCAACGCCGTGCGCGCCAGCCAGGTCGGCGCCTACGACACCGGTGACCTGCACCTGTACAACGCGGCGCCGTCGTTTCTCGCCAGTTTGAGTTATCACTTCAGCGATGACGTGCTCGGTTACACGTCGCTGTCACACGGTGAAAAATCCGGCGGCGTCAACCTTGCGGTCGGCTCGGCGCCAAGCGCTGGCGCCGAGTCATTATTGGTCGGCCCGGAGCGGGCGAACGATGCAGAACTGGGCATCAAAAGTCAGCTGTTCGACCAGCGCTTGCAGCTCAACGCGAACGTGTTCTGGACCGGCGTGAACGGCTATCAAGCCACCACTTACTACCAGCCGCCAGGTTCATTGACCGGTTACCAGTTGCTGACCAACGCCGGCACCGTGCGCTCACGCGGACTCGAATTTGAGGCCACCACCGTACCGGTGCGCGGCCTGACGTTGAACGTCAACGGCTCGTTCAACGACGTCACCTATCTGTCGTTCAAAGACGCGCCCTGCCCCTCGGAAAACCCGGGCCAGACCAATTGCGACCTCAGCGGCCAGCGTGTGGCCGGCGCCTCGCGCTGGATCGGCAACGTCAACGGTGAATACAAATGGCCGCGCATCGATGGCATCGAACCCTACGCCACCGGCAGCTATGCCTATCGCTCGGCCAGCGAAGGCACCCTCGACAATTCCGATCTGGCGAAGATCGACGGTTACGGCCTCGCCAACTTCTCGGTCGGCGCGCGCATGGACTACGGCGACGGTTTGCTGGACGCCTCGCTGTGGGTGAAAAACGCCTTCGATCGTGAGTATTACCTGGCCGTTGGCAGTGGTTCCAACGGTCTTTACACCGCCTCGCCAGGCCAGCCGCGCACTGCCGGCGTGACCTTGCGCTATGACTTCTGAGGACACTATGACAACAGCAAAAATGAGCCTGGGCGCGTTTCTCATGAGCAGCGGCCATCACCTCGCCGCCTGGCGCCACCCGCGTGCCTGGGCTGGCGGCGGACTGGATTTCCAGCACTTCAAAAAACTCGCCACCACCGCCGAACGCGGCAAGTTCGATGCGATATTCTTCGCCGACAACCTGGCCTTGATGGGCTCGCCGGAACTGGGCCAGTTCACCACCGCTGGCGATGTCTTCGATCCACTGGTGCTGCTCTCGGGTCTGGCAGCGGTGACCGAGCGCATCGGTCTAGTGTCGACGGTTTCTACCAGCTACAACGAACCCTATTTACTGGCGCGCAAGTTCGCCTCCCTCGATCACTTGAGCGGCGGGCGCAGTGGCTGGAATCTGGTGACCTCGGCGACCGATCTGGAGGCGCTGAATTTTGGCCGCGAAAAACATTTCGAACACGGTGACCGTTATCAGCGCGCCGAAGAGTTCATCGATGTGGTCACCGGTCTGTGGGACAGTTTTGAAGACGATGCCTTCGTCCGTGACAAAACCAGCGGCGTGTTTTTCCAGCCGGACAAACTGCATGTGCTCAATCACCACGGCGAAAACTACCGGGTACGCGGGCCACTGAACATTCCGCGTACGCCGCAGGGTTACCCGGTGATGATTCAGGCGGGCTCCTCGGAACCCGGCAAGGCACTCGCCGCGCGCACCGCCGAAGTGGTCTTCACCGCGCAACAAACACTCAGCAATGCCCAGGCCTTTTACGCCGACGTCAAAGGTCGTCTGGCCGGCTATGGGCGCCGCCCTGATCAGTTGAAAGTCATGCCGGGGATTTCGCCGGTAATCGGCCGCACTCAAAGCGAGGCGGAAGATAAATACCAACAGCTACAGGATCTGGTCGAGCCGCGTGTCGGGCTGGCGATGCTCGCGGGCATGGCCGGTGGTTTCGACCTGTCCGAATATGATCTGGACGGCCCGTTGCCGGAGCTGCCGCCGAGCAATTCGATGCAGAGCCGTCAGGCGTTGTTCATCGATCTGGCGCGCCGGGAAAACCTGACGATTCGCCAGTTGTACCTGAAAGTCGCCGGTGCGCGCGGCCATCACACTGTGATCGGCACGCCGAAAACCATCGCCGACACCCTTGAAGAATGGTTCGTCGGCCAGGCTGCCGACGGCTTCAACATCATGCCGCCGTTCCTGCCGGAAGGTCTGGATGACTTCGTCGACGGCGTGGTGCCTTTACTGCAGCAGCGCGGGCTGTTCCGCGAGGAATACAGCGGCAGCACCTTGCGCGATCATTTGGGCCTGGAACGGCCGGGTAATCGCTACCGGCGCTGACCCGAAACCCGCCGCCGTCACAACGGCAACGGACGATCCTGCACCACCCGTTTCATCACCAGCGTCGAGGTCAGGCGCTGGACATTCGGCAGCGTCGAGAGACTGTCGTCGTACAGGCGCTGGAACGCCGGCAAATCCTCAGTGATGACGTGCAGCAAGTAATCCGGCTCACCGAACAATCGTTGCGCATCGACCACTTGGGGGATGTCGACCAGCGCCGTCTCAAACGCCTCGACCGCTTGCCGGTCGCCTTCGCGCAGGGTGACAAAAACCATGGCGGAGAAGTTGAGGCCGAGCGCTGCCGGGGCCAGTTGCGCACGATAACCCAGCAACACCCCCGACTCTTCCAGCGCCCGCACACGGCGATGGCACGGCGAGAGACTCAAGCCCACTCGGTCAGCCAGTTCGGTGACCGACAGGCGTCCATCCTTTTGCAGCTCAGCAAGAATCTTCCGATCAATTCTATCCACGCAGTAAAACCTTCCAATCAGCAGCGTCTTTACGACCATCTTTGAGAGAAGATTCTAGCGGACTTTCATTATTCTTCCTGCATCCAAAAATCTGTTTCAGGACGCAATGATGAAAAAAACAACCTGCTATCCACCGTCTAGGGTGACGTCATGAGCCTCAGTGTGTTCGCCGCGTTCTGGGCGGTGTCGATCCTGTTCGTCATCACGCCGGGCGCCGATTGGGCTTACGCGATCTCCGCCGGCCTGAAGCAGCGCGTGGTCTTGCCCGCCGTCGCCGGGCTGTTATCCGGCCACTTGCTCGCAACCCTGATCGTCGCCGCTGGCGTCGGCACCTTGGTCGCCAGGCATCCGCTGGCCTTGTCCGCGCTCACCGTGGCCGGCGCCGGCTACCTGCTCTGGCTGGGCGCCAACCTGCTTGCCCGCCCTGCCGCGCCACACGCCGACGAGGGTCAGGCAAGCGATTCGTGGGCCCGTTGGGCCTTCAAGGGCTTGTGCGTCAGCGGACTCAATCCGAAAGTCTTTCTGCTGTTTCTCGCGCTGTTGCCACTGTTCACCGATACCGCTGCGCCGTGGCCCGTGCCGCTGCAAATGATTGCCCTCGGCCTGGTGCACACCATCAGTTGTGGCGTGGTGTATTTGCTGGTCGGTTTCGGTTCGCAAGTCGTTCTTCGGGCACGTCCTGCCGCTGCGCGTTGGGTCTGTCGGTTGTCTGGCTTGATCATGATTGTCATTGCGCTGGTGCTGCTGATCGAACAGTGGCGTGCCTGATCTATTCTCTGTCCACTGCCCACTGGAATCTTCCATGAAAAGCCCAAGAGAACGCGCCGCCGAAGGCCTCAACGTCGGGGACCGCTTCACCGTGGTTCGCTGCTTTTGCGCAGACGATATCCTGCAATTTTCGCAGATCTCCCGGGACTACAACCCGGTTCACTGCGACGCGGATTACGCACAACTGCGCGGATTCAAATCGCCCATCGCCCACGGGCGTTTGACGGCCAGTCTGATCACGCAAATCGGTGGGCAGATCGGATGGCTGGCAACCGGCATGAGTTTCGAATTCAAGCGCCCGGTGTACCCCGGCGAGCAGATAACCTGCGATTGGCTCATTACTCACATTGATGAGCGCGGTCATGCGAAAGCCGAAGTCAGCGTTATCAACGCAGACGGCATCCTCGTGCTGCAAGCAACGACAACTGGCGTGCTACCCGGTGAACGGGAGCGTGAACGTTTGAAGCGCATGCTCGCTGAGGGAGATCTTTCCAACGGGGCGCGGTAAGGCAAGGAGTGAGCACCTACATCTGCGCCTGGCAAGGGAATCGAACTACCGGCTATCTAAACAGCACGCCTGCGGCCTCTCTCATGAAAATCTCGACAGTCTTGGGGCCAATCCCGTCGAACTCGGACAAGCGTTTTTCGAACGCCTGACGATCGGCGCTGGCCGCCACGATATTCGTTACCTTGGCGGCGTATTCATCGTTCAGTTTGTTGGCCAGCGCCACTAAGCGCGATGCCGTTGACTCGTCGTAACGCACGTAGTGAGCCTGACCGAGCATGGCGACCAGTTGTCGATGCGTGCAACGCGCGAGTTTTTGCGGGGTGTCTCGCTGATGGTCTTCGACGATCACCTGATACGCCCTCGCAGCAATCTCACCCTGGATTCTTTTGCCCATCAGAAAACTGGCGACCAGCCATTTGAACAGGCCTGCTTCGTTCGCACCGTCGAGGTCGATCTGCAAGTCCTGGGCGCTGATGATTTTGGCCATTGAGCCGTCCACGAGAAATGTAAAAAAGAATTTCAAAGACTCAGTGTGGTCTATCCAATCCCCACATCAAGAGTCAGCCACCATGAATTTTGCACGTTTCTGCCAGGCGCTTTCCAACTGGGCCGGCAGCTCGAAAACTTTTCTCCTGGCAATTGCCTTGATTGCAGTCTGGGGTTTTACCGGTCCCTACTTTCATTACAACGATACCTGGCAACTCATCATCAACACCTCGACGACCATCATTACCTTCCTGATGGTGTTCCTGATCCAGAACACGCAAAACCGCGACAATGACATCCTGCACCTGAAGATCGACGAGCTGATACGTGCCACCACTGATGCGCAAAATGCGACGTTGTGCCTGGATAAAATGGGCTCCCGAGACCTTCGCAAGCTTCGCGACCGATACAGCTCGTTGGGTGAGAATGATCAGGTCAATCTGCAACCGGAAACGGCCCCGACTGGCGAATGACAGCGGAGCCCGACACTTCTGCGGTTTGGCTCTGTCGATTACATACGCATTGGATCTTTCCATAAGCCTCTGCGGCCCTAGACTGGGTTCAGTCTCTCGGCTCATTTGCAAAGGAAGCTCCAGATCGTGCGCGACTTTGATTGCCAACCCGTTTTGTCCGGCCCCACGTTAAGACTCAGGCCACTGAACGCGAGTGATCTTGAGGGCATGTTTTCGGCGGCCAGCGATCCAGAGATATGGATCGGCCATCCTGCCCGGGATCGCTATCAACGACCGGTGTTCGAAAGCTATTTCGCCGCTCGATTGGCCACGCGCCAGGCACTGACAATCTTCGATATCGACACTGGGCAAATTGTGGGGATGTCGAGCTACTACACGCCGCCGGATCTGCCCGGCAGCATCGCCATCGGCTACACCTTTCTGGTGCGGGAAAAATGGGGTGGTGAAGCCAATCGCGAACTGAAGCAGCTGATGCTGGAACATGCCTTCAGCGCCTACGACACCGTTTACCTGCACATCGCGCCCACGAACATTCGCTCGCAAAAAGCGGCGTTGAAGATAGGCGCGGTGCATTTGTATGACGCTGAGTTGAACCTGTCCGGGGCGGCTGCTTTGTGCAGGTGTTATGGCGTTACGCAGGCGCAGTGGGCGGCGGCAGAACATGGGAATTGGTCGTCTGAGTGAATATCTACCCGATCTGAGTAGCGGAAAAAGAGCAAAGCAGCCCCTCACCGAGGCCGTGCTTTCAGTTTCTGATTTCGCTCAAAAACGCTTTGATTTTTTCATGCTCTTCAAAGGTCAAATCATAAGTAAGCTTTATTTTCTGAGCGGGCAACGGTTTAACCGCAAGAAGTTTATGTAAAAACTGCCATGCTGCCACCATCAGAATCAAAGCCGCCAGATAGGCAAGGAGATAAAAACTGAAGACAAATATAAGTTGCGGGGCATCCTTAAAATCCAGCAACGTCGAAAGGTATATCAAGGTGTCGGTGACAACGATAAATAGAAGGATAAAAACCCATAACAAAAGACTTCGCACTCCAGTTGCAACCTTCATACTTTTTACTCTCTTTTTCCCGAATAACTAACGCGGCGACTCAACAGCCTTTATAGCTCATCACCCTCTTTGCCGTGCAACGATCAGATACCTGTATCTACATAGTACCAACCCCCACTCATATCCGTGACACTGGCTTTTTCCGCCTTATCGGGCTGATATGCAGCCTGCGGCGAATAGATATACGAGGCATAACAGTAGAAGCACGAAAGATCGATTTGCGCGAACGAAACAGTACCTTTCTCAGATAGGACACTTATTCTGATTGGGGTTATTCCAGCCTTTTTTGCAGCCGCTCTGACCTTGGCAAAGATCTCGTTCCCGTGACCATCGAAGGGTTTGGCATTGTCGCCATCACCGCAGGTAGAGGCAGGCGAGTTGGCATAGTTACCCGTATCGACAAGTAACGCTTCACACCAGTCCTGATCCTGAAAATAACCAACCTTATGATCGTTGGCGGTGGCGACCAGCGCATTTAGCCGAGGCACCCTATCGGAGCTCGTCGAATCAGCCGTCGCGTAGAGAACAACCAAGAGAACGATCACAATCGCAGCGACACCCAGGAGGAGGTTAATCAAAACTCCAACCAGGTAGGTAAAAGTCCCCCACAGCGCACGACCCAACGATCTCATGGAGCGCGTCATGACGACTTTGATGCGCCTGCCGGCAGAGTCGTCGCGGTCCAAATTATCCGGGGTGCGTTTGGGTATCTCAGGGTTGGGGGCGCTTGCCTTTTCGCTCATGAATCATCCTTGCTCTTCCTTGAAAATCCCGTCCTGAAACTTTACCGAACTGCAGGACAAAAAAACTCCGCGCCGACGAGTCGGATCCTTGTCACGCGCAGTGGCGGAAGGATAACACCAACAGCTTCCGTTCAAACCGTTCTACAGGTTAGCCACGGCCTGCAAATGTTGCGGCAAGGCTTCCAGTATTGGCTCTCGATGAGCAACTTCGCTGAAGCACTCACCCGGTGTTTAACCGTTTCTGGACTGGTGTTTAAACATCACGTCGTCTCATGCCATCTAAGCCACAACACCTTGCGACTTTGCCTACAACTCCGCCAGAATCCGCCGGCTTGTGCACTTGGTGGTCCGTCGATAACGTGGCGGGTGTCGCTGATCGACACATTTCAGCAGGATCGGTGTTTCACATTCAGTGCGTTTTTAACCAAGGAATGACCCAGGAAATCAAGGATTCAGATTAATGTCATTTTCCGTCGCGAGCTTCTTCCACCCTTATTCAAAATTCCTCCATGGCGCCGCCTACAATTTGCACCAGAACCTGGAAGGCTTGGGCGTCGTGTCATCGAGCTTCACCGAGCGTGATGAAGCGGGAAAGGTCATCGCAAGCTACTGGTCGCCCGATCAAGCCATGGTGATCACGCTGGGCTTTCTGGTGATGCTGGCACTGCTGCTGATTCCCTTACTGTCGGCAGCGGCCTATACGGTGGGCAAGAAACGTGGCCTGTTCTGCTTCTTCGCACTCCTGATCCTGCCGGGTGTATTGAACTGCCTGGGCCTATTTCCAATCATCAATTACCTGCCCACTCGTTACGCAATCAATGGTGTGGGTAAGCTGGGCAGCGAGGTCGGGCTAATTCCCCTCTTGATGTTGTGCGCTATCACTGGATGGGGCGTCATGGTTCTCCTGTACGACAACCTCAACCTCACTGAACGCTTCCGCCAGATCTACGATCACTTCTGGTTTCCTCTGGCTTTGGTTGCAGCAGTATTTTTCGTGGCGGACAACGGCGCCAACGAAGACACCGCATTGCTGAAGGGGGCAACCGTGAACGTCCAGGACGCCAGCGGTTACTTGTTGAGCCAAATCAGGCGCTACGACGATTACTGTAAGGCCAATGGCCTGGATGACCTGAGGTCGTGCCAGTGGAGCCGCGATTCGCAGTGGACCTTCACACACATCAAGGAAGGCGAAGCCGGCTACTTCATTGAATTCGCGCCAGATGACTCCAGAGGTTTTTACGCCGCGAATCGTAGGACCGTGAGCGATGATGATGTGAACGCCATTCGCAAAGAGATCGCCGAATACAATCAACGATTGTGTCCTGTGAAGTACTTTTCCAGTGATATCTCACGGTCATCGCCGCTGTCGAGCACGTGTGAGTACGTGCCTTACCACTATTGCTCGGCCAGACCTGATGGTCCGCCGGGTATTGTGGACGAGGGTATCGGCAGCCACACAGTGGCCTTGGCCAGCGAGTGCATCATCCCCCGGCTCGCAGCTGCCAAACCCTACTTGAAGCAGTTGTCGGCGCTGGTAAGCCAACATGAAAAAGCCAAGAATCATCGTTGGCTGTATTTCCTCGCTGTTGCTTTAGCGATCGGCGCAAAAGTCTCCCTATCCACCACCAAGCTATGCCTGATTGATGCGCGCCCTGTAGCTGACAGACGTATCATTCTACGGGCTGTACGCTACCGACTCGGCCAGTGCGTCCGTTTTATGAAGCGTCTGCTGATTGATTGCGGCCAATGGGCTGGGTTGGTTGCAATTCGCGTATTCAAGCGTTTCAAACGTGGCTAGCCCGAGCCTACTGACATTTTTTGCCAGTAGGCGTAAGACCGCCTCGCCCTAAATCCGTCACGGCTGCAGTTATCGTGTTATCTGCGCTAACGCATGAATGACATCCGCAGCGATCTTTTCAGCAGCGCCCGCCCCGTCAATCCGCAAGAGCGCAGCCCGTTGCTGCGCAATCCACGCCTCATGCCACGCTCGGTTGCGCCCTGAAAAGTCTGGATCGTCGTACTGCGAAGCCCATTCGCGGAATGCCACATGGATCTCATGCATGTCACCGCCGGGCGCTATCCGATCACCGAAGCGCGCCTTTTCACGGGCAGCCAGGCGTTCAAGGCGTACGGGCGTGGGTGTCACTACGAACACAATCAGATCGACAGCAGTGATCAGCGCTTCTCCCCAGCCCATACAAGAACCGGTCAGCAGCCAATCGTTGTCACCAAGCTGTTCCTGGATCATCGACACGCGCTCACCGACAGGCCGTTTGGTGGTGAACGGAGGATTGGTGGGCATCCAGAAGAAATCGTCGACGTCGACGTGTCGTACGTCGAGCAGACGGGCGAGGTTTTGACCCAATGTGGTCACCCCCGCACACGAAGCACCTGTGATAAAAATTCGCACCGTTTCCTCCATGAATACACATCCGTTTCGAGGTCGGCAGGATATCCGATATTCCCCCTGACAAATCGATCCGCCGATGATGATCAGGCGATTCGCGCTCGACGACGGGCCAACACGCCTTGCAAATATCCTGAACCCAATACGATCGCCACCAGCACCAACAGGATCAATCCCCAATTCGCAGGGCTCGGATGTTGGCCAAGGATAACCATCGAACTGAAGATGCCAAACACCGGTATCAGCAGCGACAGCGGCGCCACGCGGGAGATCGGGTATTCGCGCAAGAGCAGGTTCCAGCCCCAGTAACTGAAGTGCGTGGCGGCATACACCTGGAACGCGAGTGAAAACAGGGTCATCGCATTGAGTTGCACAGGCAGCGCAATGAAGGGCGCCGAGCCGTGCAGTGACCACGTCAGCAACATCAGCGGGATGGGCGGAAACAGACTGGCCCACACCACGAACGCGAAGATCTCGCGCACTTTCGACATTTTGATGATGACGTTGCCCACGCTCCAGGCCATTGCGCTGCCAATCACCAACGCCAGCCCTGCCCTCGACGCATCACCCGGGCTGCACAATACGATGCCCAGCAACCCGGCGGCAGCCAACAGCGCGCCGAGCAGTTGCGGCCGCCCGAGGCGCTCGCCGAAAAAAATCACGCCCCAGCCCAAGGTGAAAAATGCGCTGCACTGGATCAACAGCGATGCGGTGCCAGGCGGCACTCCCCACGCGATGCCCTGATTGATCAACGCCCACATTGCAACGCCGAAGATCATCCCGTAAGCAGCCAGCCATCGAAACGCAACCCGTGGGCGCTCCACGAAAAACACCCAGGGCAACGCAGCCAGCGCGAAACGCAACGCGGTCAGCAACAAAGGATCGATGTCGGCCAGGCCCAGCTTGGTCACGGGGAAATTCAGTCCCCACACCGCAGTGACCAGAATAGCCAGTAGGAGGTGTTTCTTTTGCATGATCAATCGTTCCCGACGCCGAGCGAAAGTGCTCGTATCGGGTAAATATGCAAGTAATCGAGATGGCCCGCTTTCAGTCACAGGCCATCTTTCATTAGAATCGGGCCATGCGAACAATCACCGACCATCCTTACCAGAACACACCACGCGATGCGGTCGTGACCGCCGTTGAATATGCGGACGGCACGTTGTTCCCGCTGCACGATCATCAGCGTGGGCAGTTCGCCTATGCTGCCAGCGGTGTCATCACCGTATTCACCGATGACGGCAACTGGGTCGTTCCACCTCAGCGCGGTATTTGGGTGCCCGCGCAACTCCCCCACTCCATGCAGATGCGTGGGCCGGTCACCCTGCACAACACCTATATCCGTAAGCAAGCGGCGAAAAAACTTGGGCTGTCGGAGCAATGTCAGGTCTTGGAAGTTTCACCGTTGCTGCAGCATCTGCTGATGAAAGCCATCGACGTTCCCGCGCGGTATTCCACTCAAGGGCGCGACGGTCATTTGATGAGTTTGCTGCTGCACGAAATCGCCGCGATGCCCGCGCTGTCGCTCAATGCGCCGCTGCCGGCGGAGCCGCGTCTGGCGTTGGTGTGTCGCGAGTTTTTGAATCAGCCTTCGCTGGAAGTGGGCATCGATGAGATGGCTGAACGTGCGGGGATGAGCCGACGCACCTTTACCCGGCATTTTCGACTGCACACCGGGATCAGTTTTATCGAATGGCGGCAACAGGCTTGTCTGCTTGCAGCGGTGGTGATGCTGGGCAAAGGTCAGTCGGTCACTCAGGTTGCGATGGCGTTGGGGTATAGCAGTTCGAGCGCGTTTGCTACGGTGTTCAAGCAATTACTGGGGGAAGTGCCGAGTCGGTATGTTCTCGAACAGCGTGTTTAAGGATCAAAAGATCGCAGCCTTCGGCAGCTCCTACATAATGTAGAAGCTGCCGAAGGCTGCGATCTTTTGATCTTCAAACGCGCAAATGCCCGCTGTCCGCCGCTCTCCTGCGCAGCAGATTGATCACCAACAGAACGCAGGCCACGATCCCCTGCGAACCGCACAAAAACCCGAACAGCCCCGTGCGAAAAATCACCCAGGCTGCGATGCCCAATAGCAACGTCAACACCAATCCGAATACCACCCATGGCAGATGAGGCACCGCAGGAATGTCCTCCAGCCCGTCAGCAAAAATGCTCCAGCACGCCCATTGTGAATACAGCGACGCAACCAGCAGCAGTAAGCCCCACTCCGCACCCGCCAGCGTTTGCGAAGTCAGCAGTCCCGTCAGCAAGCCGAGTCCGTACCAGAGGATAAAGCCGATCGTCGCGCTGGCGGGCACGGTGTAGGCTGGCAACGCGAGGCTGATCTGGATCAGTTTGAGAACTTGCAGTCGAGTGATCACGTCGCGCACTCCTGGCGAGTCGCAATGGCCGAATCCGCTGGCCGACTGAGTGACTATAGATCAGCCGTAGAACGCTGTGAGACCTCCGCTCAGACGTTTTTACACGTCAGCCAGGCACCCCAGAAAAGACTGCTGAAAAATCGCGTCGCCTGACCAAACCCGGCGTCATGCAGCAACTGCTGAACCGCTGCCTCGGAGTGCGGAGGATCGGCGCCCTGCAGAATCTTCCCCAGCTTGGCCTGCACCTCTTGCGCACTCGCACCCTGCTGCCGCCAGCGCTGGCCCCAGGCCTGAAGCAACAACGGTTGGCTGGCGTAGGCGTAATGATTGCCCGCCACGATCAATGGCGCGCCCGGCTTGAGCCGAGCCTGAACCGCGCGCAGGATTTGCTGCTTGGCCGCATCGCCCGGCAGATGATGGAGCACGCCGATCAAGGTCGCTGCATCAAAGGACGCGTCCGCCGACAAATCCTCGACCTGCCCCAGATGCACCTGCGTTCTGTGCAACAGATCGTTTGCCTGTAGCTGCTGCGTCGCGGCCTCCAGCATCGGCGCAGAAGGATCGACAGCGGTGAACGTCCAACCCGGCTCCAGCGCGCCCATCGCAATGATCTCCTGCGCCGTACCACCCGCGCCAACCACCAGCACCTTGGCCGATCGAGACTGGCCGAGACTGGCGGTCAACATGCACGCGGCGAGATCGTGACAGGCGTCATAACCGGCCAGGGCGATACGACTTTGCTGGGCGTATTCGCTGGCGCGGGCGGTGTCGAATTTTTTTGCAGAGGTCGATTGCATGGCGTTGCTCCTTGTTGTGCGAGCAACTTACGCCATGGGCAGAGACAAGAAAAATTCATTAATTTTATGCGCTGCATTCCCCTGAGGAATGCCCTGCCCGGCTAAACTCCGCAGCTTGCTCGTCCTGCCTCAAGAGGTATCGTTCAGTGTTGAACCGCTATATCGCCTCTCGCGAGAGGATGGCCTCGGATTTAGGCCATGCACGCTTACTGGTCGGCCAGACACTACGCGCGCTGCTGCACGACCAGTACTACTTCAACGGTGAACCGTTCTCGCAAGATGTTGGTTCACTGCTATGGCGCTTTGGCGAAGATCAAACCCTTGCGATGTACCTGCTCAGCGATGGTGAAAGTGTCGGCGCCGATCAAGCGGAGCTGCAAACGCCGGCCTCTTTTCGCATTGAGGAGGATGGCGAGTGTTCGTGGCAGCGGGAAGATTTGCTGGCCGAATTACCCCGCCTCGCGGTGGCAGGCAAGCTCATCACACAGGTTCAAGGCGTTATCGACAAGTGGCCGGATCAGCACGGCCGGCTGGTCGCTTTCAAAATCACGTTCGAGACCGGCGACTACTTGATCTATCTGAACCGTGGGGATGACGCCGTTGTGTTGATCAACGAAATGCCCCCGGAGGTGGTGGGTGTCGACACCCGGGTATTGGACGCGTTTTAAATAACGTCGTAATGACAAACCAGTGGCGAATGAAATGCCGCTCGCCACTGGCCAGCGTCGTACATTACTCAATCAGCAATGCCTGAAGCCCCTTGTGTCCCTCGACGATCAGGCTGCGGATCAACGCCTGATACTGCTCGGCCGTATTCGGCTGTTGCAGGTCGAAACTTGCTGACCAGGTAACGAGCGTCTGGCTGCAGTCCGTCAACGCCACCAACCGAACCGTCGCCACGTAATTATCCAGCGGCAAAGGTGCTTCTTCGAAACGATAAGACAGCGTCAACCCACGATCATCAACCGACAACAACCGCTCCCTGACCCCAGCGCCATCGGCGAGGACGAGTCTGCGAATACAACCGGTCCGGCCATCCGGCATGCCACCTTCGATTTCGCTGCTCACGATCGAAGGATGCCATTTATCGATCTCGCCAAATTTCTTCAACACGCTCCAGACCTGTTCTGCGTCGCCCTCCAGAACAGCGGAATACTCAACCATCGTCATCGTATAAGCCCTTTCAATAAATCGTTCGCCGATCCCGGCATCAGGCACGCCGGGATCGGTGGATGCTTACGCGTTGAACTGGTGATACACCTTGGCAATCACCTTCCAGACGCCGTCCATTTTGATCAGCGTCAGGTAGTCGTTGTAGTCGGCGCCAATCGCATCGTTTTCCATGTCGACGCGCACCACGGCAGTGGTCGGCGTGATTGCCAGGACGTCCAGGCGCGTGGTGATTTGAGGGGCGCCGCCGTTCTTCTCGACAAAGTCGAACAGGTTGGTGATCGGCCCACCCAGCAGTTCGCCATTGGTGAAGCCGTACATCACTGCCTCTTTATGGAAGGCTTGTGCAACGCCGGCAGCGCTGCCGATCCGCAGTCCTTCGACGTACTGATTGGCGGTGGCGATGACAGCGTTGTACTCAGCGGTCGGTACTGCCTTGATGTTTTTTGACATGGTTGTTTCCTCTTGATGAAGTCGAGCGATCAGAGTCGCTTGCGGGTAAAGCAGATGGGGTACAACAGCCGCTATAAGCGTCACCAATCCTGACGCGTCGGCGAGATGATCAAGTCATTGACCGTGACGTTTTCCGGCTGATTGAGTGCGTAGATCACCGCCCGAGCGATATCGTCCGGTGCGATGGCGATCCGGTTAAGCGCCTGGGCCGCCTTGCGTCCCTCGGGATCACTGACCTTGTCCGCCCAGCCGGTATTGATCACGCCGGGGCTGACCGTGTTGACGCGGATGCCATGCAGCACACCGAGTTCCTTGCGCATGGACTCGGTCATGGCCTGGACGAAGAATTTGGTAGCGCTGTAAACGCCTGCGGCCGGGCCGACCTGATGGCCCGCCACCGAGTCCATGTTGAGGATCTGCCCGGACTTCTGCTCGAGCATCACAGGCAGCACCGCCGCGATGGCGTTGAGATAGCCTTTGATGTTCACGTCGATCATCTTTTCCCAATCCTGTACGGCCAGATCGACCCAGTTGGAAAACAGCATCAGCCCGGCGTTGTTCACCAGAATGTCGACGGTGCCGTAGGTTTCCCGGGCGAATCTGGCCAGTGCCTGAGTCTGCTCCGCTTGAGTGACGTCAGTGGTGAACGCGACCACTTCATGGCCGGCTTCGCGCAATTGGCCGACGAAGGCTTCCAGGCCCTCTTTATCCAGTGCCGCAGCCACCACACGGACACCCTCTGCGGCCAGCGCGCGGGTGGTTGCCGCGCCGATACCAGACGATGCGCCCGTGACGATGGCGACCTTGTTTTGCAGATAATTCATGCTCACACCTCTTGGCGATAATGCGTTGGCGACCCTGCGTCGCACCGGGCGCAGGTCGTGGTTTTTCAGGCGTTGGAGGTTGGCCAGTCGATGTAACCCTTGGCGCCACCGCCGTAGTAACTCTCGCGTGGCGCGATGGTCAGTTCGAGCCCACGACGCAGACGCGTCACGAGGTCGGGGTTGGAAATGAACAGACGACCAAACGCCACCGCATCAATCCGGCCCTGCGCCCGACGCTCCAGTGCCATCGCCAGGTCGTAGTTGTTATTGCCGATGAATGCCCCTGTGAACTGCGCACTCAATGCATCCAGATCCACACCTTCAGGCACGGTGCGCGAGGTGGCCGTGGCGCCTTCGACGAAATGCAGGTAGGCCAGATCGAGGGGGTTGAGTTGCTGGATCAGGTAGCCGTAAGTCGCCATGACATTGCTGTCGGGCGGCGTATTCCCGGCATCCGGCGTGACCGGTGAAAGACGAATCCCGACGCGCTCGCTGCCCCAGATCGAGACCACGGCTTCGGTGACTTCCAAGGTCAGTCGAGCGCGGTTTTCAATGGAGCCGCCGTATCGGTCCGTGCGCTGGTTGGTGGAATCGCGCAGGAACTGGTCGAGCAGATAGCTGTTGGCGGAGTGCACTTCCACGCCATCGAAACCGGCGCGCTTGGCATTTTCGGCGGCCAGCCTGTACTGCTCGATGATCCCTGGAATTTCCCAGGTCTCCAGTGCGCGCGGCATCGACACCTCGACAAACCCTTTCTCGGTGTACGTGCTGCCTTCGGCCTTGATCGCCGAAGGCGCCACCGGCGCAGCGCCGCCGGGCTGTAACTCGACGCTGGAAAAACGCCCCACGTGCCACAATTGGCTGACGATTTTGCCGCCCGCTGCGTGTACGGCGTCGGTGACTTTTTTCCAGCCGGCGACCTGCTCTTCCGACCAGATCCCCGGCGTCATCGCATAGCCTCGGCCCTGCGCGGAAATATTCGTCGCCTCGGCAATGATCAGGCCGGCACTGGCGCGTTGGGCGTAGTACGTCGCGTGCATTTCATTCGGTACGCCGTCTTCGGCCATTCGGCTACGGGTCACCGGAGCCATGACAATCCGGTTGGCCAGTTGCAGTGCGCCCATGCTTACGGGTGAAAAAAGGTCGGTGTCTGAAGCGTAATCCGTCATAAATCCTCACAATCAATAGACCGGTCGTCTAGTAAACAAACCCAAAAAAAACGTCCCTGTGTCAGCAGACGTGCACGTGTGATCGGTGCAACCGCAAAGCTGCGTTGTCCCGGTTAGACCCTTGCCGCTGGGTGAGCGGGTAGCGGTTGCAGTTCGACCTTCTCCCACTTGGCGATCACCAGCGGTGCAATGGCATTACCCAATACATTCAACGTGGTGGTGCCGCTGTCGATGATCCTGAAGATGCCGGCAATCAGCGCCACACCTTCCAACGGCAGCCCGGCTGAAGCCAATGTGGCCGACAGAATGATGATGGCAAAACCCGGCACCCCTGCCGCCCCTTTGGAGGTCAGCACCATCGTCACCACCAGCAGAATCTGCTGAGACAACGACAGGTCGATGCCATAAAGCTGCGCGACAAAGATTGTCGCCACGCCGAGAAAAATCGACGCGCCATCGAGATTGAATGCATAGCCCACCGGCACCACGAAACTGACGATCCGACGCGGTACACCGTAGCTCTCCAGCTTGGTCATCAATTGCGGCATGACCGCCGCTGAGGCTGCACTGGAAAACGCCAGAATCAACTCGTTGCGGAAGTAGCGGATCAACTTGAAGATGTTTTCGCCAATCAAGTAACAAATGCCACCCAGCACCACCAAAGCGAAAAACATCAGTGCCAGATACACCACGCCAATCAACTTGAGCAGCGGCAACAATGAGGCGAAACCAAACGTCGCTACCGTCGCGCCGATCATGCCAAACACCCCGATTGGCGCGTAGGCCATGACGATTGAGACAACTTTGAACATTGCATCGGAGAGGCTCTGAACCACGGCGATGAAAGGCGCACTTTTGTCTTTCGGCAATGCGTTCAATGCCAGGCCCAACAGCACGGCGAAGAACAATACCGACAGCAACTTCGCCTCCGACATCGCCACGATCACGTTGTCTGGAACGATGTTCTGCAAAATCACCAAGGCGCCTTTCGAAGGCTCCAGGTTAATGGCCGCCGAACTGTGCGAGACGCCTGAAATATCGGTCCCGGTGCCGGGCTCGAAGAGGTTGGCGAAACACAAGCCAATGACGATCGCCAGCGCGGTAATTGCAAAGAAATAGCCGAGCGACTTCGCCCCCATCCGGCCAAACGACTTGCTGTCGCCACCGCCTGCAATCCCCAGGATCATGCAACAGAACACAATCGGTACAACCACCATCTTCATCATCTTGATAAAGATGTCACCGAGCGGTTTTAAGATCTCGGCGCTGACCCATGTTTGATACTGCGGATGCGTATTGAAGTACCAACCGACGAGCACGCCAAGCAACAGCCCGGCAACGATTTGCCACACCAAGGGAATACGTTTCATGTCTAGCCTTCTTGTTGGAATGAAAGGTCTGCGGGTAATCGCAGTTGCTAGAGTCATGAGCTTCCAGCTCACTAGAGATCAAATGGCACAACGCGGTTGTGCCATGCCTGTTGTTACTTGGCGAACAGTTGGCTCATATCCTTGAAGGCCTTGAACTCGAGGGCGTTGCCGCACGGGTCGAACAGAAACATGGTGGCTTGCTCGCCCACCTGACCTTTGAAACGAACGTACGGTTCGATCACAAACTCGGTCCCAAACGACTTCAGACGCTCGGCCAACGCTTCCCATTGCGCCCAACCCAGGATGATGCCGAAGTGCGGTACCGGCACATCGTGACCATCGACCGGGTTGCTGTGAACGCTCTCTTGCGAGGCGGTTTTCGGGTGTTCGTGAATGACCAGTTGGTGACCATAAAAATCGAAGTCGACCCACTGCGTGCTGGAGCGCCCTTCTTCAAGACCAAATACCTCACCGTAAAAGGTCCGCGCTGAAGCCAGGTCGTAAACAGGGATTGCCAGGTGGAAAGGTGAAAGGCTCATCAGAACTCCAGATATTTTTGTTGGTTGGCGAATTCCCACCGTCATTGGCGCTCTCGGTTCAGCCGTTGCCGGGGATGGGAAACATCCTAGGACGGAAAACAAAACAGAAAAATCAATATATATTTCTTAGAAACACAATTAATATTTGTGAATGATCAAAGAACTCAAGACACTCATCGCTGTGGCGCGCGAAGGCACATTCGCTGCGGCCGGCAACAAGATCGGCCTCACACAGGCCGCCGTCAGCGCACAAATCCAGCGGCTGGAAGCGGAACTCGGCTTCGAGATATTCGACAGGAAAGGCCGCTCGGCGCACCTCAACAAAATGGGCCACCAGATCCTGCTGCAAGCGCAGGAGTTGCTCAGGCTTTACGAAAATCTGGGCTCGACGACGATGGGACAACCGCCCAGTGTGCTGGTAAACATCGGCGCCATTGCGTCGGTGCAACGTTCCTATTTGCCGGATGCGCTGGCGAAGTTTCACCAACATTGTCCGCAGTGCCGCACGCGTGTGGTCCCGGGGCTGTCGATGGAGATGGTGAACCTCGTCGACGCTGGCGAGATCGACATGGCCGTCATCATTCGCCCGCCTTTCTCGCTGCAGAGCGATCTGCGCTGGACGACTCTGACGCTGGAGCCCTACCGCCTGATCGTGCCGCGCGACGTGCCGGGAGAAGACTGGTCTGAACTGCTCTCCAGCCAACCCTTCATTCGCTATGACCGATCATCCTTCGGCGGCAGACAGGTCGACCGCTTTCTGCGGCAAATGCATTTCACCTTGCATGAGGTGTGCGAACTGGATGAGCTGGAGGCGATCGTCAAACTGGTGGAAAACGGCGTCGGCGTTGCGCTGGTGCCACAAACAACGCCCGAACCGCAATGGCCGGCAGGCGTGCGGGCACTCGACCTCGGGGCGCACACTTTTCACCGGGATATCGGCCTGGTCCATCGCTCTCGCCGCAGCATGACTGAACCGGTGCGGAAGATGGCTGACCTGATCAGTGAGCAGGTCAAGGGCGGCTTCCTCTAGCAACACAGCGATCGTTGCCAATGATCAAATCAGGATTGGCGAACCTTGAATCCGCTTACGTAAATTGGCGCATGTCCCTCATCACGCCGTGACGACGGTCAACTCCGGCCAGATTTATGGCTGTGCAGCGTCAATGGCTGACGCCACACGCTGTCATTCGCAGCGTTGCCAAACAAGCTTTGCTACTCTGCCGCATCCACTCCATCAGGACAAACGGCGATGGAAATTGCCCCACAGTTCATTGTTCATGAAACCGACCATTGGATTATCAACCACCACCTGGCGAGCGCCCTCCCCGGCTATCTGATGCTGGGTTCCAGGCTCAACACCTCATCATTGGCTGATTTATCGCCTGACGCACTGACGGAAATGGGTGGCCTGCTGGCCAAGACCCAGCAGATCATGGAGCGGCAATTGAGCCCCAGGCATGTGTACATTGGCCGCTTTGGTCATCAACCGGGCTGGCCCATTCACTTCCATTTCATTCCGGTTTATCACTGGGTCGAAGACTTGTTCTGGAAGGATGAGCGCTATCGGCAACTGGCAAATTTTGCCTACGCTGAAAACGCCCTCGCGGCGACTGACGGTGCCGAGCTGACGCTGTTTATCTGGAGAGAGTTTGGGGAAAACCCGACACCTCCAGAGACGCCGGGGCTATCGGTCGAAGAAGTGATCACCCAACTGCGTAATGCGTTCCGGTGATCAAAAACTGCAGTTCGATGTGCTGTCGTTGCGGAGATGAAATGGCATCTCCCGCTAATTTCAAAGTGTTCGAGAGCGCCGCACGCTTGGGCAGTCCGGCGGCTGCGCTTGAGTTGCATGTCAGCGTCGGCGCGGTTGCATCGCTGATGGCCGTCATTGTTTAACGTTTTTGGGGATGTGTTTAAGGACACCTGACGTTACGTCCGAAAGGCTACAACGCCTTGCGCCGTTGCCTACGACTACGCCAGAATCCGCCGGCTTGTGCGCCTGGCATGCCATCGGTAACTTGATTCGCGTCACTGATTCTCAGTGATCGGGTTTAGTAGCCCGTGGTAAATGAAAGTGCACAAGCGTCTGTCAAAAAGGTATTCACGTACCTGCACTTGATGGCGGCTGTGCGTAGGGCGCCCCCGGGCGCGCCGGCTTTCTTCTTTTCCCCGGTCTACTAACCTGCGCACCGCTGCCACCCCCTGTTTAGTAGCTCGGCGCGGCGGCCACATAACAGGAAAAAGAAGAACATGTTCAAGATAACGCCGAACCCTCCGGACATTGATCCGGCTTCACCGTACGAATCACTCGATTGCAGAAAAATGCACGACGCGGCTGAACGCGCACTCGATCACTATCTCAATCCCGCTGCCGCGATCATGGCTGCGCCGTATCAGGCGAGCACGATGTTTCTGGTTAATCCGGAAACGGATACCGAGTCATTGCTGGTCAACGCCTGCGAATCGCTGGCCTCGGCCTCCATCATGCTGGGGGATGTCGCGGGGTTGGTGGATGGGCCGATTCGCAAGACGTTGCTGGGCATTGCGCAGGTGGTGATGCTTGGGGAGTTGGCGGTGAATCGAGCTTTGGACAGGGTTGAGATTACAGACTAGGTCCATACCGTTCAGTGACGATTTGGCCGTCGCCACTGAACGCATCAGATTTTGAGTGCTTGTGCATGGCTGCTTTCGGACATTTCCGGCTTCTCGCGGAGATAGAATAGCGGCCGCTGGTTCTTTCTGTGATGAGCTGACACTTCGTCCGGTATATTTCAGGCATAACCCGTAGTCGATGCCGCATGAAGTTCAACCCTTACAAATTCTAAAACTCAGCGATGGAATGAGAATGTCCAAAAAAATCATCTATGCCAAAGAGTTCGACATCTGCGTATCGATGTCAGATTTAGTAACCTGGGAAGGTGACCAGAAAACTCCCAGCGCCGACCTGCAGGCGGTATTTACAATCCTTGAAATTCCCGTCGACATTCTCGAACTCCACGAGTTGTATTTTGCCCACCCTTACAGCGGCTACGGCGACGTGCATGTGTATCATGCTGAAAATAACGGAGGCAGTATTTTCGCCATCGACTTGTATCGAGAGCTCACGGATCAGCAAGATTTGACAGGTCTGTTTCTGCGTATTGAAGGTCCTGTATTTGATCAGGCTCTCGCTCATCTCCGGTCTTTCTTTGACAGCGCCAGCAGCCAAGTAGCTTTTGAGCAGGCAAGTTACTCCAGGAGACTTCGCGAAAGGCTTGACGCAAGCAGGTACCCTCGACTGGTCGAAGAAGATCACGACTTCCTGCAGCAGCATTTCATTCATCGGTGACGCTAGCCAATCAGACACTGCACAAGTCCGATTCAGCATTGGCTTCTCGCCATTGCTCCTCGGTACCGAGTTTTTGTCACCGGCAAGGAGATATTCGTGGCCCGAAAAGCCCACGGCATAGTGCCGCGACACGACGTTGATGTTTAAACAGGAAGCATTGCAACAGTGCGATTTGAGGTGGTCTGAGTCGAATGCATGGATGCTGGTGTACCCGATTCGAGACGCCAGGACTTTGTGCTTTGATTTCATGTACAACCAACAAGAGCCGCCTCAGAAAGCGTTGTCTGTACTGCTAGGGAAGTACCCGGAATGTACGGTTATCGATTGGTCGGCGGGACGTTTGGCCTGTATTGAGGCCGAGAGTGTTGACGTTGAGACGCTAGCGGAAATCATCCAGGACGTTGCCGCGGCTGTTTGGGGTGACCACAGCTCGGTCATCGATGCTTCTTATGAGGAAATGAGTAGAGCCTGATCCGAAGCGTTCATGCCTGGAGCCGTTCCTGAGCAACAATTGACCACGAACATGGGCTCCCTAGTCCACCGTAATCGAAGGAGATGTTTTCAATGCTCCCCCCTAACAACGACTTGAGGACCGACTTCATAGTAGTGCTCAAGGAAATCACCGCGCTGATGTCCATTGCATACGAACAAACCGGCCCAGTACCGGACGGCCATCCGTTAGCTCAGGCAGGTTTGGAGAGTGGTGGTGAAATCGTTCTGGATTATGTCGATCACAATGAGGCTGGATTAGCGTTCGAACACCTTGCTGCCCTCAACGAATGTGCCGCCGACATGCAACTGCTCAAGGATTTTGAGAGCCAAGAGGCCGTAGACTACTTCAGGCTTGGTGTCATTTCGGACGTACCGGATGTGGGTAACGACATGTGAGGTGCCAAAGCGTCGATTCGCCTCCGATGTTCCTTCGAGTACGCTTGCAACGATATCAGCCTCAACTAATGGTTCGTGATTACATGCCCCCTGCGGCGGGAGACACTCACAGATCGGCTCATGCTGCTCACCAACTCCAAGGCGCAGTTGTAGGAGATTATGCCGAGGCCCAGTAATACGTGAAGCGGCAAGGTACTCTCCGTGGCGGACGAAATGCATGTGATGTGGCTCTACTGTTTGGTTAAAGGGGGCACTCTAGCCCATCTTAGAGGCTCAATCATGCCCGTCGAGTGGAGCAGCTTGTTGGCATTAGAGGCAACCACTCTGATGGAATTCCCGTCGTTCTTTCACAGTACTGAATCGGTCCTTCTTCCGTAGACGCTTTCAAAGGACCGCTTCTGGCCTTTTTTTGCCTGTCGCGATCGATTGAATCCACAACCCAAAGCAGCCACTCGCTGAAGCTTAGGGTGCGGAGCAGCAGAGAGTCCCGGAGAGCGAAACGAATCACTTGGACGACTTATTATAGGAAGTCACTTCGCACGAAAATGCCGAATAAGTTCACTTGCCTTTGTTGATGCATAAAAAATTAAAATTGAAAAAGCTATAGCACTTACCGTCGGGCCGATGGAATTTATGCCTACTGCGATTTGTATATATATAGATATAAATAAGATAAGGATTGTGTAGCTTATGGCGACCTTGTTAAATGCGGCCAGCAATAGCGGAACTATTGAAATTATAGTTGAATGAGCTGCAATGGTTAAAATTATCTCCATGATCAGCCGAAGAGGAACACCGTCAAATTGTGCTTGCGCAATTGCAATCAAGGGTTCGTACAAAAACATCTGCCCCCCCCAACGACAGTCGCACTGATTCCAATAAAGGGCAAGGTTGTTTTTTTCGTAATGTTCATCGTACTTCCACTGACTCCTATAATCCTTGTTAAGGACATCGTCGTTTCATAACATTCCTTGCTATACGCTAAGACGTTACTTTTCTTAGATCCTAACATGGCAAATGCGGAACCAAGCAGAGAAAAAAGTGATATGAAGTCGGCCAAATTACCGAGCGTTAGCAGTCAATGAGTGGCGGGCTATGGACTCGCTGACACGCTGTTGAGTGGCTACTTTTGGTCGGAAGCATTCACTCATTGATGACCGTTTCCAACATGGTGGTCGTTTAAATAGGTGCGAACTGACATTAACCCAGCGCCTTGAGATGACTAAAGCTTCGATGCCTGAATGGCTGCGTCAAGCAATGGCCCTGTGATTTTTCTGTCGTTGTAATCACCGACGAAGTAATTGATTCGATTAGCCAGGTGCTGAATGGATAGCCAGCCCAGGCCGTGGTAGTCACGCAACTCCTCGGCGTTCAGCTTGATCAGGCATTCGTAACTCACGAAAGACGCTTCACATTCGACGAGAATATAAACAGCGCCATCCTCTGCCCTGAGAAGATGCCAGTAGTCGTCCGTAATGTGGTATGCCGCAGGTGCGATCTGAACCAAATCCATGTCTTATTTCCGTGCGGCCCACTGTCTTTTAGAACACCAAATGGCGAAACACGCCTGATCGCGCCTCACACGCTTATCTATACGGGGATGCGCTGGCATGTGAGGAGAACTACGCCGCCATACTCTCGCCGGCGGTCGTCATCTGCGACCGTGGCCGTTGTCACCTTCTCGTAACCGGGCAACGTTCTTGTCGATGCAGCCTTTAATCATACGCAGGGTATCGCGCGTAATAACCTTCGGGTACATCTCATCGGCGATAGCTGCAAACTGGCTGGCCACATCACAAATGCCGTCAATCATCTTGCCGGCAAGTTCCTGGGGCACCTCGGCTTCCTCTGCAAGCCGAAGCATGTCCGCGCGGAAAACTTCCTCTGCATGCCCCATCACGTCCATCTGGTGATATCCGCCAGGCCCTTCGCAAAAGGTCACATCGTATGCCGGCGCCAGTCTCCACTGACCTTCTTTCGACATGATGTAAGAGAAGTTTTTCGGATGGTCGTCTCTGTTGTTGAACGCAACATTGAAGACGGCACGCTCGAAGGCCAGCGCCATCTCTCGCACGTCGTTGGTACAAATCTGCGTCGCGCGCATGAAATTGACGTAGTCCAAAACGCCTGGAGACCTGTAATTGGCGCCAGTGAAGGCCGCGAGACTCTGCATGGGCACGCGCATGCCGTCCTGACGATCAAAGCGCTTGCTTGCAAACGCCGCTAACCCATTTGGCAGACTAAAGTACGCCGTTTCAGGAGTCTCGATACCGCACAGACGCAGGCATTGGGCGTAGACCATTTCAATAGCACACACCTCGGCATGCTCTTCCTTGGCTGGGAACTTAACCAGCCAGGCTTCAAAGCCCGGTGTAACAGCCGTAGTAAAAGCGTCGGTTTCGGGGTTGCGATAAACCAGCGCCTTTGGCCTTGCACCTTGAGGTGAACCACCCACTAACATCAGTGTCTGCAGGAACTCGCCACCTTCTCCGTGGAGCACGCTCTTCACTTCGGCGGCAAGCTGCTCCAACGGAATGTGGACTTCTGACTTCTGACCTTCTGGCGCCACGGGTTCAAACGTCATGGCGCCCATCGCATTGCTACCAATGTAGGCCAGCCGCTGCAGTGCGCCGATGCGTGCCGTTGAGAGATCACGTCTGCGGAACATACGGTCCATCAGCAGCATGCCCCACCCGTCCGGCAACGAGTCATAAACAGGCCCTGGCAAGTCCAATTGATAGTCGGGAAAATGTTGACGCAACTGGGGGCCTTTCAACGGCAGCCTGTAGGACGATAACTCCAATCCACTTTGCTTGGCTTCGTTGCTGTACTCGAACACGATCTTTGGGCGACCGGTCAGAGTTGTAGACACCAGCGTGCCCCAACGCCATCGCTCTCCCCAGCCCTCGTAAAAGACATTCACTTGTTCAAGCAAGACCAGGACTCCTCTTCACACGCATACGCTTGGCACTGGTCTCATAGCGCTTGATGTCCTCGATGCTCTCCAGCTTCGGCAAGAACAGGCTTTCAAGCTCTTTGGTTCGACCAAGGGCGATGGCGATCCGGACAACGTTCTCAAACCCGACATTGCGCCCGGCTTCCAGGTTGGACACGGTGTTGGCTGCAATGCCGGCACGCCCGGCTAAGTCGGCTTGAGTCATGTCCAGCGCCAGGCGCTCTGTGCGCAAGCGATCGCAGAGGCGCTTCACGACCTCGCTCGGCTTACTAAAGCTTAAATCCAACATAGTGTGCATCCAACCCAATAAATGGCAGTCAGTAACCGAATCATAGGTTTTATGCGCAATCCAATCAATCAGCCTAATACCAATATAATAGGGCTTATGGCGAATTAATCCAGCCAAAACCACAAGATAATGGAGTTATGTTGGGCTTCTCGTTCCAGTCGCCGGCTCGACTGAATGCGGTTCAGATAACCGTAGATGTAGATCTTCAGGAGGACAGCGCGATGGTAAGCCGGCCTGCCAGTATCTGCCGGCATGGCGCCTTCAAAACCCAGTTTTATCAGGTCAAGTTCGTCGACAAAAACGTCGAGTACGCGCACCGGATTGGTATCCGTGACGTAATCGTCGAGGCTCTCTGGATGGACGTTGCTTTGGCCTCGATGCTCACCTTGGATAAAGCGCTTTATGGGCGATCCTTGCGATGAAATCCTCAGAAATCATAGCAAGGTTTGCGAAGCCGTTTTTACACACTCTTGGCCGCCAAGGGTCAAGCCTTTTTGCAAAACAAACCTTGAGGCGAGCCATTCTCGAACGTTACATCGCACGCTTCAACGTATCCCTCTACAGGCGCAAGAGGAGTAACTTCGAAGGTCAATACAAGCCTACCTTCCTTAAACTCCCCTTTTTTTAATTCAACCTCAGAATACCCATCAATTAAATTTTTTCCATCTATAGAGCAAAACTCTTTTTCTTTAAATATTTTTCCGTCACCACCAGGAATAAACGTTTGCACCGTGACACACGGAGTAGCAAAAGATGTCAAATACCTGACTATATATTTATCTACCTTGCCGGTATCTGCTCGATACACTTGCTCATAGTCAAACTCAGCAGCAATTGCGCCACTCAAACAAGACGGAAGGAACGATATAAAAATCACTAAGAAAACAGACTTCATCACTGACCCTCCAAGTAACGAACCCTTTCGGAGAATCTCTCCGACGGCACGCTTTCCCAATTACTTTTTCTGGAAATCTCTTGCTTGATCTTCTCCAGATCATTTTCAACAAATGGCTTCTGAATAAACTTTCGGGACGGCTTGTGATAGTCGCCGCGATATCGTAAATCGATGATGATATCTTGTATTTTTTTACTAACCGAATCCCAAGACAAAATACCGTAATCCTTCTGATTGACTCCTCCTCGGGATATACTCAGAACGCTTTGCTTCATAACCTCGTAGACACTAATAAAAAGTTTATATTGCTGTTTTCGAGTAATAGTATGAAGCCTGATTTCTTTGCTGGCATTGTTCAGATAGGCCTTTGCAGCTTGCCCCTGCTTTCCTTTAGCCCCAACCAGCCACGACAGCAACGGTTCCCTTACGCCGGCATTGGCAAGATCGGTCTTTGGATCAGGTTGTTGACCCAGATCGTATCCACGACCGATTGTCACTCCAGAAACGCCCCCTGGCCAGTGAACTATTCGACTGAAGTATCGATGTGAAGGATGGCTAGCGTCCTCAAAGTCGTTCCCTTCCACGTCAAACGTCAACTGACCATAAGGCACATTCAGCCACTTCAAATCGTTCTCATCGGCTGGGTATGTGAAATTGCCAAGCAATCCCATCAGGTGAAAGTGCCAAGCTTTCCCATCGCTTGGTAAGCCGGACTCTTTCCACCACGATAATTTTTCAATCCTTTTTTTCTCATTAGCCCAGTCCAAATTAGGCTCCAAGGGCGTGTGATTCAGTAGCAGATCGAGTTCATTCCACTTTTCAGCATCCCAAAACCATTCACTTTCATAGCGCGTTATCAGTTGCGATATCGATTGTGCGTGCCAGAGTTTACCCAACGCAGAGTGAATCTCCTTGAGGCTGAATTTCTTGTCTTTGTCGGTATCTATGATGTCGTAGAGTCTTTGCTTGAGCGGGCCTGTATCCGCCTGGCTAATTTTGACGCGATAATTTTCACGCTCTTCATCATTGAGCAGACGGCGTGCATCAAGAAGATGGGCTAGGTGATCGACAGGCTTACCATTCTCTTCAATAAAGTCGAAGCCCTCCCAATCCCACGGGCTGTGACGGGTGGTGATCAGATCTTGCTCTGCTAGCCAACCATTTATGGGGTTACCCTTTTCGTCCTCCAGCAAGTTATCCAGCCGCCACCATTGAGTGGCTTGCGCTGCCGAGCCTGAGGCAAAGGTCTTGGTGTCAGTTAACTGATGAGAAGCTGGCAGATCTTCCAAGACTCGTTGAGGAACGATAAGGTCAACACCGACGATAGAACCTTTCTTGCAAATGTCAGGTGGTTTTTTGGCACTGATGTCGTCCTTGTGCTCAATCAGACGACTCGCACCTTTATGGATCTTCAGCAACGGCTTCTGCTTTTCTTCCATGCCCTTCGCATGGCTTCGACTTTTACCTATGAAGGCTGGCACGTCATCGCAGCTAAAGATCTCCAGATGCAACAGCGATCTGACGTCACTATCTTTGGCATTTTGATAAGGCCCCAGATGCCCGACGACTTCTCCTGCCTTGATGTCATATGGCTTAGGCAATAAGTAAAAGGTATCGGTTACAGGCTTGCTGGGTTGGGCCTGTAACGCGCTAAAAGCCACATATCCATGGATATTTTTCGCAATTTCAGCAGTCAACGGCGGCGTATTCGTGCCCTCGCTCAACGTACTGATTTTTCGATATTCACCGCTGCCTTCATCCAACGTCAGCTTCACACCTTGGGGAAGAACAGCCGTGACTGAGTGTTTTTGCTTGCCCTTCGCAGTTTTGTATACGTTCAAACCTTTACCGGGCAACAGTTCGGCATTGGAGTCATCGGCTTGTACGGAAACTACATAAGTATCCGGACCAACAGACTCCAGCTCTCCGGTATTCACCCATGCATCACCGATCGTTTGAGGAAAGGAACGGCCATCGAGAATGGTGCTCAACCTCTTCCACTTGTTGGATGTCGGAGCGGATTCAGCTGTTTGGATTTTGGTACCTTTGGGTAGCAAGCCATTCTTTACCCGATGCGCCGGTGTTCCCGGAGCTCCCGCTCTGGTGCTCAATCCGAGGAAATCATCGACCGCTTTCTGTGCCTTGAGGCCATAGGACTTTGGACCGAAGAATGCGGGAGTCTCTAAGGCATCGTTTTTGAGGTAGCCAGCCCAATCAAGCAAATGCATGTAAAGACTGTAAAACGTCAGCTCACCTACCGGAGGCTTATCTTTGGCTTGACCGCTATCGTTGCCAGGTATTTCAAGTCGATGCCTGACCAATACAAGCCCTGTGGAATAAGGGGCATGCACTACACGCATATGCTCACCAAAGCATTCTGTAGTGGGGGCATGCTCATCTACCCGGTACGCAATGACCTGCCCATCGGCAATACAGCGTACGGAGGACTGATCTAGAAACTTACCCGTCTCGTTATCGAAATGAACGCCCCCATGCCAAGAGCCATTAGTACCCACTGGATAGAAACCACCAAGGGCCTTCGCTAATGCTTCGTGATATTGCCGGGGATCCTGAGCCTCGGAGGCTTGTGAACTCCCACTCTTCAGTTTGAAAGGGTATGCCCAATGCTCAACTTTTTTTTGCTTTTCCATGACCCAAACCTGCTATCCGTGTCCTTTTGCCTGCCTGCTGAATTATCCAGTCGCGTTGGCCCTTGCTTGCGAGAAGCGCGCAGATAGTAGAGTCCATGGAAGCTCCAATCAAGTAATCGCACCCATCGGTAGCAGGCGATCTGCCAGTATGATGAGTCCACGTACTGAAGGATCAGGGCATTAGGTTTTTCCTGAGGCTTATTGAACGACCGCTATTGGTGCAGATTATGTAAAAACGCCTTTGCGGATACGAGCTAAGTCAGCTAATACCAGATATTACGAGGAGAATGCTGACAATTTAGTTGAGAGAACTGGAGACTGACGGGGTCACTCACTCGCGCCATTGGTGGGTGCAATGCGAGAATGGGGAGCAGTGCATGAGCGCACGATCCTGGAGCTCAGACGTTCTGCCGAATGTGACGAAAGGTCAGAGTCTCTAGCTTGAGTTTTAACGCAGGGCGACGCTGGGTTGGCTCACAACCCAAGGTTCGCGCGGGGATGTTGTAGTTCAACGCAACCCTCACTCGAAGAATCGGAGAATCCAGGAAACACACACGCACACTTTCTTCAAACGTATTGCGATAACCAGGCTGACTGAACGAGTACCGCCTTAAGTAGCCAGGGCGCAACGCCCTGGCAGACAGCAGAGACTACTTTTTCTTCTTCGCCGGTTTTTCGGCCTTCTCTGATTTCTCAGATTTCTTGGCCTTTTCGGGCTTGCTATCAGCTTTCTTGGCAGACTTTTTCGGTTCGGCGTCTTTTTTCTTGTCTTTCTTATCCTTGTCGGAGGATTTCGAAAGAGCCGAAGCGGCCGCAGCCTTCTTCGTCGGTGATGACTTCTTGTCTTTCAGTTCCTTACTGGCTTTGGAAGCTTCACCTTTGCTTTTCTTATCGTCTTTAGCCACGTTGACCACCTCTCGGAGCATGCCGGTATTGGCAGATCGCCTGTGGAATTATCCATGGGCTAATCATTAGGTGAGCGTGCCCGGGAGCGGTTCAAATTGTTTTGCGGCGTTTTGACGTGAGTGCGTCGTTCGGAGATGAGTGACTGACTGACTCCGACTATTTTGCTGCCGAATGCCAGCACCTAGTCTTTGGCCAGCCGCTTCTGCCAATCGCCGCCCTGGATGTTCTGACACTCTTGCTCCGAGTCGAAGCGGACATTGCGATCGGTAAGCTTCAGCTCGATATCAGCCTCATTCAACGCGATAGCCGTCAGCTCAAAGATCCGCTCTTTCGCCTCAATTTGGGCGAGCTGTCTGTCGGCCAGCGTTTCAAACACCCAGATCACTTTCAGGGTGTGAGCCACTGCATTCAGGTCACCCGTGTGGGTCAGCCAGGTAAAGCCTTTGATTTCACCTTTTGCTGTTTCGCACGCCTCGGTCAGCGTGGTGATCAGCAGGCGCTCCAACCGCGCCAGTTCACGTTTGCCTGCAGGCATTGCAAGTTCCTTCCAAAGATCAACAGGGGAAGCGGCATCCCAGGTTTTCTGATCGAGGAGTATACCGACGATATCCCTCATCAACGTTGATGCCCGCGGGCTGAATACTGCCCTCCAGACCAACCTGCTAATCTCTCTCCATGAAAACCGCCATCATCTCCGACACCCACGGCCTGCTCCGTCCCGAGGCGCTGACCGCGATCCAGGGCGTTGAACTCATCCTCCACGCCGGCGACATTGGCAGCGCGCAGATCCTCAGCCAATTGACGCAAATCGCCCCAGTCCACGCCGTGCGCGGCAATAACGATCTGGATCTGCCTTGGGCAAATGACCTCCCCGACCACCTCACGCTCGACCTCAACGGCTGGCAAACCCTACTCATCCACGACATCGCCGACGTCCCCGCCTTCCTCGACAACCATACCCGACTGATCATTACCGGCCATTCCCACAAGCCCTTGATCGAATGGCGCGGCGAGCGGCTTTACCTGAACCCGGGCGGCGCCGGTCGCCGTCGTTTCAAATTGCCGGTGACGCTCGCCCTGCTCGACGTGGGCGCTGATGCTCTGCAACCACAACTGATTCACCTGCTGCCCTGACCCGCCAGTTCGGTTGTGCCTTGGCGCGCTCGCACATCATCGTTTTCCGAGCCAAAATTGCCCACTTCCCAATCAACCCCAGGAAAGCCACGACCGAACATGAGCGAACTCCCCCGATCCAACGCTCGGCATGACGCGGCGAAACGAAAGAAAATCCACGCAGCGGTCACGGCGAGAAACCTGGCAAGTGCGGCGAACACAACCAAGTGGGATGAACTGATCGACCATTTCCGCAGGCTTGAGGGCTGGCGTCCGTCCTATCGATCCAAGTACGTCAACGGATATATCTCGGAATGGGATGTCGAGTGGTTCTACCATTTGCCGTTTCCCTTTGCGGGCGTCGAATGGTCGACATCGGCTTATGGGAACTGGCCCCCTCGGAAGGACGACTGCTGGCACGCAAGATCATCGATCACACCGACGAGATATCGAAGGCCGTGGCACACATTGGATTCGAGTTTGAAGTACGCGCAGACATCCTGAGAATCTGGGGATATTTGCCAAAATCCTATGACGACTTTCCTAGTGCTCCAGCGCCTTCGCCATGATGATCGTGCGCTCCGCCTGATGGTACTCATCCCGGACTTTCGTGAAGCCCAGCGCCGCGTAGAAGCCTTCGGCAGTAATCGACGAGGGCACACGCAGTAGGTCGATACCTGCGCTCAGGGCGGCTGTTTGAAGCTGCTCCATGAGGTGTCTGCCGACCGCCAGCCCTTGATGGCGTGGATCGACAAACACGCTGCGAACAACGTCGTGATCAAGGCTCGCGGTGGCCACGACATGACCGTCGAGCGTGGTCACGAAGACCTGACGCCGGGCCAACAAGTCCAGGACTGCTCGCGGCGAGAAACTTTGCTCCACCTGATCAATGATGTCAGATGAGTAGTCCAGCGCGTTGGACTCGCGAAGCGTATGGATAATGACCCGGCTGATCGCCGAGGCATCTGCCGGTGTCGCGGTGCGAATCAGGTAATCCATTCTGATAAGTCCTCCCAATCATTGGCGAGACGAGTGCCGCGCAGACAAATGACAGCCATTACAGCGGTTTAGTCTGTAATCACAAAACCAGCGTTGAGCCCGTGCTACGGCTGATATAGAACATTTTGGCAGCATTTTGCGCCATTGCTCATTTCTTACCTGCCGTGAAACTTTTCCGCCCCATCCGGCCTGATCACCTAACCTCTTAGGTTGTGTGTTAATCGAGAGTCGGCCTGCCCCATGCGCCACACCCTGAAGTCGTTGTTTCTTATCGTTTTCATGCTGCTCGCCGCCGGCAGTCCATCGCTGTGGGCCGCCGATCTGCCGGCGCCTGCCGCGACCGCTGCCGCCCCGCTTCCGGTGATCTCGCAAAGTGACTTGCAGGCCCTGCAACAACGCCTCGATGGCCTCAAACAACAAATTTCCGCCGCGAACAATTACAACCAACTCGAAGGCCCGCAGGATCGGGTGCAGGCGTTTATTCTGGACGTCGACAAATTGTCGGCGGCGTTGTTGCCGCAGCAGGCGCAGTTGGCGGTGCAATTGGGCGTGCTGGGCGCGGCGCCGGATACGGAAATCGCCGCCGAGCAAGCGGACATCGTCGCGCAGCGTGCGGCGTTGACGGAGCAGAAGAACAAGGTTGATGGGACGCTGAAAAGTCTGGCGGCGCTGAAGCAGAGTGCGGCGGATCTGATTACGCAAATCGCCGGGATTCGGCGCACGTTGCTGGAGAGCGAGCTGACGCTGGGCACGCAGAGTGTGCTGAACCCGGACTTCTGGACGCCACTGGTCAAGCCTTCGCTGGACGATCGTCAGCGCTTCGGCTTTTTCGTCGATCAAGTGGCCCAAACCTGGGCCACGGTGTGGGCACCGGGGCGCTATTTTTTTACCGTGGTGCTGGTGTTGCTGGCGCTGGTGGTGTGGACGTTCGGCCGGCGTCTGGCCGAGCGCGGGCTGACCTGGCTTTGCATTCATCGCGTGCCCGAGGGGCGCTTGCGCCGCAGTGCACTGGCGTTTGCTTCGGCGCTGGCGACGATTGCGACCACCGCCCTCGCCCTGCATTTGCTGTTTTACGCGCTGACTCGCCACGCGCCGCTGCCGCCCGTGCTGTCGACGTTTTCCGAAGAGTTCGAAAAGGCTGTGTATGCCTGCGTGCTGATCACCGGGCTGAGTCGTGCGTTGTTGTCGATCGATCATCCTTCATGGCGGCTGCCGGCGATTCATGATCAGGTGGCGCAAGCGCTGAAACGCTTCCCGCGTATTCTCTCCGGCACGTTGCTGGTGCTGGTGACGCTGGTGCAGGTATGCAACGCCACCGGCATGAGCAGTCAGATCGTGCTCGCCGGGCGCGGTGTGACGTCGATGGTGGTGATGGTCATCGTCGTGACGCTGCTGTTGCGCGTCGGCAAAGTGCGCAAGGCGTTGGTGGCCGGCAATGACCCGCAAGCGAACAGTACGTTTGCCGGGGTGATGTACACCATTGCCAGTATCGCGATGTTTGTCTCGGCGATTGCACTGCTCACCGGCTACGTGTCGCTGGCGCGTTTCATCACCTATGAAGTGGTCTGGGCCTACATTGTGCTGTCGGGGTTTTACCTGCTGATCCAGGTGATCAAGGACGGCTGCGAGTACGCTTTTTCGCCCAAACACGCGAGCGGCAAGGCGCTCAAGCAGTTACTTGGCATCGGCGATCGGCGTCTCGATCAGATCTCGATTCTGTTGTCCGGATTCAGCCGCGCCGCCCTGTTGCTGCTGGCGGTGATTGCGTTGTTCGTCGGAGGCATCGGCACCACGCTCGGGCAGTTGGCGAGCAACATCATGGCCATCCTCGGTGGCGCCGGGTTGCGCAAATTCAACATCGTCCCGGCGCATCTGCTCAACGCGGTGCTGGCGCTGATGATCGGCATCTGGCTGATCCGCGCCTTGCGCCGTTGGCTCGACAATGAATTCCTGCCCAAGACCGACATGGACCCGGGCATGTGCGCGTCGTTGAGCACGCTGTTTTCCAACATCGGCTATGCCTTTGTGATCCTGCTGACGCTGTCGTCGCTGGGCGTGCAGTGGACCAACCTGGCGTGGATCGTCAGCGCGCTGTCGGTGGGCATTGGTTTCGGTTTGCAGGAAATCGTGAAGAACTTCGTCTCGGGTTTGATTCTGCTGACTGAGCGGCCGGTGAAGGTCGGTGATTTGATCAGCATCAGTGGTGTCGAAGGCGATATCCGGCGGATCAACGTGCGCGCCACGGAGATCCAGCTCAGCGACCGCTCGATCGTGATCGTGCCGAACTCGCAACTGATCTCGCAGAACCTGCGCAACGTTACGCTGGGTGGCAGTGCTCAGGGCGTGGCGTCGCTGGAGTTGATGTTTCCGCTGGATATCGACCCTGAAGAGGTGAAGGAACTGCTGTTGGGCACCTACCGCGAGAACGAAACCATCCTCGATAAACCGGCGCCGTTTGTACGGTTCAGCAAATTGTCGCCGGACGGGATCACGTTGACGGTGACCGGGTACGTGGGCAGCCCGAGGATTGTCGGTGTGACCAAAAGTGATCTGCTGTTCGAGATTCTCAAGCGTTTGGGCACGGCGGGGATTGCGCTGGCCAAACCGCCGAGTGCGTAGCAGACACAAATCCCTGTGGAGCGGGCTTGCCCGCGAAGGGGCCAACCCATTCAAAATCTCCAGCGACAGACACACCGCTATCGCTGGCAAGCCAGACTCCCACAGGTCATGCGCCGTGAATGCAATCTTCGCCACACCACAACCCACCTGTAGGAGTGAGCCTGCTCGCGATGGCGCCCTGTCAGCCAATAATGAGTTGGCTGACACACCGATATTGCTGGCAAGCCAGACTCCCACAGGTTACGCGGCGTGAATGCAATCTGTGCCACGCCACAAATCCCCTGTAGGAGTGAGCCTGCTCGCGATGGCGGTGTGTCAGCTAATAATGAGTTGGCTGACACACCGCTATCGCGAGCAGGCTCACTCCTAAAGGCAGGGGGTGAATCAGTTATTCCCGAAGCGCCTATCAGGCTGCTTTTTAGGTCTTTATTGACGCTCAATGGGCAACCTTATACTCGCCATGTTCACCCACCGTTCAATAAGGATGTTCCATGCCTCAACGTCTTTTGCTGGCGGCACTGTTCCTCGCAGTCGCCGGTTGCGCCAGCCCTCCTCCTGTGTCCGTTCACACCCATGATCCCGCCAGTTCAACCCTGCAAGGCGACGCCGCACGACCGGCGCAGGCGCAATGGTTGCGCACCGAATTGTACTTCTCGGTGGGGTCGATTGATGGCAAGGACGGTGCAGTCAACCCGGCGCGCTGGCGTGAGTTTCTCGACAAGGAAGTGACGCCGCGCTTTCCCGACGGTTTCACGGTGCTCGATGCTTACGGGCAGTGGAGCGATCACGGGGCGAAGGAGCCAGAGCGCTTGAGCACCAAAGTCATTGTGATCTTGCATGAGAACAGTGCGAAAAACGGTAACAACATCGAAGCGATACGCCTGGCGTACAAACGCATCACCGGCGACCTTTCGGTCCTGCGGCTGTCGCAACCGGCGCAGGTTTCGTTCTAGTCCGAAAGCGGTTCAGGAGCTTGCCGAGGCGTCAACGCCACGCGACTCAACCCCGCCAGAATCAACGCGCCCACCAGCAACACGCCAATCCCCAGAAAAGCCCCATACCCGACCACAGTCACGCTGGAATATAGCATGTACAGGCACAACCCAAAAAACAGCAACGGCAACAGCGGATACAACGGCACCCTCACCGGCCTCGGCACCAGCGGAAAGCGCCGGCGCAAAATGATCAACGCGACACTGCTCAAACTCAAAAACAACCAATACACCGGGGTCAGGTACTCGACCATGGTGTTGAAGCCGCTCTGGGTAAAACTGCCAAACAACACCAGCAACAACGCCACCGCGCCTTCGGCCAGCAACGCCTTGCGCGGCACGCCATGACGATCATCCCAATCCCCAAAACTGCGCAACTGCGGCACATCGCGAGCAGCAGCGTAGGTGGTGCGAGCACCCACCAGCAGCGTCGAGTTGATGGTGGCGATGGCGGCAACGCCCACCATCAGCAAAATCAGCATAACCCCTGGCGCGCCAAAAGCGCGGTTCAACAGCTCCACTGCCGGCGCATTGCTCGCCGCCAGCCCGGCGAATCCCAGGCCTTGGACGAACGCCCAATTGAGCGCCAGGTAGATGATCATCAACACGCTCAGCGCCCCCAGCATGGCGATGAAAATCCCCCGCCGACCGTCACGCACTTCCGCCGATAACGTTGCCGCATCGCTCCAGCCACCAAATGCCAGAAACACGAAAATCATCGCCGCCGAAAACCCGGCCATACCGCTGTTTTCAGGCAGCACCGACACGTTGGGCACCGGCGGTTCAATACCTTGCCAGGCCAGAAACACACCGGCGCTGGCGATGCTCAAGAAACCCAGTGCAAGCAATCCCACCAGCAGCGTCTGCGTGATGAACCCGATGTGTTTCCCCGTCAGATTCAGCAGCACCAACGCTGTTATCACCGCACCAGCAAACAGTCCCGAGCCATACTGTCCCAACGGCACAACCGCATTGAAGTAATCGGCAAACATGAACGCCGACAGCGCAATCCAGCCCGTGTGCATCACCGAAAACCGCGACCAGGCAAACAGAAACCCCATGCGTTCGCCATACGCCGTGCGCAGAAAATGGTAGTCGCCACCCGGATGCGGAAACGCCGTGGCCATTTCGGCAAAACACAGCGCGCCAATCATCGACGCCACACCGCCGAGCACCCACACCAGGTAGAAATGCTCCGGCCCGACGTTGAGCGCCACGGTCGGCGCGGTTTTCAGGATGTCGGTGGTGATCACCATGCCCAGCGTGATCAGCAGCGCCTGAAAAACCGGCAGATGCCGCCCCGGCCCCGCGTTAGAAACCATAGGTGGCGCGGGCGTAGTAGTAAGCGCCGTTGGTGCCGATCGGTGAGAGCATGTCGTATGGCAGGTTGCCGCCGTAGTTGATCGCCGAGCCGGACCGTTCCGGGTAGTTGTCGGTGAGGTTGTTGCCGCCCACGGCGATGTTGAATTTCGGCGTGAATTTGTAGGCCACCTCGGCATCCAGCTGCCACACCGCGCCGTAGGTTTGCTCCGGTTGCGAATCGCCGAAATCAAACACCCGAGTGGTCTCGCCCTGACGCGTCAGGCGCCCGAGCAAACCCCAATGCTCGCTGGCCCAGTTAGCGGAAAAGATGAAGCGGTCCTTCGGCGCGGCGTCGGTCAGGGTGTTGGTTTCTTCGACGCCAACCAGTGCGTCATTGCCAATACCCAACGCGTTCAGTTGCGAGGGAGTGCCTTTGGTGCTGGTGACTTTGGTGTGGTTGTAGGTGTACGCCGTGGTCAGGCCCAGTTGCCCGTCGTACAACGGTTGGTGGTAATTAAGCACCAGTTCGGCGCCGTGGGTGCTGGTGTCGGCGGCATTGGTGAAGAAGTTGACGTCGTGCACGCCGGCCACGCCGAAGTTGTCGTTGATGTAGTTTTCCAGCGCGTCACTGCCGATGCGCTGTGACAAGGTGATGCGGTCTTTGACGTCGATGCGGAACACGTCCAGCGACGCATCAAAGCGCTCGTTCAACTGGAAGGTCAGGCCCAGGCTGAAGTTTTTCGAGGTTTCCGGATCGAGCTTTTCCGCGCCCAGTGCGCGGGCGATCGGGTCGTTGACCGAGAGCACGCGAATGTCGGTCAACGTGCCGCCGTCGCCAAAGTTGCTGGTGGTGTTCTGGAAGCCACTCTGCGCCAAGGACGGCGCGCGGAAGTTGTTCGAGACCGCACCGCGCAGGGCCCATTGCTCGGTCAGTTTGTAGCGACCGCTGAGTTTACCGGTGAGTTTGCTGCCGGCGTCGTCGTAATGCTCCCAACGCGTGGCGGCGTCGACAAAGAAGCGGTCGGTGAGATCGCCGGACAATTCGGCGTAAGTGCCGAACACATTGCGATCCAGATCCGACTCTTCGCTCGGGCGCAGGCCGTTGGCACCGTCGGCGCCGGAGCCGATGTAAGAAGCTTCGTCGCCGGCGTAGGTCAGGTAATTCTCGTAGCGATATTCACCGCCGACCGCGAGCACAAATGAACGCTCGCCGAGGCGCAATTCGCGGCTGAAATCGAGGTTGGAAGTGGTCTGGCGCAGCTCGTAATCGCCGGTATCGAACTTGGTCGGCGAGTCTTCGCCGAGGCTGACGTTGAGGGTGCGTCGGGTCGATCCATCAAAGCGGTTGCGACCATGGGTGACGCTGCTGTCGAAGTCCCAGTCGTCGCCGATCATGCCTTTGAAACCGGCGGTGGCCGAGACGTCCTTGTTGTCGCCGAGCGATTGCGGCAGGTAGCCGTTGGGGTAGAACTGCGGCTGCTCATACGGATAGCGATAGAATTCGGCGCCGGTGGTGTGGCGCTGGTTGTAGGTGCCGAAGCTGTAGGCCTTGCCGCCGGCCAGCGGCAGCTCGCTGTTGAACCAAAGGTTGACGTCCCGCGCGAGGCCGTCGCCCATCACGTAGTTGCGCTGGTTCGGGGTGTCGTCGAAGCCATCGAAACCGGCGCGGTTGGTCGGGTTGCGATCCTTGTACTCGGTGCCGCCACGAATGAAGCCGCCCTCTTCGCCCAGGCGCGTACCGATCTTGGCGGTGGTCACGCTGTTCTGGCCGTCGGTGGTGGTTTTGCCGATGGCGTCCTGATGGGTGTGAAAGGCGCCGTAACTGGTGGTCACTTCGCCGCCTTCAGGGGCGTCGTCGAGGATGATGTTGATCACCCCGGCAATTGCATCGGAGCCGTATTGCGCGCCGGCACCGTCACGCAGCACTTCGATGCGTTTGATCGCGCTGATGGGGATTGAGTTGAAGTCGACCGGCGCGGTGCCCCGACCGATTTTCGAGGAGTCGTTGACCACCGCCGAGGTGTGGCGGCGTTTACCGTTGACCAGCACCAGCACCTGATCCGGGCTCATGCCACGCAGTTGTGCGGCGCGCACGTGATCGGCGCCGCCGGAGTTGGACTGGCGCGGCAGGCTGAAGGACGGCAGCAGTGTCTGCAAGGCCGCGCCCAGTTCACCGTCGGCAGCGCCGGCGGATTTGAGGTCTTCGGCGGTCAGCACATCGACTGGTACCGGCGAATCGAGCACGGTGCGCGCGGTGCCTCGGCTGCCGGTGACCAACACCGTGTCCAGGCGCGCGCCCTCTTCGGAACGCGCAGCGGATTCTTCGGCTTTGGCGGGCAGTTGCCAGATGGCGGTCACGACAGCGGCCGCCAGTAATGAACGGGAACGGTAATGCATGTAACAGCTCCTTGAATCGCAGCTAATACCCGGCCCCGCCTACCATAAGTTGGTCGGCAATCAGTGCACGGCAATGTCTGCTGTAGTTTTAGAAATGCGATAGGCAGTGCAACGGGTTAGTTGCCAGACAAGCAAGCAAGTCTATGAACCCCAAAGTCAAAAAACGCCCCATGAGCCCATGCTAGAGGAGCCGCGCGCCCGCTCAAAAGAACCAATAACGCTTAGGTTATATCGCCCTTGCCGACTGTATAGGGCGCAACACAAGTGTTGCTGGAGGAACACTAAAAGCAACTAAGCAGCAACTTTCAGAGAAACTGCCGGCCATAAAAAACCGGAGCCAGGCTCCGGTTTTTTTATTATCAGTGGGTTCTCATTCCCGCCGCGTACATCGCCAGTTTCAGCAGGCTTGCGACAAGCGCCAGCGACACCACGCTGCCAAACCAGATCAACAACAGCCAGCCCAGACGCTTGTACCAGCGGCTGGTTTTCACTTCACGCGAATCAATGGTAGCCATCGCCAATCCTCACTTTGCCGCGGAATACGTAGTAGCTCCAGAAGGTGTACATCAGGATCACCGGCAGGATGAACAGCGCGCCGATCAACGCGAACAACTGGCTCGATGGCGGTGACGCTGCGGCCCAGATGCTCACCGACGGAGGGATGATATTCGGCCAGATGCTCAGCGCCAGACCGATGTAACCGAGGAACATCAGCACCAGGGTGAACACGAACGGCCAGTGCGTATGACGCTGCCGCAACGAGCGCAGTAAGCCGAACACCGCCAGCAGCGCCAACACCACCAACCCGGCAAACACTTGCAGATGGCCGTGGGTCGACCAGCGCGTCGCAAGCTCCGGATGCAGTTGCAGCGTCCACACGCCAATCACCCCTACCATCGCCATCAGCAACCAGGCCAGCGGACGTGTGTAATGACGCATCCGCGATTCGAGCATGCCTTCAGTCTTGACCAGCAACCAGGTGCTGCCGAGCAACGCATACGCCACCACCAGGCCAACGCCACACACCAGCGGGAACGGCGCCAGCCAATCGAGACCGCCACCGGCAAACTGCCGATTGAGCACCGGAATCCCGGCCACGTACGCGCCGATCGCCACGCCCTGCGAGAACGTCGCCAGCAGCGAGCCGCCGATGAACGCCTTGTCCCACCAGTGGCGTTTCTGCGGCGAAGACTTGAAGCGGAACTCGAACGCCACACCGCGAAAAATCAGCCCGCAGAGCATGAAGATCAGCGGCAGGTACAGCGCCTCCAGAATCACCCCGTACGCCAGCGGAAACGCGCCGTACAATGCCGCGCCACCGAGCACCAGCCACGTTTCGTTACCGTCCCAGACCGGCGCGACGGTGTTCATCATCACATCGCGTTCCTGCTCGTCCGGGATCAGCGGAAACAGGATCCCGAGGCCCAGATCGAAACCGTCCATGATCACGTACATCATCACCCCGAAGGCGATGATGACGCCCCAGATCAACGAGAGATCGATACCTTGAATACCCATGACTCAATGCTCCTTTATCAGTGGACCGAGGTCGTGGATTCGAGGGGAGTGTTCGCGGCCGAAAGCGGTCGACGCGGTGTCTGTGTCTGGTCGCCTTCAGGCGGATGTTCGTGGTGCGGCTGCGGGCCTTTTTTCACCAGTTTCATCATGTAGCCGATGCCCACGGTGAACACCGTGAAATAGATCACCACGAACAGCGCCAGCGATGTGCTCATCTGCGCCACCGAGTGATGCGATGCCGCGTCGTGCGTGCGCAGCAAGCCATAAACCACCCACGGCTGACGCCCGACTTCTGTGGTAATCCAACCGGCCAGCAGCGCAATCAAGCCGCTCGGCCCCATCACCAACACCAGTCGCTGAAAGCCGCGATGACCATAAAGCTTGCCGCCACGGCGCAGCGCCAACCCCAGCAAACCAACGAGGATCATCAACACCCCCAGCCCGGCCATCACGCGAAAGCTCCAGAAGATCACGGTCGAGTTCGGGCGGTCTTCTTTCGGGAAACTCTTCAACGCCGGGATCTGCTTGTCGAGGCTGTGAGTGAGGATCAGGCTGCCCAGGTAGGGGATTTCCAGCGCGTATCTGGTTTTCTCCGCCGCCATGTCCGGGATACCAAACAGCACCAGCGGCGTCGGGCCGTTGTCGGCGTTTTCCCAGTGGCCTTCGATGGCCGCGATCTTCGCCGGTTGATGCTCCAGCGTGTTCAAACCGTGGGCGTCACCGACCACCGCTTGAATCGGCGCAACGATCAACGCCATCCACAACGCCATGGAAAACATCTTGCGCACCGGCGCGGTGTTGTTACCGCGCAGCAAATGCCAGGCAGCGGACGCACCGACAAAAAACGATGTCGCCACGAACGCGGCAATCGCCATGTGCGCCAGACGGAACGGGAATGACGGGTTGAAGACGATGGCCAGCCAATCCAGCGGCATCACCCGGCCATCGACGATTTCGAAGCCCTGCGGCGTTTGCATCCAGCTGTTGGACGCCAGAATCCAGAAGGTCGAAATCAGCGTACCGATCGCCACCATCACTGTGGCGAAGAAGTGCAAGCCACGGCCGACGCGGTTCCAGCCGAACAGCATCACCCCGAGGAAACCCGCCTCAAGGAAGAATGCGGTCAGCACTTCATAGGTCAGCAGCGGCCCGGTGATGCTCCCGGCGAAATCCGAGAAGCCGCTCCAGTTGGTGCCGAACTGGTACGCCATGACCAGCCCCGAGACCACACCCATGCCGAAATTGACCGCGAAAATCTTCGACCAGAAATGGTAAAGATCGCGGTACGTGTCGTTACGGGTTTTCAGCCACAGGCCTTCGAGTACCGCGAGGAAACTCGCCAGGCCAATGGTGATCGCCGGGAAAATAATGTGGAACGAAACCGTGAACGCGAATTGAATGCGCGCCAGGTCCAGTGCCTCCAGGTTAAACATGATGATGTCCTCATCCAGGCTGAAAAGCGGCAGCACGAACCCGGGCCACCGCCAGGCGCGAACGCCTGCAGCCAGTCAAATTGCCAGTGTTTTTATGGGTTGCGGGTTACGCCGCCGACGACGGGATCAGGTTGCTGACCTTCGCGGCTTCGAGGCGGATCGCCACGAACTTGGAAGTCGGCGTGTACGTCCGCTCGCCATAGCTTTCCAGCGGCACCAACGGGTTGGTCTCCGGGTAGTACGCAGCCGCCTGCCCTGCCGGAATGTCGTAGGCGATCAGGGTAAAACCGCTGACCCGACGCTCGCGTTCGTCATCCCACAGCGCCACCAGATCAACCTTCTGCCCCGGTTCGAAACCCAGGCGCTGAATGTCCTGCTCGTTGGCGAAGATCACGTCGCGCATGCCGTAAACCCCGCGATACCGATCATCGAGGCCGTACAGCGTGGTGTTGTACTGATCGTGGGAACGCATGGTCTGCAGGATCAGATGCGGCTTGACCGGCAGGTTGCGCACGCCTTCGCTGATCAGGTGTTCCGGCAGCACGCACGGAGTGAACTGGGCCTTGCCGCTGGCGGTGTTCCAGACTCGATCCGAGGCGTCGTTGCCGAGGTGGAAGCCACCCGGAATCAACAGTTTTTCATTGAAGTTTTCGAAGCCCGGAATCACATCGGCAATCAGGTTGCGGATGCGCCCGTAGTCGCCCACCACCCATTCCCAGTCGATCGGATGCTTGCCCAGCGTCGCGGCGGCGATCCCGGCAATGATCGCCGGCTCGGACTTCAAGTGCGCCGACTTCGGTTTCAACTGACCGAACGACAAGTGCACCATGCTGAACGTGTCTTCGACGGTCACCCCTTGCGGACCTTCGGCCTGGATATCGATGTCGGTACGCCCCAGGCACGGCAGGATCAGCGCGTCGCGACCGGTCACCAAGTGGCTGCGGTTGAGCTTGGTGGCGATGTGCACCGTCAGGTCGAGTTTGCGCATGGCGGCGTGGGTGCGCGGGGTGTCCGGCGTGGCTTGGGCAAAGTTGCCGCCCAGACCGATGAACACCTTGGCTTCGCCACGTTCCATGGCGCCGATCGCCATCACCGTGTTGTGCCCGTGCATACGTGGCACGTCGAAGTTGAAGCGTTTTTCCAGCGCGTCCATCAAGTCTGCCGGCGCCAGTTCGTTGATGCCCATGGTGCGGTCGCCCTGCACGTTGCTGTGCCCGCGCACCGGGGAAAGCCCGGCGCCCGGACGGCCGACGTTGCCGCGCAGCAGTTGCAGGTTGATGACTTCCTGCAAGGTCGCCACCGAATGCACGTGTTGGGTCAGGCCCATGGCCCAGCACATGATCACGCTTTTGGCGCGGCCATACATGCGCGCGGCCAGTTCGATGTCATGCAACGGCACGCCGGATTGTTCGAGAATATGCTCCCAACTGGTCGCCTCGACTTCCGCCAGATAGCTGTCCAGCCCCGTGGTGTGCTCGGCAATGAACGTGTGATCGAACACCGGTTCGCCGCCAGTCACTTGCGCTTCACGCTCCCACTGCAGAAGGAATTTGACCATGCCGCGAATCATCGCCATGTCGCCACCCAGCGCCGGGCGGAAGTACGCGGTGTTGGTCGCTTCCCAGCCGTTGCTGAGCATTTCGAGCGGGTTTTGCGGGTTCTGGAAACGCTCCAGGCCACGCTCTTTCAGCGGGTTGATGCACACCACCTGAGCGCCGCGCTTCACCGCTTCACGCAGCGGTTCGAGCATGCGCGGGTGGTTGGTGCCGGGGTTCTGACCGATGACGAAGATTGCATCGGCGTGGTGCAGATCCTCGTAGACCACGGTGCCTTTGCCGACGCCCAAGGTCTCGTTCATGCTCACCGCACTGGCCTCGTGGCACATGTTCGAGCAGTCGGGGAAGTTGTTGGTGCCAAACGCACGGACGAACAATTGATAGAGAAACGCCGCTTCGTTGCTGGCACGGCCCGAGGTGTAGAACTCAGCCTCATGAGGCGATTTCAGATTTTTCAGGTGGTCGGCGATCAGTGCGAAAGCGTCCTCCCAGCTGATTTCCACATAGCGGTCGACCCGCGCGTCGTAGCGCATCGGGTGGGTCAGGCGGCCCTGATATTCCAGCCAGTAGTCGCTCTGCTCGGCCAGGCTCGACACCGTGTACTTGTTGAAGAATGCCGGGTCGACCAAACGCCCGGTCGCTTCCCAGTTCACCGCTTTGGCGCCGTTCTCGCAGAACTTCAACATGCTCGCCCCCGGCGCCTCACCCCAGGCGCAGCCCGGGCAGTCGAAGCCGCCGTTCTGGTTGGTCTTGAGCATGGCGCGGATGTTTTTCAGGGCGTTTTCGCTGCCCAGCCAGGATTTGGTCAGGCTGATGACAGCGCCCCAACCGGCAGCGGCGCCTTTGTAGGGTTTGTAACGGTCGACTTGTGACATGGGACTCTCCATGACGATGCACACAGGCATAAACCTGATTCGGTTAAACAACGACGGCCGACTTTCAAGGGTAAAAAAGTCGTCGTTTGATTTGCCGGGGCAAGGATATGAACCGATACAAATTATTGTCTAATCGCTATTAATGACTGCACTATCGAAAACATCTATCACGCAGAAAAACCCTTTATTTACGGTACCTTGCGAAACTAAATCAGCAACTTTTCGCGAAAATAATTTCATCATCGACGGCATCAATCAGCCAGTCATTAACAGTGATTGGACGCCTTGAGAAGTTACTCATAACCTGCGCTGACTCACCCTTTTCATCCGCTGTTTTGATACTTGCGAGGCTGTCATGTCAGAGCGTGTCTTGATCGATGGTTACAACCGCCGCGTCGACTATCTGCGCATGTCGGTGACCGACCGCTGCGACTTTCGCTGCGTTTATTGCATGGCGGAAGACATGCAGTTTCTGCCACGCCAGCAAGTGCTGACGTTGGAGGAGATCTATCAACTGGCGCAGAGTTTTGTTGCCCTGGGCACCCGCAAGATTCGCCTCACCGGCGGCGAGCCGCTGATCCGTCCGGGCGTGGTCAAGCTGTGCGAGCAAATCGCCGCCCTGCCCGGCCTGCGTGAACTGTGCATGACCACCAACGGTTCGCAACTGGGCAAACTCGCGGTGCCGCTGTTCGATGCCGGAGTCAAGCGTCTGAACATCAGTCTCGACAGCCTCGACCCGCAGCGCTTCCAGCAGATGACCCGCACCGGCGATCTAGCGCAGGTGATCAACGGCATCGATGCCGCACGCAAGGCCGGTTTTACCCGCACTAAACTCAATGTCGTGGTGATGCAGGGGCGCAACGATCAGGAGATCAACGACCTGGTCAGCTTCGCGATCGACCGCCAGCTGGACGTCTCCTTCATCGAGGAAATGCCCCTGGGGATCATCAGCGAACACAGCCGTGCGGAGTCGTTTTTCTCCAGTGCGCAGGTGCGCGAAAAGATCGCAGAGCGCTACACCCTGATCGACTCTGCCGAGTCGACTCAAGGCCCGTCACGCTACTGGCGGCTGGCCGAGGCGCCGGATATTCGTCTGGGTTTCATCTCGCCGCACAGCCACAATTTTTGCGGCACCTGCAACCGCGTGCGGCTGACGGTTGAGGGTCGCCTGCTACTGTGTCTGGGTAACGAGCACTCGGTGGACTTGAAGGCCGTGTTGCGCGCGCATCCGGGGCAGCCGCAGCGGTTGGAGAAAGCCATCATCGAGGCGATGAAACTCAAGCCCTATCGGCACAATTTCGAAGTCAACGACGACGTCCAGGTCGTACGTTTCATGAACATGACCGGCGGCTGAACCGCCATTTTCCATGGGTTATCGGAACCGCACAGCATGATCATCAGACCCAAGGTCAACCAATTCGCCATTCTCTTCACCCTCAAAGGCTCGATTGCCAAGCGCATCGCCCTGCGCACCTTGATGGTCACCCTGCTGGCCTCGGCCATTGTGCTGATCGAAATCCTGCACCCGAGCAACTTCACCAAGGTCAACGCCACGCCGTTCACCTTGCTGGGGTTGTCGCTGTCGATCTTCATGAATTTTCGCAACAACGCCTGTTATGACCGCTGGTACGAAGCGCGCAAGGCCTGGGGCGAGGTGATCGTGCACATTCGCTCGGTGATCCGCGAAACCCACGTCATCCGTGAGTCTGCCGAACGCCAGCCGTTGCTGCTCAACCTGTGCGGTTTCGCCCATGCGCTCAACGCACGCCTGCGCAAAGAGAGCGAAGCCGACGCCAGCAACGCGTGGATCACGCCGAAACCGGATGCGCAGACGCCCGATTACAGCGGGCGAATCCTGCAGACGGTCGGCCAGCAATGTTCCGATTTGCATCAAAACGGTGAACTGAGCGAGTGGCGCTACATGCTGCTGGCCAACCATCTGACCAGCCTCACCCAGGCGCAGGCGACCTGCGAACGAATCAAGAATACGCCGCTGCCCTTCCCCTACACCTTGCTGCTGCACCGGACGATTTATCTGTTCTGCATCCTGCTGCCGTTCGCCATGGCCGAACCGCTGGGCTGGCTGACGCCGCTGTTCACGGCGATTGTCAGCTACACGTTTTTTGGTCTGGATGCGATTGCCGATGAGCTGGAAGACCCGTTTGGCCGCGATGAAAACGATCTGCCGACCGATGCGCTGGTGCGCAGTATCGAGCGCGATGTCCTTGCGGAACTGGGGGCAGAGGTGCCGCCGGCGCTGAAACCGGTCGATTACGTTCTGAGTTGAGGATGTAAAAAAAGATCGCAGCCTGCGGCAGCTCCTACCTTTATCTCTGTAGGGGCTGCCGCAGGCTGCGATCTTTAGATCTGGCTATTTAAGCCGTCAGCGAATAAATCAGCGCCGAAATCGCCACCAAGCCTACCGCGGTGACAAACACGTTGGACGCCTGACCCCGATAGCGTGCCATTGCCGGCACTTTACGGATGGCGTACATCGGCATCAGGAACAGAATCGCCGCGATCACCGGGCCACCGATGGTCTCGATCATGCCCAGAATGCTCGGGTTCCACGTTGCCACGATCCAGCACACCACCAGCATGAACGCTGCCACGATGCGGTCCAGCGCCTTGGCGCTCGGGCGGTTGCCGCTCTTGATGATCAGGCCTTTGAGGCCTTCGCTGGCACCGATGTAGTGACCGAGGAAGGATTTGGAGATCGCCACAAACGCAATCAACGGCGCCGCGAAGGCGATGGTCGGGTTGCTGAAGTGGTTGGCCAGGTACGACAGGATCGACAGGTTCTGCGCCTTCGCTTCCGCCAGTTGCTCAGGCGACAGGGTCAACACGCAGCTGAATACGAAGAACAGCACCATCAGCACCATCAATGCGTGGGCACGGGACAGGATCTGCGAGCTGCGCTCTTCGGCATGCACGCCATAACGACGCTTCTGATCGACCGCGAACGCCGAGATGATCGGCGAGTGGTTGAACGAGAACACCATCACCGGAATCGCCAGCCACAGCGTGTGCAGCAACGCCGACGGTGCGGGCACGTGCGAAGCGGTGGCGAGAATGCCGCCGTTCCAGTGCGGAATCAGGTACACCGCAAGGAACAGCAGCGCGACGATAAACGGATAAACCATCAGGCTCATGGCCTTGACGATCGCCTGCTCGCCGCAACGCACCACGGCCAGCAGGCCGAGGATCAGCACCAACGACAGCCAGACGCGCGGCGGCGGTGTGATGTGCAGTTGGTGTTCGAGGAAACTGGCGACCGTGTTGGTCAGGCCGACGCTGTAGATCAGCAGGATCGGGAAGATCGCGAAGAAATACAGCAGCGTGATCAGCGCACCGGCCTTGATGCCGAAATGCTCTTCAACCACATCAGTGATATCGGCGCCTTCGCGGCCGGACAGCACAAAACGGGTCAGGCCACGGTGAGCGTAGAACGTCATCGGGAACGCCAGCAGCGCGAGGATCACCAGCGGCCAGAAGCCGCCCAGACCCGCATTGATCGGCAAAAACAGGGTGCCGGCGCCGATGGCCGTCCCAAACAGTCCCAACATCCAGGTGGTGTCCTGGCGATTCCAGCTCGACAGCTCGGCTGGTGCTGCTGCTTCAAAGCGCTGGTCGACGCTTTTGGCCTGATCATTCATCCGGTCGGATCTCCGCATTCCGGTCACTTGCCACTCGGTCAGGACGCGTCGGAAAAAACCGACAGACATGCTCCGGCCGAAACAGGGGCGCGATTCTCCGCGATAAATCAGCAGAAGCAAAGACTTAGCTGAGGAATGGTTGTACGGATCAGATCGGCGGGATGTCGTTTTTGGGAAAATGGCTGTCGGCAATGAGCACGTCAAATGTCGTTTTCAGACCCGTTTCTGTTCCCGGTCTGCTCAGGACACGTTTCAAAGCGAACGGAGCACTATCGTCCCGAGGGTGAGCACCACCAAGGCAAATAATGCGCCCATGCTGAACCTGAACAGCTCGGAACGAATTTCCGCTGGGGAAAGGTCTTGCGCTCGTTCGGCAAGTTCAACGTCCTCTCGATACAGGCGTTCAATTCTGGCAACGCGTTCTTCCAGGGTCATGATCTTTCTCCTCTGTGAGTTTGGTTAGAGCTTTGCCAAAAGGCTGAATACTGCGGCAATCGCGGTTAACACCCCCGTACCGACGGCAACGGGATACCAGAATTTTTCTCGCTTGAACTTGCTTTCCTCCGTTATGAGCTTGAGTCTCTCGACAACGAGTTTGCGTATTTCATTTTGCAGCCGTTCGAGTTCAAGATTTTCCCGATCATTCTGAAGCATGCGCCTTCCTTGGCTGTTGGCACTGACTGCCTTTTGCTTTGTGCCCCTCAATAGTTTCGTATTCATCACCTGCCAGATAGCGGATGAATCCGGCGGTTTTGTAGGCAATGTCCTAGAGTCAGGTAGGCCGTCTCATACGACGTCGCCATAGCCAACAATCAGCGAATCGTCTGACGTATTGCACGAAAAGAACGGTGCTGAAGGCAGCCGGCCCCATCGCTGGCAAGCCAGCTCCCACAGGATTCGGGGGTACATCCATAATCCTAGGCGACACAAAAAACCTGTGGGAGCTTGCCAGCGATGGCGGTGGGTCAGATGGCATCGATTCAAGCTATGCCGACGCCTTTCCCACAATGATCAGCACTGTTGCCACTGTCTCTGCTCAAACAAATCCCTGTAGGAGTGAGCCTGCTCGCGATGAGGCCAGGCCAGTCGACATCCTCATTGGCTGGACCAACGCC
>NZ_JBODOE010000020.1:0-100210 GCF_051913165.1 Pseudomonas sp. SM4 | reverse complement strand
TGCGGGAATAGCTCAGTTGGTAGAGCACGACCTTGCCAAGGTCGGGGTCGCGAGTTCGAGTCTCGTTTCCCGCTCCATATTCAACAAAAACGCCGATCAGTGATGATCGGCGTTTTTGTTTGTGCGCGATTTGTCGTCGCCCACAAAAAAGGACCTTCACGGTCCTTTTTTTTGCGTCTGCCAGAACCCGGCCATGCGCTGACCGGGTTCGAACGATCGATCACAGCTTCGGCAGTTGCCCGATGCGGCCCATCATTTCGGTGACGATTTGCAGGTCCAGCAAGAACTGGTCAACGGTCTTGAACTCGCCATCGGTGTGCCCGGTGTATTTCACCTCAGGGCGTGCCAGGCCGAATTGCACGCCATTAGGCAGTTCATGCACCGACGTGGCACCGGCAGAGGTGCCGAACTCGTGCTTCATACCGAGGTTTTCTGTAGACACGGCCAGCAACGCCTTGACCCATTCACCTTCCGGATTACGGTACATCGGTTCGGCAACCGAGTAATCGAAGGCCACGGCAACGTGAGTTTTCTTCGTCCAGGCACTGAGTTTGTCAGCGATTTCAGCCTTGAGTTTTTCTGGCGACTTGCCCTTCGGCACGCGCAGGTTCACCGCCAGTTTGAAGGCTTTGTCATCCTCACCGACATACGTCAGAGAGGTGGTCAACGGACCCATGAAACTGTCGGAGAAGCCCACCTTCAAAGTGTTGCCCAAGTAATCCAGGCCCCAGTTGTCGGCGGCGTAGCGGGCGGCATCGGTGAACTGGTTGTGCTTGAGGGCGACTTTACCGTTCAGGCTATTGATGAACACCAGCATGCGCGCCACCGGGTTCACGCCGGACTCCGGTTCGGAGGAGTGCGCAGAAACGCCGGTCACCGTCAGCTTGACGTCTTTACCGTCAACCTTGGCCGCCACTTCGAAGTTGCCGCCATTGTGCTTGGCGAACTCGTTGCCGGCCTTTTGCAGGCTGGTGGCCAGTTCGGCAGGTTTGTCGGTCAGCAATGTGACGACGGACGCCGAAGGAATCTGGTTGGTCGCCAGGCCACCGGTCATCGAGGTGATTTCCGCGCCTTTGCCTTCGGCTGTGCGTTTAGCAAATTTGGCCATCACGGTGCCGTAGCCTTTTTCGGCAATCACCACCGGGTAACCACCGTCCAGCGCCATGTTGTAGGCCGGCGTCGGGTTGTTTTCGAAGTAGTAAGGGATGGCGTCGCCAGTGGTCTCTTCGGTGGTGTCGACCAGCAGTTTGAAGTTGCGTGCCAGTGGCAGCTTTTCTTCCTTGATCACTTTCATCGCGTACAACGCGACAACGATGCCGTTCTTGTCATCCTCGGTGCCGCGTCCGTACATGCGGTCGCCAATCAGGGTGACTTTGAAAGGATCAAGCTTGGTGCCGTCCTTGAGCACCCAGTTTTCCGGCGTCACCGGCACCACGTCGGCGTGGGCGTGAATGCCGACAACTTCATCGCCTGCGCCGTCGAGGGAAATTTCGTAAACGCGGTTGTCGACGTTGCGGAATTTCAGATTGAACGATTCGGCCAGGCTCTGGATCTTCGCGGCAATCTTGATGAACTCAGGGTTGTCGTGCTGGGCCACACCTTCCTTCTGAAAGGTCGGGATCTCGACCAGTTCACGCAGGGTTTCCAGCGCAGCTTTGCCGTATTTCACGCGGGTGTAGATACCCAGCAGACGGTGAACTTCATTCAGTTGTTCAGCGGTCAGGGTCTTGTTGTCGAGGAAGGCGCTGATGGCCGGGCCGAGATTTTCGCTTTTGGCGATTTCGCTCTTGGCCAGGCTGCTCAGAAACTCGCGGAAATCCGTGACGGTTTTGTCGTCGAAGGATTTCAGGATGACCGCGCTTTGCTGTGGCGTGATGTTGGCTTGAGCGGCGCTGGTGAATGACGCGAGGCTGGCCAGCATCAGGGTAGCGGCGGCCAGTTGCTTGAGGGAGAAATCCATTACGGAGGCTTTCCTTGCGGGCAATTGATGAGAGATATTTCTGACGGTTGCGTCAGAAACATTTTGCAAACTAACACTGTGGGCGATTACCCAGGGAGTCCTGAAACTTGATCTGTCGCACAGAAACGCAAAAGAGGCGCAGAAATGAAAAAGTCCCGGCAAGCGTTTGCCGGGACTTTTTTGTCGCTTACATCGACAGCATCAAGCGCCCGGCGAACAGAATCAGGATCACGCCCATGCTGCGTTCGAACCAGTGCCCCATGCGCATGAACAGCACGCGCACCTTGTTGCTGGAGAAAAACAGCGCAACGATCACGAACCACAACGCATTCACAAAACACATCCACAAGCCATAAAAGGCCTGGATTTGCAGGGGCGTGCTGGCACTGATGATCGTGGTGAAAATCGCCAGAAAGAACAGCGTTGCCTTGGGGTTGGTGGCGTTGGTCAGGAAACCGGTGCTGAACGCCTTGAACAACGATTGTTCCACCAACGGTTCATCGGCGGCTTTTTCGCCTTCAAGGGTGGTTTTCGGTTTGCTGCGGATCAGGCTGACCCCCAGATACAAAATGTAAGCACCGCCGACTACCTTGGCCACGGTCAACAACCATGGGGTGGTGTGCATCAACGCGCCGACGCCGAGCAAGGTGTACAGAACGTGCACGGAAATTCCCGCGCCGATGCCCAGTGCCGTGCAAATCCCCACCAGCCGTCCGAAGCGTACGCTTTGGCGGATGGTCACGGCGAAGTCCGGGCCGGGAGCGACCACGGCAAGAAAGTGAATGGTGGCCAGCGCCAGAAACTCGCCCAGGTAATTCGAATACATCTCAGCTCCAGAAAGTCAGGGGTGAAGCATTGCCGCGATAGCCGACAAAGAAAGAAAGGCTCAAGCGCGGATCTGCCACGCCCGGGGTCACCGAGTGCATGCAGCGCGAATTGAACATGATGAAATCGCCGGGTTGCGGTCGTACTTCAAGCGCCGGCGGACCGAGCAGCGCCGGGTCGATGCCGTAACTGTCACCACGCATTTCGTCGAATTGGTCCGGGCTGATGTCGTCGTCCCACATCTGCAACGCGCCGCCCTCGGTCGGCATGTTCAGGTAGACGTTGCAGGCAAATTGCGCTTCGAGGCTGCGTGCCTGAAAACTGTCCGGCGCGTCCTTGGCAAAAATGTCGTGGTGGGCGAGAAAGCACACCCCGGGCTTCACCACCCGCGACAGGCCGACATACATTTTGCGACCGTAGAGGTTTTCCAGATGCGCGCCGGCCGGCCAGGATTCGTCGAGCATGCAGCGCAAGGTATCGACCGGCGAAGAGTAGGGCGCGCAGCGATTGCGCAATTCAGCAATATTGCCGGTGGCGCGTTCGAAGTAATCCTCGATCAACAGCGGCTGGTTTTCTGCTTCGTAAAACGCCATGCCGATGCGGCCGATACTCGGTGCGTTGATGTACCCCTCAAAGCCTGGAGCGAGAATCTTGTCGCCAATTTCGATGGCCAGCGGCGTGGGCAAAAAGCCTTTGACGCGGATGGCGAGGACTTCTTCGTTGGCCAGTTTTTTTATGCACGTCTCATCGAGACGCTCGACGTCTAGCATCATTTTTTTAGGTCCATCTATCGATAGTCAACGGAACCTGCGAGTGCGGTTCCCCGGCGTCGGACGCTGCGCAGGGCAGCGCCCGAAATGCTCAATCCACGTGGTAGTGGACGGACAGCGTGCCCTTCTTCTGCGACAGGGACGCGATCGTGACTGTGCCCAACTCCTTCAGGCTACGAACGTGGGTGCCGCCGCAGCCATAGGCCGGCAGTTCACCAAAACCGATTTCCCGTGCGCCTTCACGCAGCGAGGTCAGGCGCGGCAGATCGTCGTCGATCCACTGCCCGATCCCGGACTGGAGGGTCTGCGCGTCGACCTCCTGTGCACTGTCGCTCGGTTTGAATTGCACCCGGCCTTCGTCTGGCCAGTGATGCGCCTTGATCGGCATCCAGCCCATGGCCTGGACAAAATGGCCGATCAGGTGCCCGGCAGAATGCATGCGCGTGTTGAACTCGCGCCGCGGCTGGTCAACCCGGATAGCGGTCATGCCGAGCGGAACAGGGCGGTCGACGAAATGAATGATCCGCTCCGGATCCTGCACCACGCGCAGAACCTGGGCTTCTCCGATCCAGCCGGTATCGCAAGGCTGGCCGCCACCCTGCGGATGAAACAGCGTGGCGCGCAGCACCACGGCGAATTCTTGCTCATGGGCCGTGCAATCGAGCACTTCCACATTAGCCTTGAGGTCATCGCTATGGAAAAAGAGGCGAAGCGTCATATTCCATGCCCTTATTAAAGTTTCTGTTTTTATTATATGAATCGTGTAATAACGTGATAATCCGTTCAAACATCAAAGGACTTGTGCGCTGTGAGCATAAATCTGCCGCTACCGCTGCTCGGCGAAATGGCGATTTTCGTCAAGGTCGTGGAGACCGGCAGCTTCTCTGAAGCAGCCCGCCAACTGGGGTCGTCACCGTCCGCAGTCAGCCGCAGTATTTCCCGCCTGGAAAAAGCTCTGGCCACCCGCTTGTTGCAGCGCACCACACGCAAGCTGCGCTTGAGTGACGGCGGCGAAGAAGTGTTCAAGCGCTGTCAGGAAATGGTCAGCGCGGCCAAGTCAGTGATGGAAATCAGCGGCCAGTTCACGCATGAAGCCGAAGGGCTGGTGCGGGTCAGCGTGCCGAAAGCGGTCGGGCGCTTTGTGATTCATCCGCACATGCCGGAGTTTTTGCGGCGCTATCCCAAGGTCGATGTCGAGTTGCTGCTGGAGGACCGTCAGGTTGATCTGATCGACGATCATGTTGATCTGGCCATTCGCATCACCGATCGGCCACCGGCCGGGTTGGTCGGTCGGCAATTGCTGACCATCGACCATATGCTGTGCGCCACCCCGCAATACCTGGCCGAACATGGCACGCCGACGCACCCGCATGACTTGCTCAACCACAGCTGCATTTACCTGGGCGAAACCCCGAGCGATGCGCGCTGGAAATTCAAGAAAGGCAGTAAGTCGGTAACGGTCGGAGTACGTGGTCGATATGCCGCCAACCATACGGGCGTGCGGTTGGGCGCGGTGTTGCAGCACATCGGCATTGGCAGTCTGCCGTACTTCACGGCGCGTTATGCGTTGGAGCAGAAGTTGATTGTGCAGGTGTTGCCGGACTGGACGTTCCTGGCTTCCTACCACGGTGGACTCTGGCTGTTGCATTCGCCCACGCGGTATTTGCCGCCGAAGTTGCGCGTGTTCATCGACTATCTGGTGGAGTGTCTGGAGAGGGAGCCGACGTTGAGCAAGCCGGGCAAGGTGGGCAGTGTGAATAACGCGGCGATGGCGTATGAGCTGCCGGAAAGTGAAGGGTTGTTGTAGCGCAAAAGCAAAAGATCGCAGCCTTCGGCAGCTCCTACAGAGGAATGCGCCTTCCTGTAGGAGCTGCCGCAGGCTGCGATCTTTTGATGTTAAATCAGTGCTTGCTGTCCTGAGCGGACATCGCCAGCAACTGCTTTTCCTGATTCCAGTCGAACGGTTCGTCGTTCTGTTCAGCTTCGTAACGACGCTCTTCCAGCGCCTGATACATGTCGATTTCTTCATCGGACAGGTAATGCAGGCAGTCACCGGCGAAGAACCACAGCAGATCCCGCGGAATCAGGTGAGCGATTTGCGGATAACGGGTAATCACTTGAGTCAGGATGTCCTGGCCCAGGTATTGGCTTTCGATCGGATCGATCGGCAGCGATGCGAGCAGTTCGTCGAAGCGCTCCAGAAACAAGGCATGGCTTTCTTCGGGAACCTGTTCGGCCTCACCTACGGCGACCAGGATACTGCGCAGGTGGTCGAGCAACACAAGATGATCGGCAACGACGTTGGACACGAGATAAGTCCTCAAGAGCAAAACGGGCGCGGGAGTATAAAGCTCCTGCGCCCGCTTGGACATGGGTCTCAGGATCAGCGGACTTTGCCCTCTGCCTGTTTCAGCTCCTCTTTGTCGAAATCATCGACATCGATCACCTTGCGTCGCGCCGCTTCGGCATCACGCAGGCTCTGCGCTTCCACTGCTTGCAACACGCCCGCTTCAAGTGCCGCGTCGATCGCGTGTTCGCCCGCAACCGGTTTGACCTGACCACTTTTCAGCGAAGCGTGGAGTTTTTTGTGCAGCGGTTGCGCAGCCGTCAGCAGGTCGCTGGCGTGTTGCAGCGCACCGACCGCATCGTCCGGCGATTGTGGGCGATAGCAACCGGCAAGCAGTTCTTCCAGCGCCGGATCGCCTTTCGCGCGACCAATCACACCAGCCACTTCGACACCGAGTTTGTCCGACGGGCCTTTGTGACGACGGCCAAACGGGAAGACGATGACGCGCAGCAGGCAACCGAAGACTTTGTTGGGGAAGTTGCGCAGCAACTCGTCCATTGCCCGCTCCGCCTGGCCGAGGCTTTCTTCCATGGCCCAGCGGAACAGCGGCTCCATATATGCCGGCGAATCCAGATCGTGATAACGCTTGAGCGCCGCCGAGGCCAGGTACAGGTTGCTCAACACATCGCCCAGTCGTGCCGACAGACGCTCGCGGCGTTTCAGCTCGCCGCCGAGCAGCATCATGCTGAAGTCGGCAAGCATCGCGAAAGCGGCTGCCTGACGGTTAAGCGCGCGGAAGTAGCCTTGGCTGATCTTGTCGCCCGGCGCATGTTCGAAGTGGCCGAAACCAAGGTTCAGCACCAGCGTGCTGGCGGCGTTGCTCACGGCGAAACCGATGTGCTTGAGCAGCAGACCGTCGAACTCTTTCAGCGCCTGTTCCTTGTCCTCACGACCGGCCAGGGCCATTTCCTTGAGCACGAATGGATGGCAGCGAATCGCGCCCTGACCGAAGATCATCAGGTTGCGCGACAGGATGTTCGCGCCTTCCACGGTGATGAAGATCGGCGCGCCGTTCCAGCTGCGCCCAAGGTAATTGTTCGGGCCCATGATGATCGCCTTGCCACCGTGGACATCCATGGCGTGGCTGATGCATTCGCGACCGCGTTCGGTGAGGTGGTACTTGAGAATCGCCGACAGCACCGATGGTTTCTCGCCGAGATCCACCGCGTTGGCCGTGAGCATGCGCGCGGCGTCCATCATCCACGCGTTGCCGCCGATGCGCGCCATCGCTTCCTGAATGCCTTCGAACGCCGACAGCGGCACGTTGAATTGTTCTCGGATTTGCGCGTACTGACCGGTGACCAGACTGGTGAACTTGGCGGCGCCGGTACCCACTGCTGGCAGCGAGATCGAACGGCCGACCGACAGACAGTTCATCAGCATCATCCAGCCTTTGCCGAGCATCTCCTGACCGCCGATAAGGAAGTCCAGCGGGATGAACACGTCTTTGCCGGAGTTCGGGCCGTTCATGAACGCAGCGCCCAGTGGCAGGTGACGACGGCCGATTTCGACGCCGTCGGTGTCGGTCGGGATCAGCGCGAGGCTGATGCCGAGGTCTTCTTTGTCGCCAAGCAGATGCTCCGGGTCATAGGCTTTGAACGCGAGGCCGAGCAGTGTCGCCACCGGCCCGAGAGTGATGTAGCGTTTTTCCCAGTTCAGGCGCAGGCCAATGACTTCCTGACCTTCCCACTGACCTTTGCAAATGATCCCGGTGTCGGGCATCGCCCCGGCATCGGAACCGGCGAGCGGGCCGGTGAGGGCGAAGCATGGAATGTCGTCGCCACGGGCCAGACGGGGCAGGTAGTGATTGCGTTGTTCGTCGGTGCCGTAATGCAGCAACAGTTCAGCCGGGCCGAGGGAGTTGGGCACCATCACGGTGGAGGCGAGGTCGCCGCTGCGGGTGGCGAGTTTCATCGCCACTTGCGAGTGGGCGTAGGCCGAGAAGCCTTTGCCGCCAAATTCTTTAGGAATGATCAGGGCGAAAAAGCCGTGTTCCTTGATGTGCGTCCAGGCCTCGGGCGGCAGATCCATCGACTGGCCGATCTGCCAGTCGGTGACCATCGCGCAGAGTTCTTCGGTCGGGCCATCGATGAAGGCTTGTTCTTCTTCAGTCAGTTGCACCTTGGGGTAGGCCAGCAGTTTGTCCCAGTCCGGACGGCCACTGAACAGCTCGCCATCCCACCACACGGTGCCGGCATCGATCGCGTCGCGCTCGGTCTGCGACATCGGCGGCAAGGTTTTCTGGAACCAGTTAAACAGCGGCGCGGTGAAATGTTTGCGGCGCAGGTCAGGCAGCAGCAACGGCGCGGCGACCACCGCCAGCAGCACCCAGAACACCAGCAGCAACCAGCCCGGTGCGTGACTGAAAATGCCCATTGCCAATAAGTAGACGGCAACGATGCCCAACGCGGGCAACGGGGCGATACGTCGGTGGGCGATATACGCCACGCCGACAATCAAAACCAGTATCCACAACAGCAGCATATTTCAGTCCTCCGTGAACCAAGGCAAATCGACCCTCCAGAGCTTAGACCGCATCTGCAAAACCGGGTGGTCAGACCAAGGTGATTGAAATCGTGGGAAACCCCGGATCGTTTTCGTAGGTTCGGTGGGCAACACGTGTGGGAAATCGTTCGGTGATCCCGCGTCTTTGCATCCATGTTTGGCCGAAACGTCGTTATCTCTGTGCTTGAGCTGTCGCTAGACTCCAGATTCATTCAGGAGACTGCCGTCATGCACGAGTATCTGAGTCCCGGCCGCTTCATCGATAGTGACCACCCGGCGGTGGTGGAGTTCGCTGAACGACATCGGGGTGCCAGTGGCGACCCGGTCGAGCAGGCGATCAATCTTTATTACGCCGTGCGCGAAGCGGTGCGCTACAACCCCTACACTTTCAGTCGCGATCCGCAAACCCTGCGCGGCAGCTACGCGTTGGCGGCGGGGGAGAGTTATTGCGTGCCCAAAGCCACGCTGCTCGCCGGTTGCGCGCGGCATTGCGGGATCCCGGCGCGGATCGGTCTGGCCGACGTGAAGAATCATTTATCGACGCCGCGTCTGCTCGAATTGCTGAAAAGCGACATGTTCGCCATGCACGGTTACACCGAGTTTTTCCTCAACGATCGTTGGGTCAAGGCAACGCCGGCGTTCAACCAGAAACTCTGCGAACTGTTCAACGTCGCGCCGCTGGAATTCGACGGCATCAATGACAGCGTTTTCCATCCGTTCAATCGTGATGGCGCACAATTGATGGAGTACCTGGTCGATCACGGTCAGTTCGCCGATGTGCCGGAAACCTTCTTCTTCGAACACCTGGAAAAATGCTATCCGCACCTGTTCGGCGATCAGCAGCCACAACTGTTGGGCGACATGCGCAACGATGTAAGCCGCGTCTGATCCGGCGTATGCTGGCCGCCCACGCATTTGCAAAGAGGCGGTCATGCTGAAGATCTGGGGACGGAAAAACTCATCGAATGTCAGGAAGCCATTGTGGGCCGCCGAGGAACTCGGCCTGGCTTACGAGGCGATTGATGCCGGTGGCGCGTTCGGTGTGGTCGACACACCGCAGTACCGGGCGATGAACCCGAACGGTCGCGTGCCGGTGATCGAAGACGACGGTTTCGTGCTGTGGGAATCCAACGCCATCGTGCGCTACTTGCTGGGCAAGCATGCGCCGAACAGCACTTGGTATTCGGCGGATCCGCAAGCCCGCGCCATCGCTGACAAGTGGATGGACTGGACCACGTCGAGTTTTGCCGGGCCGTTCCGCACCGTGTTCTGGGGCGTCTTGCGCACCCCGGCGGACAAGCAGGACTGGTCGGCGATCAACGCCGCGATCAAGGAATGCACTGAGTTGTTGAGCATGGCCGACGAGGCGTTGGCCAGCCAACCGTATCTTTCCGGCCAAGACATCGGCATGGGCGATATCCCGCTCGGCAGTTTCATTTATGCCTGGTTCGAGATGCCCATCGAACGCGCCCCGCAAGCGCATCTGCAGGCCTGGTACGAGCGTCTGAAGCAGCGTCCGGCCTACCAGAAAGCAGTCATGACCGCGTTGACTTAATACCTACTATCGACACACTTGACTGTACTTGTACGGCGGCGGCAAGCACCATTGCGCACTTGCGCTGCGGTTCGATCCTTCGCCGCCGTCTTCTTTTTCCCTTCAATGGTGCGTAAATCAGATATGAGTTCCGCTCTGTCCATCCGGCAGCTAACCAAAACCTACGGCAACGGGTTCCAGGCCTTGAGTGGTATCGATCTGGACGTCGCCGAAGGTGACTTTTTCGCCTTGCTCGGCCCTAACGGTGCCGGCAAATCCACAACCATCGGCATTCTCTCGACCCTGGTCAACAAGACCAGCGGCACGGTGAATATCTTCGGTCACGACCTCGACAAAAATCCTGCGCAGCTCAAGCGCTCGATCGGCGTGGTGCCGCAGGAATTCAACTTCAACCAGTTTGAGAAGACCTTCGACATCGTCGTCACTCAGGCCGGTTACTACGGCATTCCGGCGAAAGTCGCCAAGGAACGCGCCGAGCAGTACCTGACGCAACTGGGCCTGTGGGACAAGCGCGATGTGCCGTCGCGTTCTCTGTCCGGCGGCATGAAGCGCCGTCTGATGATTGCCCGCGCGCTGGTGCACGAACCGCGTCTGCTGATCCTCGATGAACCGACCGCAGGTGTCGACATCGAGTTGCGCCGCTCGATGTGGACGTTCCTCACCGAACTGAACCAGAAAGGCATCACCATCATCCTCACCACGCATTATCTGGAAGAGGCTGAGCAGCTGTGCCGCAACATCGGCATCATCGACCACGGTACCATCGTCGAGAACACCAGCATGAAACAGTTGCTGGGCCAGTTGCACGTGGAAACCTTCTTGCTCGACCTGAAAAACGACTTGAGCTTCACTCCGCAATTGCTCGGCTACCCCGCGCGGTTGATCGACAGCCATACCCTGGAAGTCCAGGTCGACAAATCCATGGGCATCACGGCGTTGTTCACCCAATTGGCGCAGCAGAACATTGAAGTGCTGAGTCTGCGCAACAAAACCAATCGCCTTGAGGAGCTGTTCGTGTCCCTGGTGGAGAAAAATCTGTCGAAGGTGGCGGTATGAGTTCCGAATTCCGTCCCAACCTCGTCGCCCTGCAGACCATCGTTTACCGCGAGGTCAAACGCTTCACGCGGATCTGGCCACAGACCCTGCTGCCGCCAGCAATCACTATGGTTCTGTATTTTGTGATCTTCGGGAACCTGATCGGCCGGCAGATCGGCGACATGGGTGGCTTCACCTACATGGAGTACATCGTGCCGGGCCTGATCATGATGTCGGTGATCACCAACTCTTACGGCAACGTGGTCTCGAGTTTCTTTGGCAGCAAGTTCCAGCGTTCCATCGAAGAATTGATGGTCTCGCCGGTGTCGCCGCATACGATTCTGATCGGCTTCACCATTGGCGGCGTATTGCGCGGTCTGATGGTCGGCGTGATCGTGACGATTCTGTCGCTGTTCTTCACCCATTTGCAGGTGCATCACCTCGGCGTGACCATTCTGGTGGTAGTACTGACGGCGACGATCTTCTCGCTGCTGGGCTTCATCAACGCCGTGTTTGCGCGCAACTTCGATGACATTTCGATCATCCCGACGTTCGTGCTGACGCCGCTGACGTATCTGGGTGGGGTGTTCTACTCGATCACCTTGCTGCCGCCGTTCTGGCAGACCGTGTCGCTGGCCAACCCGGTGCTACACATGGTCAACGCCTTCCGTTACGGCATTCTCGGTGTGTCGGACATTAAGATCGGCATCGCGATCACCTTCATGCTGGTGGCGACGGTGGTGCTGTATCTCGGCTGCGCGCGGTTGCTGGTGAGCGGGCGCGGGATGCGTACCTGATCCACACACAATCCCTGTAGGAGCTGCGGCACGCTGCGGTCTTTTGATTGTGACCTTCAAGATCAAAAGATCGCAGCGTGCCGCAGCTCCTACAGGTCGTGTCCGGCAGCACCAAACAAAACGGCCTCCCATTGCGGAGGCCGTTTTGCGTTCAAGGCTGGCGGCTTTTCTTGCGCCGCGCCCACTGTCGCGCCACCCACCAGCGCCAATACATCATCACCACGAAGTAGGCGAGGGCACCCAGTACCAGCCCGCACACCACCGAACCCAGCAGAAACGGCTGCCACAGCGTTGACAGCTCCCCGCTGATCCACTCCCAGGTCAGCTCATCCGGCAGATGCCGCGCCGGCACATCCATCAACCACGCCCCGGCCTGATAGGTGCAAAAAAACACCGCCGGCATGGTGATCGGGTTGGTCAGCCACACCAGGCTGACGGCAATCGGCATGTTCCCGCGCACAGTGATGGCCAGCGCGGCCGCCACCAGCATCTGTGCTGGAATGGGCAGGAAAGCGGCGAACAAACCGACGGCCATCGCCCGCGCGACCGAGTGGCGATTGAGGTGCCAGAGGTTGGGGTCATGCAGCAACTTGCCGAGAAAGCGTAAGGATTTGTGTTCCCTGATGCTCGTCGGGTCGGGCATGTAACGTTTGAATAAGCGCCGGGGCATAAGGCTTCTCGGTCGGTTAAGGCGGCAAGTATGTCTGGATTCTAGGGGGCGCCCATTCAGACTTTGTGACAATTGTTGACGACGGCCATGCCGAACAGCCGCTATGCCTAGAGGTGCGACTCTCAAGGACGGGCTTATGCGCACAGGGATGATGGCGCTGGCAGTCGGTCTGCTGGTGGTGGTTTTTTTGCCGGTTTTACCGCCGGTCGGGTTACTGGTGGTATTGCCGGTGGTGGGGCTGATGTTGCTGCCGTTTCGCAGCTATCCATTGGCGTTTTTGCTGTTCGGTTTAACCTGGGCCGGTGTCGGCGCGCACTGGGCACTGGATGATCAACTGGCGAGCCATCTCGACGGCGAGACGCGTTGGCTGGAGGGGCGAGTCGTCGGCCTGCCGCAACACAGTGATGGCGTCGTGCGTTTTGAATTGGCCGATGCGCGTTCGCGTCACGCAACGTTGCCGCCGCTGATGCGTCTGGCCTGGTATGCCGGGCCGCCGGTCAACAGCGGCGAGCGCTGGCGACTGGCGGTCAAGCTCAAACGTCCCGCTGGCCTGCTCAATCCTGAGGCCTTCGATTACGAAGCGTGGCTGTTGGCGCAGCGCATCGGTGCAACGGGCACGATCAAGGACGGTGAGCGTCGGAGCACGGCGCGATGGGCGTGGCGCGACAGCCTTCGTCAGCGTTTGCTTGAAGTCGATGCGCAAGGTCGCGAAGGCGCGTTGGCGGCGCTGGTGCTCGGTGACGGTTCCGGGCTCAGTCGCGAGGATTGGCAGGTCCTGCAGGACACCGGCACCGTGCATTTACTGGTGATTTCCGGCCAGCACATCGGATTGCTCGCGGCGGTGATGTACCTGCTGGTTGCAGGACTCGCTCGTTACGGGTTGTGGCCGCTGCGTTGGCCGTGGCTGCCGTGGGCCTGTGGCCTGGCTTTCGCCGCTGCCGTCGGTTACGGCTTGCTCGCCGGTTTTGATGTGCCGGTGCAGCGCGCTTGCGTGATGGTCGGGCTGGTGCTGCTGTGGCGCCTGCGCTTTCGCCATCTGGGGGCGTGGTGGCCGCTGCTGCTGGCGTTCAACGGCGTGTTGTTGCTGGACCCGCTGGCCAGCTTGCGCCCGGGTTTCTGGTTGTCTTTCGCTGCTGTGGCGGTGCTGGTTTTCACCTTCAGCGGTCGGCTGGGCGCGTGGCGCTGGTGGCAAACCTGGACGCGGGCGCAGTGGTTGATTGCCATCGGCTTATGCCCGGTGTTGCTGGCGCTGAACCTGCCAATCAGCCTCAGCGGGCCGCTGGCCAATCTGCTGGCGGTGCCGTGGGTCAGCCTGGTGGTGCTGCCGCCGGCCTTGCTCGGCACGTTGTTGTTGCCGCTGCCCTATGTCGGCGAAAGCTTGCTGTGGCTGGCCGGTGGATTGATCGATTGGCTGTTTCGCGCGCTGGCGGTGATTGCCGGGATCTGGCCTGCGTGGACAGCACCGTCGATATCCACGTGGGTGTGGGCGTTCGGCAGTCTGGGTGCCGTGTTGTTGCTGTTGCCGCGCGGCGTGCCGATGCGGCCGCTGGGCTGGCCATTGTTGCTGATGCTGGTGGTGCCGCCGCGTGAGCGGTTGGACGAAGGTCTGGCTGACGTCTGGCAACTGGATGTCGGTCAGGGGCTGGCGATCCTGATCAGAACCCGTCACCACGCGCTGCTCTATGACGCCGGCCCGCGTTTCGGCGATTTCGATCTGGGCGAGCGCGTGGTGCTGCCGGCGTTGCGCAAACTCAGCGTGGAGAACCTCGATCTGATGCTGCTCAGCCACGCCGATGCCGATCATGCCGGCGGTGCGCTGGCCGTCGCCCGAGGCCTGAAGGTCGGCAGGGTACTCAGTGGCGATCCGCCGGGGCTGCCGGCCGAGCTTGGCGCTCAAGCCTGCGAAAGTGGTGAGCAATGGGAGTGGGATGACGTGCGTTTTCAGCTCTGGGTATGGTCGGACGCCCACGACAGCAACCAGCGCTCCTGCGTGTTGCAGATCGAGGCCAGTGGCGAACGTCTATTGCTGACGGGCGATATCGACACTCACGCCGAACGCGTTCTGCTCGACAGTCCATTGGCCGTGCCCACGCAATGGTTGCAGGCCCCGCACCATGGCAGCCGCAGCTCGTCGTCCATGGCCCTGCTCAAGGCGCTGAAGCCTGAAGCCGTGTTGATTTCCCGAGGTCACGGCAATTCCTTCGGCCATCCGCATCCGACCGTACTGGCGCGCTATCGCAAACAAGGCCTGCGCATCTATGACAGTGCCGAGCAGGGCGCTATTCATCTGCAACTGGGTCGCTTCACGCCACCGTGGACGATGCGTCAACAGCGGCGTTTCTGGCGCGATCCGCCTGCGCTCGCCCGTTGATCGGTGCCAGCATGGATGGCACATCACGGTCGTCGGAGGGGCGGGTCTTAATCGCGGATCGGTATGGTAAAGTGGCGCACTTTTTCGAGGGGACTGTCACTGTGTGGGAATTGGTCAAATCCGGCGGCTGGATGATGTTGCCGATCATTCTGAGTTCCATCGCGGCCATGGCGATTGTCGCCGAGCGCCTGTGGACCCTGCGCGCCAGTCGCGTCACCCCCGAGCATCTGCTGGGCCAGGTCTGGGTGTGGATCAAGGACAAGCAGCTCAACAAAGAAAAACTCAAGGAGCTGCGTGCCAACTCGCCGCTGGGCGAAATCCTCGCCGCCGGTCTGGCCAACTCCAAGCATGGTCGCGAGATCATGAAAGAGTGCATTGAAGAGGCCGCCGCCCGCGTCATTCACGAGCTCGAACGCTACGTCAATGCGCTGGGCACCATCGCTGCGATGTCGCCGCTGCTCGGCCTGCTGGGTACGGTGCTGGGCATGATCGATATTTTCAGCGCCTTCACCGGTTCCGGCATGACCACCAACGCTTCGGTATTGGCCGGTGGTATCTCGAAAGCGCTGATCACCACGGCGGCAGGCCTGATGGTCGGTATTCCGGCGGTGTTCTTCCACCGGTTCCTGCAACGCCGCATCGATGAGCTGGTGGTGGGCATGGAGCAGGAAGCGATCAAACTGGTTGAAGTGGTGCAGGGCGACCGTGACGTTGACCTGGCCGAGGGCCGCGCGTGAAATTCCGTCGCAAGCCTCGGGAAACGATCGACATCAACCTCGCGTCTTTGATCGACGTGGTGTTCATCCTGCTGCTGTTTTTTGTCGTGACCACTACGTTTACCCGCGAAACCCAGTTGCGCGTCGATCTGCCGGAAGCGGTCAGTGGCTCGCCGGCCGAAGATCAGCAACTCAAGCAGATCGACGTGGCCATCAGCGCTGAAGGCGTGTTTTCGGTGAACAACAAGATTTTGCCGAAAAATGATCTGGCGACCTTGATGGAAGCCATGCAGAAAGAATCCAACGGCGACACCACTATGCCGTTGTCGATCAGTGCCGACGGCAAGACTCAGCATCAATCAGTGATCACCGCCATGGACGCGGCCGGCAAGCTCGGTTTCAGCCATCTGCGCATGACCACGGTTGAGGCGGCGCCGAAATCCTGATGAGCCTGGCCGATCGCTTGCTCGCCGCGTGGTATCAGGGTCACCCGGCCCTGACGCTGCTGCGGCCGCTGGAAATGTTGTACCGCCGCGTGGTGATCAACAAACGTCAGCGTTTTCTCGACGGTGAAGGCCAGATTTACCAGCCGCCAGTGCCGTTGATCGTGGTTGGCAACATCACCGTGGGTGGTACCGGCAAGACGCCGATGATTCTCTGGCTGATCGAACACTGCCGGCGCAGCGGCCTGCGCGTTGGCGTAGTCAGCCGTGGCTACGGCGCCAAGCCGCCGCAGTTGCCATGGCGGGTCGAGGCCGATCAGGCCGCCGACGTTGCTGGCGACGAACCGCTGCTGATCGTCCAGCGCACCGGCGTGCCATTGATGATCGACCCCGATCGCAGCGCCGCCGTCAAAGCCTTGCTCGCCAGTGAACCGCTGGATCTGATCCTCTCCGATGACGGCATGCAGCATTATCGTCTGGCGCGGGATCTGGAGTTGGTGTTGATCGACGCTGCCCGTGGACTCGGCAATAAACGTTGCCTGCCGGCGGGGCCGTTGCGCGAGCCGATCGAGCGTCTGCAAAGTGTCGACGGCGTATTGTTCAACGGTGCCACGGCTGATCGCGACGACGGTTTCGCTTTCCATCTGCAGCCGACCGCGCTGGTCAATCTGCGCAGCGGCGAGCGTAAATCGCTCGATCTTTTTCCAGCAGGCCAGGCCGTGCACGCGGTCGCCGGGATCGGCAATCCGCAACGTTTCTTCAATACCCTCGAAGCGCTAGACTGGCGAGCAGTCCCGCATGCGTTTGCCGACCACGCCGAATACAGCGTGCAGGCGTTGAATTTCACCCCGTCATTGCCGTTGGTGATGACCGAAAAGGACGCGGTGAAGTGCCGTGCCTTTGCTGCTGCCGACTGGTGGTATCTGGCGGTCGATGCCGTGCCGTCGCCGGCCTTCGTGGCCTGGTTCGACACACAGCTGATGCGCCTGTTGCCCGATCGTCTTTTGCCTTAACTCTTTATCCAGGGAATGTTCATGGACACCAAATTGCTCGACATCCTCGCGTGCCCGATCTGCAAAGGCCCGCTCAAGCTCAGTGCCGACAAGACCGAACTGATCAGCAAGGGTGCCGGCCTGGCATACCCGATCCGCGACGGCATCCCGGTGATGCTCGAAAGCGAAGCGCGCACCCTGACCACCGACGAGCGTCTGGATAAATGACCACCGCCTTCACCGTTGTCATCCCGTCGCGTTACGCCTCGACCCGCCTGCCGGGCAAGCCGTTGCTGGACATCGCCGGCAAGCCGATGATCCAGCATGTGTGGGAACAGGCGAGCAAAAGCAGCGCCACCCGTGTGGTGGTTGCGACTGACGATGCGCGCATCGTCGAGGCCTGCAAAGGCTTTGGCGCCGAAGTGGTGCTGACCCGTGAAGATCACAACTCCGGCACCGATCGTCTGGCTGAAGTCGCGGCGAAACTGGGCCTTGAGCCCGACGCGATCGTGGTCAACGTGCAGGGTGACGAGCCGCTGATTCCGCCAAGCGTGATCGATCAGGTCGCCGCCAACCTCGCCGCCCACACCGAAGCGCGCATGGCCACGCTGGCCGAGCCGATCGAAGACGTCGACACCCTGTTCAATCCGAACGTGGTCAAAGTCGTCAGCGACCTCAATGGTCTGGCGCTGACGTTCAGCCGTGCGACCTTGCCGTGGGCACGCGATGCCTTCGCCAAAAGCCGCGAGCAATTGCCCGAAGGCGTGCCGTACCGTCGCCATATCGGCATCTATGCCTACCGCGCCGGTTTCCTTCAGGATTTCGTCAGCTGGGGCCCGTGCTGGCTGGAGAACACTGAGTCGCTCGAACAGCTGCGTGCCCTGTGGCACGGCGTGCGCATTCATGTTGCCGACGCGCTGATCGCTCCGCCAACCGGCGTCGACACCGTTGAAGACCTTGAGCGCGTTCGTCGCCTGCTGGGGGCCTGATGCGCGTTCTGTTTGTGTGCCTGGGCAACATTTGCCGTTCGCCCACGGCCGAAGGCGTATTGCGCCACAAATTGCGTGAAGCAGGGCTGGCGGAACAGGTCGAAGTGGCCTCCGCCGGCACCGGTGACTGGCACGTCGGCAATCCGCCAGACAAACGCAGTCAGGCCGCCGCCAAAGTGCGCGGTTATGACCTGTCGGCGCAACGCGCGCAACAGGTCAGCCGTGCCGACTTCGCCAGTTACGATCTGATTCTGGCGATGGACAACAGCAACCTGCGCAACCTCAAGGCCCTGCAGCCGTTCACCGGTAAAGCCGAGCTGGATCTGTTCCTGCGCCGTTATGCCGGGCTGGTCGATGAAGTGCCGGACCCGTATTACGACGGCGATCAAGGGTTCGAGCAGGTGCTGGATCTGATTGAAGCGGCTTGTGACCAATTGTTGATCGAAGTGAAGGGCCGGTTATGAGTTTGCAGCTGCAACCGCAGGTTTCCCTGAAACCGTTCAACAGTTTTGGCGTGGATGTTCGCGCGCAATTGTTCGCCGAAGCCCACAACGATGCTGACGTTCGCGAAGCGCTGGCTTATGCCACTGCCCACGACATGCCGTTGCTGGTGATCGGTGGTGGCAGCAATTTGCTGCTGACCGCAGACATTCCGGCGCTGGTGCTGCGCATGGCCACCCGTGGCATTCGTGTGCTGAGCGATGACGGCAGTCGCGTGGTGATCGAGGCGGAAGCGGGCGAGCCGTGGCATCCGTTCGTACAGCACACGTTGGCGCAAGGTTTCTCCGGGCTGGAGAACCTCAGCCTGATTCCGGGCACCGTCGGCGCTGCGCCGATGCAGAACATTGGCGCTTACGGCGTCGAGATCAAGGATGTGTTCGCCGGGCTCACCGCGCTGGATCGTCAGACCGGCGAGCTGCGCGATTTCACCCTGGAAGAATGCAACTTCGCCTACCGCGACAGCCTGTTCAAGCAGCAGCCGGGGCGTTGGCTGATCCTGCGGGTGCGCTTCACGCTCAATCGCGTCGCGCAATTGCATCTGGAATATGGCCCGGTGCGTCAGCGCCTGACCGAGCAGGGCATTGAGCATCCGACGCCGACCGATGTCAGCCGCGCCATCTGCAGCATCCGCAGTGAAAAACTGCCGGATCCGGCGGTGCTCGGCAATGCCGGCAGCTTCTTCAAAAACCCGCTGGTGTCGGCGGCCATCGTCGCGCAGATCAAAGCGCAGCACCCGGATGTGGTGGCTTACGCGCAGCCGGACGGCCAGATGAAGTTGGCCGCTGGTTGGTTGATCGAGCGCGCCGGCTGGAAAGGTTTCCGCGAAGCCGATGCCGGCGTGCATAAATTGCAGGCGCTGGTGCTGGTCAATTACGGCACCGCGACCGGCCTGCAATTGTTCGATCTGGCGCAACGTATCCAGAAAGACATTGCCGAACGTTTCAATGTCGACCTGGAAATGGAGCCCAATCGCTATTGAGGCTACGCTTTCCAAGCGCCATCCAGAGCCCTGCACTGATGAAAAAGTGCAGGGCTTTTTTGTTAACGCTGGGTTAACTTAGCGAGCTAACGATAACCGTCATTTGCTCCACCAAAGGCCCGGTGCAGACGTTCGCGTCGACACAAGAGAGCCTCATTAGCCTGAGTCGATCTGCGTGAACCACCGCCGATGCAACGGCGGCAGATTGCTCGACCCCATAACCACCAACAATATGCGGGCGTGCCCATGATTACCCTGAAACTCAATGGTCAAGACCATCCCCTTGATGTCACGGAAGACATGCCGCTGCTCTGGGCCATCCGCGACGTTGCCGGTTACAACGGCACCAAATTCGGCTGCGGTATGGGCCTGTGTGGTGCCTGCACCATTCACATCGACGGTCTGCCGGCACGCAGTTGCATCACGCCGATCGGCTCGGTGATCGGGCAGAACGTCACCACCATCGACAACCTGCATGCCGACCCCGTCGGGCAAGTCGTCCAGCAAGCCTGGCTCGACACGGCGGTCGCGCAGTGCGGTTTCTGTCAGGGCGGGCAAATCATGTCGGCCACCGCATTGCTCAAAACCAATCCGAACCCGAGCGACGAGCAGATCGAAGAAGCCATGGTCGGCAACATCTGCCGCTGCGGCACTTACAACCGGATCAAAACTGCAATCCGCCAGGCCTCCACGCATCTGAATGAGGCGAAAGCATGAGCCGCCTTCCGAACGATTTCGCCCTGAGCAATCTCAGTCGCCGCGGTTTCCTCAAAGGCGTTGGCGCGACAGGCGCTTTGGTGCTGGCCGCGAGCTGGGGTTGGCAGGACGCGTTGGCCGATGAGAAAGAAAAGAAATTTGGCGCCGATGGCATGCCCAATGGCTGGATCGATGATCCCAAGGTTTATGTGAGCATTGCCGCTGACGGCACCGTCACCGTGGTCTGCAACCGTTCGGAGATGGGCCAGGGCGTGCGCACCAGTCTGACCATGGTCGTTGCCGATGAGCTGGACGCCGATTGGGCCAGGGTCAAAGTGCAGCAGGCGCCGGGCGATGAAGTGCGTTTCGGCAATCAGGACACCGACGGCTCGCGCAGCATGCGGCACTGGTACGAACCGATGCGGCGTTGCGGCGCTGCGGCCCGGACGATGCTCGAACAAGCGGCGGCCGCGCAGTGGAAAGTGCCGGTCGGCGAATGCCACGCGCAACTGCACAAAGTCATTCACCAGCCATCCGGGCGTGAGCTGGGTTATGGCGAACTCGCCGCCGCAGCCAGTGCGTTGACGGTGCCTGCGCGTGACAGCCTGCGCCTCAAGCAACCATCGGAATTTCGCTACATCGGCAAGGAAGGCACCAAAGCCATCGATGGCGACGACATCGTCAACGGCCGCGCCGTGTACGGTGCCGACGTGCATTTCGACGGCATGTTGTACGCGACCATTGCCCGTCCGGCCGTATATGGCGGCAAGGTCAAATCGCTGGATGACAGTGCCGCACTGAAAGTCCCCGGCGTGCTGAAAGTGATTCAGATTGAAGGCCGTCCACTGCCTTCGGAGTTTCAGCCGCTGGGTGGCGTGGCCGTAGTGGCCAGCAACACCTGGGCTGCAATCAAGGGTCGCGAAGCGCTGAAGATCGAATGGGATGACGGCCCCAATGCCAGTTACGACTCCATCGCCTATCGCAAGGAACTGGAAGCCGCGTCGCTGAAGCCCGGCAAAGTCGTGCGCAATACCGGCGATATCGACAAAGCCTTGAGCGGCGCTGGCAGTATCCTCGAAGCTTCGTATTACCTGCCGCATCTGGCGCAGGCACCGATGGAGCCGATGGTTGCCATCGCCCGTTACAAGGACGGTGTTTGCGAGGCCTGGGCGCCGAGTCAGGCGCCACAAGTCACTCGCGAGCGGATTGCCGAGCGTCTCGGGCTGCCGTTTGACAACGTCACCTTTAATGTCACGCTGCTCGGCGGTGGTTTCGGACGTAAATCCAAGCCGGACTTCGTCGTCGAAGCGGCGATCCTCGCCAAGGAATTCCCCGGCAAAGCCGTGCGGGTGCAGTGGACGCGCGAAGATGACATCCACAACTCGTATTTCCACACCGTGTCCGCCGAATACCTCAAGGCTGGCGTTGGCAAGGACGGCATGCCGTCCGGCTGGTTGCATCGCACCGTGGCGCCGAGCATCACCGCGCTGTTCGCGCCGGGCATGAACCATGAAGCGGCGTTCGAGCTGGGCATGGGCTTCACCAACATGGCCTACGCCATTCCCAATGTGCGCCTGGAAAACCCCGAAGCGACCGTGCACACGCGGGTCGGCTGGTATCGCTCGGTGTCGAACATTCCCCATGGTTTTGCGATCCAGAGTTTCGTCGATGAACTGGCGCACAAGGCCGGTGAAGATCCACTCAAGTACCAGATCAAACTGCTCGGCCCGAACCGGCAGATCGACCCGCGCACGCTGAGCGAAGAGTGGAACTACGGCGAATCTCCCGAGCGTTATCCGATCGATACCGGGCGCATGCGCACCGTGCTGGAAACCGCTGCCAAAGCCGCCGGTTGGGGGCGCAAACTGCCCAAGGGGCGTGGTCTGGGGCTGGCCGTGCATTACAGCTTCGTCACTTACGTGGCGGCAGTGATCGAAGTCGAAGTTAAAGACGATGGCACGCTGATCGTGCACAAGGCGGATATTGCCGTCGACTGCGGGCCGCAGATCAACCCTGAGCGGATTCGCTCGCAGTTCGAGGGGGCTTGCGTGATGGGCCTGGGTAACGCGGTGCTGGGTGAAATCAGCTTCAAGGACGGCAAGGTCCAGCAGGACAACTTCCATATGTATGAAGTGGCGCGCATGTCGCTGGCGCCGAAGGATGTCGCGGTGCATCTGGTGACGCCGCCGGGCGACGTGCCGCTGGGTGGGGTTGGTGAGCCCGGTGTGCCGCCGATTGCGCCGGCGCTGTGCAACGCGATCTTTGCTGCCACCGGCAAGCGTATTCGCAACCTGCCGGTGCGTTATCAGTTGCAGGGCTGGCAGAAGGCCGAGGCGTAATGGACAGCGTCGACCTCAATGTCCTGCGCAGCGTGCTTGAATGGCGCCGCGCCGGGCAGCGGGTGGTGCTGTTCAGTGTCGTGCAGACCTGGGGCACGGCGCCTCGGGCACCCGGTGCCATGCTCGCTTTGCGCGAGGATGGCGTGGTGATCGGTTCAGTGTCGGGCGGTTGCGTCGAGGATGATTTGATCGCGCGCCTGCACGACGGGCGTATCGCCAGCGATGGCCCGCCCGTGCAACTGATTACCTACGGTGTCACCCGTGAGGAAGCCGCGCGGTTTGGTTTGCCGTGTGGCGGCACGTTGCGCTTGACCGAAGAACGGGTCGGCGATCCCCAGTGGGTTGCCGAGTTGCTGGCGCGTTGCGAAGCGCACGAGATCGTTGCCCGTGAGCTGAACATCGAAACCGGTGAGGTTGTGCTGTCGGCGGCGAGCAAAACCGATTCGCTCGAATTCGACGGCAAGACCTTACGCGCGATCTACGGCCCGCGCTGGCGACTGCTGTTGATCGGTGCCGGGCAATTGTCGCGCTATGTAGCGGACATGGCGCGGCTGCTGGATTTCGAAGTGCTGATCTGCGATCCACGCACTGAATTCGTTTATGGCTGGGAAGAGCATCATGGTCGCTTCGTGGCGGGCATGCCGGACGAGGCGGTGTTGAGTATTCAAACGGATGAGCGCACAGCGATTGTGGCGTTGACTCACGATCCGCGTCTGGATGACATGGCGCTGCTCACGGCGCTGGATTCACCGGCCTTCTACGTCGGCGCGCTGGGCTCGCGGGTCAACAGTCTGAAGCGCCGGGATAATCTGGCTCAGCTAGGCTTGTCGGTACAGGCGATTGATCGACTGCATGGCCCCATCGGTTTGCACATCGGCAGTCATTCGCCGGCGGAGATTGCGTTATCGCTGTTGGCGGAGATCGTCGCGATCAAGAACGGTGTCGAGTTGAAACAGAAGAAACCCCTGGAGGACGCATGAGTCGATCCATCGCAGTGATCGTATTGGCGGCGGGCGAGGGCAGTCGCTTTCGCCAGGTGGCGGGTGTTGATAAGGACAAGTTGTTGGCCGACTGTACGGGACGCGATGGCGCGGTGCGTTCGGTGATCGAGCAGATTCTGGTGAATCTGCCAGCGAGTCTCGACAAGCGCGTACTGGTCACCACTGAAGCGCGACCGCAAGCGATGCGTATGGCTCAAGCTTATGGTTGTGAGGTTGTGACGATCGAGTCCACCGGGATGGGCGACAGCATTGCGGCGGGTGTTGCGGCTTGCCCTGACGTCGATGGGTGGCTGATTGTGCTGGGGGATATGCCGTTTATCTTGCCGTCGAGTATTGAGCGGGTGGTCGCAGCCATAGCTGATGATGCGGTGAGCGTGCCGGTGCAGGATGGCGAGTTTGGGCATCCGGTGGGGTTTGGTCGCGCGTTTGGTCCGGGGTTGTTGGCATTGAGCGGAGATCGCGGGGCTCGGCCGTTGTTCAAACAGGGCAGGGTGGTTGAAGTGGTGGTGGATGATCCCGGAGTGTTGTGGGATATCGATGTGCCTGAGGCTTTGGTTTTTAAATAACAGCAAGATCAAAAGATCGCAGCCTTCGGCAGCTCCTACAGGGGAACGCATTTCAAATTGTAGGAGCTGCCGAAGGCTGCGATCTCTTGATCTTTTAAATGGCATAAAAAAGCCCCGCCAGGCTTTCACCGGGCGGGGCTTTTTTACAGCTTCAGGAATCAGACGAGGGGTTTAGGCTCGTGTTCTTTTTCCTGGGCTTCTTCGTGGTGCTCTGCTGCGTCTTGAACGGAGCGAGGCGCTTCAGCGATGGCCGCTTCAACAACCGCTTGTTCAGCGACGACTTCTGCAACCGGAGCAGCAGCGGCAGCCTGTTCGGCTTCCTTCTGCAGGCGCTCTTCTTCACGCTTGCGACGACGCACTTCACGAGGATCGTTCGGTGCGCGACCGTTAGCAGCCAGAGCGCTGACCGGAGCCACTTCAGCCACCGGAGCAGGAGCTTCGACAACTACCGGCGCTTCGACGACTGGAGCTGGCTCAGCAGCAACCACTGGCTCGGCAGCTTTGGTCTCTGCAACCACTGGAGCTTCGGCAACAGGCGCTTCGTACGCTGGTGCTTCGAACACTGGCGTCTCAACAACCGGCGCTTCAACCACTGGCGCTGGTGTTTCAGCGACAACCGGCTCGGCGACCCAGTTGAACGCGGTCTGCTCTTCGCGAACTTCACGTACGGTTTCGGTCACGGTTTCAGTGACGGTTTCAACCACCGGCTCAGCAACCACAAGTGGAGCCGGCTCTACCTGAGGCAGCGTTTCCTGAACCGGAGCCACTTCGACTTCCGGAGCAGCAACCACTTCTACTGGAGTGGTCGCTTCAACAACCGGCGCTTCCACTGGAGCGGTTTCCTGTACGGCAGCGGTGGCGCGTTCGGCTTGCTCAAAGGCTTGGGCTTCGGCCGGAGCGCTGATCACGGTGCTGGCAACGGCTGCGGTAACAGCCAGGCCGGCGGCCAGATCGGCAGTGCTTGGCTCTTCAGCGTTTTCGCCGGCTTCGGATTCTTCCGAACCTTCGATCACGTTGCCGTTGGCATCACGCTGACGCTCACGACGGTTGCTGCGACGACGCTGACCGCGCGAACGACGACGTGGGCGATCGCCTTCGGCGCTCTCCGAACCGTCTTCCGGCAGTTGCTCTTCGTTGGTGTTCACTTCTTCTTCAGCGACGGCAGCAGCGGCCTGTTCGGCGCGCGGTTGACGCTCCTCACGCGGCGGACGCGGTGCGCGCTCTTCGCGTGGCTGACGAACCGGACGCTCTTCAGCAGCCACCTCGGTGGTCACGGCAGGAGCGGCGTCGAGCGGCTCGCGCAGTTCACGTACACGTTCTTCACGCTCGCCACGTGGCTTGCGATCTTCACGCGGAGCGCGCGGTGCACGTTCTTCACGCGGCGCACGTGGCGCGCGTTCTTCACGAGCGGCCGGCGCTGCTTCGGTACGGGCTTCACGCGGCTCGCGAACTTCACGGGCTTCACGTGGAGCGCGTTCTTCACGCGGCTCGCGTGGGGCGCGTTCTTCACGCGGTGCACGCTCTTCGCGCGGTTTGCGTTCTTCATCACGGCGACCATTACGGTTGCGGCTCTGTTGACGACCGTTGCGACGCTCTTCGTTACGGGCCGGACGCTCGGCAGCCGGTTTTTCAACCACGGCCGGAGCAACTGGCTCTTCTTTGGTAGCGAACAGGCTGACCAGCGACTTCACCAGACCTTTGAACAGGCTTGGTTCTGGCGCGGCAGCCGGAGCCGGCGCGGCGGCAGCAGCAGGTGCGGCCACTTCGGTCGGCACCGGAGCGTTGGCGCGAGCCGGTGCAGTTTTGACCGCGGCTTCCTGGCGAACCAAGGTGCGGGTCGCGGCGGCTGGCTGAACTTCTTCAACTTCGGCAGCGGCGGCAGCGATTTCGTAGCTGGACTGGTTGGTCGCGGCTTCCGGGCTGTCGTCACGCAAGCGCTGAACTTCGAAGTGCGGCGTTTCGAGGTGATCGTTCGGCAGAATGACGATACGAGCACGGGTGCGCAGTTCGATCTTGGTGATCGAGTTGCGTTTTTCGTTGAGCAGGAACGCGGCCACCGGGATCGGCACTTGTGCGCGAACTTCGGCAGTGCGGTCTTTCAGGGCTTCTTCTTCGATCAGGCGCAGGATCGCCAGCGACAGCGATTCAACGTCACGAATGATGCCGGTGCCGTTGCAACGCGGGCAGACGATGCCGCTGCTTTCGCCCAGCGATGGACGCAGGCGCTGACGCGACATTTCCAGCAGGCCGAAGCGCGAGATGCGGCCGATCTGCACGCGAGCGCGGTCGGCTTCCAGGCATTCGCGGACTTTCTCTTCCACGGCGCGCTGGTTCTTGGCAGGGGTCATGTCGATGAAGTCGATGACGATCAGGCCGCCGATGTCGCGCAGGCGCAACTGACGGGCGATTTCTTCGGCGGCTTCAAGGTTGGTCTGCAGAGCGGTTTCTTCGATGTCGCTGCCTTTGGTGGCGCGCGCCGAGTTGATGTCGATGGACACCAGGGCTTCGGTCGGATCGATAACGATGGAGCCGCCGGAAGGCAGTTCAACGACGCGCTGGAAAGCGGTCTCGATCTGGCTTTCGATCTGGAAACGGTTGAACAGCGGAACGCTGTCTTCGTACAGCTTGATCTTGCTGGCGTACTGCGGCATCACCTGGCGGATGAAGGTCAGGGCTTCGTCCTGGGCTTCAACGCTGTCGATCAGCACTTCGCCGATGTCCTGGCGCAGGTAATCGCGGATGGCGCGGATGATCACGTTGCTTTCCTGATAGATCAGGAATGGCGCGGAGCGATCCAGCGAGGCTTCTTTAATAGCGGTCCACAGTTGCAGCAGGTAATCGAGGTCCCACTGCATTTCTTCGCTGCTGCGGCCAAGGCCGGCAGTGCGCACGATCAGACCCATGTCGGCCGGTGCAACCAGACCGTTCAGCGCTTCACGCAGTTCGTTGCGCTCTTCGCCTTCGATGCGACGGGAGATACCGCCGGCACGCGGGTTGTTCGGCATCAGCACGAGGTAACGACCGGCCAGGCTGATGAAGGTGGTCAGGGCTGCGCCCTTGTTGCCACGTTCTTCTTTTTCGACCTGAACGATAACTTCCTGGCCTTCGCTCAGGACGTCCTTGATGTTGACGCGGCCTTCGGGGGCTTTCTTGAAGTATTCGCGGGAGATTTCTTTGAGGGGCAGGAAGCCATGGCGCTCAGAGCCAAAATCGACAAAGGCAGCCTCAAGGCTTGGTTCGATGCGAGTGATACGGCCTTTATAAATGTTGGCCTTCTTCTGCTCGCGTGCACCGGATTCGATGTCCAGGTCGTAGAGGCGTTGGCCATCTACCAGTGCAACACGCAACTCTTCGGGTTGAGTTGCGTTAATCAGCATTCTTTTCATGTAGTACCGTCGGTTTCCGGGCTGCCGGAAACGGCGTTCGGCACACACGACTTCTCACGGTCGGTGTCAGGTGCGTCGGGAGTGGTTGGCCATTCCCGTGTCCAGCGATATGCGGCCAATTGGGCCGATATAGCGACGTACGCGTCCTGCTTGCTGTGGCTACTTAAGCACTCAGTCAGGAGGAGGAATCAACCGTGGCTGTGGACGAGATGAAGCGTCTTGATAAAGCCTATTGCTACACAGTCCAGCGGTTGTGCATCTCCACCCTACACGTATCCCTGATAATTCGGGTGCTGCCGCGCGCAGAATCCGCAGCGGGTTGGCATTTACCGTGAGCTCCGAAAGGGGAGGTCACGCATCATGGCTAATCAGGCGGTGTTTCCGAAGCTTTCGCTCGGGGTCATCTGCGGTTGACTGCACTTTGTGAACTGGCCGTGAATATCTGCCTGTCAGGCGAGTAAAAACTCTGCTCGACGGTGTAATTCAGGCCTCATGTCACCTGCGCTTGTTACAACTGCAAACTCCACCGTTACGTAGCAAAAGCCCCGTAGGACGGCCTCGCGTCCTGGTGAATTGCGATGGTCAGGGCCGGTTTTTGACCGTGGTGCCGCTGTCCAGGCCGCTTTTGGCGGCGTTCGCGACTATAGCAGCAATGATTAAGTGCTTCAATTCCATAAAAATTGTTATCATCCGCGGCATGACAACTACTGCCCCTTCGACTCCAGGCGTTCAAATGCTTGAAGTCTCGCCGGAGTATGCCGGCCAACGAATCGACAATTTCCTTCTCGCCCGGCTCAAAGGCGTGCCCAAGACCTTGATTTACCGCATTTTGCGCAAAGGCGAAGTGCGCGTGAACAAAGGTCGGATCAAGCCCGAATACAAGCTGCAGGCCGGCGATATCGTGCGCGTGCCGCCCGTTCGCGTGCCTGAGCGCGACGAACCGGTGCCATTGGCCCAGGGTCTGTTGCAGCGCCTGGAAGCCTCGATTGTCTTCGAAGACAAAGCCCTGATCGTGATCAACAAGCCCGCGGGCATTGCGGTTCACGGCGGCAGTGGCTTGAATTTCGGTGTGATCGAAGCCTTTCGTCAGTTGCGCCCGGATACCAAAGAGCTGGAGCTGGTTCACCGTCTCGACCGTGACACGTCCGGCCTGCTGATGATCGCCAAAAAGCGCAGCATGTTGCGTCACCTCCACGAGCAATTGCGTGGTGATGGCGTCGACAAGCGCTACATGGCGCTGGTGCGTGGCAACTGGGCGACCTCGATCAAGAAAGTCAGCGCGCCATTGCTCAAGAGCAACCTGCGTTCCGGCGAGCGCATGGTCGAAGTCAACGAAGAAGGCAAAGAAGCCCTGACGATGTTCAAGGTGCTGCGCCGCTTCGGTGATTTCGCCACCATGGTCGAAGCCAAACCGGTTACCGGTCGCACCCACCAGATTCGCGTGCACACCTTGCATGCTGGCCATTGCATTGCTGGCGACAGCAAGTATGGCGATGAGGATTTCACCAAGGAAATCCGCGATCTGGGCGGCAAGCGTCTGTTTCTGCACGCTTACATGCTGACCGTGCCGCTGCCGGATGGCGGCAAGCTGACCTTGCAGGCGCCGGTCGACGAAATGTGGGCCAAGACCGTGGAGCGATTGAGTGCGCCCATCTGATTACAAGCTGCTGATTTTTGATTGGGACGGCACGCTGGCCGATTCCATCCATCGGATCGTCGAGGCGATGCACTCGGCATCCGGGCGTTCCGGTTTCGAGTTGCGTGATGATTTCGCCGTCAAAGGCATCATCGGCCTGGGCCTGCCTGAGGCGATCCGCACCTTGTATCCCGAGATCAGCGACGCTGAAATGACCTTGTTTCGCGAGTATTACGCTGATCACTACATCGCCGCCGAAGCCGTGCCTTCGCCGTTGTTCGAAGGGGTGGTCGAGTCGATGGCGTCGTTCCGCGAGCAGGGTTATCACCTGGCCGTGGCCACCGGCAAGAATCGCCGGGGTCTGGATCGAGTGCTCAAGGCCAATGGCTGGGAAGATTATTTCGATATCACCCGCGCTGCCGATGAAACTGCGAGCAAGCCGCACCCTCTGATGCTGGAGCAGATCCTTGCTCATTGCGGCGTGCGCGCCGAACAGGCGCTGATGGTTGGTGATTCGTCCTTCGATCTGCTGATGGCGCGTAACGCGGGGATGGATTCGGTGGCGGTCAGTTATGGCGCGCAATCGATCGAATCGCTTCAGCAGTTCGAGCCGCGCCTGTCGATCGACCGTTTTTCCGAATTGCATGCCTGGCTGGCGCAGCAGGCTTAATACGTTTTTGCTGGGGTGGATGGCATGACCGACGAATGGAAAGCACCGGCCAAGGCAGATGCCGACGGCGGTGACGAGAAAGGCTGGAAGCTGCTGGAGAAGACTCTCCTGGCCGGCGTGCAAGAGCAGCGCCGTTCGCGGCGTTGGGGGATCTTCTTCAAGCTGCTGACGTTTGTTTATCTGTTTATTGCGCTGATCCTGTTCACGCCGCTGATGGATATGGAAAAGAGCGCCACCCGTAGCGATAACTACACCGCGTTGATCGATGTCACCGGGGTGATTGCCGATAAAGAGCCGGCCAGCGCCGATAATATTGTCGGCAGTCTGCGCGCTGCGTTTGAGGACAAGAAGGTCAAAGGTGTCGTCCTGCGTATCAACAGCCCGGGCGGCAGTCCGGTGCAGTCAGGTTATGTGTATGACGAGATCAAGCGCCTGCGCGGCCTGCACCCGGATATCAAGGTGTATGCCGTGATTTCCGACCTGGGTGCCTCCGGTGCTTATTACATCGCCAGCGCGGCGGATCAGATTTATGCCGACAAGGCGAGTCTGGTCGGTTCGATCGGGGTGACGGCGGCCGGTTACGGTTTTGTCGGCACCATGGAGAAGCTTGGCGTTGAGCGTCGCACGTACACTTCGGGCGAGCACAAGTCGTTCCTCGATCCGTTCCAGCCGCAGAAGCCGGATGAAACGGCGTTCTGGCAGACGGTGCTGGATACCACGCACAAGCAGTTTATCAATAGCGTCAAGCAGGGTCGTGGCGATCGCTTGAAAGACAAAGAGCATCCGGAGCTGTTCTCGGGTTTGGTCTGGTCGGGCGAGCAGGCGCTGCCGCTGGGGTTGATCGATGGGCTGGGCAATGCCAGTTCGGTTGCGCGGGATGTGATTGGCGAGAAAGAGTTGGTGGATTTCACCGTTCAGGAATCGCCGTTTGATCGCTTCTCGAAAAAGCTTGGTGCCAGCGTGGCCGAGCAGTTGGCGATGTGGATGGGTTTCCACGGGCCTTCGTTGCGTTAATTCGTTGTAAAGATCAAAAGATCGCAGCCTGCGGCAGCTCCTACAGGGTTTTACATTCCCTTGTAGGAGCTGCCGAAGGCTGCGATCTTTTGCTTTTAAGGAATCTGCACGCCCTCAGCCAATAACATGTCGATCAGCCGAATCAGCGGCAAACCGATCAGGCTGGTAGCGTCAGGCCCTTCAGTGGACTGAAACAGACTCACCCCCAACCCTTCGGCCTTGAAGCTGCCAGCGCAGTCATACGGCTGCTCAATGCGCAGGTAGCGCTCAACGCGCGCCTGATCGAGCTGACGCATGTGCACGGTAAACGGTACGCAGTCGACCTGGCATTCGCCGGTCTGGCTATTCAGCAGCGCCAGGCCGGTGAGGAATGTCACGCTGGCGCCACTGGCGGCCATCAGTTGTTCGTGGGCCTTTTCGAAGGTGTGCGGTTTGCCGATGATCTGTTCGCCGAGTACGGCAACCTGGTCGGAACCGATAATCAGATGAGCGGGATGGCTGTCGGCCAATGCCCGGGCTTTTTGTTCGGCGAGGCGTTTGACCAGTTCCATGGCTGACTCGCCCGGGCGATGACTTTCATCGATATCCGGCGAGCTGCAGACGAACGGCAGGTGCAGGCGGGCGAGCAATTCGCGACGATAGGTCGAGCTTGAAGCGAGTAATAAAGGCAGCATTCGCGTCTCCTGAGGCAGGTGCAGATTCTAGCGGAGGCACGCAAGTGACGGACAGGGCACAATTTCCTTTGACATGGGTGGGTGCATCCCTATAATGCTGCGCCTATGTTGAATGACCCGATTCCACCTCACGTTGACCCGCGCAAATTGGCTGATCGTGGCACCACCCTTCAAGGTGAATTGCTGCTAGCCGATTTGAAGAGACTCTGCGACCCGCTTTCCGACGATGTCGGTACGGTGCAGGCGAAATTCGTTTTTGAACGAGATGAACGTAAATCTGTGGTAATCCACAGCTTTATCGACACCGAAGTCAAAATGGTTTGCCAGCGTTGTCTTGAGCTGGTCACCCTGCCGATCCACAGCGAATGCAGTTATGCTGTGGTGAAAGAGGGTGCGAATACCCAGTCGTTGCCGAAAGGTTATGACGTGCTGGAACTGGGCGAAGATCCATTGGATCTGCAGTCACTGATCGAGGAGGAGCTTCTGCTCGCCTTGCCCATTGTGCCTGCTCATCATCCGGAAGAATGCCAGCAGCCGGCGGGTCTCGATGAGCCCGAACCGAGCGAGGACGAGTCAACGCGGTCCAACCCGTTCAGTGTATTGGCGCAGTTAAAGCGTGACCCAAACGTTTAGGAGTTAATCAATTATGGCTGTTCAGCAGAACAAAAAATCCCGCTCTGCCCGTGACATGCGCCGTTCGCACGACGCTCTCGAGGCTAGCACCCTGTCTGTAGAAAAAACCACTGGTGAAGTTCACCTGCGTCACCACGTATCGCCAGAAGGCGTATACCGTGGCCGTAAAGTGATCGACAAGGGCGCTGACGAGTAATCACTTGTCCGCTCAAGTCATCGCGATTGACGCAATGGGCGGGGACTTCGGTCCCCGCAGCATTGTTCAGGCCAGCCTCGCTTGCCTGTCTGCTACGCCCTCGCTACACCTGACCCTCGTCGGTCAACCCTCCCTTCTTGAAGAACTGATCCACGGCCAATCGGCTGCCGATCGCGCGCGCCTGACGATTGTTGCGGCCAGCGAAGTCATCACCATGGATGAAAAACCGACCCAGGCCTTGCGTGGCAAGCCGGACTCATCGATGCGTATCGCCCTGGAGTTGGTGCGTGATGGCAAGGCGCAAGCGTGTGTCAGTGCCGGCAATACCGGTGCGCTGATGGCGTTGTCGCGATTTGTGCTGAAGACGCTGCCCGGTATTGATCGCCCGGCGATGGTGGCGGCGATTCCGACACAGAAGGGTTTTTGTCAGTTGCTCGATCTGGGTGCCAATGTCGATTGCAGTGCCGAGCATCTGCTGCAGTTTGCGGTGATGGGCTCGGTGGCAGCGCAGACGCTGGGTATCCACCGCCCGCGTGTAGCGCTGCTGAACATCGGCACTGAAGACATCAAGGGCAATCAGCAGGTCAAGCTCGCGGCGACGTTGTTGCAGGCTGCTCGTGGCATCAACTACATCGGCTTCATCGAAGGCGATGGCCTGTATCGTGGTGAGGCTGATGTTGTGGTGTGCGACGGTTTTGTCGGCAACATCCTGCTCAAGTCCAGCGAAGGTCTGGCGACGATGATTGCTGCGCGTATCGAGGCGCTGTTCAAGAAGAATCTCGCTTCCCGTGCGGTCGGTGCTTTGGCGCTGCCATTGATGAAGCGTTTGCAGGCGGATCTGGCGCCGGCGCGACATAACGGAGCAAGCTTTCTCGGCTTGCAGGGCATCGTCGTGAAAAGTCACGGTTCGGCCGGGGTGCAGGGCTTTCAGAGTGCGATTCAGCGTGCGCTGATCGAGATTCAGGAGAACTTGCCTGAGCGCCTCCACGGTCGTCTGGAGGATTTGTTGTCTTAGGCGTTTTCGTCGGACAATGCTTAAATGTGACCGCCCGGTTCAAAGGGCCATCCAACTGTCAGTTTCTTGCGTCCCCAAGCGGGGCGTCATTTTCCGACGACAAGATCATTAGGGGCTTGTTACATGTCTGCTTCCCTCGCATTCGTCTTTCCAGGACAGGGTTCGCAGTCCCTCGGCATGTTGGCCGAGCTGGGCGCGGAATATCCGTTGATCCTCGAAACATTCAAAGAAGCCTCTGAGGCTCTGGGTTATGACCTGTGGGCACTGACCCAGCAGGGGCCGGAAGAGCTGCTCAATCAAACCGATAAAACCCAACCGGCCATTCTGACCGCTTCGATCGCCCTGTGGCGTCTGTGGCTGGCGGAAGGTGGCGCGCGCCCGGCCTTTGTTGCCGGTCACAGCCTGGGCGAATACAGCGCGCTGGTTGCTGCGGGCAGCCTGACGCTGGCTGACGCGGTCAAGCTCGTTGAGCGCCGTGGTCAACTGATGCAGGAAGCGGTTCCGGCCGGGCAGGGCGGCATGGCTGCCATTCTCGGTCTGGAAGACGCTGATGTGCTGGCGGCCTGCGCTGAAGCTGCGCAAGGCGAGGTGGTCAGCGCCGTCAACTTCAACTCGCCGGGCCAGGTCGTCATCGCCGGCGCCAAGGCTGCCGTCGAGCGCGCCATTGAAGGTTGCAAGGCCCGTGGCGCCAAGCGTGCCATGCCGCTGCCGGTGAGCGTGCCTTCGCACTGCGAGCTGATGCGTCCGGCCGCCGAGCGCTTTGCCGAAGCCATTGCCGCCATCGACTGGCAGGCGCCGCAGATCCCGGTGGTACAGAACGTCAGCGCGCAAGTGCCGGCCGATCTGGAAACCCTCAAGCGTGATCTGCTCGAACAACTCTACAAGCCAGTGCGCTGGGTCGAGTCGGTACAGACGCTGGCCGCCAAGGGCGCGACCAATCTGGTCGAATGCGGCCCGGGCAAAGTGCTGGCCGGTCTGAACAAACGTTGCGCCGAAGGCGTGGCGACTTCCAATCTCAATACCCCAGACGCTTTCGCTGCCGCTCGTGCAGCGCAAGCCTGAATCAGGAGAAACTTGCATGAGTCTGCAAGGTAAAGTTGCACTGGTCACCGGTGCAAGCCGCGGTATCGGCCAGGCCATCGCGCTGGAACTGGGTCGTCAGGGCGCCATCGTTGTTGGCACCGCGACCTCCGCGTCGGGTGCTGAGCGCATTGCTGCGACCCTGAAGGAAAACGGTATTCAGGGCACTGGCCTTGAGCTGAACGTCACCAGCGACGAGTCCGTCAGCGCGGTGCTGGCGAGCATTCAGGAGCAGTTCGGTGCGCCAGTGGCGATCCTGGTCAATAATGCCGGTATCACCCGCGATAACCTGATGATGCGCATGAAAGACGATGAGTGGTACGACGTGATCGATACCAACCTGAACAGTCTATTCCGCCTGTCCAAGGGCGTTCTGCGCGGCATGACCAAGGCGCGTTGGGGTCGAATTATCAGTATTGGCTCGGTGGTGGGTGCCATGGGCAACGCTGGCCAAGTAAACTATGCAGCCGCCAAGGCCGGTCTGGAAGGTTTCAGCCGTGCAATGGCGCGTGAAGTCGGTTCGCGTTCGATTACGGTCAACTCGGTAACCCCAGGGTTCATCGACACCGATATGACCCGCGAACTGCCTGAAGCACAGCGTGAAGCCTTGCAGACGCAGATTCCGCTGGGTCGTCTGGGACAAGCTCAAGAGATCGCGTCTGTGGTCGCTTTTCTTGCATCCGACGGTGCGGCATACGTCACTGGGGCTACAATCCCGGTGAACGGTGGGATGTACATGTAAGTAAAATGTGACGGATTGCTTCAAAAAAATGTCATACGAGCTGTCTAAAATCCGTTATAAAGCTGCAATCTATTTATAGGCAGAGGGCCGCAGGGTTTGAGGAGTGAAGCTTTCAGTTGAAAAGCTGAAAAGTCTTTCTATACACTTACCCACTGGCCAGCTGCCTGAATTTGTCCATTAGGAGTGAAAACAAGGTATGAGCACCATCGAAGAGCGCGTCAAGAAAATCGTTGCCGAGCAACTGGGCGTTAAAGAAGAAGAAGTGGTCAACACTGCTTCCTTCGTTGAAGACCTGGGTGCCGACTCCCTTGACACCGTTGAGCTGGTGATGGCTCTGGAAGAGGAATTCGAGACCGAAATCCCTGACGAAGAAGCTGAGAAGATCACTACTGTACAAGCTGCAATCGACTACGTTACTAGCCACCAGGCGTAATAGTTTGTAATCGTTGTTTGCTGTCATGGAAAAACCGCACTGCCATCATGGCGTGCGGTTTTTTCTTTAGGCCTGATGCAAAGTCGTCGTCATTTGAAAAAGGAGAGTGCTGTGTCGCGTAGACGCGTCGTAGTCACCGGTATGGGTATGTTGTCGCCACTGGGCACGGATGTGCCGAGCAGTTGGCAGGGCATTCTGGCTGGCCGCAGTGGCATTGGTCTGATCGAACACACCGACCTTTCTGCCTATTCCACCCGCTTTGGCGGCTCGGTAAAAGGCTTCAATGTCGAGGAATACCTGTCGGTCAAGGAAGCGCGCAAGCTCGACCTGTTCATTCAGTACGGTCTCGCCGCGGGCTTTCAAGCCGTGCGCAATGCCGGGCTCGAAGTTACCGACGCCAACCGTGAACGCATTGGCGTGGCCATGGGTTCGGGCATTGGCGGTCTGACCAACATCGAAGAAACCAGCCGCACCCTGCACGAGACTGGCCCGCGCCGGATTTCTCCGTTCTTTGTGCCTGGCTCGATCATCAATATGATTTCCGGTTTCCTGTCTATCCATCTGGGTGCACAGGGACCTAACTACGCCATCGCCACCGCGTGTACCACCGGTACGCACTGCATTGGCATGGCGGCGCGCAACATCATGTACGACGAAGCCGATGTGATGATTGCCGGCGGTGCCGAAATGGCTGCGTGCGGTCTGGGCATGGGCGGCTTCGGCGCGTCCCGTGCGCTGTCGACGCGCAACGATGAGCCGACCCGCGCCAGCCGTCCGTGGGACAAGGGCCGTGACGGTTTCGTCCTGTCCGACGGTGCCGGTGCTCTGGTTCTCGAAGAGCTGGAGCACGCCAAGGCTCGCGGTGCGACCATCTACGCCGAGCTGATCGGCTTCGGTACCAGCGGCGATGCGTTCCACATGACCTCGCCACCGGCCGACGGCGCCGGTGCCGCACGCTGCATCACCAATGCATTGCGCGATGCCAAGATCAACGTCGATCAAGTGCAGTACATCAACGCCCACGGCACCTCGACCCCGGCCGGCGACCTCGCCGAAGCCAATGCGCTCAAGTCGGTGTTCGGTGAGCACGCCTACAAACTGGCGGTCAGCTCGACCAAGTCGATGACCGGTCACCTGTTGGGTGCAGCGGGCGCGGTCGAAGCGATCTTCAGCGTGCTGGCGATCAACAGCCAGGTGGCACCGCCGACCATCAACCTTGAAGAGCCGGATGAAGGCTGCGATCTCGATTTCGTGCCGCACACCGCGCGCAACATGGACATCGATGTCGTACTGTCCAACTCCTTCGGTTTTGGCGGCACCAACGGCACCTTGGCGTTCCGTCGGTTCGCAGGCTGATGGAAAGCTGGGTCGACGGTCAACCGGCTGACAGTCTGTCGCTGAAAGATCGCGGCCTGGCTTACGGCGATGGTCTGTTCGAGACCATCGCTGTGCATCGCGGCCAGCCGATCCTGCTGGATCGGCACTTGGCGCGACTGGCCGATGGCTGTTCGCGTCTGGCCATCGCGGCCGATATCGAGCTGATTCGCCACGAGCTGCTGAGCTATGCGGCAGCGATGGGCGAGGGCGTGCTCAAGCTCATCCTCAGCCGTGGTGACGGTTTGCGTGGTTATGCGCCCGATCCGGCGGCGCCGGGCCGACGCATCCTGCAAGGCAATCCTCCTGCTGTTTATCCTGCTGCTCATGCCGAGCACGGCGTGCGCCTGTTCCCGTGCAGCACGCGTCTGGCTACGCAGCCGTTGCTCGCCGGACTCAAACACCTCAATCGCCTTGAACAGGTTCTCGCCCGTGCCGAATGGCAGGACAGCGAGCACGCCGAAGGCTTGATGCTCGATCAGGCCGGTCGAGTGATCGAAGGGGTGTTCAGTAATGTGTTTCTGCTGCGCGACGGTGTGTTGATCACCCCGGACTTGAAGCGCTGCGGCGTCGCCGGTGTGATGCGCGCCGAAATATTGTTTCAGGCCGAGTCCTTGGCCATCCCCACGCAAATCGCCGACATCAGCCTCGAACAGCTGCAATGGGCTGACGAAGTGTTTCTCTGCAACAGCGTTTATGGCGTCTGGCCGGTACGCGCCTACGCTGCACTGAGCTGGCCGGTTGGCTCGCTCACCCGTAAACTGCAAACCATTGCCCGCGCCCTACTGGATGCCTGATTCGTGAGACGTAAACTTTTGCTGCTGCTGGAAACCGGACTGGTTCTGGCAGGGCTGCTGTTGGGCGCCAGCGCCTGGAAGATTCACTCCGCGCTGGAACAGCCCCTGAACATCACGCAGGAAGAACTGCTGGATGTGCCGAAAGGCTCCACCCCTACCCGTACTTTCCTTTCACTCGAAACCGATGGCGTCATCAAGGACGCGTTCTGGTTGCGGGTCTATTGGCGCTTCAACCTCGCAGGTACACCAATCCACAGCGGTGAATACCGCATGCAGCCGGGCATGACCGTCAACGGCCTGATCGACTTGTGGAAGCGTGGCGACGTGGTGCAATACAGCCTGACGCTGGTCGAAGGCTGGAATTTCCATCAAGTACGCGCGGCACTGGCCAAAGACGAAAAACTCACCCAGACCCTCAATGGTTTGAGCGACAGCGACGTCATGGCGAAGATCGGTCATAAGGGTCTGTTCCCGGAAGGCCGCTTTTTCCCTGACACTTACCGCTTCGTGCGCGGCATGTCCGACGCCGAGTTGCTGAAAAAAGCCTTTGAGCGTCTCGACGAAGTGTTGGCCAATGAATGGGAAAAACGTTCGGCCGATGCGCCGTACAGCGAGCCGTATCAAGCGTTGATCATGGCCTCGCTGGTCGAGAAAGAAACCGGCGTGCCGCAGGAGCGCGGGCAGATCGCGGGTGTGTTCGTGCGCCGGATGGCGTTGGGGATGCAATTGCAGACCGACCCGACGGTCATTTATGGCCTCGGCGATCGCTACACCGGCAAACTCACGCGCGCGCATTTGAAAGAGCCGACGGCGTATAACACTTACGTGATTCCCGGCTTGCCGCCGACCCCGATTGCGATGGTCGGGCGTGAAGCGATTCACGCGGCGCTGAACCCCGTGGAAGGCTCCAGCCTGTACTTTGTCGCACGCGGCGACGGCAGCCATGTGTTCTCCGACGATCTTGATGCGCACAACAGTGCGGTGCGTGAATTCCAGCTCAAGCGCCGCGCAGATTATCGTTCGAGCCCGGCCCCGACGGCGACGCCTGAAGCCGCTGCGCCTGCCGAGGAAACGATTCCTGCGGCTTCACCTGATACGGCGCCGGAGGCGTTGCCGCAAGTTCCCGCCGAGGAACCTGCGCCGACCCCGGCCCCGGAAGCCGCTGCTCCACAAAACGCGCAATGACTTTGATTAAGGACTGCCTGTGACTGGCTTGTTTATTACCCTGGAAGGCCCGGAAGGTGCCGGCAAAAGCACCAACCGCGAATACCTCGCCGAGCGCCTGCGCGCCGCCGGTATTGAGGTGGTGCTGACCCGTGAGCCCGGCGGTACGCCGCTGGCCGAGCGGATTCGCGAAGTGTTGCTGGCACCGGCCGACGAAGTCATGACCCCGGACGCCGAGCTGCTGCTGGTGTTTGCCGCGCGCGCTCAGCACCTGGCCGAAGTCATCCGCCCGGCACTGGCCCGTGGCGCGGTGGTGCTGTGTGATCGCTTCACCGATTCGACGTATGCCTATCAGGGCGGCGGTCGCGGTTTGTCGCTGGAGCGTATCGCCACGCTGGAAACCTTTGTTCAGGGCGATCTGCGTCCTGACCTGACGCTGATTTTCGATCTGCCGGTGGAAATCGGCCTGGCCCGCGCCAGCGCTCGTGGCCGTCTGGATCGTTTCGAGCTGGAAGGCCGGGCGTTTTTCGAGGCGGTGCGCAATGCGTTTCTCAAGCGCGCTGAAGCCGACCCTGCGCGCTATGTGCGCATCGATGCCGGTCAGCCGTTAGCCAAAGTTCAACAATCGCTGGATACCTTGCTGCCGAACTTGCTGGAGCTGGCCCGTGGCTGAGGCCTATCCATGGCAGGACAGCCTCTGGCAGCAACTGGCCGGCCGCAAGCAGCACGCGCACGCCTATCTGCTGCATGGCCCCGCCGGGATCGGCAAGCGCGCGCTGGCCGAGCGCTTGATGGCGAGCCTGCTGTGTCAGCGTCCGACGCCAGAAGCGTGCGGCGAGTGCAAATCCTGCCTGCTGCTCAGGGCGGGTAGTCATCCCGATAATTACATCCTCGAGCCGGAAGAAGCCGATAAGGCCATCAAAGTCGATCAGGTGCGCGATCTGGTCAGTTTCGTGGTGCAGACCGCGCAACTGGGCGGGCGCAAAGTGGTGCTGATCGAGCCGGTCGAGGCGATGAACATCAACGCCGCCAACGCCTTGCTGAAAAGCCTTGAAGAACCGTCCGGCGATACTGTGTTGCTGTTGGTCAGCCATCAGACCAGCCGTTTGCTGCCGACGATCAAAAGCCGTTGCGTGCAGCAGGCTTGTCCGCTGCCGGGCGAAGCGATGAGCTTGCAATGGCTGGCTCAGGCGTTGCCGGATTGCTCTGAAGAAGAACGTGTCGAACTGCTGACGCTGGCGGCCGGTTCGCCGTTGATGGCAGTCAGTCTGCAATCCCAGGGCGTGCGTGAACAGCGCGCGCAAGTGGTCGAAGGCGTGAAGAAGTTGCTCAAGCAGCAGCAATCGCCGACGCAACTGGCCGAAGAATGGAAAAGCATTCCGATGCTGCGCCTGTTCGACTGGTTCTGCGACTGGTCGAGCCTGATCCTGCGCTATCAACTGACGCAGGATGAAGCGGGCCTTGGCCTGACCGATATGCGTAAAGTCGTGCAGTACCTTGCGCAGAAAAGTGCGCAGGGCAAAGTCCTTGAGATTCAGGACTGGATTCTCGCCCAGCGGCAGAAAGTCATGAGCAAGGCCAACCTCAATCCGGCGCTGTTGCTGGAAGCGTTGTTGGTGCAATGGGCGGGATTGCCTGGCCAAAGATAACAATGTGTACCTAGACTCTGAACATCAGCAGTGGAGGTCAACATGAATGAACCTGTCAGCCCGGGGCCGCGCAACGGCATTTTGTCCCTGACGATCAAGGACAAATCGGTGCTTTACGCCGCCTACATGCCATTCATCAAGAACGGTGGCTTGTTCATCCCGACCAACAAGAGCTACAAGTTGGGCGACGAGGTGTTCATGCTGCTCAATCTGATGGACGAAGCTGAAAAGATTCCGGTGGCCGGCAAGGTCACCTGGATCACGCCCAAAGGGGCGCAAGGCAATCGCGCCGCCGGTGTCGGCGTGCAGTTCAATGATGGCGACAACACCGCGCGCAGTCGCATCGAAACCCATCTGGCCGGAGCCCTCAAGTCCGACCGTCCCACTCATACGATGTAAGTAGCCGTCCTTTTTATGCTCGTAGATTCCCATTGTCACCTCGATCGCCTCGACCTCGCCGCCCATGATGGCTCGCTGGATGCCGCACTCGATGCAGCCCGGCAGCGCGGAGTAGGGCACTTTCTGTGCATCGGCGTCAGTGCCGACAACGCCGCCGACGTCAAAGCCCTGGCTGAACGGTACGACGACGTTGATTGCTCGGTTGGCGTGCACCCGCTGGATGTACAACCGGGCGCGGCGCCGGCGCTGGATTGGTTGCTGCACGAACTCAATCACCCGAAAGTAGTGGCGATCGGCGAAACCGGTCTGGACTATCACTACGAGCCGGAAGCCGCTGAATTGCAGCAGGAGTCGTTTCGTCTGCACCTGCAAGCGGCGCAGCAGACTGGCAAACCGGTGATCATCCACACCCGTGGCGCGCGGGCCGACACCCTTGAACTGCTGCGCGAAGCGGCGTTGCCGCAGGCCGGTGTGCTGCATTGCTTCACCGAAGACTGGGACATGGCCAAAGCAGCGCTGGACATGGGTTATTACATTTCCCTGTCGGGGATCGTCACGTTCCGTAATGCCGATGCGTTGCGCGATGTCGCGAGCAAGGTTCCGGCCGACCGCCTGCTGGTGGAAACCGATTCGCCGTATCTGGCGCCGATCCCGTATCGCGGCAAGCCAAACCTGCCGCAGTATGTGCGTGAGGTTGCGGAATTCCTGGCGATGTTGCGCGGTGAGAATTACGAGCGCTTTGCCGAACAGACCACCGAGAACTTCAAGCGTCTGTTCCCGCTGGCTTCGGTCAAATCTGCCCTGTAGGAGCTGCCGCAGGCTGCGATCTTTTGATCTTAAAAAAGTCAGATCAAAAGATCGCAGCCTGCGGCAGCTCCTACAGGTGTGATGTGGGATAAAGGTCAAATCGCGGGCAAAAAAAACCCGGGTTCTGGGGGGTGAATCCGGGTTAAGACCATTAGGAGTAAAACAAAGGCACGCGGTCCGTTGGTACCTTTATCGGCGCGACACTTGGGGGAGATGTCGCCCGACAGTTGAAGTATTGATCAGTCTGGCGTGCAGTCCAGTGAGCCGGTCGGGGTTTTTAAACAAATTTGGAATACGTTTGCTTCAGTTGAGTTCTCATTGCGCCCAAAACGTTCTCAAAATGAACAAGAAACACAGATATGGTCGGATGATCCGTGCATTTTTGCGCAAGTTAGGCATAATACGCGGCTTCGAATTTTGACCCTTCAGACCTTTTCTTATGCACAAAGAACCTCGTAAGGTCCGTGAGTTTCGTCGCCGCGAGCAAGAAATTCTCGATACCGCGCTCAAGCTGTTCCTCGACCAAGGTGAAGACAGTGTCACCGTCGAGATGATTGCTGATGCCGTGGGTATCGGCAAAGGCACGATCTATAAGCATTTCAAATCCAAGGCCGAGATCTATCTGCGCCTGATGCTCGATTACGAGCGCGATTTGAACGAGCTGCTGCATTCGGCCGATGTCGACAAGGACAAGGAAGCGCTGTCCCGCGCCTACTTCGAATTCCGCATGCGTGACCCGCAGCGCTATCGTCTGTTCGACCGTCTCGAAGAGAAGGTGGTCAAGGGCAATCAAGTGCCGGAGATGGTCGAGGAGTTGCACAAGATTCGTGCCTCGAACTTCGAACGTCTGACCCTGCTCATCAAGGGCCGCATCAGCGAAGGCAAGCTCGAAGACGTGCCGCCGTATTTCCACTACTGCGCATCCTGGGCGCTGGTGCATGGCGCTGTGGCGCTGTATCACTCACCGTTCTGGAGCAATGTGCTGGAAGATCAGGAAGGTTTCTTTCAGTTTCTGATGGACATCGGCGTGCGCATGGGCAACAAACGCAAGCGCGATCCGGAAACGCCGAGCAGCTGAGCCATTCAGCTGCCTTATTGCGCCATGATTTCGCTACATGACGCAGTACCGCAGGAATATACTCAGGCATAGGGCTTGCTAAAACTTGATTTGTGAGTCAAGTTTTAGTGGCTCGAAATTCTATCGCCGGAGTGATCATGATCGTTGACCGTCAAGGCAGGCGTTTTCGCAATTTGCGCATCAGCCTGACTTCAGCCTGCAATTACGCGTGTACCTACTGCGTGCCCAACGGCAAGCGGTTGGTGGCTGCGCAGGATGAACTGTCGGCTGAGTCCATGGCACGCGGCGTCGAGTACCTGATCGAGGCCGCCGGCATCGAGCGCTTGCGCATCACTGGCGGCGAGCCGCTGGTCAGCCCGAAGCTTGAATCGTTCATGACCGCCGTCGGCAAGATGGGCCTGGACGACATCAGCCTGACCACCAACGGTCAACTCCTCGCGAAGAAACTTCCGCTGCTGGTCGATGCCGGTCTGCGCCGCATCAATGTGTCCCTCGATACCCTCGACGCGGGTGCGTTCCGCAGCATCGCCCGTGGCGGCGACCTGGCCACTGTGCTCGATGGCATGGATCAAGCCGCTGCGGCGGGGATGAAGATCAAGGTCAACATGGTGCCGTTGCGCGGGCAGAACCTCGATCAGGTGATGCCGTTGCTCGATTACTGCCTTGAACGCGGCTTCGAGTTGCGCTTCATCGAGCTGATGCGCATGGGCCACCTGGCCAAAGACTCCAATGCTTTCCTGCAACAGTTCGTCAGCCTTGAACAATTGCTTAGCCTGATCGGCGAGCGCTACGAGTACGCACAGACTGACGCGCCGATCGACGCGACCGCCGTGCGCTATGCGATTCCTAGCCTGGGCAATTTCGGCGTGATCGCCAACGAAAGCGTGCCGTTCTGTCGGACGTGCTCGCGCTTGCGCCTCTCGTCGACCGGGTGGCTGCACGGCTGCCTGTCGTCGAGCAACCGCCATTACGTCGGCGATCTGCTTGATAAGCCGCGTCATCAGGCACTGCCGGCGCTGCAGCGTCTGCTGGTCAAGGCGCTGGGGGACAAGCAGGAAGTGGCGTTTTCCGGCGGCGCCACCGTCATGAAGATCATTGGCGGCTGATACTCCCCATTCGCGGGCAAGCCTTGCTCCTACAGAGTTATGCGATCCTGTAGGAGCAAGGCTTGCCCGCGAATGCGTTCTATAAATCAACCAAGATCCCGAGCTGGCGCAAAAGCTGCATCCAACGGCCATTCGCCGGTTTTCCGTCACCGGCCTCTGGAGGAATAGGATGCGTAGCCTGGTTTTGCTGCTGGCCGTTTTGGCGCTTGGCGGCTGTATGACTGTCAGTGATATGGCCGAGGGCACTCGCTATCAGATGAGCGATGCGGGGCTGCTGGATCACAGTGACAGCCGCCGCGTGAACAACTTCCGCATTCAGCCGGACTCGTTCATCTACATCGCGCAAGGTTCGTTTGCGCCGCCGGGCGGTTCTTACCCGCGCCCCAACGTAGTGGCTGAGGAAGCCTTCAAGGGCTTCGTCGAATATTTCCCGATGGTGCGCCGTGCCCGCGCGCCGGAAGGCCTGGATCAGGCAATGGGTGAGGCCCGTGACGCCGGCGCGCACTATCTGCTCTACACCCGTTTCGCCAAGGCTGACGACCGCATCGGCAACTCCGATGAATGGCTCGATCAGGAAGCTGTGGATCGCCTGGGCATCGACGGCGGCGTGATTCAGATCATGTTGATCGAGACCAGCACCCAGTATTTGATTGATACTGCACGCATCAAGAGTCGTGGCGGTTTACTGACGTTCCACGACAGCAAACCCGAAGACCTGATCGGCCCGCCGCTGGCGCAATACGCGCGCAGCCTGCTGGGAGTCGGCGACCAATAATTCAAAGGAGAACGCCATGAGTGGCCCGCAAAAAGCCAATGACCTGTTGGGACAGATCCCGAAAAGCAAAGGCCTGCCGCCGGTGCACTTGTGGAACCCGGACTTTTGCGGCGACATCGACATGCGCATCGCCCGCGACGGCACTTGGTATTACCTGGGCACGCCGATCGGGCGCAAGCCGATGGTCAAGCTGTTCTCGACGATCATGCGCCGCGATGGCGATGACTATTTCCTGATCACCCCGGTCGAGAAGGTCGGGATCAAGGTCGACGATGCGCCGTTTGTGGCGATTGCTGTCGAGGTTGAAGGCGAGGGGGAGGCGCAACTGTTGCGTTTTACCACCAACGTGGATGAAACGGCTGAGGCCGGGCCTGAGCATCCGATTCGCGTCGAGATTGATCCGGCAACGCAAGAGCCTGCGCCTTACGTGCATGTACGCACCAACCTCGAAGCGTTGATCCACCGCAATGTGTTCTACCAACTGGTGGAACTGGCGGTCAGTCGTGAGATCGATGGCCAACGTTGGTTGGGCGTATGGAGCGGCGGCGAGTTCTTTCGCGTCGGCCTCGAACCTTAAAAGATCGCAGCCTTCGGCAGCTCCTACATGGCGTACACCTGTAGGAGCTGCCGAAGGCTGCGATCTTTTTTTGTCGTTGACACCCAATCATATGATCATTAGCTTGATCACCCATCGCGTCCCGCTTTGAGGTGTTCATGTCCAGCAGCTTTCATGCGTCGACCGTTGACTGGCTGGGCAGCTGGATCGCCGCTGGCCAGGTCAAACCGGGGCAGACCATCAAGGTCGAAGCCGATCTGGGCGAGCAACTCGGGGTCAGCCGCACCGTCATCCGCGAAGCGATCAAAACCCTCGTCGCCAAAGGCATGCTTGAAGTCGGGCCGAAAGTCGGCACCCGCGTATTGCCCGTGCGGCGCTGGAACCTGTTCGATCCACAAGTCGTCGGCTGGTTGTCGCGCAACGGTTTGCCGGAAAACTTTGTCGATGACCTGCTGGACTTGCGCCGCACCATCGAACCGATGGCGGTGCGCTGGGCGTGCGAGCGGGCAACGCAGGAGCAGATCGAAGCCGTGCAACTGGCGTTCAATGCCCTTGAACGAGCGGTGGACAGCGGCATCGATTACAACCGCGCCGATCAGGCTTTCCACGAATGTATTCTCGCGGCCAGCCATAACCAGTTCATTGAACAAATGGTTCCGGCCCTCGGCGCGTTGCTGGCGGTGTCGTTCGAAGTCTCTGCCGCCGATCCGGATGAACTGCGCCGCACACTGCCGATCCACAAAGACATGGCCGATGCCATCGCCGCCCGCGATTCCGCGCGCGGCGTGTGGGCGTGCATGACCCTGATCGACAATGCAGACTTGGCGATAAAACGCTTCTATCCAAAAGTCATGGCCGACAAAAAAGCCGGCTAACAACTAATTCCCCTGTAGGAGTGAGCCTGCTCGCGATTGCGTCGTATCAGGCAAAGCAGCTTCGACTGATCCACCGCGATCGCGAGCAGGCTCACTCCTACAGTAAAAAACAAGAACAATGGAGACCGTTATATGCCGTGGACCGCCCTGACCCAACACCGCGCCCAACTCGGTGAAGGCCCGTTCTGGGACGCGCCGACCCAGGCGCTGTACTGGGTCGACATTGCCGGCAAACAGGCTTTGCGCCTGATCGGCCAGAACGTGCAGATCTGGCAGATGCCCGAGCACATTTCCGCATTCATCCCGTGCAACAGCGGCGATGCCCTGGTGACCCTGAGCAGCGGCGTCTATCGCCTCGATCTCGATTCCCCCGGCCTCGAACCGCGCCTGACGCTGTTCTGCGTCGCCGACCCGCAACCGGGCAATCGTCCCAACGAAGCACGGTGCGATGCTCAGGGCCGGTTGTGGCTCGGCACCATGCAAAACAACATCGGCGAGCAGGGCGAGGATCTGCCGATCATCCGCCGTTCCGGTGGGCTGTTTCGCGTCGATCCGGATAAACGCGTCACGCCGTTGCTGCGCGGTCTGGGCATTCCCAACACGCTGCTGTGGAGCAACGACGGCACCACGCTGCTGTTCGGCGACAGCCTCGACAGCACGCTGTACCGCTATTTCATTCACACCGACGGCAACCTCGACACCGCTTACATCTGGTACGGCCCCGATCAGCAGGGCGGCCCGGACGGCTCGGCGATGGACGCCGAAGGCTACGTGTGGAATGCCCGTTGGGACGGCAGTTGCCTGTTGCGCCTGACGCCGGACGGCTATATCGACCGGCGGATCGATCTGCCGGTGAGTCGGCCAACCAGTTGCGTGTTTGGCGGTGAAGATTTGAAAACCCTGTACATCACCAGTGCCAAGAGTCCGCACAACCATCCGCTGGATGGCGCGGTGCTGTCGATGCGCGTCGATGTGCCCGGAAAACTCTGCACCCGTTTTGCTGGATGATCCCAAAATATGGGATGCAAAATTATATATTGAGATTATTTGGCGGTCGGGTTTATAGTCGGCTGCAGCAGTAATACGCACTCACACTTAAAAAGAACAAAACAGGTGAAGTGATGCAGCGAATGTCTATCGCACTCCCGAGTGGAGTCCGCGTCTCGCAACGGCTCGATGCCGTCGGCGACGCCTGCCTGTTTCGTTCAAAACGCCTTCCAGACCGGACATCATCAGATGCCCGGTTTTTTGTGCCTGCGAAACAGGAGTTCTGATCCATGGCTGAACCTCTTTCCCTGCCGCCGGTGCCCGCACCGCCGAAGGGCGAGCGTCTGAAAGACAAGGTGGTAGTGCTGACCGGCGCTGCGCAAGGCATCGGCGAAGCCATCGTCGCCGCTTTCGCCTCGCAGCAAGCCAAACTGCTGATCAGCGATATCCAGGCCGAAAAGGTCGAAAAGGTCGCCGCGCACTGGCGCGAGCAGGGCTTTGACGTGCAGGCGCTGAAGGCGGATGTCTCGCGTCAGCACGATTTGCACGCCATGGCCAAACGCGCCGTTGAACTGCACGGTCGTATCGACGTGCTGGTCAACTGCGCCGGGGTCAACGTGTTCCGTGATCCGCTGGAAATGACTGACGAAGACTGGCATCGCTGCTTTGCGATCGACCTCGATGGCGCCTGGTTCGGCTGCAAAGCGGTGCTGCCGCAGATGATCGAGCAAGGCGTCGGCAGCATCATCAACATCGCCTCGACCCATTCCAGCCACATCATTCCCGGCTGCTTCCCGTACCCGGTGGCCAAACACGGTTTGCTCGGCCTGACCCGCGCGCTCGGCATCGAATACGCGGCGAAAGGCATTCGCGTCAACGCGATTGCGCCGGGCTACATTGAAACTCAGTTGAACGTCGATTACTGGAACGGTTTCGCCGACCCGCACGCCGAACGTCAGCGCGCCTTCGATCTGCACCCGCCGAAACGCATCGGTCAGCCGCTGGAAGTGGCGATGACTGCGGTGTTACTGGCCAGTGATGAAGCACCGTTTATCAACGCGTCATGCATCACCATCGATGGTGGCCGCTCGGTGATGTACCACGACTGAGCGCTGCAGCTTTCACGCGGATAGATCCGGGTGAAATCCAATCATCATACGATATGACTATTTTCAACAGGCTTTGCAGGAACACGCTTTAACGCTTTTCAAAACATTGCTCAAAAAAAATAACAAGGAGTCAGCTTATGAAACGTCGTTTCGGGATTCGTACCCTGTGCACTACCGCCCTGGCGGTCACTGCGTTCAGCCTGAGCAGTTCGCTGCTCGCTGCCGACACCGTGAAAATCGGTTTTCTGGTCAAGCAGGCTGAAGAGCCGTGGTTCCAGACCGAGTGGGCTTTCGCCGAGAAAGCCGCCAAGGACAAGGGCTTCGAACTGATCAAGATTGCTGTGCCAGATGGCGAGAAAACCCTCTCGGCCATCGACAGTCTCGCCGCCAACGGAGCCAAGGGCTTCGTGATCTGCCCGCCGGACGTTTCGCTCGGGCCGGCAATCATGGCCAAAGCCAAACTCAATGACCTGAAAGTGATTGCTGTCGATGACCGTTTCGTCGACGCCAACGGCAAGTTCATGGAAGACGTGCCATACCTCGGCATGGCCGCGTTTGAAGTCGGCCAGAAGCAAGGCAACGCGATGGTCGCCGAAGCGAAAAAACGCAACTGGGACTGGAAAGACACCTACGCGGTGGTCAACACCTACAACGAACTCGACACCGGCAAGAAACGCACTGACGGCTCGGTGAAATCCCTTGAAGACGCCGGCATGCCGAAGGATCACATCCTCTTTGCCGCGCTGAAAACCCTCGACGTACCGGGCAGCATGGACGCCACCAACTCGGCGCTGGTGAAACTGCCGAGCGCGGCGAAAAACCTGATCATCGGCGGCATGAACGACAACACCGTGCTCGGCGGCGTGCGCGCCACTGAAGCGGCCGGTTTTGCCGCGACCAACGTGATCGGCATCGGCATCAACGGCACCGACGCCATTGGCGAACTGAAAAAGCCTAACAGCGGCTTCTTCGGCTCGATGCTGCCAAGCCCGCACATCGAGGGCTACAAAACCGCCGAGATGATGTACGAGTGGGTCACCACCGGCAAAGAACCGCCGAAGTACACCGCGATGGACGACGTCACCCTGATCACCCGCGAAAACTTCAAGCAAGAGCTGGAAAAAATCGGCTTGTGGAACTGATGCAGCGACGGCCCGGGCAGCCGGGCCGTTTTTCGGTGTGAAGAGGTGGCTTTATGCACGCGCAAGTACAGACACAACAACACAGCTCCAGCGGCAGCCTGCGCTTCAACGGGATCGGCAAAACCTTTCCCGGTGTGAAGGCGCTGGACGCCATCAGCTTCGTCGCGCATCCGGGGCAGGTTCACGCCTTGATGGGCGAGAACGGCGCCGGCAAATCGACCCTGCTGAAAATCCTTGGTGGCGCTTACATCCCGAGCAGCGGCGAGTTGCAGATCGGCGAGCAGACCATGGCGTTCAGGTCGACCGCCGACAGCATCGGCAGCGGCGTCGCGGTGATTCACCAGGAGCTGCATCTGGTGCCGGAAATGACCGTCGCCGAAAACCTGTTTCTCGGCCATCTGCCGGCCAGTTTCGGTTTGATCAATCGCGGCGCCTTGCGTCAGCAAGCCTTGAATTGCTTGAAGGGTCTGGCCGACGAAATCGATCCGCAGACCAAGGTCGGACGCCTGTCCCTCGGCCAGCGGCAACTGGTGGAAATCGCCAAAGCGCTGTCGCGCGGCGCCCATGTGATCGCCTTCGACGAACCGACCAGCAGCCTCTCGGCCCGTGAGATCGACCGCTTGATGGCGATCATTGGTCGCCTGCGCGACGAGGGCAAAGTGGTGCTCTACGTCTCCCATCGCATGGAAGAAGTGTTCCGCATCTGCGACGCGGTGACGGTGTTCAAGGACGGTCGCTACGTGCGCACCTTCGACGACATGAGCCAGCTGACCCACGATCAACTGGTGACCTGCATGGTCGGGCGCGACATTCAGGACATCTACGATTATCGCCATCGTCCACGTGGCGCCGTCGCGCTGAAGGTCGACGGTTTGCTAGGCCCTGGCTTGCGCGAGCCGATCAGTTTCGAGGCGCACAAGGGTGAAATCCTTGGCTTGTTCGGACTGGTCGGGGCAGGGCGCACCGAGCTGTTCCGCCTGCTCAGTGGTCTTGAGCGCAACACCGCCGGACGCCTCGAACTGCGCGGTCACGAACTGAAGTTGCGCTCACCGCGTGATGCGATTGCGGCGGGCATTTTGCTCTGTCCGGAGGATCGCAAGAAGGAAGGCATCATCCCGCTGGCCAGCGTCGCCGAGAACATCAACATCAGCGCACGTGGTGCTCATTCGGGGCTCGGTTGCCTGATTCGCGGTTTGTGGGAAAAGGGCAACGCCGACAAACAGATCAAAGCGCTGAAAGTGAAAACCCCGCATGCCGGCCAGCAGATCAAGTTTCTTTCCGGCGGCAATCAGCAGAAGGCCATTCTCGGTCGCTGGCTGTCGATGCCGATGAAGGTCTTGCTGCTCGACGAACCAACGCGCGGCATCGACATCGGCGCCAAAGCGGAGATCTACCAGATCATCCACAACCTCGCCGCCGAGGGCATTTCGGTGATCGTGGTGTCCAGCGACCTGATGGAAGTGATGGGCATTTCCGACCGCATTCTGGTGCTCTGCGAAGGCGCCCTGCGCGGCGAAATCAGCCGTGACCAGGCCAATGAATCCAACTTGCTGCAACTGGCTTTGCCGCGCCACCGCGCTGACGGCGTGGCGAACTGAGAGGTGACTATGATGACAACCCAAAACGAAACCCTGCCCAAAGAGCGCAAACCGCTGGACATGCGCCGCTTCCTTGATGACTGGGTCATGCTGCTGGCGGCGGTGGGCATTTTTGTTGCCTGTACGCTGCTGATCGACAACTTCCTTTCGCCGTTGAACATGCGTGGTCTGGGCCTGGCAATTTCCACCACCGGGATCGCGGCGTGCACGATGTTGTATTGCCTGGCGTCGGGGCATTTCGACTTGTCGGTGGGCTCGGTGATTGCCTGCGCCGGCGTGGTTGCGGCGGTGGTGATGCGTGACACCAACAGCGTGTTTCTCGGTGTCAGTGCGGCGTTGGTGATGGGCCTGATTGTCGGGCTGATCAACGGGATTGTGATCGCCAAGTTGCGCGTCAATGCGTTGATCACGACGTTGGCGACCATGCAGATTGTTCGCGGTCTGGCGTACATTTTTGCCAACGGCAAAGCGGTGGGCGTGTCGCAGGAATCGTTCTTCGTTTTCGGTAACGGCCAGCTGTTTGGCGTGCCGGTGCCGATTCTCATCACCATCATTTGCTTTCTGTTTTTCGGCTGGCTGCTGAATTACACCACCTACGGGCGCAACACCATGGCCATCGGTGGCAACCAGGAAGCGGCGCTGCTGGCGGGCGTGAACGTTGATCGCACCAAGATCATTATCTTTGCGGTGCACGGTGTGATTGGTGCGCTGGCGGGGGTGATTCTGGCGTCGCGGATGACTTCCGGGCAGCCAATGATTGGCCAGGGTTTTGAGCTGACGGTGATTTCGGCTTGCGTGTTGGGCGGGGTGTCGCTGAGCGGCGGGATCGGCATGATTCGGCATGTGATCGCCGGGGTGTTGATTCTGGCGATCATCGAGAATGCGATGAATCTGAAGAACATCGATACCTTCTACCAATACGTTATCCGCGGTTCGATCCTGCTGCTGGCCGTCGTCATCGACCGCCTCAAACAACGCTGATCCCATCCCCGACACGCAAACCTGTGGGAGCTGGCTTGCCAGCGATTGCGGTAGATCATTCAACATCAACTTTGAATGTGCCGCCGCCATCGCTGGCAAGCCAGCTCCCACAGGGATTCGCGGTCAACACTGAACACCGGTTCACCGCAAAAACTGTAGGAGTGAGCCTGCTCGCGATAGCGTACTTTCAGTCACATTGATGTTGGATGTGCCGACGTTATCGCGAGCAGGCTCACTCCTACAGGGATTCGCGGTCAGATATTGGATGTACCGCCGCCATCGCTGGCAAGCCAGCTCCCACAGGGATTCGCGGTCAGCAGTGAACGCCGGTTCACTGCAAAAACTGTAGGAGTGAGCCTGCTCGCGATAGCGTACTTTCAGCCACGTTGATGTTGGATGTGCCGACGTTATCGCGAGCAGGCTCACTCCTACAGGGGGATGCGCCTTTTGTCAGCTTGCTGAAATTGTTCTTGCCCGTTAGCGCCCGTTTCGGTTATCACTTTGTACATGATTAGACAGGTACGATTTGACAAGAAACAACGGGTGGTCGACGAACTCGTCCGACGCATCGAAAGCGGTCTCATGGAGGACGGCTTTCTGTTGCCCGGCGAACATCAGTTGGCTCAAGAATTCAACGTCAGCCGTGGCACGTTGCGCGAAGCGCTGGCCGAACTGAAGCGGCGCAAATACATCGCCACGCAAGGCGGCGTCGGCTCGATCGTCACCTTCGATGGTGTCGCCCTCGACCAGCGCAGCGGCTGGGCACAGGCGCTGGCCGACAGCGGCGCGATGATCAACACCGAAGTGTTGCGCCTGGAAGCGGTGACCCGCCCCGACCTGCTGTCGCGGTTCGGCACCGACCAATTCATCACTCTCGACCGTCGTCGCCGTTCCACCGAAGGCACGCTGGTGTCCCTTGAACGTTCTTTGATGCCGGCCACCGGCGGCCTGGAAAGCCTGCCGCGCGTCGGTCTGATCGACAATTCCCTGACCATCACCCTGGCCGCTTACGGCTACATCGGCGAGCGCGGTGATCAATGGATCGGCGCCGAACCGCTGAACGCCGTCGACGCTGAACTGCTCGGCCGCCCGGAAGGCACGGTGTTCCTCAAAGCCCTGCGCACCACCTACGACCGGCAGAACCGTTTCATGGAGCAGGTCGAAAGCCTGCTCGACCCGGTGCATTTCCGTCTGCACCTGCAATTTGGAGAATCAAAATGACCCCGCTTAACCGTGCCCTCGGCGCTTTTTATGGCCTGGCCCTCGGCGACGCGCTGGGCATGCCGACGCAATCGCTGAACCGCGAAACCATCAAGGCGCGCTTCGGCCGGATCACCGATCTACAGGACGCCGGGCCATTGCAACCCATCGCCGCGAACATGCCCAAAGGCTCGATCACCGACGATACCGAACAGGCCATCCTGGTCGGCGAATTGCTGGTCGAAGGCAAGGGCCATATCGAACCGGCGATCCTCGCGCAACGCCTGATCGAGTGGGAAGCCGAGATGCAGGCCAAGGGCTCGCAGGATTTGCTCGGCCCGTCGACCAAACGCGCCATCGAAATGATCCTCGCCGGTCATTCGCCGGAAGAGGCCGGGCGTTACGGCACCACCAATGGCGCGGCGATGCGCATCACCCCCGTCGGGATCGCGGCGGATGTTGCCGATCCCGAGCGCTTTATTGCGGCGGTGGTGCAGGCCTGTCAGGTGACTCACAACACCACGCTGGGGATTTCCAGCGCGGCGGCGGTGGCGGCGGTGGTTTCGGCCGGCATCAACGGCATGGACCTGGGCGAGGCGTTGAACCTCGCTCAGCAAATCGCTCAGCAAGCGGAAGCGCATGGTCACTGGGTTGCCGGTGGACGAATCGCCTCGCGCATCAGTTGGGCACGCACGATCAGTGTCGATAGCGACAAGGCTCTGCTGGCGGATTTGCTCTACGACGTGATCGGTACTTCGGTGGCGTCGCAGGAATCGGTGGTGGTCTCGTTCGCGCTGGCGCAGCAAGTTGCGGTCGGTGAGATGAGCGCGTTTGATGCGCTGTGCATGGCTGCCAGTCTGGGTGGCGACACTGACACCATCGCGGCGATTCTCGGCGCGATGCTCGGGGCCTGCCTGGGCCTTGAGAGCTGGCCTGCCGAGATGATCGAGACGGTGAAAACCGTTAATCATCTTCAGCTTGAGCCATCGGTGCAGGGGCTGTTGGCCTTGCGCTGATTGAACTGACGCCATCGCTGGCAAGCCAGCTCCCACAGGTTTTTGCTGTGAACACACATTTGTGTACACCCTGATCCCTGTGGGAGCTGGCTTGCCAGCGATAGGCGCACCGCAAATTTCGAATTTCCAACCCGCAATGGATCGCGCAGACAGGCCGAGGACGGCCGCGATGTCTTGTCGTTTTGCGTCATTGCCACAACCACAAAAAAGGCAAACAGGAGCACCTTCATGAGTTCAGCAAACGCCGGGCAAAGCGCCGGGCAACTGGAAACCCGCGGCATCGAACCGGTGCCGGAAGCCGAGTGCAACGGTCATCCGCTGCAATTGTTCTGGGTCTGGTTCGCCGCCAACATTTCCATCCTCGGTCTGCCGTTGGGCGCCACGCTGGTGGCGTTTCGCGGGCTGGCGATCTGGCAGGCAATCATCGTCGCGATCATCGGCGCTGCCGGTTCGTTTGCCGTGGTCGGGATCATCTCGATTGCCGGTCGCCGTGGTCGTGCGCCGAGCCTGACGTTGTCGCGAGCGATCTTCGGCGTACGCGGCAATATCGGCCCGACGCTGGTCTCGCTGATGTCGCGTCTGGGTTGGGAAACCGTCAACACCACCACCGCCGCATTCGTGCTGCTGTCACTGTGCTCGATCCTGTTCGGCTCACCGGTGGAAGCGAAAAGCGCACCGGTACTGACGCTGATCTTCATCGCCATTTTCGTCCTGCTGACCCTGTCGGTGTCGGGCCTCGGCCACGCGACCTTGCTGGTGATCCAGAAGTGGGCGACCTACGTGTTCGGCGCGCTGAACCTTCTGGTCGGCGGCTTCCTCTGCGCGACCATCGACTGGAGCGCGGTGTTCAACGCCACGCCAGCACCGATGAGCGCCATGATCATTGGCATCGGTACCATGGCCGCCGGCACCGGCATCGGTTGGGCCAACGCTGGCGCCGACATGTCGCGCTACCAGCATCGCAGCGTCAAAGCCGTGCGTCTGGTCGCGTCCGCGGCATTCGGCGCCGGTATTCCGCTGGTGCTGTTGATCACCCTCGGCGGCTTGTTGTCGGTGGGCAACAACGACCTCGCTTCGGCGACTGACCCGATCGTGGCGATCCGCGACATGCTGCCGACGTGGATGGCCGTGCCGTACCTGATCACCGCGTTCGGTGGTCTGCTGCTGTCGAACAACCTGTCGGTGTATTCCGCCGGTTTGACCACATTGACCCTCGGTCTCAAGGTAAAACGCGTCTACGCGGTGGTGGTCGATATCGTCGCGATCTTCGCCGGTTCGATCTACTTCATGCTGATCGCCGACAGCTTCTACGGCCCGTTCATCACCTTCATTTCCCTGCTGGCAGTGCCGATCACCGCGTGGGTCGGGATCTTCATCGTTGACCTGATTCATCGTCACTACTACAGCCCGACAGACCTGCTCGACGTCAGCCCGCGCAGCGCCTATTGGTACAACGGCGGCATCGAGTGGCGCGCGTTCGGCGCGTGGGCGATGGCCATCGTCCTCGGTTTCAGCTTCACCACCATCGGCACCACCGCCGAGAACGTCTGGTTCAAAGGCTTTTTGTCAGACTCCTGGCTGGGCCATAACGGCCTCGGCTGGATCGTGACCTTTGTCGTCGCCGGTGGCATTTACTTCGTCCTCGGCGGGGCGAAAGATCGCCGCGCCGCGCCAACCGAGAATGCTCATGCCTAAGATGTTGCACACCGGCCAGGTCATCATCGACCTGGTCATGGCCGTGGATAAACTGCCGCAGATTGGCGGCGACGTGCTCGCGCAGTCGGCTGGTTTCGAGGCCGGCGGCGGCTTCAACGTGATGGCAGCGGCGGTGCGTAATGGCTTGCCGGTGGTGTACCTCGGTCGCCACGGCACCGGGCGTTTCGGCGATCTGGCGCGGGACGCGATGACTGTCGAAGGCATTCATATCGGCATCAAGGAACGTGCGCAGCGCGACACCGGTCTGTGCGTGGCGCTGACTGATTCTTCGGCCGAGCGCAGTTTCATTTCCTACATCGGCGCTGAAGGTGAAGTGACCGAGGACGATCTGAACAGCGTTGCAGCCGAGGCGGGCGATTACGTTTATCTCAGTGGTTACAGCCTGTTGCATGAAGGCAAGGCGCAGGCGTTGCTCGACTGGACGCTGGCGTTGCCGGGCTCGGTCAACGTGGTCTTCGATCCGGGCCCGCTGGTGGAATCGCCGGATTCGCCGATGATGCAGGCGCTGCTGCCACGCATTGATGTGTGGACGAGTAACAGTGTTGAAGCGCTGCGGTTTACCGGCGCTGAAGACATTGCGCTGGCTCTGGATCGGCTGGCTGAGCATCTGCCTGAAGACGTGTTGATGGTCGTGCGCGACGGTCCGCAAGGCTGCTGGATTCATCAGCGCGGTGAGCGTCGGCATGTGCCGGGGTTTGCCGTCAAAGCGGTGGACAGCAATGGCGCTGGCGATGCGCATGCCGGGGTGTTTGTGGCGGGGTTGGCGCAGGGTTTGACGGCGCACGAATCGGCGCGGCGGGCGAATGCGGCGGCGGCTATCGCGGTGACGCGCTGGGGGCCGGCGACCTCGCCGGGGGTGGCTGAAGTGGATGCGTTTATCCGTGAGTCCAGCGGCGCCTGATTTATAGCAATCGCCGGCAAGCCAGATCCCACATTGAATCTGTGTCGCACCTAAACCCAATGTAGGAGCTGCCGAAGGCTGCGATCTGTTGATCTTCAAAGTCAAAAGATCGCAGCCTTCGGCAGCTCCTACAGGGGACTTTTAGCCGGCTCTGCGCAGCGCCTCGATCAACTCCTGCTTACGCATCGAAGACCGCCCCGGAATTTTCTTGGCCCGGGCCTCCTTCATCAAGCTATCAACCGTCTGCGCATCCCGCGAAGCCGGGCTTTTACGCGAATGTCCCTCGCGACTGGCCACTGCGCGCCGCGCTGATTCCTGGCGATCTTCGGACTTGGCGCTCGCCGGTTTCTTGCGTCCGGAACCGCCGCTCTTCTCGCCGCCGCCCGATTGTTTGTTCACCGTCGCCCAGGCCCGCGCCTCGGCTTCATCCTTCGACACGCCCTTTTTCTCGTAGCTGTCTTCGATATGTTCGGCTTTACGCTTCTGCTCGGTGGTGTATTTTTCTTTGCTTCCACGAGGCATGGGATTTCTCCTTGCATCGGCAGATGAATTGCCATGTAGGAGCTGCCGCAGGCTGCGATCTGTTGATCTTGAAAATCAAAAGATCGCAGCCTGCGGCAGCTCCTACATGATTAATGATCACACGATCACACGATCACACGATCACATTGCTCAGCTTTCGAGCTTGCGTGCAGCCTCGACACCGGCGGCGCTGAGCTTGATTGGCAGGTTCAACGAATGTTCGCCGGCCTCGTTGCAGGTCACATGACCGTGGTGAATCAGTCCGCGATCCTGCAGGGCGGCGAGGGCGCCAGCCACGACTTTTTCGCCCCGGTAATTGTCCAGCACCTCCTTGCCCAGGCCACTCGGGTGGGCGTGCAGCAGTCGGGTGAGGACTTCTTTTTCCAGGTTTTTATCGACGTTCATGGTTACCTCTTCATTGGATTGAATAGGACGCTCGCGTCGGCGAACTACTGACCGGAGCCTTCGGAACCGGAGCCACCGGTGGTGGTTTTCGAGCCGATGCCGGGGCCCGCGTTGTCTGGCGTGGCAGGGGCATCGGGGGTGTTCATGCCGCCCTGGCGACCCGGGTCGCTGCCCTGAGTGCGCGGATCAGTGCCGGTGGCGGGCGGCTGATTGATCAACGGTACGCCGGAACCATCGGTGTTCATGCCGGGAGCACTGTTGATGGCGGGGGCGCGGGGCGGGGTCGGATCGGTAGGGCCGGTGCCCGCAGCGGTGGCGGATGCGGCGAAAACCGCAGGGCAGAGTAGGGCGCTGAATACGAAAGCGGTCAACCTTGACGGGATCATAGGGCTTCTCCAGTGATTGGAATCCTTACCTGTCGTTGGTCTGCCCGGTGATCGGATTGGTGCCTGATCAGCGACGAACGGTCTAGGCCGGCGTCGCCGTTTTGACGTTGAGTCGACGCCAGAGCAGACGAGCCACGGTGATCAGCCAGTTCACCAGCGCCACGGCCAATACCGTGAGCAGCAACGTCGCCATCCCCTGTTCGACGATGATTTTCCCGGCCACCAATGGAAAGCCGAACACGCCGATAAAATACGAAAGACTGAACAGCAACAAGGCCTGCGAAGTGCTGCCGGTCGGCGCTTCGTTGGCGGCGAGGCCGTTGATCACCGAATACGTCAGGCCATAGCCGATGCCGAGCATCAGCGCGGCCAGCAGATAGGTGAATCCACTGTGCACGCCGAAGGCGAACAGCACGATCGAGCCGAGCATCAGCCCCGACAACAGGCAGGAAGCGCGCAGCGGATCACGCTTGACCACATAACCTGCGATCAGCATCCGGCTGCTGATCGCTGCACTCATAAAACCGAGGAAGAACAGCGAATAATCCAGTGAGCGCGCGGTCGCGTAACTGGTCTGGAAACTCGACAGTCCGCCAAATACACAGCCGCCGAGCCCGACCATGATGATCGGAAACACCGCGCGCGAGCCGAGGACTTGAGTGGTCGCTTGCCAGGTGATTTTCGCCGCCGACGTGGCTTGGGTGCTTTTCAATCGAGCACCGAGGCGCCAGAACAGCAGCACACCGATCAGGCTCGCCAACGCCGCCAGATAAAACGCCGAAGTCACCGGCCAGCCCAGCGCACTGGCGGCGCGCCCGAGCAACGGGCCGCTGCCGATCCCGGTCATCATGCTGCCCGAAAGCAAGGCAAAGTACTTCGCACGCTGCGCCGGGGTCACCAGACTGGCAACGATGATCGGCCCCAAGGTGTAGAAAACGCCCCAGCCCAGACCTAATAGCAAACCGAAGAACAGCAGCAGATGGCCGAACCCCGGCGTCATCGCAAAACCCAGGCTCGCCGTCACCAGCAACAACCCGAACAGCGCAATCGACCGCGCCGCGCCGAGCATGTCGGACAAGTGCCCGGACACCAGCACCGCGACAAACGTACTGAGCATCGCTGCCGAAATCACACTGCCGGCATCGTGCTCATTGCCGCCGCGAGAGCCGATCAACAGCGACAGCAAAAACGTCGAGCCATACGACAGCGACAACAGGTAACTGGCGAGGCAGAACAGGCCAAACAGCTTGCCTGACACTTGCGGCGTTGCTTGCGACATGACGCGTTCCTTGACCGGAAAAAATTGAGCGTCATCTGTTTAACACGTCGCCCGCGCGGGTTAGGTCTGAGGTTGGCGAAGTCAGGTTCAGCACTGGCCGGAGTAACGCTCAGACGATGCCGATTTCTTCCAGCAATTGCTCCATGAAGCTTTTCAGACGCTGATGCCGAATCTGCGCCAGTCGCTTGCCGGCGGCGGTCTGGAAACCGTCGGCGAGGTGCAGCAGTTTGGTCTGGAAATGATCGAGGCAAAAACGTTTGTCGTCGTAGTCGCGTTGCTTCGCTTGGGGATCTTGCGGGTCGTACAGCGCCGAGCCCATGCGTCCGGCAATGTAGAAGGTGCGGGCGACGCCGAGCATGCCCAGCGAGTCGAGACGGTCGGCGTCCTGGACGATTTTCGCTTCGAGGGTGAGCGGGCTGATGTTGGCGGAGAAACTGTGGGCTTCGATGGCGTGGGCGACGGCGGCGATTTTTTCGCTGGGCCAATGCATCTGCGCGAGCACCGCCGCCGCTTTTTCTGCCGCCAGACGTGAGGCGTGTGCACGCAGTGGCGAGTTTTTCTCGACGGCCACGCAGTCGTGCAGCAGTACGGCGGCGAGCAAGACTTGCAGATCGCCGCCTTCGCCTTCGTGCAACGTGCGCACGTTGTGCCAGACCCGCTGCAGGTGCGCGAGGTCGTGCGCGCCGTCGTTTGAGGGTTCCAGGGCGTGGGGCAGCAGCTTGGCAGCGAGTGGGGCGAGCGGAGCAAAAGCAGTTTCGTTCATGTGCATCCTTGCAGGCTGTCGTGGATTTTCGCTTGATGATACTTCTGTGGTGAGGGGATTTATCCCCGATGGGCGCGTAGCGACCCCAAAAAATGGGCTGCTGCGCAACCCGTCGGGGATAAATCCCCTCACCATAGGGCTCTCTACCACGTTTGGAATGTGACGAGCGCCGCCCACGGCCTTAGTATGGCGTTTTCCTTTTCCGACAAGGCCCGTCCATGACGATCGAAATCCGCCCGGCGACCCCCAGTGATGCCCCGCAAATCCTCGCCTTCATCACCGAACTGGCCGATTTCGAAAAAGCCCGCCACGAAGTCATCGCCAGTGTCGCCGACATCGAGCGCAGCCTGTTCAGCGAAGGCGCCACCGCCCACGGCCTGATCTGCCTGCGTGACGGCTTGCCGATCGGCTTTGCGGTGTTCTTCTTCAGCTATTCAACCTGGCTGGGCAGCAACTGCCTGTACCTCGAAGACCTCTACATCACCCCCGAACAACGTGGCGGCGGCGCCGGCAAAACCTTGCTGCGGCACTTGGCGAAAATCGCCTGCGCCAATGACTGCGGTCGCTTCGAGTGGAGCGTGCTCGACTGGAACACGCCGGCCATCGATTTCTACAAATCCCTTGGTGCGCAACCGCAGGAGGAGTGGGTGCGCTACCGCATGGATGGCAAGGTCTTGCGCGAGTTTGCCGAGGGCTGAACAACGTTGGCGTTAATTCGATTGTCGGCACTTTGCCAGTCCGGCATTCTACGCGCCATTTTTGCGCGCTCATGGATGACACCTGCAATGCTTCAGGCACCCCTTCTCCACGCCCGTGGAGCCTTCGCTGCGTCAACGAGTGACCGGCGATGAGCACACTGCGGGCGGCAATGCACTGGTATATAGCGCTCGTCTTTTTGCTTTGCAGTTCATGTACTTCGAATCACGGCAGGCCAATAGCGAAGCTTGACTTCGAAAGTGTTGCAATGACGCCGAGCGCAAGTTCGTTTTTCGTACGGTTTTCAAGTGATACGGACCTTTTGACATTGTTCCAATCCAGGATCGGCCAAGAGCTGGTCTGTGCCTTGGACGGCGATGCGGATTTTTCGATTGGCCATTACCAGAAACGCTACGGCAGCGGCATCGTTGAGTTGAGCGGAAACGCTTCGAAAGGAAATTATATCTCCCGGGTCATTTTTCGAGAGACCGGAGCTGTGCGGGGTACACAACGTATTCTTGCGGGAGATGAATTGCGCAGAGCTTTAAGGGTGGGCGACGTGGTTGTGTGCGTTTTTAGAGTGCATACAACGAAATACAAAACCTATTTTTCAGATTTTATGCGTATCCCGGCCATGGATTTTATAAGGGCGCTCGGCACGTGAGCGCTGATTATTTGAACTGCTGTGTGCATCAAGATCGGGTTGTTGTTAATTGACAGGATCTCCCGTCGGTATTCCGAGTTCCGAATTTATTCTCGTGATAGAGCGGGGGGTAAACCGTTGAATATGCGTATCTTCAAGTGGATGCTGATTGGCAGTTTTTTATCCTGCACGGCGTGCATGCACCTGAACGTTCCCCCCGCCAGACTTGAGTTTGTTTCAATCCAGCGCGCCAACTCTTCTTATTACGACCTGCGTTTCACCTCAGATCGAAACCTTATCAATCTGTATGAGGATTACGGCAGGCAAGGCCAGATCAGTACGACGATTCATTGTTCGCTGAATGGCGATGCTGATTTTTCCATCGAACATCGAATCGAGATGGAGGCGTCGGGACGCGTCAGCGCCATGCGTCTGATCGAGGGAGATCGGCGGTACGAGATGCTTGCGCATATCAGGGTCGAGAATCACGGCATCAATGATGGTTTTAATGACATCAGGCCGATTGAACTGGTGCGCATGCTCAAACCGCAGCAATACATACCGTGCAAGGTAGTGATTACGGCGTTCCCGTTCGTGGCGTATTACTCGAAAGTCATGTACCTGCCAACTTCACGCTTTATTGATCAAGTGCGCAGTCCGCGGGTAGCACCGCCACGGGTCACTCTACTGGCCGAGGATCGCATGCGTACGCTGTTGCCAGAGGCCCCGATTTGCATCGTGCGCTGGCGACACATTGCCGAAACACCGTATGACGAACTCGATCGTATTGGCCTTTGCGACGACCTGCCCTACGTCGGATTACTTGCCTCGTTTGCACCGTATCGATTGGCTCTGAGCATCGTGTCCTCGTCGGATCTGACGCCAAAACCGCTGACAACATACGTCATTGTGCGCGGGGATGGCCGTCAGGAACCGGGGGTTTCTGACGAGCATGGTCACACTCATCACCTTGGCGCAGAAGATTATGAAGTCGTGAAAGTGTTCGCTGAAGAGGGCGTGACCAGTGTTGATCGGTCGACGAAATGGATTGATGCCGCTCCTTGATATGCGGGCGACTGACTCGATGTGCAGCAGGATTGTCCGGTGGTTAGCTCAGCATGGTCGGCAGTGCGCAATCTCGGAACAGGGATGAGTGCGCTATCGCATGGATAGTAAGGTCCTGCGCGAGTTTGCCGAGGGCTGAAAACAATGATGGCAATCCAGTACTAATTCGATTGTCGCCAGCGCTCTAGTCCGGCATTCTACGCGCCATTTTTGCGCGCTCACGGACGACACCTGCAATGCCTCTGGCACAACTTCTCCACGCCCGTGGAGCCTTCGCTGCGTCAACGAGTGACCGGCGATGAGCGGACTACGGGCGACAATGCGTCTGTATGGCCTGGTGAAAAACTCAGGCTCCACTGACAACCCCCAGCGGCAACCGGTCGATATTCTGTGCATCACAAATCGTACGGGCGCAATCGCCATTCGTGCGTTCGTGTCACGCCTCGATGCCGAGTTGATGACGCGCAGTGCCGGGCTCGACGATTACCGCGTGATACCGCTGCGCACTTTCGATCCGACAGCGTTTATCGACGCCCATCAAGGCTGGCTGACGCTGCACATTTGTTGTGGTTTCGTCGCCCCTGCCGAGCATTCGCTGCTCAAGGACGGCGGATTGATGCCGATGGGCTGGTACGCCTATTCCGAGATCGGTCAGTGGACGGCCGAACATCATCTGGACCTCGGCACACAGATGGCCGAACTGCTGCAATCGACTTACCAGCGCAATCACCTTAGCAACTACAACGCTTGGCTCAACGAACTCGACGATGCGACATCTGCCGAGCTGGCATGGCAGGTCGACGAAGCCTGGCAGCTTCTGCAATTCGCTACACCCCCCGACAGCCGTGAGCATTGCCACGCCCTGTTCGATCCCGTCGACAACCGCTGGCGCTTTGCCGCGACCGACGTCGATCTCCACCAGCCGCACCCGGAACCCCAGAAGCAAGGAGCTTTGAATTGAGTGGTAAACCCGCTGCACGCGTCACCGACCCGACCGCCTGCCCGTTGCCAGGCCATGGCAACAATCCAATCGCCTCCGGCTCGCCCGACGTGTTCTTCGACGGACTCGCGGCTGCGCGCATGACCGATAAATCGGCGTGTGGCAGCCCGATTACCGGAGCCGTTTCCGGCACCGTATTCATCAACGGCCTGAACGCGGCCACGCTCGATAGCACCGGAGGCCACGGCAATGTCGTGGTTGGTGGTTCAGGGACGGTGATTATCGGCCAGAGTGGCGGCGGGGCAGCGTTTAGCGGATTGCTGCCGATGCCGGTGCATTTTACGGACAAGATGCAGCTGGTTGATGAGTTCTCGGGCGAGCCTGTTGCCAATCATCCTTACACAATCAAACGTGGGGATGGCAGTGAAGAACACGGCGTTACGGATGCAGCAGGCTTTACACATGCCGTCAGCTCTCATCTTGCTGAAACCATCGAATTGTTTGCGGAGTGATTGAAGTGGGAGCGGATAATTCAACACCGGATGACAGCAAAAAGAGCCTTGGAACCCATGCGTTAACGTGTCCAACAGACGAGGAAGTTAAAAAGTTCAAGTACAGGCGGCGTGCTGTAGCTTTCTTTGTCGGGGGAGCGGGCGATAAAGAAAGTTATTATGGTTTTGGGCCGGAAAATAATGTCAATTATGCAAGATTGCCTTTTGATGAATCGGTGAAGAAGGCCGACTACGCTCCGGGCGTGAAGTCACATCATCTTGGATATAACGAGGTCATTGGCGAGAAAAATATACAGGCCAATGTGCTAGGGGAGCTGTGCAAAAATGATGCTGTTTATATCGTTGGGCATAGTCTCGGTGGTTGGAATGGAGCGCATTTGTCAGCTATTTTGAGTGACTTGGGATACACCGTGAAGATGTTGGTGACGCTCGATCCTGTCGGCAAAGGGGCCTTGGTGGGAAGTATCTCTAATATTTACCCGGATACACCTAGACCCAAAGCCGGGCTGTGGATAAATATCTTGGCCAAGTCGTCAGAATCCAATGTGTCCGACTGGGTTGCGGGTGTTGGTGAACAGTGGGTGTTGGAAAGTGGGCCTAACGTAAATAGCATAATGGATGTCAATCACGACAAGGCTGCGGTGATGTTTACTACCGTTTTGGCTGATGGAAAGTCTGCCTTGCATTACATGATAAATTCGCTGAATAAATACTATCGAGGCGAAATATGAGTGGCTTTAGAGTGTTTTTGTTGGTTCTCGGAGTGATGCTTGCGGGCTGTACTCTAAAGCAGGATAAACCGCCCGCTAATCTTGAGTTTTCCAAGATTGAGAGAGTGGGTGAAACAGTGTTGTACGATCTTTATTTTTCGTCGGATATCAATATTCTTGGCCCCTACAAGTCATTGGTTGGCGTTAGGTTTATTTGTGCGTTGGGGGACGACTTTAATTTTGAAGTGGGCCACAGAATGAAGTGGTTTGTTAATGGCTCGGTTTCGCGAAATCGGGCAGGCTCAGATCTTGATTTCATTTCGCGGCTTACTTTTAGTGAATCCGATGCCAATGGCTCTAGTGAGACAGATTTAACGCCTATAGAGATCAAACGTATTCTGCAGTACAAGGCTGAAATCCCGTGCAAGTTTATGGCCAGTGCTACGATGATGGACACTTATTTTTCCAATGTGATGTATGTGCCGGTGGTGGAAATTCTTCAGGCAGTGAGTGATCGTTGAGTTGGATGTAAAAGATGCTGTGTTTGAAGTGTGTGGGAGCGGTAATGGCTAGGTTACTATTGGTTGTTTTATTTGTTTTGTGTTCCTCTTGTATGCAGTTGCATGTGCCAGCGCCAAGGATTGAATTTACATCAATCGAATATGACGCGGGTCGATACAATCTGCGCTTTAGGTCCGACAGAGACTTGGTTAACTTGTACGACGCGCACGGGATAGTGCGCAGGTCGGTACGTGGCTGATCTGTTCACTTGATGGTGATGTCGATTTTTCAATTCTGCATCACACTCGTTATACCGTTAATGGTGTCGTTGATGAAGTTCGCACCGTTGAAGGTGACCGCCGTTATGAGTTTAACGTGCAAGTCGGATTTGAGGAGGATGTTGATCAAGGTGCTAGTTCTTTGTTCATCAGAAAGGAAAAACTGCTTTCAATGTTGAAAGGGCAGGACTATACCTTGCCGGACGACAACTATTGCTACGTTCTACAATGCTTGCTATTCAAAGATTACGTATATCCCGATCTCTCGGGTCATAAAAGAAGTTCAGCATGAAATTACCGCGCCGGAATATGTAATTCTACCGCCAGAAGTACAGCCATTATCGTGGTTGATGTTTGAACAGATATGCATTACAGATAAACGCTACCACGGCGGGAACATTATTGTTCATGGCGGAGCGTGCAGCAGCATGCCCTACAGCGGGTTGTTGAGCTCTTTTGCACCTCTGAATGGAAAATTCCGCATTTTCGATACTCGCACCCAACATCCCAAGGCGAATGTCAGGTACATGATCAAGCGACCAGATGGCCGCGAAGAGGAAGGCCTGAGTGACGCTCAGGGGGATACTCATGTGTTTGGCTCGGATCATTCTGAAACTTTTAAGCTGTTTCTGTTTGAGGAGGGGCTGGGATCGTTGGTGATATAGACGATATCCCATAATATGGGATGTAAAATTACATATTGAGATTTCCAGTCTGAGAGGTCTATAGTCCATCGCACTCACTGCCAAAAACAAAACAGGTGAAGCGATGCTGGCGCAATTGATCGCGCTCGACTGGGGGACGACCTCATTACGTGCTTACAAACTCGCGGCGGGCGGTGTGGTGCTGGAGCAGCGCGCGCTGTCGTCCGGGATCATGCAGTTGCCCAAGACCCCGCGAATCATCAACGGTCGCGAATGCGCCGATGGTTTTGAATTGGCCTTCGACGACGCGTGCGGCGACTGGCTCGATGCGCAGCCGGATCTGCCGGTGATTGCCTGCGGCATGGTCGGCAGTGCGCAGGGCTGGCGCGAAGCGGCCTACTGCGAGACGCCGGCAAACGTCGCCAATCTCGGAAACTCCCTACAAACAATTGTCAGTCTGCGCGGCACGCGGGTGCATATCGTGCCGGGCGTGATTCAGCGTTCGAACTTGCCGAATGTGATGCGCGGCGAGGAGACCCAAGTGCTCGGCGTCCTGCAGAATCTGCCGGTCGAGGCGGGCGCTGATCTGCTGATCGGGCTGCCGGGCAGTCACTCGAAATGGGTGGACGTGGTCGATGGCTGCATCACTCATTTCGACACGTTCATGACCGGCGAAGTGTTCGCCGTGCTCAGTGAGCACAGCATCCTCGGCCGTACCCTGAAGCAAGGCGCGGTGTTCGATGCTCAGGCGTTTGACCGCGGTGTGCAGATCGCGCAGTCGGCGGACGGTGAGCTCGGCGTGCTGTCAACCTTGTTCAGCGCCCGAACCCTGGGCCTGACCGGCGAACTGAGCCAGACGGCGCAGGCGGATTATCTGTCCGGCCTGATGATCGGCCATGAACTGGCAGCACTGGCTGGCGCGCAACGCCGTCGCCGTAACAATCTCAATCTTCCTTCGATCATCCTGATTGGCAACGCGCAACTCTGTGCGCGCTACAGCCGCGCCCTCGATGCCTGTGGTTTCGCCAATGTGACGCTGGCCGAGCAGGCCACCGAGCGTGGACTGTGGCAACTGGCGCTGGCCGCTGGACTGATCGATTCCTCATCCCGTTAACCCTGACTGGAGGCCTGACATGCTCAAGCAAGCATTGGCGCAAAACGGTCTGATCGCGATTCTGCGTGGCCTGCATCCGCAGGAAGCTGCCGCTGTCGGAGAAGTCCTGTATGCGGCCGGATTTCGCGTCATCGAAGTACCGCTCAATTCCCCTTCGCCGTACGAAAGTATCCGCATTTTGCGTACGACCTTGCCCGCCGATTGCCTGATCGGTGCTGGCACGGTGTTGACGCCGGAACAGGTTGAGTTGGTGAAAGAGGCCGGCGGCCAAGTGATCGTCATGCCGCACAGCGATGCAAAGGTTTTACGCGCAGCAAAAGCGGCGGGGCTGTTTCTGTCGCCGGGTGTTGCCACGCCAACGGAAGCGTTCGCGGCGCTGGCGGAGGGCGCGGACATTCTCAAGCTGTTCCCGGCCGAGCAGATGGGGCCGGCGGTCGTCAAAGCCTGGCTCGCGGTGTTGCCGTCCGGGACGGTGCTGGCGCCGGTCGGCGGCATCACCCCGGACAACATGCAGGCGTTCATCGACGCTGGCGTGAAAGGGTTCGGCCTCGGTTCCGGCCTGTTCAAACCGGGCATGACCCCGGAGCAAGTGGCGGTGAATGCCAAGGCCTACGTGGCCGCGTGGAAGGCCCTTCGCTAAGACTTTTTTGGCGCTGCGTGCGCTGCATCTAATAAGAGCTGCATTTACAAAAGAGAGCAGAGATGAAAATCACCAAACTCACGACCTTCATCGTTCCGCCGCGCTGGTGCTTCCTCAAGATCGAAACCGACGAGGGCGTGACCGGTTGGGGCGAGCCTGTGGTCGAAGGCCGCGCGCACACCGTCGCCGCCGCCGTCGAAGAATTGTCCGACTACCTGATCGGCAAAGACCCACGCAACATCGAAGACATCTGGACCGTGCTGTATCGCGGCGGTTTCTACCGTGGCGGCGCGATTCACATGAGCGCGTTGGCCGGTATCGACCAGGCGCTGTGGGACATCAAGGGCAAGGCGCTTGGGGTGTCGGTGAGTGATCTGCTCGGTGGTCAGGTGCGCGACAAGATTCGCGTGTATTCGTGGATCGGCGGCGATCGCCCGGCCGACACCGCGTGTGCGGCGAAAGAGGCGGTGAGCCGTGGTTTCACTGCGGTGAAAATGAACGGCACCGAAGAGCTGCAATTCCTCGATACCTTTGAAAAAGTTGATCTGGCGCTGGCCAACGTCGCCGCCGTGCGTGATGCGGTCGGGCCGAACGTCGGCATCGGCGTCGACTTCCATGGCCGCGTGCACAAGCCGATGGCCAAGGTGCTGATGAAGGAGCTCGATCCGTACAAGCTGATGTTTATCGAAGAGCCGGTGCTCAGCGAAAACTACGAAGCGCTGAAAGAACTGGCGCCGCTGACCAGCACGCCGATTGCCCTCGGCGAGCGGCTGTTCTCGCGTTGGGACTTTAAACGCGTGTTGAGCGAAGGTTACGTCGACATCATTCAGCCGGATGCTTCCCACGCCGGCGGCATCACCGAAACCCGCAAGATCGCCAACATGGCCGAAGCCTACGACGTCGCGCTGGCGCTGCATTGCCCGCTGGGGCCGATTGCGCTGGCAGCGTGTTTGCAACTGGACGCGGTTTGTTACAACGCGTTTATCCAGGAGCAAAGCCTGGGCATCCATTACAACGAGAGCAACGACTTGCTCGACTACGTGAAAGATCCGCGGGTGTTCGATTACGACAAAGGCTTCGTGAAGATTCCGAACGGGCCGGGGTTGGGCATCGAGATCAACGAGGAGTACGTGATCGAGCGTGCGGCGGTCGGCCATCGCTGGCGCAACCCGATCTGGCGCCATGCCGATGGCAGCTTTGCCGAGTGGTGATTCCTGCCTGACACACCCGATGAGATCGTTCCCACGCTCTGCGTGGGAATGCCTCAATGGACGCTCTGCGTCCGCTTTTGGGACGCAGAGCGTCCCGGGCTGCATTCCCACTCGGAGCGTGGGAACGATCAGGCCTCAGGCCGACCTCAATAAACATAAAAAGAGGCTCTCCCCATGCAACCGCAAACCCTCACCGGGCAGGCGTCTTTAGTCACGCCCAGCCGCAAGCGGTTTTTCATCATGGTGTTGCTGTTTATCACCGTGGTCATCAACTACCTCGACCGCAGCAACCTGTCGATTGCCGCGCCAGCGCTGACCAGTGAGCTGGGCATCGATCCGATTCACGTCGGCCTGATTTTCTCCGCGTTCGGCTGGACTTACGCCGCCATGCAGATCCCCGGCGGCTGGCTGGTCGATCGCGTGCCGCCGCGCATCCTTTATAGCGTCGCGCTGCTGCTGTGGTCTATTGCCACGGTGATGCTGGGTTTCGCCGCCAGTTTCATCGCGCTGTTCGTGCTGCGCATGGCGGTCGGCGCGCTGGAAGCACCGGCCTATCCCATCAATAGCCGCGTTGTAACAACCTGGTTCCCCGAGCGTGAACGCGCCACGGCCATCGGTTTCTACACCTCCGGGCAATTCGTCGGTCTGGCATTCCTGACCCCGGTGCTGGCCTGGCTGCAACACGAATTCGGTTGGCACATGGTGTTCGTTGCAACCGGCGCGGTGGGCATCATCTGGGCAGCAATCTGGTACGCGGTGTATCGCGAGCCACGGGATTTCAAAGGCGCCAACGAAGCCGAAATCGACCTGATACGCGAGGGCGGTGGTCTGGTTGATATTCAGCAGGAATCGGCCAAGGTCAAAGCCAAATTCAGCTGGACCGATCTCGGCATCGTTCTGACCAAGCGCAAGTTGTGGGGCATTTACCTCGGCCAGTTCTGCCTGAACTCGACGCTGTGGTTCTTCCTGACGTGGTTCCCGACCTACCTGGTGAAATATCGCGGCATGGACTTCATCAAGTCTGGCCTGTTGGCGTCGCTGCCCTTTCTCGCAGCGTTCGTTGGCGTGTTGTGCTCGGGGTTCTTTTCCGACTTTTTGATCCGTCGCGGCTACACCGTCGGCTTTGCGCGCAAGTTGCCGATCATTGGCGGGCTGCTGATTTCTACGTCGATCATCGGCGCCAACTTCGTTGAGTCGACGCCTTTGGTGATTGCCTTTCTGGCGCTGGCGTTCTTCGGCAACGGTCTGGCCTCGATCACCTGGTCGCTGGTATCGACCTTGGCGCCGGCACGCTTGCTCGGGCTGACCGGCGGGGTGTTCAACTTCATCGGCAACCTGTCGGCGATTGCCACGCCGATCGTCATCGGCTTCCTCGCCAGCGGCGATTCGTTCGCGCCGGCGATCACCTATATCGCGGTTCTCGCATTGATCGGTGCTTTGTCCTACGTGCTGCTGGTTGGCAAGGTCGAGCGTATCGAGTTGTAGTGGTCTGCGTCGGGCGACCATAATGCCGCCCGTTCCCTCGCTCAACGGTAAAGGCTGGATATGCAGGAAGACGCTCCGGAAAAAACCAAGGACGCCGCGCCCACCGGCACGCAAACACTGTTGCGCGGCCTGGGTGTGGTGCAAGCGGTGGCCAGTGGCGCCCGCGATCTCAAGGAAATTGCCCGGCTGATCGGCACCACACGCAGCACCACCCATCGTCTGGCCAGTTGCCTGGTTGATGAGCGTTACCTGCGCGTGGTGCCGCAAGTCGGTTACCTGCTCGGGCCGAAGCTGATTGAACTGGGTTTTCAGGCCCGCGAAGAATTGCCGCTGGTGACCCTGGCTGCGCCGTATCTGGACGAGTTGTCGGCGCTGACCGGTGACACCGTGCACTTGGGCATTCGTGAAGGCGATGAAGTGCTGTATCTGCTGAAGAACCCGGGACGTAATGGCCCGGAAATGCGTTCGCGGGTCGGCCATCGCATGCCGCTGGCGCGCACCGGGATTGGCAAGGCGTTGATGCTCGATGACTCGCCGAAAGATTGGCAGCGGCTGTACGACATCAGCCTGCCGGCGGGTGGGAAAAGTCAGTTCTGGCCTCAGCATCCCCAGCAGTCGTGGGAACAGCTCGAACAGCGCATGACCGAGTACGTCGCCGGTGGCTACGCGTTCGATCTGGAAGACAACGAACCGTCGATCCGCTGTGTGGCGGCGCCGATTCGCGATGCGAGCAAAGGCATTGTTGCGGCGATCAGTATTGCCAGCACCGTGCCATACATGCCGCTGGAAAAAATGGCCGAGCTGATTCCCCTGATCAAAGGGGTCACAGCCCGGCTCTCGGCAGAGCTTGGCTTGAAGGTTTAAACCTTGAGCGTCGCCATGTCGATTACGAAACGGTACTTCACGTCACCGGCGATCATGCGCGCGTAAGCCTCGTTGATCTGGCGGATGTCGAGCATTTCGATGTCGCAGGTGATGTTGTGTTCGGCGCAGAAATCCAGCACTTCCTGGGTTTCGGCGACGCCACCGATCAACGAGCCAGCCAAAACGCGACGGCTCATCACCAGTTTGCCGGCGTGTACCGGTGGATCAACCGGCTCGATCAGACCGACCAGAATGTGCACACCGTCGAAACGCAGGGTGTCGAGGTACGGATTCAGATCGTGCTGCACCGGGATGGTATCGAGCAGGAAGTCGAAGTAACCGGCAGCGGCTTTCATCTGCTCGGCGTCGGTGGACACGATCACGTGATCGGCACCCTGACGACGACCTTCTTCTGCCTTGCTCGCCGAGCGGGTGAACAGCGTCACTTCCGCGCCCATGGCCTTGGCGAACTTGATGCCCATGTGGCCCAGACCGCCCATGCCGAGAATCCCGACCTTGTCGCCGGCCTTGACGCCGTAGTGCTTGAGCGGCGAGTAGGTGGTGATGCCGGCGCAAAGGATTGGCGCAGCGCTGGCCAAAGCCAGTTTCTCCGGGATGCGCACCACGAAGTGCTCGCTGACGACGATGCTGTCCGAATAGCCGCCCATGGTGTTGCTGCCATCGACCCGATCCGGGGTGGCGTAGGTCATGGTCGGGCCTTCGAGGCAGTATTGCTCAAGGTTCGACTGGCAGGCTTCGCAAGTGCGGCACGAGTCGACCATGCAGCCAACCCCGACCAGATCGCCTACTTTGTGCTGGGTGACATTCGCACCGATCGCGGTGACTTTTCCGACGATCTCGTGGCCAGGCATCAGCGGGTAAACGGCGATGCCCCATTCGTTGCGCGCCTGGTGGATGTCGGAGTGGCAAACGCCGCAGTAGAGGATCTCGATCGCGACGTCGTCGGCGCGCGGGCTGCGGCGTTCGAATTTCATCGGGGCGAGGGGCGTGGTGGCCGATTGGGCGGCATAGCCGATGGCGGTGTACATGTGAAACCTCGCAAAAGCAGGAACAAGTGAGGCGGCGCATTCTGGGCGCTGACTGACCGGTCGGCCATGACGATTCCTCCGGGTCTCATGCCTAATCCTCCGGCATGCGGGTTTGATCGGTCGCATTGGCAAAAGGATCTGCGATGATGCTTGCATCCCTTTTTTCGCTCCATTTTCAGTGAAGAGCTTTGATGCAATTAACCCGTCATCTTGATGCCAATGCCCGGCTGGTTTCGCTGATCGAACCGCTGGCGCTGCGCGATGGTTATTCCCCGACCGGGTTGCCCGGTGTGCAAGTGTTGCGTGCCAGTTGCGACGTCGCCCGTGGCCCGCACATTTATGAGCCGAGCCTGATGATCATCGCCCAGGGCAGCAAACTGGCGTTTCTCGGGCCGCGCACCATGGAGTACGGCGCTGGGCATTACCTGATTCAGGCACTGCCGGTGCCGTTCGAATGCGAGACGTTTGCCTTGCCGGATGCGCCGTTGCTCGGGGTGTCAGTGGCGATTGATCGGGTGTTGCTCGGTGAGCTGGTGTTGGCCATGGGGCTGGCGCCGGGGCGGCATATTCCGGCGCAGACGCCGGAGTCGATGACTTCGGTGGTGCTCGACGATGACATGCGCGGTTGTGTCGAGCGCTTGCTGAGCTGCCTGCACGATCCGCTGGAATGCCAGATTCTCGGGCCGGCGAGGGTAAGGGAATTGTTGTTTGTCGCGTTGCGCGGGCCGCAGGCCGATGTGTTGCGCGCGTTGGTCGAGCAGCAGGGGCAGTTTGCGCGGGTGGCGGCGTCGATCAGTCATCTGCATGCGCATTACACCGAGCCATTGAATGTCGAGACATTGGCCGGTTGCGCGAACATGAGCGTGTCGACCTTTCATGAGCATTTCAAGCGCAGTACGTTGTTGTCGCCGGTGCAGTATTTGAAGCGTTTGCGGTTGTTGAAGGCGCAGACGTTGCTGGTGGCGGAGGGCTTGGGCGTGGCGCAGGTGGCGCATCGGGTGGGGTATCAGAGTACGTCGCAGTTCAGTCGCGAATATAAGCGCTATTTCGAGCGTAGCCCGGGCGACGAACGCGCTGCCTGAGGATTTACACACTCCCTGTGGGAGCTGGCTTGCCAGCGATAGCAGTGGTTCAGTTTGCCGTGATGTCGTTTGACACGGCCCCATCGCTGGCAAGCCAGCTCCCACAGGGATTTGTGTTGCTAGCGGAATTGCGGGCAACAAAAAGGCCCCCGGTTCGGGAGCCTTGATGTTCAGCGGTTCGACTTACATATTCGGATAAGTCGGGCCGCCAGCGCCTTCCGGCGTGACCCAGGTGATGTTCTGCGAAGGGTCCTTGATGTCACAAGTCTTGCAGTGCACGCAGTTCTGGGCGTTGATCTGGAAGCGCTTCTCGCCGTCTTCCTTGGTGATCACTTCGTACACGCCGGCCGGGCAGTAGCGCTGCGCCGGTTCGTCGTACAGTGGCAGGTTCTTGCTGATCGGGATGCTCGGGTCTTTCAGCTTCAGGTGGCAAGGCTGTTCTTCTTCATGGTTGGTACCGGAGATGAACACCGAGCTGAGTTTGTCGAAGCTGAGTTTGCCGTCAGGCTTCGGATAGTCGATCTTCTTGCAGTCGGCCGCGAGCTTGAGGCAAGCGTAATCCGGCTTGGTGTCGTGCAGGGTGAACGGCAGTTTGCCGCCGAATATGTTCTGATCCAGCCAGTTGAAACCGCCGCCGACGATAGCGCCGAACTTGTGAATCGCCGGGCCGAAGTTGCGGCTGGCAAACAGTTCGTCGTAGAGCCAGCTCTTCTTGAACGCGTCCACATAAGTGGTCAGTTCTTCAGTGCCGTCCTTTTCAGTGAACAGTGCGTCAGCCACCGATTCCGCGGCGAGCATGCCGGACTTCATCGCGGTGTGGCTGCCTTTGATCTTGGCGAAGTTCAGGGTGCCGAGGTCGCAACCGATCAGCGCGCCGCCCTTGAAGACCATTTTCGGCAGCGAGTTCAGGCCACCTTTGCAGATCGCACGAGCGCCGTAGCTGATGCGCTTGCCGCCTTCCAGGTACTGCGCCAGCACCGGGTGATGCTTGAGGCGCTGGAACTCGTCGAACGGCGACAGGTACGTGTTGCTGTAGGACAGATCGACGATCAGGCCGACCACCACCTGGTTGTTTTCCAGGTGATAGAGGAACGAGCCGCCGGTGTTCTCGGTGCCCATGATGTCCAGCGGCCAACCGGCGGTGTGCACTACCAGGCCTGGCTGGTGTTTGGCCGGATCAATTTCCCAGATTTCTTTCAGGCCGATGCCGTAATGCTGAGCGTCGGCATCGCTGTCGAGGTTGTAGCGTTTGATCAGTTGCTTGCCGATGTGGCCACGGCAGCCCTCGGCGAACAGCGTGTATTTGCCACGCAGTTCCATGCCCGGGGTGTACAGGCCTTCTTTCGGGTTGCCTTCGCGGTCGACGCCGAGATCACCGGTGATGATCCCGCGAACCACGCCTTGTTCGTCGATCAGCGCTTCCTGAGCGGCGAAGCCTGGGTAGATTTCTACGCCGAGGTTCTCCGCCTGTTGGGCCAGCCAGCGGCACAGGTTGCCGAGGGAAATGATGTAGTTGCCTTCGTTGTGCATGGTCTTGGGCACAAAGAGGTCTGGAATTTTTTGTGCGCTTTCGGCGTTTTTCAGCACGAAAATATCGTCGCGGGTGACGGGCGTGTTCAGCGGGGCGCCGAGTTCTTTCCAGTCCGGGAACAGTTCGTTCAGAGCGCGTGGTTCGAACACGGCGCCGGACAGGATGTGTGCGCCGACTTCGGAGCCTTTTTCGACCACGCAGACGCTGATTTCCTTACCGGCTTCGGCGGCCTTCTGCTTCAGACGGCAGGCGGCGGACAGGCCAGCGGGGCCGGCACCGACGATGACCACGTCGAATTCCATGTATTCGCGTTCCACAGGCTATCTCCTACTCAAGGCTCACAGTTTTTTTTCTAATTTGGAGGTTCGGTGTCGCATCCGTTATTGCCTTTACGTTAACGTCAAGGGTAATAATGGGCAAACCACCTTTCTCTCTAGGCGGCGCATTATATCTACACCACTCCGAGCGTCCAATACAAACGTTTGTTTGAATTGGCTCCAGCCCAGAGAAATCAAAGAAGCGCGGCTTATGAATGGTCATTTTGCTGTATTGACCGGAATAGGCGTTCCGGTCAAGATACGGGCGGTTTTGCGCTCGTCGTAGGCAGACTGGCGGTTTCAAGAGCACCTCTAAAGACAGGGCACAGGCAATAAAAGGTGATGCGCGGCGCAGTCCGGCGCGCAGTTTACACAGCGTGAAGATCCATGACTCGTCGGTCGCCCCTGACGAACGGTCGCAGGTCTTCATACCGTGCAGCCACCAGACACCCGAGTCGGCGTTTTTAGAGGTGCCCTTTTAGCCTGATGAGCATCAACCGCCAGGTTCGCCTAGGCGACTTTCTTTTCACCGGAGAGTAACGAGGAATCCATGAAGGTTCTTGTAGCTGTCAAACGCGTTGTGGATTACAACGTCAAGGTCCGCGTCAAGGCGGACAATTCCGGCGTCGATCTCGCCAACGTCAAGATGTCGATGAACCCGTTCTGCGAAATCGCAGTGGAAGAAGCCGTACGCCTGAAAGAGAAAGGTGTTGCGACTGAAATCGTCGTCGTCTCCATCGGCCCGACCACCGCTCAGGAGCAGCTGCGTACCGCACTGGCTCTGGGTGCCGACCGTGCCATCCTCGTCGAATCCGCTGAAGATCTGACCTCGCTCGCCGTGGCCAAGCTGCTCAAGGCTGTGGTCGACAAGGAACAGCCGCAGCTGGTGATCCTCGGCAAGCAGGCCATCGACAGCGACAACAACCAGACCGGCCAGATGCTCGCTGCACTGAGCGGCTACGGTCAGGGCACGTTCGCCTCGAAAGTCGAAGTCTCGGGCGACAGCGTTGCCGTGACTCGCGAAATCGACGGCGGCGCGCAGACGGTTTCCCTGAAACTGCCGGCCATCGTCACCACCGACCTGCGTTTGAACGAGCCGCGCTATGCGTCCCTGCCAAACATCATGAAAGCCAAGAAGAAGCCTCTCGAAGTGCTGACTCCGGACGCTTTGGGCGTTTCCACCGCCTCCACCAACAAGACCCTGAAAGTCGAAGCGCCGGCTGCACGCAGCGCTGGCATCAAGGTCAAGTCGGTGGCTGAACTGGTTGAAAAACTCAAGAACGAAGCGAAGGTAATCTAAATGACTATCTTGGTTATTGCTGAACACGACAACAAAGTGCTGGCCCCGGCCACACTGAACACCGTGGCTGCTGCTGCCAAAATCGGCGGCGACATCCACGTTCTGGTTGCTGGCCAAGGCGCTGGCGCCGTGGCTGAAGCCGCTGCGAAAATCGCAGGCGTGAGCAAAGTTCTGAACGCTGACAACGCGGCTTACGCGCATCAGCTGCCGGAAAACGTTGCGCCATTGGTTGCTGAGTTGGGCGCTGGTTACAGCCACATCCTGGCTGCCGCCACTTCCAACGGCAAAAACATCCTGCCGCGCGTTGCTGCGCAGCTGGACGTTGACCAGATCTCCGAGATCATCTCGGTAGAAAGCGCTGACACCTTCAAGCGCCCGATCTACGCCGGTAACGCTATCGCTACCGTACAGTCGACCGCCGCGATCAAAGTGATCACCGTGCGTGCCACCGGTTTCGACCCGGTTGCTGCTGAAGGTGGCTCGGCTGCTGTTGAAGCCGTTGGCGCTGCACACGACGCGGGCACTTCGAGCTTCGTTGGCGAAGAACTGGCCAAGTCCGATCGTCCAGAACTGACCGCTGCCAAGATCGTCGTTTCCGGCGGCCGCGGCATGCAGAACGGCGACAACTTCAAACACCTGTACGCCCTGGCCGACAAGCTGGGCGCTGCTGTCGGTGCTTCGCGCGCCGCGGTTGACGCAGGTTTCGTACCGAACGATATGCAGGTCGGTCAGACCGGCAAAATCGTTGCGCCACAGCTGTACATCGCCGTCGGTATCTCCGGCGCGATCCAGCATCTGGCCGGTATGAAAGACTCCAAAGTGATCGTTGCGATCAACAAGGACGAAGAAGCGCCGATCTTCCAGGTGGCCGATTACGGTCTCGTGGCGGATCTGTTCGAAGCAGTTCCTGAGTTCGAGAAGCTGGTCTAATCCAGCGGCTTCACTTATAAAGAGCCCGGCCTGTTGGTCGGGCTTTTTTTTGTCTCGGATTTGAGTGGGAGCGTTTTGCCATGGATCTGCGCTGCGGATGGTTGTTGGGTTTGGCCCTGTTGCCCGGTTTGGCCATGGCCGCTGGCAAGTGCGAGCGCCTCGTTGTCACCGGCAGCCCCGACGCGCCTCCGTACCTGTGGCAGGACCCGCAAAATCCCAAGCAGTTGATCGGCGCCAGTGCCGACCTGTTGCAACAAGTCGCCAAAGATCTTGGCATCAAAGTCGAGCTGCTCTACGCCGGCAAACGCTCGCAAGCTGTCGATGAGGTGCGCAGCGGCCGCATGGACATGCTCGCTGACGCGCCACTGACCTTCAACGAGCTGGAAAACCTCGACTACATCTATCCGCCGCTGCTGGAGAACGACTACCTGGTGTGGACGCGCAAAGGCTCGACACTGGTTTACAGCGAAGCGAAAGACCTGCACGGTCACGCCGGCGCGCTGTCGGAAAAGTCTCGAATGACGCAAGGATTTGGCACTTTTGCCGAGCAGAATCTGACCCTGACCAAGACAGCCAACCTCACCCAGGCCCTGCAGAAATTGCTCCTCGGCGAAGTGGAATATGTACTGGCCGGCCGCTACTCGGGCATGGCCGCCGCGCAGGCATTGGGCATGGCCAATGATCTGCTGGCGTTCGAGCAACCCATCGACCGCCCGGGGCTGTTCCTCGCGGTTTCCCACAACTCGGCCTGCAACGATCCGTGGTTGCGCGGACAGCTGGCCAAAAAGATGACAGAATTGCCCGCGTCCGGACTGACAGAAGCCGCGCTGCAACGCAATATCGAGCGCTGGAAGGCGCAGCAGCAACAGCCGCAACAACCTGTCAGTGCCCCAAAACAGTAGGGATTCTTAGTGAGTATTCGACCTCTTTTCGCGGCGATGGCCGTTCTGGCCCTGGCCGGTTGCGCCAGCGATCCGGCACCTAACGAACAAATGCGTCTCACCGAACAAGCCATTACCCAGGCCAAGGCTGTCGGTGCCACTGCCGACGACATGCCGGAAATGAAACTGGCCGAAGCCAAGTACGACCGCGCCAAAGGCAATATGGCTGACGAGTCCTATCGGAATGCGCGCATGCGTGCCGAACAGGCCGAGCTGGATGCGCGTCTGGCTGAAGCCAAAGTGCTGACCCAGAAAAGTGAAGAACAGGTGAATGTGCTCAATACCCGCATCGTCCGTCTGCGCAAGCAACTGGGAGATGCCCAATGAGCCTCAAATCCAAAACCATCGGCGCGCTGATTCTCGCCGGTTGCGCCAGCCTTTACGGCTGCGCCGGTCAACACAGCGAATCGGCTCTGCAAGAGGCGGGTGCTGACTTCCAGAAAGTCAAAGAAGACTCCAACGTGCTGCGCATCGCGCCGAAAGACGTGATCCGCGCTGGTGAATCCCTGGCACGCGCCGATCGCCTGTCGACCTATTGGGGCAGCGGTTCGGACGTGGTGCATTACGCCTACCTGAGCCAGCGCTACAGCGAAATCGCCCGCGAGCACACCAATCAGGTGCTCAACGAAGAGCGCGCGGCCAAACTCGAACTGGAACGTCAGCGCCTGCAACTGGCCCTGCGTGAATCGAAGCTGCTCAGCGTTCAGCAGCAAGGCAAATGGCTGGAAGAACAGATCGTTGCACTGGCCACCACGCAGACTGATCGTGGTCTGGTGATGACCCTTGGCGATGTGCTGTTCGACACGGGTGAAGCGGAGCTGAAAAACTCGGCCAATCGCGTGGTGCTGAAGATTGTCCAGTTCCTGCAACTGAATCCGAAACGCGTGGTACGCATCGAGGGTTACACCGACAGCACCGGCGGCAAGCAGGAGAACATCAAACTATCACGCGACCGCGCGCAAGCAGTGGCCGACGTGCTGATGGATCTCGGTATCGAGGACAAGCGCATTCAGGTCGAAGGCTACGGTGACGAATACCCGGTGGACGTCAACGCTTCCGAGCGTGGGCGGGCACAGAACCGTCGCGTGGAAATTGTCTTCTCCGACGAAAAAGGCCAACTCGGCGCCGCCCGTTAAGCCAGGTGAAACCCTGTAGGAGCTGCCGAAGGCTGCGATCTTTTGATGTTGATCTTAAAAACAGGATCAAAAGATCGCAGCCTCGTTGCACTCGTCAGCTCCTACAGCGTTCCAGTACATAGCCCGGCAAGCACCGGGCTTTTTTACGTCTGTCGAATGGGTCGCAAATCAGTACAGTCAGGGGCAGACACCGCACTGTATGGTCGACTAAAGTGGCAACTGTCCCAGTACACTTCTAAACTGTTCCGGTATTGTTTCACACAAGAATAAAATGCCCGTGAAATCGAGTGCTGCGTCATGACCAATCTCTTGCTCTACCAACGTATTGCTCAGCAACTGGCCGAAGACATCCGCCGTGGTGTCTATCAACCGGGGGAGCGCGTGCCTTCGGTGCGCAAGATGAGTTCGCAGCTCAACGTCAGCCATGCAACGGTGTTGCAGGCCTACGCCAATCTCGAAGATCAGGGGCTGATTCGCGCACGTCCGCAGTCCGGTTATTACGTCCACCAGACCCCCGCGCTGACCGCGCCGACGCCGGATATCGCCCGGGTCGAGCGTCCAGGCCTAGTCACCCGCAGCAGCATCATTCAGCAAGTGCTGGTCGAGTCGCGTCGTGAAGGCGTATTCCCGCTCGGTGCCGCTGTGCCCAGCGTCGATTATTTACCGGTGCGCGCGCTGCATCAGCAATTGGCCAAGGTCACCCGGTTCCATAGCCCGCGCGCCTTCAGTTACATGTTCAGCCCCGGTTTTGAACCGCTTCGCCGGCAAGTGGCGATTCGTATGCGCGATGCCGGCGTGGTGGTCGACCCGTCGGAAGTGGTGATCACCCACGGTTGTGTCGATGCCCTGCAGATGTCGCTGCGGGTACTGACCCGGCCGGGCGATCTGATTGCCGCCGAATCACCGACTTACTACGGTCTGTTGCAACTGGCGGATCTGCTCGGCCTGAAAGTCATCGAAATCCCCAGCGATCCTGCTACCGGCATGAGCCTCGAAGCCCTGCAACTGGCGGCCAACCAATGGTCGATCAAGGCGCTGGTGCTGACCACGCGCCTGAGCAATCCACTGGGCGGCACCATGCCCGAAGAGCGGCAGAAGCAGTTGCTGCGCCTGGCTTCGGATTTCGATATTCAGATTGTCGAAGATGATATCTATGGCGAACTGATGTTCGAGCAAGGCAAGACCAAAGCCCTCAAGGCTTACGACCGCCTGGACCGAGTGATTTACTGCTCAAGTTTCTCCAAGACCCTGTCGCCCGGTGTGCGCATCGGCTGGATGATTGCCGGCAAGTACCAGCAGGAAATTCAGCGTCTGCAGACCTTCAGCACCCATTCGGCGTGCAGCGTGACGCAGATGGCGATTGCCGCTTATCTGGAAAACGGCGGTTATGACCGGCATTTACGGTACATCCGCCAGGAATACCGAAAAAACCTCAGCGCTTTCCAGTTGGCGGTGCAGCAGTACTTCCCCGAAGGCACGCAAATGACCCGGCCCACGGGCGGTTTCATCCTTTGGGTGAGTCTGCCGGGGAGGGTGAACACTCAGGAGTTGCATATCCGCGCGTTGCAGCAGGGCATCAGCATTGCGCCGGGGCTGATCTTCAGCAATACCGAGCAATTCAACCACTGTATCCGCCTGAACTGCGGCATTCCGTGGAATCGCGAGGCGGAACGGGCGTTGATGACTCTGGGGCTGCTGGCGACCCAACTGTGTCAGGAAACGGCTGGCGGATTCTGAACGAGCGGACGTTCATGCTTGTCTTGTCGCGTCCAACAAGCGAGCATATGGCCCTCTGCCGTTAGCCACGTTGGGTCCATGAAAGCGATTGTTCCTGCCGCCTGGGTTGTGCTGTGTATGCTGATGATCGGTCATGCACCCGGTGTCATGGCGGCTGCGGTTCAGGAAAAACCGCCAGCAACGACCAGTGCCAAGAAGGCACCGGCGGCGAAAAAGGCAGTCCCGGCGAAGAAGCCGCAAGCCAAACCCGTGAAGAAACGCGCGCCGATTGCGTCCAAGTCGAAACCTGCCAGTGAAGTGGCGAAAACCAGATTGCCGGCGGCCAGACTTGACCTCAGCCTGCCCAAAGACATGGTTCAGGAACTGAAACCCAAGGGCACCGTCGACCTGCCGAAACGCGAGCCGATCCTGCCGCAGATGTTTGGCGAGAAAAACAGCGGCTTTCAGCTCAATGGCCGTTTGCTCAGCAACGAAATGCAGTTGCAGTTGCGCAATGAAGAGCGCCGCGAAGTGGAAGGCGCTGCGCTGGATTTCGAATTCAAGCAGTAAATTCGTCCCCGCTGTGACCCGCAGACCAGACGCTTTGTCGGAGACTGGTCAGTCATATTCAGTAATCGCTAAAAACCCCGGTTCAGGCAATTTAAAACAGCCGTTTTAGCGGTTACTCTGTTCCGCGTCCCTTTTACACATCGCCCGTCGCGAGGAATTGTTCGTCATGAAATGCCGTGAAGGCTGTGGCGCTTGCTGCATCGCCCCCTCCATCAGTTCGCCGATTCCCGGCATGCCTGATGGCAAACCTGCCGGCGAACGTTGCGTGCAACTCTCGGTCGAAAACCTGTGCAGCATTTTCGGCCGCCCGGAGCGTCCGGCAGTCTGTTCCGGCTTCTCTGCCGACATCGAAGTCTGCGGCAGCAGTTCGCAAGAAGCGATCAGACTGATCGGCTGGTGGGAGCAAATGACGGCGGCGTGATGTGTCAAACGAACGGAACTTCAACAATAAGGAATAAGACTATGGGTTCGCTGCATCGTATCGCTGTGTTGTGTGGTTTGACCGCTGTGCTGGCCACTTCGGTCGCTCAGGCAGAAGACTGGAAAGTCGCCAAGAACGAAGAAGGCATCAAGGTTTCACTGAGCGAAGTGCCGGGTTCGGACTACAAGTCCTATCAGGGCGTGGCGCTGATGAAGACCACCGTCGCCAAACTGCGCGCGTTGCAGGAAGACGTTTCCGGCGCCTGCGCCTGGATTCACGAGTGCAAGACCCAAAAACTGCTCAAGCACGAAGGCGACCAGAGCTGGACTTACACTCAGTTCAATACGCCTTGGCCGGTGACCCCGCGTGACTCGGTGCTGCACATCACCACCGTTGAAGGCGCCGATGGCAGCCTGACCCGTAACCTGGAAGGTGTGCCGAAGTACCTTCCGGAAGAAAAAGGTTTCGTCCGTGTGGCCCAGGTCAAAGGCTTCTGGAAATTCGTGCCCAAGGGTGATCAGGTCGAAGTGACCTATCAAGTGCACACCGAGCCAGGTGGCAGCGTGCCGGCGATGGTGGCCAACAAGTTCGTGGTTGACGCACCGTTCAACACACTTAAAGCCCTGAAAGAGCGCGCCGAGAAGTAATCATCGTGCTTTGCAGATAACGCCCCGATCGATTCGGGGCGTTTTTGTTTTGTATCTATATTGTGTTTCCAGATATGCGTTGCACGAAATTTTCACAAAGTGTTCCAGACAATTCCCCCGCGCTGTTACACGCTGTGCCTGCTCTAAATGAAAGTGTCTGGGGGCAGGGCAGTAATCAATGGCAATGGTGCGGGTGATCGTGCAACATTTGCGCTCCGCGCACGCCCCGGGGTCTGGAATGACCAATAGAGGGCATGGCGCCGCTGTATTTTTGCAACTTCAACTTTCAATGGGTCCTAAAACGACATGGCAAACCCGGACGCCCTGAATCAGCAGCGATCTTCCAGTCGCCTGCTGCAACCGACCGTCAAATCGCATCTGGCCTACACGCTGCTTTGCGCACTGGTCATGATGGTGATGTTTTCCGTGCTGCGCCTCGCGCTGCTGGTCTACAACCGCGAGATGATCCTCGATACCCCGGCTTCGACCTTCCTCGAAGCCTTCGCCAACGGTCTGCGTTTCGACCTGCGTCTGGTGGTCTACGTGTGCATTCCGCTGGTGCTGGCGCTGTTCAGTGCCCGCGCGATGGCCGCACGCGGATTCTTCCGTCTGTGGCTCACCGTCGCCTCGAGCATTGCGCTGTTTCTCGGCCTGATGGAGATGGACTTCTACCGTGAGTTCCACCAGCGCCTCAATGGCCTGGTGTTCCAGTACGTGAAAGAAGACCCGAAAACCGTGATGAGCATGCTCTGGTACGGTTTCCCGGTCGTGCGTTATCTGCTGGCGTGGGTCATCGGCACAGTGATTCTGACGCTGGCGTTCAAGGGCGCTGATCGTGCAACACGTCCGCGCGGGCCTTTCAGCGGCGGTAGCGTCGGCACGCGTCAGGTCGCGCCGTGGTATGCGCGCCTCGCCGTATTCGTGGTCTGCCTGCTGATCTGCGTGGTCGCTGCGCGGGGCACGCTGCGTCAAGGCCCGCCAATGCGTTGGGGTGACGTCTACACCACCGAATCGAACTTCGCCAACCAGCTCGGCCTCAACGGTACGCTGTCGCTGATCGCCGCTGCAAAAGATCGCATGGGCGAAGACCGCGACAACATCTGGAAAGCCACACTGCCGCAAGAAGAAGCGCAGAAAGTAGTGCGCCAGATGCTGGTCATGCCGGACGACAAACTGGTCGATGCCGACATCGCCGCCGTGCGCCGCGACTACACGCCGCCCGCCGACAAGACCCTGCCGATCAAGAACGTTGTCGTAATTCTGATGGAAAGCATGGCCGGTCACTCGGTCGGTGCTCTGGGCGCGCCAGGCAACATCACGCCGTACCTGGACAAACTGTCGAAGGAAGGCCTGCTGTTCGACCGTTTCTTCTCCAACGGCACACACACCCACCAGGGTATGTTCGCGACCATGGCCTGCTTCCCGAACCTGCCAGGTTTCGAATACCTGATGCAGACACCGGAAGGCAGCCACAAACTGTCTGGCCTGCCGCAATTGCTCAGCGCCCGTGACTACGACGACGTCTATGTCTACAACGGTGACTTCGCCTGGGACAACCAGTCGGGTTTCTTCAGCAACCAGGGCATGACCAACTTTGTCGGCCGTAATGATTTCGTCGATCCGGTGTTCTCCGATCCAACGTGGGGCGTGTCCGACCAGGACATGTTCGACCGTGGTCTGATCGAATTGAAGAAGCGCGAAAACGGCAAGCCGTTCTATGCGCTGCTGCAAACCCTGTCCAACCACACGCCATACGCCTTGCCGTCGCCATTGCCGGTCGAGCGCGTCACTGATCGTGGCAGCCTCAACGAACACTTGACCGCCATGCGCTACTCCGACTGGGCGTTGGGTCAGTTCTTCGAGAAGGCGCGTAAAGAGCCGTACTTCAAAGAAACCCTGTTCGTCATCGTCGGTGACCACGGTTTCGGCAACGAGCGCCAGATCACCGAAATGGATCTGGGCCGCTTCAACGTGCCGATGCTGATGATCGCCCCGGGCATCCAGGAGAAGTTCGGCACCCGTGATCACACCGTGGGCACGCAAATCGATATCGTGCCGACCATCATGGGTCGTGTGGGTGGCGAAGTGCGCCATCAGTGCTGGGGTCGTGACCTGCTTAACCTGCCGGAAGGCGACACCGGTTTCGGTGTGATCAAGCCGTCGGGCAGCGAGCAGACCACCGCTATCGTCACGGCGGACCAGATTCTGGTGCTGCCGAAAGACAAGGACATGTCGGCGAAGGTCTATCAGTACCAACTGGGCGCCAATCCGGGTGCCGAGGTCATTGCTGATGCACCGCGCGCTGCCGAGTTGAAACACAAACTCGAAGCGTTCCTGCAAACGGCGACCAAGAGCCTGATGGACAACACTGCCGGTGTGGTTAACGGCAAGCCGGACTAAGCGATTAAAGTAAGTCCGCGCAATAAAAAAGAGGCCCTGAAAAGGGCCTCTTTTTTTGCCGGCTAGAGGGTTATATCCGACCCAGTAGCAACAGCACCAACAGCACGACCAGCACCACACCGATGATACCCGACGGACCATAACCCCAACTTCTGGAGTGCGGGAAGACCGGCAGACCACCGATCAGCAACAGGATCAGGATAATGATAAGAATTGTGCCCATGTCGATTTCCTTGTTGAGAGAGTTCGAGAAGTCTTGGTGTTCAAGGGGCGACTGGAGACTAAGTAATTCCAGACGGCTTACAAAATCCGACTGGTGCAGATGAAAGAAAATTCAATGTTTTTTTAATGTATTTGGATTAGTCGCTTATTTCCTTTGACGCAAAAAGATCGCAGCCTCGTTTCACTCGACAGCTCCTACAGGAATCGGTGTAGGAGCTGCCGAAGGCTGCGATCTTTTGATCCTCCATTCAGCAACTTGATGGAGCGTGGGCGCACACACAACCTTCGCTACACTCCGCGCATCTTCCCCAGAACAACAAGGCTGTCTGCTATGCAAAATCGCATGATGATCACTGGCGCGGGCTCAGGCCTGGGTCGCGAAATCGCGCTGCGCTGGGCGCGTGAAGGCTGGCAACTGGCCTTGTCCGACGTCAGCGAACCCGGCCTGCAGGAAACCCTGAAAATGGTCCGCGAGGCGGGCGGCGACGGCTTCGTCCAGCGCTGCGATGTGCGCGATTACAGCCAGCTCACCGCCTTCGCCCAAGCTTGCGAAGAAAAGCTCGGCGGCGTCGACATCATCGTCAATAACGCCGGCGTGGCATCAGGCGGTTTCTTCAGCGAACTGTCGCTGGAAGACTGGGACTGGCAGATCGCGATCAACCTGATGGGCGTGGTCAAGGGCTGCAAGGCCTTCCTGCCGCTGCTGGAGCAAAGCAAAGGCAAGATCATCAACATCGCCTCCATGGCCGCATTGATGCAGGGCCCGGCGATGAGCAACTACAACGTGGCCAAGGCCGGCGTGGTGGCTCTTTCCGAGAGCCTGTTGATCGAACTGGCGCAACAGGAAGTCGGCGTGCATGTGGTCTGCCCATCGTTCTTCCAGACCAACTTGCTTGACTCGTTCCGTGGCCCGACGCCAGCGATGAAAGCGGCGGTCGGCAAGTTGCTGGAAAGTTCGCCGATTACTGCCGCCGATATCGCCGACTACATTTATCAGCAAGTTGCTGCTGGTGAATTCATGATCCTGCCCCACGAACAAGGGCGCATGGCCTGGGCGATCAAGCAGAAGAATCCGCAACTGCTCTACAACGAAATGACCTCGATGGCCGAGAAAATGCGCGCCAAGGCCAAGCAGAACAACGGCTGAGCTTGCCCGCTGCAGACTGCATCGTTAGGGTGGCCGCAATGATCACCCTGACGAGATACAGCAATGCTCAATTATCTGTGGTTCTTCCTCGCGGCGTTGTTTGAAATCGCCGGTTGTTTTGCCTTTTTCATGTGGCTGCGCCAGGGCAAAAGTGCGTTGTGGGTGATTCCGGCGTTGCTCAGCCTGACCCTGTTCGCGCTGTTGTTGACCCGTGTTGAAGCCAACTATGCCGGGCGCGCCTATGCCGCTTACGGCGGTATCTACATCGTCGCGTCGATTGGCTGGCTGATGGTGGTCGAGCGCGTTCGTCCCTTGGGTTCGGATTGGCTCGGCGTGGCGTTGTGTGTGATCGGTGCCAGCGTGATTCTGTTCGGGCCGCGCTTCTCCGCGGCCTGAATCGATGGTTTTGTGGGAAGCGTCTGACGGCTCCAAACCTGAGAGGGTGTAAGGCAAAACTGAATTGCCGGTCACGCATTGTCGCGCGCCGGCAAGCCGCGCATCTTCAGGGTTTGCTAATCCTGAAGGACGAACCCCATGCTTGTACTCAGCCGTGTTGTTGGTGAGTTGATTTCCATCGGTGACGATATTTCCCTGCGTGTGCTGTCAGTCAACGGCTCCAGCGTACGCTTTGGTGTCGATGCGCCGCAGAACGTCAATGTGCACCGCGCCGAAGTCTACGACCGAATCCAGCGCAAGCAGCGCGCGGAAAAGGCCCGCTGAGGGTCAGTCGAACAGGTGCTTGGGCACGTCGTGCTTGAGCATCAACTGGCACTGTTCGCTTTCCGGGTCGAAGACGATCAGCGCCTGACCTTTGGTCAACGCCTGACGTACGCGCAGCACGCGGGTTTCCAGCGGCGTGTCGTCGCCATTGTCGGTACCGTCACGGGTGACGAAATCTTCGATGAGGCGGGTGAGGGTGTCGACTTCAAGAGCGTCGTAGGGAATGAGCATGGGCACCTCGGCTGAATCAATGTCGGGATGCTACGGCGAATGCCGGTTGCCTGCCAGTTTTGTGTAGTCAGTACCGCCCTCATCGCTGGCAAGCCAGCTCCCACAGGGTTTGAAGGCGTTCACGAATATGCGATTCACCGCAAAAACTGTGGGAGCTGGCTTGCCAGCGATGGGGCCAGCCCTGCCATAACAAAAACCGGATCAGCTATCGGAACGCTGCCCCACCAGACTGTCCACCGACGGCACCCGTGTATCGCTTTCCATCTGCGTGTCATGTTCGATTTGATGACTGAAGCGATCCAGCGATGCATTCGCTGGCGCCGCATCACTCGCAAACACCGGCGGGCTCAGAATGTACGCGCCCAACAACCGGCTCAACGCCGCGAGACTGTCGATGTGCGTGCGCTCATAACCATGCGTCGCATCACAACCAAACGCGAGCAACGCGGTACGAATATCGTGCCCGGCGGTCACCGCCGAATGCGCATCGCTGAAGTAATAGCGGAACAGATCACGGCGCACCGGCAACTCGTTTTCACTGGCCAGCCGCAACAAGTGTCGCGACAGATGATAGTCATACGGCCCGCCGGAATCCTGCATCGCCACACTCACCGCGTGTTCGCTGGAGTGCTGTCCCGGCGCGACCGGCGCAATGTCGATGCCGACAAATTCGCTGACATCCCACGGCAATGCCGCCGCCGCGCCACTGCCGGTTTCTTCGGTGATGGTGAACAGCGGATGGCAATCGATCATCAACTCCTGGCCGCTGTCGACGATGGCTTTCAAGGACGCGAGCAGTGCCGCGACGCCAGCCTTGTCGTCGAGGTGTCGGGCGCTGATATGGCCGCTTTCGGTGAACTCCGGCAGTGGATCAAACGCCACCACATCGCCGACGCTGATGCCCAGCGAATCACAATCGGCCTTGGTCGCGCAGTAGGCGTCCAGACGCAATTCGACGTGATCCCAACTGATCGGCATCTCATCCACCGCGGTGTTGAACGCATGCCCGGACGCCATCAACGGCAACACACTGCCGCGAATCACACCGTTGTCGGTGAACAGGCTGACCCGGCTGCCCTCGGCAAAGCGACTCGACCAGCAACCGACCGGAGCGAGGGTCAAACGACCATTGTCTTTCACGGCGCGGACGGCGGCACCGATAGTGTCGAGGTGCGCGGAGACTGCGCGGTCAGGGCTGTTTTTCTTGCCCTTGAGCGTGGCGCGTATGGTTCCGCGCCGGGTCATTTCGAATGGGATGCCGAGTTCTTCGAGACGCTCGGCGACGTAGCGCACGATGGTGTCGGTGAACCCGGTAGGGCTGGGAATGGCGAGCATTTCCAGGAGAACTTTTTGCAGGTAGTTGAGATCCGGTTCGGGGATTTGCGGGGTCATGGAAACTCCTGATGGGTTGAGCACACCGATGGTTTCGATGAGAGATCGTTTTGTATTGCCTGATCGGGCCTCATCGCTGGCAAGCCAGCTCCCACAGGTGTTGTGTACACCGCGAAACCTGTGGGAGCTGGCTTGCCAGCGATGGCGTCAGCCCAGTCACTAGAGGATCAAGAAATGGCCGGCTGACTGTGCGGAAACAACAAATCGACAAACCGCTCCGCCGTCGGCTGCGGCTCATGGTTGGCCAGCCCGGCGCGTTCGTTGGCCTCGATAAACACGTACTCCGGCTGATCCGCCGCTGGCACCATCAAGTCGAGGCCAACCATGGGAATGTCCAGCGCCCGCGCCGCACGCACCGCCGCATCGACCAGCGTCGGATGCAGAATCGCCGTGACGTCTTCCAGCGTGCCGCCGGTGTGCAGATTCGCCGTACGCCGCACGAACAGATGCTCACCCGCCGGCAGAATGCTGCTGTAGTCATACCCGCCCGCATGCAAGGTGCGCTGGGTTTCGTGATCCAGCGGAATCTTGCTCTCGCCACTGGTGGCCGCTTGGCGACGCCGACTCTGCGCCTCGATCAACGCGCCAATCGAATGCTGACCATCGCCAACCACTTCCGCCGGTTTGCGAATCGCTGCCGCGACCACTTCAAAACCGATCACCAGAATCCGCAGATCAAGGCCTTCGTGGAAACTCTCCAACAGCACGCGGCTGTCGAACTGCTTGGCCGCTTCGATGGCCTGCTGCAGCTCTTCGATGGTCTGCAGATCCACCGCAACGCCCTGGCCCTGTTCACCGTCGAGCGGCTTGACCACCACCCGTTGATGCTCATCGAGAAAGGCCAGATTGTCGTCGGCATTGCCCGCCAATTGCTGAGACGGCAGATTCAGACCGGCCGCTTTCAGCACCTTGTGCGTCAGGCTTTTGTCCTGACACAGGCTCATGCTGATCGCGCTGGTCAGGTCGCTCAGCGATTCGCGGCAGCGCACGCGACGGCCGCCATGGCTGAGGGTGAACAACCCGGCATCGGCATCGTCGACCTGCACATCAATGCCGCGCCGATGCGCTTCTTCAACGATGATCCGCGCGTACGGATTGAACTGCGCCTCCGGGCCGGGGCCAAGAAACAGCGGCTGGTTGATACCGTTCTTGCGCTTGATCGCGAAGGTCGACAGGTTGCGGAAACCGAGCTTGGCGTAGAGGCTTTTTGCCTGACGGTTGTCGTGCAACACCGATAGATCCAGATAGCTCAAACCGCGACTCATGAAGTGCTCGATCAGGTGTCGCACCAGCACTTCGCCAACACCCGGCCGCGAGCATTGCGGATCAACCGCCAGGCACCACAGGCTGCTGCCGTTTTCCGGGTCGTTGAACGCCTTGTGATGGTTCAGGCCCATGACGCTGCCAATCACCGCGCCGCTGTCCTCATCCTCCGCCAGCCAATACACCGGGCCGCCCTGATGATGCGGGGTGAGCAGCGTGGCATCGATCGGCAACATGCCGCGGGCCGAATACAGCAGGTTGATCGCCTGCCAGTCCGCCTCGCTCTGCGCACGGCGGATACGGAAGCCGCGAAACACGCGAGTGGCTTGGCGGTAATCGCTGAACCACAGGCGCAGCGTGTCGGATGGGTCGAGAAACAGCTGCGTCGGTTCCAGGCCGAGAATCTGCTGCGGCGCGGCGACGTACAAGGCAATGTCGCGCTCGCCGGGTTGCTCATTGAGCAACTCGCGAGCCAGTGATGCCGGGTCGGGAAAGGTGTGGCCGATCAGCAACCGGCCCCAGCCGCAATGCACCGCAATGGGGTCGGCCGCCAGGGTGCTGCCATCTTCGGCCAGCCGTGCCTGCAAGCGTTCGTAGGACGGTGTCTGACCGCGAATCAGGCGTTGGTTGATGGCCGTGGCGTGGGGTTTCATCGATCAGATTCCTTGTTCACTGAGCCACAGGTTCAGGGCCGCCAGTTGCCACAGTTTCGAACCGCGCAATGGCGTCAGTTGGCCTTGCGGATCAGTCAGCAGTTTGTCGAGCATGGCCGGGTTGAACAGGCCGCGATCCTGACTCGGATCGAGCAGCAGTTCGCGCACCCAGTTCAGCGTGTCGCCTTGCAAATGCTTGAGGCCAGGCACCGGGAAGTAGCCTTTTTTACGGTCGATCACTTCACTTGGAATGACTCGGCGCGCGGCTTCTTTCAGCACCTGCTTGCCGCCATCGGGCAGCTTGAATTTGCCCGGCACGCGGGCCGACAGTTCAACCAGTCGATAGTCGAGAAACGGCGTTCGTGCTTCCAGGCCCCAGGCCATGGTCATGTTGTCGACGCGTTTGACCGGGTCATCGACCAGCATCACCGTACTGTCCAGGCGCAAAGCTTTGTCGACTGCCGCATCAGCGCCGGGCTGTGCGAAATGCTCTTTGACGAAGTCGCCAGCGGCATCATTCGCGGTCAGCCATTTCGGTTGTACGGTGGCCGCATAATCGTCGTAGCTGCGGTCGAAGAACGCGTTGCGATAGGCCGCATAAGGATCGGCCGCGCCATCGACTTGCGGGTACCAGTGATAACCGGCGAACAACTCGTCCGCGCCCTGGCCGCTCTGTACCACCTTGCAGTGCTTGGCCACTTCGCGCGACAGCAGATAGAACGCGATGCAGTCGTGGCTGACCATCGGTTCGCTCATCGCGCGGAACGCCGCGGGCAGTTGCTCGATGATCTCTTTCTCGTCGATGCGCAGTTGATGGTGCTGCGTGCCGTAGTGCTTGGCGATCAGATCCGAATACTGGAACTCGTCGCCGCGCTCGCCGCCGGCATCCTGGAACCCGATGGAAAAGGTCGACAGATTCTCAACGCCGACTTCACGCAACAGACCGACCAACATGCTCGAATCGACACCGCCGGACAGCAGCACGCCGACATCGACGGCGGCACGTTGACGAATCGCTACCGCTTCGCGAGTGCTGTCGAGCACGCGGTCGACCCAGTCTTCCAACGTCAGATTTTTCTCGTCGTCGTGTGGGCCGTAAGGCAGTGTCCACCAGGTTTTCTGCTCGGTGGTGCCGTCGGCTTCAACACGCATCCAGGTCGCTGGTGGCAGCTTTTCAACGCCAGCCAGCAGGGTGCGTGGCGCAGGGACCACGGCATGGAAATTCAGGTAGTGATTAAGCGCCACCGGATCGAGAATCGGGTTGATGTCGCCGCCCTTGAGCAGCGCCGGCAGGGCCGAGGCAAAACGCAAACGCTGGCCGGTGCGCGACAGGTACAGCGGCTTCACGCCGAGACGGTCACGGGCGATGAACAGGCGCTTGGCGTCGCGCTCCCAAATGGCAAACGCAAACATGCCGTTGAGTTTCGGCAGCAGCGCTTCGCCCCAGGCGTGATAGCCCTTGAGCAGTACTTCGGTGTCGCCACCGGAATAGAAGGCATAGCCCAGCGCTTCGAGCTCAGCGCGCAATTCCGGGAAGTTATAGATCGCGCCGTTGAAGGCCAGCGACAGGCCGAGTTGACTGTCGATCATCGGCTGCGCCGAGCCGTCCGACAGGTCCATGATTTTCAGGCGACGATGGCCCAAGGCAATCGGCCCTTGGGCATGGAAGCCCCACGCATCAGGGCCGCGAGGCGCCAGGTGATGGGTGATTCGCTCGATGGCTGCAAGGTCTGCAGGTTGTTGATCAAAACGTAACTCGCCAGCTAATCCGCACATAAAGTCCTTACCGGTTTTTCCGTTGGGGAGGGTGTTTCTTCAGCGGCCAAATGGCCGGTACTCAGAAACTGACCCGGTGCGGTGGTGGGAGTTTTAGAACGATGAGTTATAAGCGCGTGGATTCGACCCTGTGCAATGACGCGACTTGCCTCATCTCACTTAACAGCTGATTGAAATCGAATGGCGGTATATAGATATTTTATCGGTGCAAAAAACTGTTGAATCAGCTGGATTTCAGGCGTTATTTTAGGTTTTTTATTCTTCCTCGGTGTTGATATGGTCGACGTTCGAACCTCGCAATAAAGGACTATTGCAGATGCCGACCACAGAAATAAAAACGCAGTCTCCGGATTTGACTTTGAACACGTTGCTTGACGCCACTGGCGATCTCGACAGCGCCGAAGCCTTGCAAAAAAGCCTGCCTGCTTTTTTGCTGAAATGTTCAGCCATCCAACTCGCGGCGATTGATCGAACCACCCGGGAGTTGCATGCCGTTCAACTGACAGTCCAGAGGGAGCTGGACACGCTCAAGCCGTTGCACACCTTTTGTATCGATGAACTGAACCTCGCGCTGCGCCACAAATGGCCAGTGAATTTCGACGTAGAAAAAGATTTCCTGAGCTTGCCGGGTGCCGATTGCGGTTGCGAGCCCCTATCGACGGACGAAAACGGCGTACAAACCTTTCCGGCTGCCACGCAGACACTGTTACAAGCGGCAATGCAGAACTTCACCGCTGAGGAAGCCGCAGGTGATTTTCCTGTCGGCGGTCAGGTTGTCGTGCACAGCGCCACGGCTGGCGTCAGCGGTTTGACCGTGGCGGCCTTTGCCGGACTATGCCGAGAGCTGGACCTTGGCAAACGCTACCAGGCGCATTTTCAGCAGGTCTTCGGTCTTTTGGGGGCTGACGGCAAGGTCGTGGTACGCAACACCATGATTCGCGACATGGCGAAAATGAAAAAGCTGTTGTTGCAAATGGACACCCACCTTGCCGCGATCAGGCATCACATCTCACCTGCCGGTTTGCAGACCGTGCAACGGCTGATTGACGCCGAGGGTGTGGCGTCGGCAGCGACGCTGCACTACAACGACCAGACACTGATGATGCAAGGCCTGGAGATTTTCAACAGCTGCGTCTGGGGTGTCGTGGTGTTTTGCGCCCATTCGTTCGAAACGCATCCTCAGGAACCGTGCCTGGTGTATATGGCGGGAGACCCCGAGCGCGCGTTGTACGAGTACCCGAGTTTCAATGCGTTCAAACAGTACCTGACGCAAAAGTTGGAGGGTCGGCGCTACAAGGATTACTTCGCCAACAGCATTGATGAAGATGACAAGGCAGATTTTTTCAAGGCTGTTGCCGATTCCGCCGAGCTGGAATCCATCAGGTCATTGCCGATCACGGTGCCGCTGTTCGAGTTCATGGTGCAAAGTCACGTGGGCAAAATGCAGGTTGATGCACGCAAACTGGCGGTGCCGACCGCCGACATTGATGACGATGCACGCCGCAAACGTCTGCTGGACTTTCTCCAGCTCGGTGTCAGCGTTGCCTCCGTAGCAGGACTCTTTGTACCGGTTCTCGGCCAACTGATGATGGGTGTTGCGGTAGGGCAATTGCTTGGCGAGGTGTATGAAGGCGTCGAGGACTGGCAGCGGGGCGACCAGCAGGAAGCGCTGTCACACCTGCTCGGCGTCGTGGAAAACATCGCACTGATGGGCGTGTTCGCGGGGGGCCAGAAAGTCGTTGGCACGCTCGGACGCCATCTGGTGCGCTCCCACCCGACGTTCTTTGGCCAGTTCACCGCGATTTACAATCAGGCCGGCAAACCGCGCCTGTGGAAGCCAGATTTAAGCCCTTACGAGCATGACCTTCCACACGGATTCACGCTGGCCGACGGTGCCGAAGACCTTCATCAAATCGGCAGCAGGTTTTACGGTCGGGTCGGGCACCGAATCCTTGCGGGCACTACCGATTCGGCAGCGCGTAGCTGGCGTCTGCAACATCCCGGGCGCCCTGAAGCGTTCACCCCTGTGCTTGAACGTCACGTCGAAGGTGGCTGGCGCACTCCGGCCGAAGACACCGAACAGTGGCGTAGCGCGGCGTATACCCTCAAACGTATCGATCCACAGCTGTGTGATTTTACAGATGCCGAACTGGACATGATGCGCAGGATCAGCGGCGACCGCTACGAAGCGTTGCAGCGTGCCTTGCGCGACAATCTGCCACTGTCATCGCGGCTGCGCGACAGCGTGGAGCGACTGCGTACAGAGCGACGGTTACGCGTGCTCATCGGCGAGCTTGAGCGGGGCGAAACCCACTCAGGGCAACCTGTGCATGAACAATTGCGTGCGTTGCCAAGGATGCCCGGCTGGCCGACAGACCGCTACATTGCGGTCACCGATGCCGCCGGCGAAGTCACGGCAACCTACCCCCTCACCACGGTGCGCGATGATCGTCTGAGTGTGGTGATCACTGAAGACCAGTTGGCCGAAGGTCAATTGCTGCAAACGGTGATCGATGGTTTGTATCAGAAGGAAATCGATGCCTTGCTGGGGGGCAGCCCCGGTCGTCAGAACGAACGAGAGATTCTCGCTAAAAAACTCGGCTCACGGCTCAAGGCTGATCGTCCGGCGGTGTTCCAGCGAATGTATGAACGCTACGACCGGATCGAGGCTGACGATGTGCAGAAGCTGCGCAATACGTTTGTCGACCTGCCGGCGCGCCATGCGCAGCGTCTTATCGATCAGGCGCCGAGTGTCGAGCGTGTGCATCTGCTTTCCAGCGGTCGAGTGCCTGTCGGTCTGGCGCAGAAGGTCAGGGCCGCGACCCATCAGGTACGTGTTGATCGTGCGCTGATCGGGCTTCATTTGCCGGCAATGGCCAATCCGGACACTGAAAAGCTGGCCATACAGTTACTGCCTCATTTGAGCGGCTGGGATGCGCAGCTGCGGCTTGAGTTACGAGAAAAAACCCTGAACGGGCCTTTGCTGGAAGCGATTGGTGCTGAGCCGGCGACGCCCTTGAACACCCGCTATTTGGTTAAATCCAATGGCGGGTATGAGGTGTTTGACGGCGACAGCAAATCGCTGGGACGGGTTGAAGCGGGGGCTGACGATCTCTATCACGCCATTCTCAAGGCGCTGGCTCCTGCGCAACGTGCCGCCGCCGGATTCCCCGACCCGGTGCCTGTTGATGGGGCTCGGCTACGCAACAAACTGCTTGAAACTGCACTGGACGAGCGCGAGGTGACTGCGCGGATGTTGATCACCGGCAAGTCTGAGCCGGTTGTTTTCGAGCCGGCTTGTGTGCAGGCCGATCAGGTGATGACAACGACTCATCCGCGAGCATTGCTGCGCAAAGTCTTGAGGCTTTTCCCCAGCTACAGCGAAGCCCAGGCCAGCCAATTGATCGATCAACTGGGCAATGACCCGCTGACCCGGGCAACCGGTGTAAAGGCGTTGCGTGAGGATCTGCAAAGCCTGCGCGATGCACTGCAACTCTGGAGCGAGGACGAGCCTGCGATAAGGGCGCTCGGCGGGGATTGGCAAGAGGTGCGTCGTAGTCGCAAAGCCACCGCTGAACTGATCGAGGACAGTTTTCGGCGACTTTTATGGGTCAGAGACGTCAATGGTCAACCCGTTTGTACGTTGAATCTGGACGGCATGCGAGTCGGCAAACTGCCCACTCTGCCACCTGGTCTGAAGTTCGACCACATCAAGCGATTGTCGTTGAGGAACATGGAGCAAGGGGACGATATCGCGTATTTCCTCCGCTCGTTCAAGCAAGTTGAATCCCTGGAGCTTGATCGCAACAAGCTCACTCGGCTGCCGGAAATTCTCTCGTTCATGCCTGATCTTGGCCGGTTGAGCCTGGCGGGTAACCAGATCAAGCTGACCGAGCAGACGCTGCTGAAACTGAGCCAGTTGCGCACGCTTCACAGTTTGAACCTGAGCGGCAATCCGCTGGGGGCAACCCCGGATGTCAGCCATATGTTGAAATTGCGCTCTCTGGCACTGCGCGAGACCGGTGCTACGGAGTTGCCCAACGGTCTGGCACGTTTGCCGAATCTGGATTGGGTGGATTTGCGCAACAACGAAATTAAGGTATTGCCGGATTGGCTCTTCAAAACCCCGCGACGTTTCAGTGAGGCACTTAACCTGCGATTCAATCCATTGTCCGACGTCAGCAACACGCACCTGTCGAATTACCGGGAAAACATCGGCGTCGGCATGGGCTATCTGGATAACGATAATGCCCGTCTCGACGAAAACCAGGCGCGATCGCTCTGGTTCACTGACGGCGCGGGGGAGGACTGGAATCGTCGTAATCGAATCTGGACGGCATACAAAGATGATCCGAGGGCCGAAGGATTATTCCATCTGCTGGCGGAACTCAGTCATACCGCCGATTCCGAAAAAGCGACCCAAGACATGCATCGACGGGTCTGGGCGGTACTCGAAGCGGCGGAGCAGCGAGCGCCGTTGTACGAACAGATCCTCGATCTGGCGGCCAATCCGATCAACTGTACGGACAGTGCGGCGATAAACTTCAGTCATCTGGAAATCGCCGTTGAAGTCGACAGGGTGATCAACCCTGCTGAAGGTCGGGTAAATGGTGCCAAACCCCTGATCAAACTCGGCCGTGGTCTGTTCCGCCTGGATCAGTTGAACCAGATCGCTCAAGAACATGCTGACAAGAATCCGACCGCCGATCCTTTGGAGGTCAACCTCGCGTATCGCACCGGCCTCGCCGATGACCTGGATTTGCCGGGCCAGCCGCGGTTCATGCGTTATGCACTACTGGGCGGTGTGACCCCTGCCGATCTGGACATCGCGAAGAACAGGATCGTTGCGGCTGAAGCTTCAGCGCAGTGGGTGACGTTTCTGCAGCGCCAGCCATTCTGGTGTGATTACCTCAAACGCACGTTCAGCCGCCAGTTCACCAGTATTGACGAGATTTTTTCACCGCAACTGGATGCCGTGTTCGGGCAGGCGAGCACACTCAGTTCCGCGGATTATCTCAGTCAGATGGATGCGATCAAGTTCCAGCGCGAACTGGCTGAGGAAGCTGTGCTGACACGCCTGACCGACGATGCGATACGTCTGGTTAATCTGGGGATCTGCGCCATGCCCCAAGGGTAAGAGCTACTTGCCGCGAATCAGACGGCGCAACGCAAAGCGATTGGGGTGGCACGCCTCGGCGACACTTCGCGGCAGCGGCAACGGTTCGTTGTCGAGCCAGGCGGCGAGCAATTCACCCGACAGCGGTGCGGTGATCAGACCGCGAGAACCGTGGCCGCTGTTGACGTAGAGCCCGTCAAGCCACGGGCAGGCCACGTCCGGAACCTGGCGGGCATCTTTGGCTAACGTGGCGTATGCCTGATCGAACGCTTCGCGGTCGGCGAGGGGGCCGACGATCGGCAAATAGTCAGGGCTGGTGCAGCGGAAGGCAGCGCGGCCCTGAAGGTTTTCGACAGGCTGTGCGCTGATGTGCAGACGCGACACGAGGTCGCTGGAGATTTCTTCGAGCATCGCCAGATTGCCTTGGTGTTCGGCGATGGTCGGGGTCAGGTCATCGCTGTTGAAATCGAAGCTCGCACCGAGGGTATGTTCGCCCAAACGTGCCGGGGCGACGTAGCCTTCGGCGCAGACCACGGTGGTCAGCGCTCGGCTTACTGCGGTCTCGGCAAGTCGAGTAATTTGTCCGCGAATGCGCTTGAGCGGCAGCTCGGCACTTTGCGCAAAACGTTTGATGTCGGCGGCGCCGGCCAGCACCACGACCGGTGCGCTGGCCAGTAAGCGGTCACCGTCGAAGGCTTGCCACTGATCGTCGACTTTGCGCAGTTCCAGTACGTCACGATGGCTGAGCAGTTCGATGTTCGGCTGCGCGGCTTGCGCCTGACACAGCGCCGGTGGATGCACCCAGCCGCCCTCGGGATAGTACAAACCGCCGCGGGCCAAAGCGATGCCGGCGCGATGTTGCGCTTCGGGCTGGTCGAGCCATTGCAGTAAGTCTTCGGGGAAGGCTGCGGCCAATTGCGCATGACGCTCAGCTTCCTTGGCATTGAACGCCAGTTGCAGCACGCCGCAATCGTCCCAATCGGTGCCGCGTTGCAGGGTTTCCAGCAAGCGACGGGTGTAGCCGAAACCGCTGACGATCAATTGCGATAACGCGGTGCCGTGGGCGGAGAGCTTCAGATACAGCACGCCCTGCGGATTGCCCGAGGCTTCTTGCGCCACGCCATCGTGGCGCTCCAGCAAGCTCACTTGCCAACCGCGCGCGGCGAGGCTGGAAGCGGTGGCGCAACCGGCCAGTCCGGCACCGATTACCAGCGCACGACGTTCGCCTGCCACTGGGGCAGGGCGGGCGAACCACGGTTTTTCCGGGGCGGGTGGCGCAACGTCTGACGGCCAACCGAGGAACTCGCCACGCAGAATTTCCCACTTATGGCCAATGCCCGGCGTGCGCTTCATTTTGAAGCCGGCGGCGTTGAGCAAACGGCGCACCCAACCGGTACTGGTGAAGGTGCTGATGGTCGACCCCGGTGCCGCGAGTCGTGCCAGTTCGACGAACAGTTCCGCCGTCCACATGTCGGGGTTTTTCGCCGGGGCGAAACCGTCGAGAAACCAAGCGTCGATCTGTGCATCGAGTTGCGGCAGTTGCTCGAGTGCATCGCCGATCAGCAGGGTCAGGGTGACGCGACCGTTGGCCAAGGTGATGCGCTGAAAACCCTGATGGATCGCCACGTAATGGCGCAGCAACTGGTCGGCCAGCGGCTTGAGTTCTGGCCACAGGGCCAGCGCCCGTTGCAGATCGGCCGGACTCAGCGGGTATTTTTCGACGCTGACAAAATGCAGTCGCGCACCGGCCACGGCGTGTTGCTCGAACAATTGCCAGGCACAGAGAAAATTCAGCCCGGTGCCAAAACCGGTTTCGCCGATGACCAGTCGCCCACCGGCCCCCAGCGCAGCAAAACGCTCGGCCAAGCGGTTTTGTTCGAGGAACACATAACGGGTTTCATCCAGACCGGATTTGTCGGAAAAATACACGTCATCAAACACTCGCGAACGCGGGCGTCCCTGGTCATCCCAATCGAGTTGGGCGTGGGGCAATACGGGTTTCATGGCAGGCTCGGCAACGACAAGGCGGCCATTCTAGCTGATCGGGAGAGGGGTGCTTGATCCATGGCAATGTCTGATCCAGGGGGCCATGGAAAATGTCAAAAGATCGCAGCCTTCGGCAGCTCCTACAGGGTGGATTGCATTCCAGTGTAATTGTATGGACTCGCCCAAGCCGAGGCGTCTGTGCGCCACGGTGGCATTCTTATAGAAGCCAACGACAGCGAG
>NZ_JBODOE010000001.1:600478-673480 GCF_051913165.1 Pseudomonas sp. SM4 | reverse complement strand
ACCCCGAGCCCCAGCGAGCGGGCCGCACGTAGGAGCAAGCCTTTTCGGTTACCTTTTCGGCGTTTGGAAAAGGTGACTCGCCGTAAGGGCGAAACCGCCAGCCGCAACACCCGAAAAAACGGATATTCCCACAAAACAACCCAAAGCCTGGTCGGCCCACAGGCCGCCAAGGCAAAAAAAAAGGGGCAACCGAAGTCGCCCCAAAATGCCTTGCGTGCTCATCACTCCAGAAGAATCACTTCTTGCGCTTATTCGCGTCCTTCCAGATAAAAAATCCAAACCCTGCAAAAAACAGAACCATCAGCCCTACAGTCAGGACCCCGGCAAACACCACGTTATCGAAAAACATGACTGGCCTCCTGGCCCCTGCTCTGCTGCGATGGGACTAAGTTACCAAACACACAGGCGCACAAATTGACCGGGATCAATGCCAGCAACGAAGGGAGATAAAGGAGGGGAAATAACTGACCTGCATCAACGGATGCAGGGGGAGATCAACGCTTTTTCGGCTTGTTCTTCGACTTTTTCTTGGCTTTTCCCAGCGGCATGGCCTGCTCGAAAGCCTGTCGCACCTCGTTAAGGCGCTTCTCTTTAATGTCATGCACCCGCTTGGCGCGTTCGGTGCTGAGGTCGATCAGTTTGTCGTCTTGGCTCATGGCGTTCGGAACATCGCTTGAAAGAATCACAACTGCCACATCACCGGCAGACCTGCGCCAATAATGCAGCCAGACGCCAGCGCTGACCAGCCACCGGTTTGAACGCTGTAAAACAATTCATGTGAACGACAACGGTCAAATCTCGATATCGACCCACAACCCCTGACGCGGCTGGTCTTCCATCAGCGGCACCACCGGCACGGTGTTGTCGGCATTGAGTTCGGTGCCAGGCACCGCCAGATGTTCTTCCGGGTCTTCATCGGCTTCGCGACGACGACGATCGCGCTCCTGCTGGCGGCGCTGTTCTTCGCGCGCCATCAGTCGATCCTCTTCCGGATCGCGATTTTGCAGATCAATCGTGCTTTCGTTGGAGCTTTCCTGCACCGGCACCACCGGAGGAATGTCCGGTCGCTGGCGGATCGGGTCCTGCTGGGAAGTGATCGGCACAGCGCTCAAGGGGAGCATCGGTGGCAACATATAAAGGGTCTCCTGTCTGCAGGCTATCGGCTGCGGCAAAGGCGCCTTGAGCCATCCGTCGCAAATCTGTGACGCACTTGGCACCTGTAGGAGCTGCCGAAGGCTGCGATCCTTTAATGGGACAACACCGATTCCAAGTGTTCCCCAAGATCAAAAGATCGCAGCCTTCGGCAGCTCCTACCCCAGTATTCCTTTGGCCTCAGGGTCGCATTCCGTTAAGATAGCCCGCTTTTTCAAGGTGGGAGTCAGGCAGCATGGCGCAGCAGTATCAACCGGGGCAACGCTGGATCAGTGACAGCGAAGCAGAGCTTGGTTTAGGCACCGTTCTGGCACAGGACGGCCGCTTGTTGACCGTGCTTTACCCGGCCACTGGCGAAACCCGCCAGTACGCGCTACGGAATGCGCCCCTGACCCGTGTGCGATTCTCGCCGGGCGACAGCATCACCCACTTCGAAGGCTGGAAGATGACCGTGCAGCAAGTCGACGATGTCGACGGGCTGATGGTCTATCACGGCCTCAATGGGCAGAACGAAGCCGTCACCCTGCCGGAAACCCAGCTGTCGAACTTCATTCAGTTCCGTCTGGCCAGCGACCGTCTGTTCGCCGGGCAGATCGACCCGCTGGCGTGGTTCTCGCTGCGTTACAACACCCTCGAACACACCAGCCGCCAGCTGCAATCTTCGCTTTGGGGCCTGGGTGGCGTGCGTGCGCAACCGATCGCGCACCAATTGCACATCGCCCGTGAAGTCGCTGACCGCATCGCCCCGCGCGTTCTGCTGGCGGACGAAGTGGGTCTGGGTAAAACCATCGAGGCCGGTCTGGTGATCCATCGCCAACTGCTCTCGGGCCGCGCCAACCGCGTGCTGATCCTCGTCCCGGAAAACCTCCAGCACCAGTGGCTGGTGGAGATGCGCCGCCGCTTTAACCTCCAAGTTGCGCTGTTCGACGAAGAACGCTTTATCGAAAGCGATGCCGCCAACCCGTTCGAAGACACCCAACTGGCGCTGGTCGCGCTGGAATGGCTGGTCGACGACGAGAAGGCGCAAGACGCTCTGTTCGCCGCCGGTTGGGATCTGCTGGTGGTCGACGAAGCGCATCACCTGGTCTGGCACGAAGAGAAAGCCAGCGCCGAATACTCGCTGGTCGAGCAACTCGCCGAAGTCATCCCGGGCGTGCTGCTGCTCACCGCCACCCCGGAACAGCTCGGTCAGGACAGCCACTTCGCCCGTCTGCGCCTGCTCGATCCAAACCGTTTCCACGACCTGGCCGCGTTCCGCGCCGAGAGCGATAACTATCGCCCGGTGGCCGAAGCCGTGCAGGAACTGCTCGACAAGGGCCGTCTCTCAGCCAAAGCGCACAAAACCATTCAGGGTTTCCTCGGCAACGAAGGCGAAGCCTTGCTGACCGCGGTCAACGATGGCGACACTGAAGCCAGCGCCCGCCTCGTGCGCGAACTGCTCGATCGCCACGGCACCGGCCGCGTGCTGTTCCGTAACACCCGCGCTGCCGTGCAGGGTTTCCCGGAGCGCAAGCTGCATCCGTACCCGCTGCCGTGCCCGGACGAATACCTCGAACTGCCGCTGGGCGATCACGCCGAGCTGTATCCGGAAGTCAGCTTCCAGGCGCAGCCGGACGCCAGCGAAGAAGAACGCTGGTGGAAATTCGACCCGCGTGTCGAGTGGCTGATCGATCAGCTGAAAATGCTCAAGCGCACCAAAGTGCTGGTGATCTGCGCCCACGCCGAAACCGCGATGGATCTGGAAGACGCCCTGCGCGTGCGTTCCGGCATCCCGGCCACAGTGTTCCACGAAGGCATGAACATCCTTGAGCGTGACCGCGCTGCTGCGTACTTCGCTGATGAAGAGTTCGGTGCGCAAGTGCTGATCTGCTCGGAAATCGGCAGTGAAGGTCGCAACTTCCAGTTCGCTCACCACCTGGTGCTGTTCGATCTGCCGTCGCACCCGGATCTGCTCGAGCAGCGTATCGGTCGTCTCGACCGGATCGGCCAGAAGCACATCATCGAACTGCACGTGCCGTACCTGGAAACCAGCCCGCAAGAGCGCCTGTTCCAGTGGTACCACGAAGCGCTGAACGCGTTCCTCAACACCTGCCCGACCGGCAACGCCTTGCAGCATCAGTTCGGCCCGCGCCTGCTGCCGTTGCTCGAAGAAGCCGACGACAGCGAGTGGCAAGCGCTGATCGACGAAGCGCGCAGCGAGCGCGAGCGTCTGGAAGCCGAACTGCACACCGGCCGCGACCGTCTGCTGGAGCTCAACTCCGGTGGCGCCGGCGAAGGTGAAGCGCTGGTCGAGGACATCCTTGAGCAAGACGATCAGTTCGCCCTGCCGATCTACATGGAAACCCTGTTCGACGCGTTCGGCATCGACAGCGAAGACCATTCGGAAAATGCGCTGATCCTCAAACCGAGTGAGAAGATGCTCGACGCCAGTTTCCCGCTGGGCGACGACGAAGGCGTGACCATCACCTACGACCGCAACCAGGCGCTGTCGCGCGAAGACATGCAGTTCATCACCTGGGAGCACCCGATGGTGCAGGGCGGCATGGACCTGGTGCTGTCCGGCTCGATGGGCAACACCGCCGTCGCGCTGATCAAGAACAAGGCGTTGAAGCCGGGCACCGTGCTGCTGGAACTGCTGTATGTCAGCGAAGTGGTGGCGCCGCGCTCGCTGCAACTGGGCCGTTACCTGCCGCCGGCAGCCCTGCGTTGCCTGCTGGATGCCAATGGCAACGACCTGTCGGCTCGCGTCTCGTTTGAAACGCTGAACGATCAGCTGGAAAGCGTGCCACGCGCCAGCGCCAACAAGTTCATCCAGGCCCAGCGCGATCAGCTGACGCCACGGATCAACGCCGGTGAAGACAAGATCGCCCCGCGTCACGCCGAGCGCGTAGCCGAGGCCCGTCGCCGTCTGGCGGCCGACACCGACGAAGAACTGGCGCGCCTGACCGCGTTGCAAGCGGTCAACCCGACCGTACGTGACAGTGAACTGGTGGCGTTGCGTGAACAGCGCGAGCAAGGTCTGGCGATGCTGGACAAAGCGGCGTTGCGCCTGGAAGCGATTCGGGTGTTGGTGGCAGGCTAAACCGCCCTGCTCCAGCGCTGAAAACAAAAGGCCCGCAGCGATGCGGGCCGATCGTTCCCACGCTCCGCGTGGGAATGCCTCAAGGGACGCTCCGCGTTCCAGCTCTGGAAAGGGACGCAGAGCGTCCCGGCTGCATTCCCACGCAGAGCGTGGGAACGATCAATGCTGATGGCCTCATCGCTGGCAAGCCAGCTCCCACAGGTTTCGGGTTGTTAACAAATTATGTGTACGACTCGGTCACTGTGGGAGCTGGCTTGCCAGCGATGACGGCTAGGCAGTCGCCGCTGCAACTTCTGGCTCAACCACTGCAACCAGCCCCTCCTTCATCCGCTGCGCATCGCGCACAAAACACCGCGCCGCCAGAAACAGAAACACCATGGTCAAAAACAGCGCCACCGGAATCAGGTACATCGCATCATGCAGCCCGACCGCCTTGAACGCCTCGGTCATCTGCTCAGCCCCTGCCGACAACATCGCCGTGTGGGCAAAATGATCCGACAAGCCACCGACCACCACCGGCCCCAGACCACCACCCAGCAAATACAACCCGGCAAAAAACAACGCCATCGCCGTCGCCCGCAAACGCGGTTCGACCACGTCCTGAATCGCCGTGTAAACGCAGGTGTAGAAGTTGTAGGCAAACAGCCAGCCGACACTGAACACCGCGACAAACACACCAATCTCGATACGCCCGGCATGCAGCGCCCACGCCGTGCACAGCGTCGAAATAATCAGGCTGAACGCCGCGAACAACAGCCGCCCATTGGCCACACGCTGGTGAATCTTGTCGGCAATCCAGCCGCCCAGCGTCAATCCGACCAACCCGGTCACGCCGACAATCACCCCGGTCGCCACCGCGGCTTCCTGCAACGGCATCAGGAAATAACGCTGCAGCATCGGCACCAGAAACGAGTTGCAGGCATAGGTCGCGAAGTTGAAGCACAACCCGGCCATCACCAGCCACAGAAAGGTCGGCACCGCCAGAATCCGCCGGATCGGCTTGTCGACGCGCTCTTGCGAGACCTGCACGGTTTCCGCCGCGCCGCGCTTCGGCTCTTTAATGAAGAACATGAAAATCGCCAGGATCAGCCCCGGCACTGCCGCGATAAAGAACGGCGCCCGCCAGCTGTCGAACGCCTTGACCATCGCGCCGATGGTAAAGAACGCCAGCAACAGACCCAGCGGCAGGCCGAGCATGAAAATGCCCATCGCCCGCGCCCGACGATGCGCCGGGAACAGATCGCCGATCAGCGAATTGGCCGCCGGCGCATAACTGGCCTCACCGATGCCGATACCCATGCGCACGATCAAAAAGCTCCAGAAGCTGCCGACCAGGCCGTTGACGGCGGTCAGCGCACTCCACGTCGCCAGGCCCCAGCCCATCAGTTTGCGCCGCGAGCCGGTGTCGGCCATACGCCCCAACGGCAGGCCGGCAATCGCGTAAACAATGGTGAATGCGGTACCGACGATGCCCAGCTGAAAGTCGCTGAGGTGCCATTCCATACGGATCGGCTCGATGATGATCGCCGGAATGGTGCGGTCGAAGAAGTTGAACAGGTTGGCGAGAAACAGCAGGAACAGAATGCGCCAGGCATTCGCCGCTTGGGTCGAGTTCTGCATGGGTCCGTCTCTTTATTGTTATAGGGCTTCACTGCCAACGCATCCGAGCCCGGAACCTGCAATCTAGTCAGCCCGTCGGAAGCTGTCTGTGATCATTCGTCTGCCTGATATCGGGCCATGCCACTGTAACGAAACGTAAGCCCTTGATAAGTCTGCAATCCCCCGAAAACCGGGGCTTCTACCGCAAAATCCTGGCACAAAAAAATAGTTTCGCGCCCCCCTTCCCAAGTCCGTGGCGAAGCCTAGAATAGCCGCCGGATCCGTCCGGATTCGCCGATCAATCCCTTTGATGCCCTCCCCATGTCCGAAGTCAGTCCGTGTCTGAATTGCGGTGCCTGTTGTTCCCATTTTCGTGTGTCTTTTTTCTGGGGTGAATGCGCCTCCTCCGGTGGTACGGTGCCCGATGAACTGGTCACGCAGATCAGCCCGAGCCGGGTGGCGATGAACGGCACCGACTGTAAATCGCCGCGTTGCACGGCGTTGGTCGGCGAAGTCGGCAGCGAAGTAAAGTGCTCGATTTATGAATTGCGCTCCAGCCCCTGCCGCGAATTCGAGTCGTCATGGGAAAACGGCGAACAGAATGTCGATTGCGACAAGGCCCGGGCGCGTTTCGGCCTGCCGCCGCTGCAACCGGACTGGGCGCAAATTCCTTTCGACCAGAGCGCCTGACTCTATTAGTGCCAAACGCTATGGTGCTAATGCCGAAATCGTTAGCGCCAATATGCCACTACCGCATTCACCCCAGAAACCGCCTCTATACTCCAGTCATTCGCCTGCGTTGACGACGCAGTAAGGACGACTTCAGAGACGGGGCATGCTATGGAGTGGCTTGGTTTACAGTTTGTTACCGAGCTGCCGGAGAGCGGGCAGGTCATCCTCGATTGCACACACAATCCCTTGCTGGTGCTGGTGGCTTATCTGGTCGCTTGCGCCGCCAGTTTCGCCACCCTCGACATGGCCGAGCGGGTGGGCCACGCCGAAGATCCACGTTCGCAACGGGTGTGGCGCTGGATCGGCGCCACCTGCCTGGCCGGCGGCATCTGGGCCATGCACTTCATTGGTATGCTGGCGTTCCAGGCGCCGATCGACATCCAGTACGACCTGCCCATTACCCTGTTTTCCTTGCTGATCGCCCTGCTTGCCTCATGGCTGGCCATGCACACGCTGAGCGAGGCCCGTCCCAGCCGGGTGCTGTACCTGAAAACCGCCGTCGTCATCGGCCTGGGGATTGCCGGCATGCATTACGTCGGCATGACGGCCATGCAGTCGAGCGCCGTCGCTTACTATGACCCCGGCCTGTTTGCGCTGTCGGTGGTCATTGCCATCGGCGCCAGTTTCGCCGCGCTGTGGGTGGCGGGTTACCTTCGCGAAGGCAGCGGCCTGTTTCATCAGATGCTCAAATACAGCGCCGCGCTGATCCTCGGCGCCGGCATTTTCAGCATGCACTTCACCGGGATGGCCGCGTTGCACCTGGTCTTGCCCGAAGGCAGCGCGCCAGCGATACCCGTCGAAACCAGCCATATGCAGTTGGGCCTGACGGTCGCGTTGATCACCCTGTTGATACTCGGCAGCGCGGTCAGCGCCGCGCTGGCCGACAAGAAACTGCAGAGCAAGGAACACGACCTGCGCCGGGTCAACGCCCTGCTCAGCCAGCTCGACCAGGCGCGCATGTCGCTGCAGCAAGTGGCCAACTACGACGCCCTGACCAACCTGATCAACCGTCGCGGCTTTAACCAGATCTTCGCCGAGAAACTCAGCCAGAAAACCACCGAGGGCGGCATGCTCGCGGTGATGTTTCTCGACATCGACCACTTCAAACGGATCAACGATAGCCTCGGCCATGACGCCGGTGACGAGTTGCTCAAAGTCATCGCCCAGCACATCAAAGGCTCGGTACGCAGCCATGAAGACGTGGTCGCGCGCTTCGGTGGCGATGAGTTCTGCATCCTGATCAGCCTGCGTGATCGTGAAGAGGCGCGCAACATGGCCCAGCGCATCATGCTCAAGATGAAGGAGCCGATCGAATTGGCCGGGCGGCGCATGGTGATGACCACCAGCATTGGCATCAGTCTGTTTCCGGAGGACGGCACCACCTGCGAAGAACTGCTCAAGCACGCCGATCTGGCGCTGTATCAATCCAAGGGTGCTGGGCGCAACGGCCTGCACTTTTTCAATTCCAACCTGAAAAACCGCGCGACCCTGGAACTGCAACTCGAGGAAGAACTGCGCCATGCCCTGCGCGAAGAAAACGGCTTGATGCTCTATTACCAGCCGATCTTCGAACTGAAAACCGGCCGCGTCACCAAGCTCGAAGCGTTGATCCGCTGGCAACACCCGCTGCACGGTTTGCTGACCCCGGATCGCTTTATCAGCATCGCCGAAAACAATGGTCTGATCGCCGAGCTGGATAACTGGGTATTGCGCCGGGCCTGCAAAGACCTCGGCGAGCTCTCGCGCCATGGCTGCGAAGAACTGAAAATCGCCTGGAACTGCTCGCCCCTCAACCTTGCCCGCGAGGAGCTGGCCCTCGAGATTGAAAGTGCGCTGCGCACCGCCGGTGTTGCACCGGAACGCCTGGAACTGGAAGTCACCGAGAATGCGCTGATGGGCAACATCGCCAACACCCTGGTGTTGCTGCGACAGATCCGAGCCCTCGGCGTGTCACTGTCGATCGACGACTTCGGTACCGGTTATTCATCGCTGGCGTACCTGAAGCGCCTGCCGCTGAACACACTGAAGATCGACCGTTCGTTCATCATCGACATTCCCAATGCCACGGCAGACATGGAGATCGTCCAGGCAATCATCGTCATGGCGCACACCCTGCATTTGCAGGTGGTCACCGAAGGCGTGGAAAGCCTGGAGCAGTACGAATTTCTCGAGCGTTCGGGCTGCGATTTCATTCAGGGTTACCTGCTCAGCCGCCCGGTGCCGCTGGAGGAGCTGCGCCCGGTGCTGGAAGAAATCAATCAGCGCAAACATGCCCACACGGTCAATCCGTTGATTCTGGCGCGCGGTACATTTGCACCAGTGTTGCTGGATCCTGCGCCAAAAAGCCCTGCGCCCCATGCAGGCGCATCAGTTGTGCGGCCAATCCGCTGATCGGCGTGGCCGAGCCCTGTTCGCGGGAGAATTTCACGGCGGTGTCGAGGTCCTTGAGCAAGGTGCGCACGTGCCATTTGATCGGCTCGAAGCGGCTTTCAGCCATTTGCGGGGCGAGGATCTGCAGTGGTTTCGAATCGGCAAAACCGCCGGCCAGCGCTTCGGCAATCAGGCTCGCATCAACCCCGGCCTGCTCGGCCAGCGCCACCACTTCGGCAATCACCAAGGCGTTGCAGGCAACGATCATCTGGTTGCAGGCCTTGGTCACCTGCCCGGCGCCGACACCGCCCATGTGCGTCACGTGCTGACCGAGATTGAGCAGCACCGGGCGCACGCGCTGAAGATCTGCCGCATCGCCACCGACCATGATCGCCAGACTGCCCGCTTCAGCGCCGACCACGCCGCCGGACACCGGAGAATCCAGCCAGGCCATGCCGCTGTTCTCGGCCAGTTGCGCCGCCATCTCGCGCGTGGCGGTCGGTTCGAGGCTGGAAAAATCCACCAGCAGCTGGCCGTTTTTCGCGCCTTCGGCGATACCGCCAGCGCCAAATACCACCTCACGCACCACCGCCGTATCGGCCAGGCACAACATCACGATGTCCGCGTGTTCGCACAAATCGGCGGGACGCGCCACCTGCCGGGCACCGGCTTCGACCAGCGGCGCGCACTTGGCCGGGTTGCGATTCCACACGGTCAGCGGATAACCCGCCGCCAACAGACGCCGGCACATGGGCAGCCCCATCAGACCGATTCCGGCGAACCCCAACGAAGGTAGCGTTGACATCATTTTGCCTCTTTTCGATTAAAGATCGCCGAATAATGGCCGATTCATCAACGATCAGGAAAGGATTCCCCCCAGCGACACTCAGGCCAAATCCCTGACGCTCGGGCTCAATACGCGCAAAAAAAGACGCGAGATCTTATTCCGTGAGGTTCGCAGGCATCGGCCAGCGCACCAACCCAGTCCAGGTATATGGCGCACAATGACTTCTAAAAACAATCCCGCCAGTGCGGTATCCGATCTGACTTTGAGCCCCGCCGCCAACAGCCCGTCATCGTCGAAGCCATTGGTCCCGTCGCGCCCGCTGTCGACCCAGCAATACCTGTACTTCACCGAAACCAATACCGACCGCATCCTCGACAATCTCGACGGCCTGCGTGATCTGGTGTTCCCGCGCCCGCCGCACCTGGAAGGCGATAACGAACAGCACAACGATCAGGAATTCCCATCGGTGTGCCTGATCGGCCTCGGTCGCTGCGGCTCCAACATCGCCCTCGACGTCGCGGAGCTGGTGTACAACGCGCGCAAGTTCTACCTCAACGAATTCAACAACGAAGACCGGGCGGCGGATCGCCGATCGGCCGACAAGGGTTACAGCCCGGCGCAGTGGATCAAGAACAACCTGCGCATCGGCAACAGCAAGGCGAGCAAACCGGTGTTCCTGGTCGAACCGCTGGTGATGCTTGGCGACCTCGACAAGGACATCGCCGGGCGCATCCGTTTCTCGCGCAAGGGCGAAAAAAGCGGCTTCCTGCGCGACTACAGCAAAATGAAGATCATGGACTTGTCCGAAGTCCACGCCGGTGGCGCCGGTAACGCGCCGATCCTCGGCCAGTACCTGGCGAAGATCATCCTCAACAAGGACACCCAGCGTTTCTCCAGCCCTGACTGGAAAATGATCCACTCGTACCTGATCGACAGCTGCGGGATCAAGGCCAACCAGTCGCGCCTGTATTTCTCGATCTTCAGCGCCGGCGGCGGTACCGGTTCGGGCATGGCCTCGGAGTTCGGCCTGGCCCAGCAGCACTCGTACATGAACAAGACGTTCGACACCAAGCCGATGGACGAACATGACGGCAAGAGCGGTCATTCGTTCGTCTTCGAGCCGATCTTCACCAGCGGCATTTGCGTGCTGCCGAACATTTCCGACCATCGCAGCGAAATGTCCGAGGCGCTGCACATCAACGCCGGTCGCCTGCTGTGTAAATACCTCTCGGAAGAATGGGATTTCTCCTACAACTTCGCCAACGAAGACAGTAGCGAAGCCAGCGTCATGGGCCGTATCCGCCCATGGAACGCAATGATGCTGATCTCCAACGACATCATGCGTTACGCCGAAGAAAGCGATGATGGCAACATCCAGAACATTGATGTCAATGCGATGGAGAAGCACGCCAACCAATACATCTCGCAGCAGATCTTCAACATTCTGACGGCGCAGGCAGTCACCACTGACTACGATCAGAACTATTTCCGCCGCGCCGGCATCGACATCGGCGAGACCATTCGCCTCGACGCCAACGACCTGTTCATGAGTCTGGCCGGCCCGGTGGCGATTGCCTACGCCGAATCGGTGGTGCCGGAAACCCCGCCGCCGAGCAGCGACAAATTCAAGGTGTTCGATAAAGAGCCGCAGCGCCTGAACATCGACGATCTGTTCTTCCGCTCGATCGACCTGCCGCACTTCAACAAGGTCACGCAGGCGATTGAAGGCATCAGTCTGTTGCCGATCGAATCCAAGCGTTATCGCGCGTCGCTGGAGCAGTACAAGAATTCCGGTTATGACGCTGCGGCGCTGCACGACCTGCACTTCTTCAAGAACTGCTCGTCGGTGGTCTCGATCGTCTCGCTGCCGAAAGACTACAAACTGTCGTACATGGACCTGAACCGGCTGAAGACCCACCTCAACAGCCTGTTCCCCAACACCACGCTCAAGCGTTATGCGCTGGTGATCGGCGCCTCGGCCAACCTTTCGCTGACCACATTGATCGCGAAGAGCCCGTGCCTGTCGGATGATTTCCTGACCCTGATCGTCGCATTCATCAAGCGCTGCTTCGCGAAGAACCCGTACCGTTTCGACGAGACCCTGGACAACTCGATCCTCGATTTCATCATCAACGAAGAGTTCGACGAAGACCGCATCGACGACCTGCTCAATGAGTTCGAAAACCCGGCGAAGATCCTCGACACCAACTGGTACGCGATCAAGCCGATGTACGAGAAGAAGTACCGCGAGCTGATCAACGACAAAGAGAAATTCGTCTCGATCAACGACATTCGTTTGTCGCGTGATTGTGTGAAGAAGTCGATCAAATACTTGCGCGAGATCTATCGTCACCGGATTGGCAAGACCAAGGTTATTTCGCTGAATAACCATACCGGGAAGTCGTTCTCGGTCTGATCCAGGACCGAGTCGCGGCAATCGCGAGCAGGCTCACTCCTACAATTGGAATGCGTTCCCCTGTAGGAGTGAGCCTGCTCGCGATGAGGCCTTTTCAGACGACAGAAATCTTAAATCCAATATCCAGAAACAATTAAGCAGCCGTTAGGCTGCTTACTAAACTGTTCCCGTTACGTTTACGTCACCGTGATGCCACCCTCGCCTGTGGTGTTTCTCTACGGCAACGTGCCATCACGCTACTCCGCTACACACTTTTCGCTGATGACCGGTCGCACCATCAAGGTGCGACGTCGGCGACGACTGCCCTTTCCTGGATCAGAATCCACGGCGAAACCACCACCGCCCACAACGCCGGATCGCGCTCGAAAAGATCCAGCGCCCGCGTTTCAGACAGCTTGGCGACTTTGTCTTCGGCCAGCCAGGCGGCCACTTTCTCGCCTTCATCCGAAGCCACGGCCTCGGCGGCCGCGATCAGATCCAGCGCAGGGTCGACCCACAATAGGGCACCCTTGGCGAAGAACGGCTCCAGCTCTTTCCAGGTAATAGATGCGGTTTCACCAAGCAGCTTGGCATAGAGGGTGCTAGGTTCTTGATTCATGGGAACTGTCCGGAGAAGAAATCGACGCGAATGATAACGTCGGTGGTCCGCCAGAAAAACCCGGTTGCAAATGGCTTCACCGAACGAAAAGAGCAGGAACGCCAAGGAATGCTGTTGATTGGGATATATGCCCACGAACGCCCCGCCGCAATTCTGTCTTTTTCATTCAAAAATGCGACACCCCCAAGTTTTGCCCCTCGGCGCCCGCTTCCCAGGCCAACAACCGGCGCTCTACACTGTACCGGTACAGTTGCCGGGGGCATTTCCGGAGGGTATCGCAAAGATATCTGACCCGGTTCTGCTGCTACGGCGCCAGAACTCAAAAAAAATTACAACAGTAAGAGTGGAGCACTATGACTAAGGCTACTAAGCAGATTTCCAAACTGTTTGCCGCTATGGTTCTGGCCGGGGTTGCCAGCCATTCGTTCGCAGCTGACACCATCAAAATCGGTATTGCCGGCCCTAAGACCGGTCCAGTAGCCCAATACGGCGACATGCAGTTCAGTGGCGCAAAAATGGCCATCGAACAAATCAACGCCAAGGGCGGCGTCGACGGCAAGAAACTCGAAGCCGTTGAATACGACGATGCCTGCGATCCGAAACAAGCGGTAGCGGTCGCGAACAAGGTCGTCAACGACGGCGTCAAGTTCGTCGTCGGTCACCTGTGCTCCAGCTCCACTCAACCGGCTTCGGACATCTACGAAGACGAAGGCGTGATCATGATCACCCCGGCTGCCACCAGCCCGGACATCACCGCCCGTGGTTACAAAATGGTCTTCCGTACCATCGGTCTGGACAGCGCCCAGGGCCCTGCCGCCGGTAACTACATTGCCGATCACGTGAAACCGAAAATCGTTGCTGTGCTGCACGACAAGCAGCAATACGGTGAAGGCATCGCCACCGCCGTTAAAGCGACCCTTGAGAAGAAAGGCACCAAGGTTGCCGTGTTCGAAGGCGTCAACGCCGGCGACAAGGACTTCTCCTCGATCATCGCCAAGCTCAAGCAAGCCAACGTCGACTTCGTTTACTACGGCGGCTACCACCCGGAGCTGGGCCTGATCCTGCGTCAGGCGGCTGAAAAAGGCCTGAAAGCCAAGTTCATGGGTCCGGAAGGCGTGGGTAACGACTCGATTTCGCAGATCGCCAAAGACGCTTCCGAAGGTCTGCTGGTAACCCTGCCGAAATCCTTCGACCAGGATCCGGCCAACATCGCCCTGGCAGATGCCTTCAAGGCGAAGAAAGAAGATCCGAGCGGCCCGTTCGTGTTCCCTTCCTACTCGGCGGTTGAAGTGATTGCCGGCGGTATCACCGCGGCCAAATCCGAAGACCCGGCCAAAGTGGCCGAAGCCATTCACGCCGGCACCTTCAAGACCCCGACTGGCGACCTGAGCTTCGACGCCAAGGGCGACCTGAAGGACTTCAAATTTGTGGTTTACGAGTGGCACTTCGGCAAACCAAAAACTGAAGTTTCGCCTCAGTAAGGCGCGCCCTGACTGACTGCCAATAAAGCCCACGGCGTGCCGTGGGCTTTGTTTTACGAATGTATGGGCCGCGCTGGCGTGATCCGCCAGTCTCCCCACCTGAAAATCTCAAAACCGTCATCAGCGGTTCGCTGGCAAAACCCGGATTCGAAGTGGATATAGATCCACGGGGCCGGGCGGGAAAATGACTCCACCAGTGAAATGCGTATCAGGTTTTTAGGAGCGTTGTAATGCCTGACCTCTATCACTTCTTCCAGCAGCTGGTTAATGGCCTGACCATTGGCAGCACGTATGCCCTGATTGCCATCGGCTATACGATGGTTTACGGCATCATTGGAATGATCAACTTCGCCCACGGCGAGGTGTACATGATCGGTTCCTACGTGGCGTTCATCGCCATCGCCGGGCTGGCCATGATGGGAATCGACAACGTCCCGCTGTTGATGACCGCAGCCTTCATCGCGAGCATCGTTGTCACCAGTTCCTACGGTTACAGCATCGAACGGATCGCCTACCGCCCCCTGCGCGGCAGCAACCGTCTGATCCCGCTGATCTCCGCCATCGGTATGTCGATCTTCCTGCAGAACACGGTTCTGCTGGCGCAAGACTCCAAGGACAAATCCATCCCCAACCTGATCCCCGGGAACATTTCCTTCGGGCCAGGTGGCGCACATGAAGTGCTGATTTCCTACATGCAAATCGTGGTGTTCGTGGTGACGCTGATCGCCATGCTCGGCCTGACGCTGTTCATCTCCCGTTCTCGCCTGGGTCGCGCCTGCCGCGCCTGCGCCGAAGACATCAAGATGGCCAACCTGCTGGGCATCAACACCAACAACATCATCGCCCTGACCTTCGTCATTGGTGCTGCGCTGGCGGCCATCGCGGCCGTGCTGCTGAGCATGCAATATGGCGTGATCAACCCCAACGCCGGTTTCCTCGTCGGCCTCAAAGCCTTCACCGCAGCGGTACTCGGCGGTATCGGCAGCATCCCCGGCGCCATGCTCGGCGGGTTGGTGCTTGGGGTGGCGGAAGCGTTTGGTGCCGATATCTTCGGTGACCAATACAAGGACGTCGTGGCTTTCGGCTTGTTGGTTCTGGTGCTGTTGTTCCGTCCGACCGGCATTCTGGGCCGTCCGGAGGTTGAGAAAGTATGACTAGGAATCTTAAACAGGCACTGTTCAGTGCCTTGCTGGTGTGGGCTGTGGCCTACCCGGTACTCGGACTGAAACTGACCATCGTCGGCATCAACCTCGAAGTGCACAACACCAGCCCGATGATTCTGGCGACCATCGCCATCTGTTCGGTGCTGATGTTCCTGCGGGTGCTGTTCAACCAGCAGATCAGCAAGGCATGGAAATCCTCGCCGGGTATGCCGCTGATCCCGGCCAAGGCCAGCAACTTCCTGACCCTGCCGACCACGCAACGCTACTTCATCATTGCGCTGATCATCGGTGCATTGGTGTGGCCGTTCTTCGGTTCGCGTGGCGCGGTGGACATCGCGACGCTGATCCTGATCTACGTGATGCTTGGCCTCGGCCTGAACATCGTCGTCGGTCTGGCCGGTCTGCTCGACCTCGGTTACGTCGGCTTCTACGCCGTCGGCGCCTACAGCTACGCGCTGCTGTCGCACTACTACGGCTTGAGCTTCTGGATCTGCCTGCCGATTGCCGGCCTGATGGCGGCGACGTTCGGCTTCCTGCTGGGCTTCCCGGTGCTGCGCCTGCGCGGTGACTATCTGGCGATCGTGACCCTCGGCTTCGGCGAGATCATCCGTCTGTTCCTGCGTAACCTGACCGACATCACTGGCGGCCCGAACGGCATCAGCAACATCGAGAAACCAACGTTCTTCGGTCTGACCTTTGAACGCAAGGCTGCGGAAGGCATGCAAACCTTCCACGAGTATTTCGGCCTGCAATACAACTCGATCAACAAGGTGATCTTCCTCTACCTGGTTGCCCTGGTACTGGCGCTGGCGGCGCTGTTCGTCATCAACCGTTTGCTGCGCATGCCGATCGGCCGTGCGTGGGAAGCGCTGCGTGAAGACGAGATCGCCTGCCGTGCTTTGGGTCTGAATCCGACAATCATCAAGCTGTCGGCCTTCACACTTGGCGCTGCGTTCGCCGGTTTCGCCGGTAGCTTCTTCGCCGCCCGTCAGGGTCTGGTAACCCCGGAGTCGTTCACCTTCATCGAGTCGGCAATCATCCTCGCCATTGTCGTGCTGGGTGGTATGGGCTCGCAGTTGGGTGTGATTCTGGCCGCCGTGGTAATGATCCTGTTGCCGGAAATGATGCGCGAGTTCAGCGAGTACCGCATGTTGATGTTCGGTGCGCTGATGGTGTTGATGATGATCTGGCGTCCACAAGGTCTGCTGCCGATGCAACGCCCACACATGGAGTTGCGAAAATGAGCCGCGAGATCTTAAAAGTTGAGAACCTGAGCATGCGCTTCGGCGGCTTGCTCGCAGTCAACGGTGTGGCCCTGACCGTCAAAGAAAAACAAGTGGTTGCACTGATCGGGCCGAACGGCGCGGGCAAGACCACCGTGTTCAACTGCCTGACCGGTTTCTACCAGCCAACGGGCGGCAGCATCCTGCTCGACGGCGAGCCGATTCAAGGCCTGCCGGGCCACAAGATCGCCCTCAAAGGCGTGGTGCGCACCTTCCAGAACGTGCGCCTGTTCAAGGACATGACGGCGGTAGAGAACCTGTTGATCGCCCAGCACCGTCACCTGAACACCAACTTCCTGGCCGGCCTGTTCAAGACCCCGTCGTTCCGCAAAAGCGAGCGCGAGGCCATGGAGTTTGCCGAGTACTGGCTGGAAAAGGTCAACCTTAAGGAGTTCGCCAACCGTACCGCCGGCACGCTGGCCTACGGTCAGCAACGGCGTCTGGAAATCGCTCGCTGCATGATGACCCGTCCGCGGATCCTCATGCTCGACGAACCGGCTGCCGGCCTCAATCCGAAGGAAACCGAAGACCTCAAGGCGCTGATCGGCGTGCTGCGTGAAGAGCACAACGTCACCGTGCTGCTGATCGAACACGACATGAAACTGGTCATGAGCATTTCCGACCACATCGTCGTGATCAACCAGGGCACGCCTCTGGCCGACGGCACGCCGGAACAGATTCGCGACAATCCTGAAGTGATCAAAGCCTACCTGGGGGAAGCGTAAATGCTGCAGTTCGAAAACGTTTCCACCTTCTACGGCAAGATCCAGGCCCTGCACAGCGTCAACGTCGAAGTCCGTCAGGGCGAGATCGTGACCCTGATCGGCGCCAACGGTGCTGGCAAGTCGACGCTGCTGATGACGCTCTGCGGTTCGCCGCAGGCGCACAGCGGCAGCATCCGCTACATGGGTGAGGAACTGGTCGGCCAGGACTCGTCGCAGATCATGCGCAAGAGCATCGCGGTGGTGCCGGAAGGTCGTCGGGTGTTTGCCCGTCTGACCGTTGAGGAAAACCTGTCCATGGGCGGTTTCTTCACCGACAAGGGCGACTATCAGGAACAGATGGACAAGGTTCTCGGCCTGTTCCCACGCCTGAAAGAACGCTTCAACCAGCGCGGCGGCACCATGTCCGGCGGCGAACAGCAAATGCTCGCCATCGGCCGTGCGCTGATGAGCAAGCCGAAACTGCTGCTGCTCGACGAACCGTCGCTGGGCCTGGCACCGATCATCATCCAGCAGATTTTCGACATCATCGAAATGCTGCGCAAGGACGGTGTGACGGTGTTCCTGGTCGAGCAGAATGCCAACCAGGCGCTGAAAATCGCTGACCGCGCCTACGTTCTGGAGAACGGTCGTGTGGTCATGCAAGGCACCGGTGAAGCACTGCTGACCGACCCGAAAGTACGCGAGGCGTACCTCGGCGGTTGATGCGTACGCCCAACAAAAAAAACGGCCTTCGGGCCGTTTTTTTTACCCCACACATCCCCCCCTGTAGGAGCTGCCGAAGGCTGCGATCTTTTGACGTTGGTTCTTAAAAAACAAGATCAAAAGATCGTCCGATCGCGGCCCGAGCCTGCGGCAGCTCCTACAGGATATTGGTGTTAGTACGGGTTGCAGTGTTGGGCTACAGCGGTGGCCTGATCGACATACGGACGCGCCGGTTCAAGGTTCCACTCAGGCTTGTTGCGCACTGGCTTGCCCTCGTAGGTTGCCGCCAGATGGCAGACCATCTGCCGACGCAGTGACCCGCCGTTGACGCTGTACTGGCGCCATTGCGAATCGTCTTTGTGCTTGTTGTAGAGCTCGGCAAACATCCGGTCAGTCTGGTCATCCTTGATCGCGCGGCCGCAGGCGGTCGGCACCACTGACAGCGACCAGGTGTTCGGCCCCAGTTTCGGATCCGGCCGTTGTACCCAAGTGCTCGATTCGATGTACTTCTCACAGAACTGTGGCGCCGCTGGCGTCGCGGTCTGGATGCACGAGAAGCTGGCCTTGGCCACCGGAGTTTTCGGGAAGTCGATCTTGATGATATTGCGATCCTTGCCGGTCTTGGCCTTGTAGTCGCGCTGATTGGCCATGGCATCATTCAAGCCGCGTTGGTCACTGTAGAAAAACGCCAGAATCGGCAGTTCATCGGTTTTCGGATTGCCCAGACGCAGCTCCGTCTGCGTTTGAAACTCACGGCTGTTGATGACTTTGCGCGCGCCCAGGAAGTTGCGGAACGCATCCACCCGCTCCTTGCTGCTCATCGGATTGCGCATGTTGAAACCGCACTGCAACTGATCCTGCTGCCGATTATTGTTGTACTGGGTGAAGTGCGCGACCCAGGCATTCGGGCTGGTGATCGGTGGTTTCATCGCCTGGCAAACCGCTTCTGTCGGGGCGGTATTTTTGTTGTCGCCACAGCCCCGATCATTGCGAAAATCGGTCCAGGCATCGTTGGGAAACGCACAGTAGACATGCACCGGCGTCTCGGGGTCGCGCACCAGGTCTCTGGGCGTAATCAGATAGCCGTTCTGCGTGCTCATGCCCGGATCTTCATAGCTGATGCCATCGGCGCGCATATACGAGGCGGCAAACGTACCGATTTCCACGGCTTTCGGACTGGGATTCCACACATCCCATTTCTGCCCCTTCGCCGGGTCGGCGCGGTGCGTGCCGCGAACCAGTAGTCCGGAACAGTCCGACGCGGGGTCCTGCCCGCAACTGTCGACGGTTTTGTTATACAAGGTTTCGACCTTTTTCAGTGTCTCGTCGCACGACTCGGCATGCGCCCACGTCGCCTGAATCAGCAGCGGGAACATGAGCAATGGAGCGATCCTGTTCAAACGTTTTTGCATGGCTTGCATCTCCTTGATTAGCCAACACACACCTTCAACGCGGCACCGGGTTGCAACCCGCCGCCCGGGTTTCGCTGTCCGACAACGCCGGCCGGAAAGGCTCGAGGTTCCACGGCGTCTTGTTGCGGTAATTGACCAGCACGCAGCTCAATTGCTGACGCATGCTGCCCACCGACTTTTCGTTGTCGAGCCAATTGCTGTCAGCGCCTTTGAGGGCAAACAGTTGCTGGTAGATCGCGTCAATCTGTTCTTTAGGCAAGGCCCGCCCCGCCGCCGTGGGCACAATGCTCAGGCTCCATTCATCCTTGCGGGTGCCGGGGTCATAACGTTTGATCCAGTCGGCCGAAGCAATGTACTGCGCTGCAAGCGGTGGCGGCTGGGTGCCGCTCGCCGCGCCAAGATCTATCGCCTGATCGGCCGCAACGTAGCTGAAACGCTGTTCGGCAGGCTTGGTGAAATCCAGCCGCAGGATTGGCACGCTGTAGCCTCGCGCCTGAAGTTTTTTCTGGAAGTTGCGTGCGCTGTTCAGGCCGTTCTCGGGTTTCGGTGGCGCCTGATCACCGCGAGTGGCAAAGTTCTGCGTGCTGTTGACGTTGTAGATGAAGGCATCGATGTACTTCATGTTTTCACTGCCATCGTTGGTCGCCGTGGCGTTTTTCAACATGAACTCGTTGACCTGGGCACTGAAGGCAAAAGGGTCCTTGTTGGTGGTGTTTGGCCGCGACTCGTGCACGCGGATCATCGCTTTCCAGTCGCTGGGTTTTTCCGCGTTCCACGAACATTGGCCGTATTGAATCGGCCCCTTCATCAACCCGGTGTATTTCTGCGTCCACTGCTCGGCGGTGCTGACCCCGGCTTCGGCACAAGTGCCATAGGCCAGCGCGGCATTGCGATTGTTCATCACCCCCTGCGCCGCGCGCGGCGGCTCGCGACTGTCGAAGAAACCGCAGCCATACCACTTGCGCTCCGGCCCCGTGCCGCCATCGAAAGCGTAAATACAGGTGAAGCCCTGCTCCTTGACCGGAAGGTTCAGCGCCGCCGCATCGGTGGGCGTGCGCAGAATGAACCCGGCCGGGTGGATGAGGATTCGTGTGCTCAGATCCTTGCGAATCCACGAGTAGGACGTCGCACCTATCTTGATCGCGTAAGGGCTGTAATCCCACGGATTGAAAGGCCCGTCATTGACCATGCGCAGCGTCACGCCGCTGCAATAGTAGAGACCACGCGCCGCGCCGGTATCGGGTTCCTGGCAGGAATCCTTGAGGGTGTTGTAGTTGGAATTGATCCGCTTGAGTGTGTCCAGCGGATCAGGCTGCGGCTGGGCGATCGCCGTGTTCAGCAATAGGGGCAGCGTGAGGGTGAGCGCCAAAGATGAAATTCTGCGCGATAGCACAGCGGAGTCCGAGCAATCCTTTTTCATGAGATACCGTCCTGGTAAATCGGCCCGATACGATGGGCCTTCGAAATGACTATAGAACACGTCTGCAAACACGATCCCCCTGTAGGAGCTGCCGAAGGCTGCGATCTTTTGATCTTGTTTTTTACAACCAACGTCAAAAGATCGTCCGATCGCGGCCCGAGCCTGCGGCAGCTCCTACAGGGGTAGTGAAAAAGATTTTGCGTGGGGTGTAACGCATCGTCATGAGCGTTCTCTAGAGGGGTAAGCAAGCGCAAAAGCGTTTGTAAAAACCCTGATCAAGACTGGAGAAACATCATGACTGCTACCACCCGCACCCTGTCCGCCACCGCCCTGGTTCTGGCCCTCGGTTCTGCCCTGAGCATGGCTGCCGTCTCCACCGCCCACGCCGCCGACGACATGGAAAAATGCTTCGGCGTCGCCATGAAAGGTCACAACGATTGCGCCGCCGGTGCAGGCACCACGTGTGCCGGCACGGCGAAAATGGACTACCAGGCCAACGCCTGGAAACTCGTCCCGAAAGGCACCTGCGCCACCACCGTAAGCAAGACCTCGCCGACCGGTTTCGGTCAGATGGAAGCCTTCAAAGCCAAGTCCTGATCCAAGTCCTGCCTGAGTGACGATCATGTTTACAACAGAAGACACTCCCCTCCCCGGCACTCAGGCAGCCCTTGCCGAGCTCCCGCCCCGTGCCGGGCTGGGGCTCAAGACCGGGCACTTTCTTGAAGTGCTCGACACTCAACCGGACATCGGTTTCTTCGAAGTCCACGCCGAAAACTACATGGTGGCCGGCGGCCCGTTTCATCATTTTCTCGGTTTGATTCGTCAGCAGTATCCGCTGTCGCTGCACGGTGTCGGTTTGTCCATCGGCGCTGAAGGGCCGCTGGATCAACAGCACCTCAAACGATTGGCCGAGCTGATTCGACGCTATCAACCACAATCCTTCTCCGAACACCTGGCGTGGTCCAGCCATGGCCCGGTGTTTCTCAATGACCTGCTGCCACTGGCTTACGACACGCCGACGCTGAAACGCGTCTGCGCGCATGTCGACCAGGTGCAGAACGCCCTGAAACGACCGATGCTGCTGGAAAATCCAGCGACGTATCTGGCGTTCCAGCGCTCGACAATCGATGAACCAGAGTTCATCGCCGAGGTGATCCGCCGCAGTGGCTGCGGTCTGTTGCTCGACATCAACAATGTTTACGTGGCGTGCATCAATCATCAGCGCGATCCGCAGGCCTACCTCGATGCATTGCCGTTGCACGCGGTCGGCGAAATTCATCTGGCAGGGTTTGCTGAAGATTGCGACAGCCTCGGTGACCGCTTGTTGATCGACGATCATGGCGCACCGATTGATCAGGCAGTCTGGCAGTTGTACCAGCAAGTGCTGGAGCGCATTGGCCCGGTGGCAACACTGATCGAGCGCGACAATAACGTGCCCGCTTTCAACGTTTTGCTTGCCGAGACGCAACGGGCCGACGCGTTGTTGCGGCAGGTCGGGGGACAGCCATGAGCAGTCAAATGGCATTCGCCGCCGCCCTGCTTGACCGACAACTGCCCTGCCCCGAGGGGCTGTGCAGTGCCAACGGCGCCGATCCGGCCAGCCGTTTCGCGGTGTATCGCAATAACGTGCTGGGCTCACTGATCAACGCGCTGGCTGACGGTTACCCGGTGGTCGCGCAGTTGGTTGGCGAGGAATTTTTCCGTGCCATGGCGGCACTTTTCGTACAGGCAAACCCGCCCCGAAATCCGCTGATGAGCCGCTATGGCGAACCGTTTGCGGACTTCATTGCAGCCTTCGAACCCGCCGCCAGCGTGCCGTATCTGGCCGATGTGGCGCGCCTCGAACAGTTGCGCACCCTCGCCTACCACGCCGCCGACGCGTTGCCTGTCCGGCCGGCGGAAATCACCGCTGCACTGGCCAAACCGGAGATTCTCGGCGAGCTGCGTGTGGGGCTTCATCCGTCCCTGCACGTGCTCGGTTCGGCCTATCCCGTGGTTGCCATTTGGGCGGCGCATCAGCGCGGGGCATCGCTCGCGGGCATCGACCTCAATCACGGCCAAAGTGCGCTGGTACTGCGCAATAACCTCGACGTCGAAGTGTTTGCCGTTCAACCCGCCGCCCATGGGTTCATCCGCCATCTGCTCGACGGCATGCCCGTGCTGACGGCGGCAGAGAACAGCCCGCCATTCGACCTCACAGAAGTACTGGGTCTGCTGATCGCGCGGAACGCCATCACTCAACTGAACGCCAAGGAATTGCCATGAATCACCTGATCGTCCACGCCATCGCGCTGCTGGAAAAAATCCCCCACAGCCTGATCGCTTTCGTTGCACGCTTTTCGATTGCCGCCGTGTTCTGGAAGTCCGGACAAACCAAAGTCGAAGGCTTGGCCATCGACTTGATCGACGGCACCTTTGAGCTCGGTTGGCCACGCCTGGCCGACTCGACCATCCCCTTGTTCAAGAGCGAATACCACGTGCCTCTACTGTCACCGGAGATTGCCGCGCACCTGGCGGCGTTTGCCGAGCACTTCTTTCCGGTGCTGATCCTGATCGGCTTCGCCACACGGTTTTCGGCGCTGGCATTGTTGGGCATGACCCTGACCATTCAGCTGTTTGTGTATCCCGATGCCTACCCGACTCATGGCACCTGGGCGGCAGTGTTGCTGTACCTGATGGCGACCGGGCCGGGAAAACTCTCGCTCGACCACCTGATCGCCAAACACTACAACCACTGACACTCATGTAGGAGCTGCCGAAGGCTGCGATCTTTTGATTCTGTTTTTTTCGAAGCCAGATCAAAAGATCGCAGCCTTCGGCAGCTCCTACAGGGGGATGGGTCAGTGCTGGAGGCGATCAAGCGCCTCGCCGCTGCGCTTGAACCAGCCGATCAGATAGTCCGCCAATACCTGCGTGCGTTTCGGCAAACCGCCCTGATACGGATGCACCAGATACATCGGCATCCGTCGGGTCTGATAGTCGCGCAGCAGCAGGCGCAATCGGCCGTCAGCCAATTCCGCCTGGAGCAAGTACGAAGGCAATCGGGCGATGCCTGCACCAGTGAGCGCAGCTTTCTTCAGCAGGTTGTAGTGATTGCTGGCGAACGGCCCCGACACCCGTACTCGCAGCAATTCGTGCTGCTGGTGATACAGCCATTCCTCACGGCCGCTGTAGTGGCTGTTGAGCAAACAACGGTGCTCGGCCAGCGCCTGCGGGGTCGTCGGTTCGCCGAATCGCTGCAGATACGCCGGGCTGGCACAGGTCATTTCCTGCCAGGCCAGCAGCGGCTTGGCGACCAGTCTCTCGTCGTTGGCCACCTCGCTGCGAATCGCCAGATCAAAACCGTCGCGGGACAAATCCCGATAGCTGTTGTTCAGCTCCAGTTCGATCTGCACCTCGGGATATTCCTGCGAGAACTCCAGCAGCAAGCCATCGAAGAAGGTTTCCCCCAGCGAAACAGGAACCGTCATTCGCACGGGCCCGGCCATATCGTCTTTCAGCCGCGCCAACGCCTGACGCGCTTTTTCGACCTGCACGACCAGCGCCTGCGCTTGCGGCAGCAACGCCGCACCTGCCGCCGTCAGGCTCAAGCGACGCGTGGTGCGCTGCAGCAGCACCACAGAAAAGCGCGCTTCAAGTTGGCTGATGCGTTTGGACAACTGCCCCTTGCTGCAGCCCAACTGCTGCGCCGCCAAGGTAAAACTGCCGGCCTCGATCAACACGGCAAACGCCGCCAGATCATCCATTTCGCTCATGGATTGTTTCCATTTGAAAACCAAAGGTTGCCTATTAGTGCGCTTATCCGCAGAAAAAACCACTCTAGACTGAGTCCTCGTTCAATCACTTGAGGTACAGCTCGATGAAAATTCTATTGATAGGCGCTGGCGGCACCATTGGTTCAGCCGTGGACAAAGAGCTCTCGCAACGTCACGAAATCATTCGCATCGGTCGCAACAGCGGTGATCTCAATGTCGATATCAGCGACAGCGCATCGATCCGCCAATTGTTCGAACAGACCGGCAAATTCGACGCGCTGATCTGCGCTGCCGGTAACGTGACCTTCGCGCCGCTCGGCGAGATGACTGGAGACAGCTTCGCCCTCGGCCTCAAGGACAAGCTGATGGGCCAGGTCAACCTGCTGTTGATCGGCCGCGAATTCGCCAATGATGGCGCTTCGTTCACCTTCACCACGGGCGTGCTCAGTCATGATCCGATCCGCAGCGGTGCGTCGGCGGCGCTGGTCAACGGTGCGCTGGACAGTTTTGTGCGGGCGGCCGCCATTGAGTTACCGCGCGGCCTGCGGGTGAATTCGGTCAGTCCGACCGTGTTGCTGGAAGCGATGGGCAAATATGCGCCGTACTTCCGTGGCTATAAGCCAGTTGCTGCGGCAGATGTGGCGTTGGCCTACGCGAAAAGTGTCGAAGGCCTGCAAACCGGTCAGACGTTTCATGTGAACTGAGCCGTCTACTGCAACGAGGTGGGTCAGCGAGCGGGTTCAAGTTGCTTGGCGTACCCACCGGCGCGCTGTCGAAGCCAGCGCTGCAGCGGTCGCTCGAACAGACGATGGCAAAGCAGGCTGGCGCCGATCAACACCGTGAAAAACAGCAAAAAACTCCACGGTTGATAAAACACCTCGCGCCCATGGAAGAATTTGTCGGCCAGCAACGCCGCAGAAATTTGCAGCGGGAAATGCAGTAAATAGGTGGCGTAACTGATGTCGCCAAGCCAGGACAGACGCCTGGCCAACGGTTCCAGCCATGAGTGACAGGCCGCCACGCAGGCGACGGACAGCGGAAACAGTACGGCAAATTTGATCAGTGCCGATTGGGTTGCATCGTCGAACAACCACCAGCCTGCCGCGCAGACGAGCGTCAGACTCACTCCCACCCAGCGCTCGGCAAACCGCCGCAACAACGCGGCCACCCCGCAGTAGGCCAAGCCACCGCCGAAAAATCCGATCACACCCAGGGCGATTTTGTAATGCGCGGGAAATATCCACGCGGCGCTGACCACCAGACCGACGCTGATGACTAGCGGCGCAGGCGCATAACGCCACAACAGAAAAAATGCGCCGTACAACAGCACTTCCACCGAGACAGACCAGACCGGCCCATTGAACGACCAACCGTGCTCGAACCCCCACGCGGGCGCCAGAAGCACATTCAACAACGCGTGATACGCATCGTTGAAAGGATAAACAAATGCGTTACCGGTGTAGGCGCTGTAGATCTTTTGCAGCACTGCGACGACAACAAATGTCACCAGATGCAATGGGTAAATCCGGCTGAACCGATCAATGAAAAACTGTTTGGCGCTCAATTCGCGCTGCGCGAGGGCACGCGCAAACAACCAGAAAAACACAAATCCGGAAAGACTGAAAAACAGCGAAACGGCATCGCCGCCATGGCGGTAGAACAGCGAAAAAACACTGTAAAACGGTTGTTCCTCGCGCAGTAACGGACCGGGCACTGCGCCGAGGAAAAAGAAGTGTTGCCAGTGCCAGAACACCACGGCCAGCGCCGCGAGGCCGCGCAATGCGTCCAGCGCATGCAGTCGTTGAGGAAACACCGAAGAGTTTTGCTGCATGTCTGATGAGCCCGCTGCTGGACAGGTGCGCCACTATGCTGTGGCCCGGTGCTCAACTCAAGCGTAGGCAGGCATCGGCCACGCAAGCCTTGTGATCACCGCCCACCCTCAGTAACGTGGCGGCACTTGTCTGGAGAGTCGAAGATGCGTGTTGCCCGTTCGTTAGTCCTGGTTGCCTTGCTGCCATTGTTTGCCGCCTGCCAATTGTTCGATGGCCAGCGTGAAAGTGCCTCGCACGTCGGGCAGACACGGATGCAGGGGCAACTGACCGCCGCTGACGGCAAACTGGTGTTTCAGCCGTGTCAGGATCAGCGCCAACTGGTGGTCAATGACATCGGCGGCACCAGCGTCCTGCAAGAGGCCGCGACCCTCGCCGATGAGCAGGGCAAACTGTTTGCCGATGTTCGCGGCAAAGTCGCCGGTGATCGCCTCGATCTGACGCAGCTGTACCGCGTCGAGCGCTCCGGTACGGCCTGCGATGATCCGAATTTCAAACTGCTGATCCTGCGCGCGACCGGCCATGGCCCGGAGTGGAACGTCAAGGTCAGCGGCAAAGGCATGGTCATCGACCGTGAAGGCCAGCCGCCACTCGCCGTGCCTTATGTTGAAGAGCAACTGGGCGACGGCCGCTTCAACCTCAGCAGTGAAGCCAACAACCAGCGCATCGAATTGTGGGTCGCGCCGCAGCGCTGCGTCGACAGCAACACCGGCAGCGTGCAGCACATGAGCGCCGAGTTGCGCATCGACGGCCAAGTGCAGCGCGGTTGCGGGTATTTCGGCGGATCGCGCAACGACTGAGCGTTTTAGCCTCACCGGATCCGGCCTTTGCGGCTTATAATCGCGGCCTTCAAACGCCCTGGCGCAGTTGTGCGCCCCGCGAACCCGGATCCTCGCCATGTTACGAATCACTGAACTCAAGCTGCCAATCGACCATCCCGAAGAAGACCTGCGCCCTGCCATCGTGCAGCGCCTGGGCATCGCCAGCGATGATCTGCTCGATTTCACCTTGTTCAAGCGCAGCTACGATGCGCGCAAAAAGTCCTCCGAACTGTGCTTCATCTACACCATCGACCTCGAAGTGCGCGACGAGGCCACGGTGTTGGGCAAGTTCGCCGACGACCGTAACGTCAACGTGGCGCCGGATGTCAGCTACAAATTTGTTGGCCAGGCGCCAAGCGAGCTGAGCCAGCGCCCGATCGTTGTCGGTTTCGGCCCGTGCGGGATCTTCGCCGGCCTGTTGCTGGCACAAATGGGTTTCAAGCCGATCGTCCTCGAACGCGGCACCGAAGTCCGCCAGCGCACCAAAGACACCTGGGGCCTGTGGCGTAAAAGCGTACTCAACCCAGAATCCAACGTGCAGTTCGGCGAAGGCGGCGCGGGCACGTTCTCCGACGGCAAGCTGTACAGCCAGATCAAGGATCCGAAGTTCCTTGGCCGCAAAGTCCTGCACGAGTTCGTCAAGGCCGGCGCGCCGGAAGAAATCCTCTACGTCAGCAAACCGCACATCGGTACGTTCCGCCTGACCGGCATGGTTGAAAACATGCGCGAGCAGATCCGCGAACTGGGCGGCGAAGTGCGCTTCCAGGAACGCGTCACCGACGTGCTGATCGAAGACGGCCAACTGGTCGGCGTCGAGCTGGCCAGCGGCGAAACCCTGCATTCGAAACACGTGGTTCTGGCCCTCGGCCACAGCGCCCGCGACACTTTCCGCATGCTCCACAGCCGTGGCGTGTTCATGGAAGCCAAGCCGTTCTCGGTGGGTTTCCGCATCGAACACCCGCAATCGCTGATCGACCGTGCGCGTCTGGGCAAATACGCCGGCCACCCGAAACTCGGTGCCGCCGACTACAAACTGGTGCACCACGCCAAGAACGGCCGTTCGGTCTACAGCTTCTGCATGTGCCCGGGCGGCACCGTGGTCGCGGCGACCTCCGAGCCGAACCGCGTGGTCACCAACGGCATGAGTCAGTACTCGCGTAACGAGCGCAACGCCAACTCCGGCATCGTTGTCGGTATTACCCCGGAAGTCGATTATCCGGGCGGCCCGCTGGCAGGGATCGAGTTGCAGGAACGTCTGGAATCCCACGCGTTCATTCTGGGTGGCAGCGATTACAAGGCGCCGGCGCAACTGGTCGGCGACTTCATCAATGACATTCCTTCGACCGAACTGGGCGAAGTCGAGCCGTCGTACAAACCGGGCGTCGCGCTGGGCGACCTCGCCCTGGCGTTGCCGGACTTTGCCATTGAGGCCATCCGCGAGGCGTTGCCGGCATTCGAGAAGCAGATTCGCGGGTATTCGCTGCACGATGCGGTGCTGACCGGGATCGAGACGCGCACCTCGTCGCCGCTGCGCATTACGCGTAACGAGACGCTGCAGAGCATGAACGTCAAGGGCTTGTTCCCCGCCGGTGAAGGCGCCGGTTATGCGGGCGGGATTCTGTCGGCGGGTGTTGACGGGATTCGCATTGCCGAAGCCGTGGCGCGCGATATCCTAGGTCTGACTGACTGACACAAAAACGTGTAGGAGTGAGCCTGCTCGCGATAGCGGTAGTCCATTCAACATCAATGTTGAATGTTATTCCGCCATCGCGAGCAGGCTCACTCCTACAGTTGATTTCGGTGTGTCAGATATTGGCGCGCAGGACTGAGGTCGGCAGCGGTTCACCGCGCTCGGCACTCGCTGTCACGGCTTCGATCAACCCACTCAGCTCATAGCCCTGCGCTTGCAGCCAATCCTGATCGTAATACGTGTCGGCATACCGCTCGCCGCCATCGCACAGAATCGCCACGATCGACCCCGACTCCCCCGCCGCTTTCATCTGCTGCGCCGCCATCAACGCGCCGATCAGATTAGTCCCGCTCGACCCGCCGACGTGCCGCCCCAGACGCTGCGCCAGATAATGCATGGCCGCCAGCGACAAGGCATCCGGCACCTTGACCATCGCATCAATTACCTTGGGCAGGAACGACGCCTCCACCCGTGGCCGGCCAATGCCCTCAATGCGTGAACCGCAATCCAGGCGCAAACTCGCGTCACCGCTCTGGTAGTAATCGAAGAACACCGAGCGCTCGGCGTCGGCGCACAACACGCGGGTGCAATGCTGGCGATAGCGCACGTAACGGCCGAGGGTCGCGGTGGTGCCGCCGGTGCCGGGGCTGGAAATCAACCAGCTCGGTTCCGGGTGCTGCTCGTAACGCATCTGCTGAAAGATCGACTCGGCGATGTTGTTGTTCGCGCGCCAGTCGGTGGCACGTTCGGCGTAGGTGAACTGGTCGATGAAATGGCCACCATGCTCACGCGCCAGACGTTCGGATTCGGCGTAGATCTGCGTCGGATCTTGCACCAGATGACTCTGGCCACCGTAGAACGCAATCTGCGCGATCTTCTCTTTCGAGGTGGTTGCCGGCATCACCGCAATGAACGGCAAACCGAGCATCCGCGCGAAATAGGCTTCGGAAATTGCCGTCGAGCCGCTGGACGCTTCGATCACCGGCGCGCCGGGTTTAAGCCAGCCGTTACACAACGCATAGAGAAACAGCGAACGTGCCAGCCGATGTTTGAGGCTGCCGGTCGGATGGCTGGACTCATCCTTGAAATACAACTCGATGCCGGCAAAACCTGGCAGCGGCAATGGAATCAGATGGGTGTCGGCGCTGCGCTGAAAATCCGCTTCGATGATGCGGATGGCTTCGCGGGCCCACTGTCGGTTGTCGCTCATGGTGATGGTTCTCGTTGAATCGGGCAGGTGGTCTATCTGTTCGAAAGGCTTGCTCACCAGCTTAGGAAAAATCCTCCTTCACGCACAGATACAGCTGCGTCTCAATGTGTCGGGCAACTGCTAGGCTCAGCGTGGCCGGGGCTCAGCCGCGTTGTAACGCCATATAACAAAAAAGAATATAACTTTTGTTTTAACAACTAACAGTACGGGTTAGGGTGTCCCACCTTTTTGACGATTCGATGGAGAGCGACCTTGCCTCTGCGTAGCACTTTCACGCGTTTCTTTCAGTTGGAAGCTGCCAGCGGTCTGTTATTGATCGCCGCAGCCATCCTGGCCCTGATTATCAACAACTCGCCGCTGTCGTGGCTGTACACCGGCCTGCTCGACACCCCCGTGGTGGCGCAGATCGGTGCGTTGAAAATCGCCAAACCCCTGCTGCTGTGGATCAACGACGGTCTGATGGCGATGTTCTTCCTGCTCATCGGCCTGGAAGTGAAGCGCGAGGTGCTCGACGGTCAGCTGTCCAAGCCCTCGCAGATCGTCCTGCCCGGCGCGGCGGCGATCGGCGGCATGCTGGTGCCGGCGCTGATCTACTGGTTTCTCAACCGTGACAACCCGGCGGCGCTGAGCGGCTGGGCGATCCCGACCGCCACCGACATCGCCTTCGCCCTAGGCGTACTGGCGTTGCTCGGCAAGCGTGTCCCGGTGTCACTGAAGCTGTTCCTGATGACCCTGGCGATCATCGATGACCTCGGCGCCATCGTGATCATCGCGATCTTCTACTCCGGCGAACTCTCAACCCTGTCGCTGGGCCTGGCGGCGGCGTGCATCGCGGCGCTGGTGGCGATGAACCGGCTCGGGGTGGTCAAGCTCGGGCCGTACATGATCATTGGATTGATCCTCTGGGTCTGCGTTCTCAAGAGCGGCGTGCATGCGACGCTGGCGGGCGTGACCCTGGCCTTCTGCATCCCGCTGCGTACGAAAAACGCCGAGCCTTCGCCGCTGCTGACCCTCGAACATGCGCTGCACCCGTGGGTGGCCTACGGCATCCTGCCGCTGTTCGCCTTCGCCAACGCCGGCCTGTCGTTGAGCGGCGTGACCGTGGAAAGCTTCACTCACCACGTGCCGATGGGCATCGCGGTGGGCCTGCTGCTGGGCAAGACCGTCGGCGTGTTCGGCCTGACCTGGCTGGCGGTCAAGGTCGGCATCGCCGCCCTGCCCCAAGGCGCCAACTGGGGTCAGGTCATGGGCGTGGCAATTCTCTGCGGGATCGGCTTCACCATGAGCCTGTTCGTCGGTTCGCTGGCCTTTGAACCGGGCGTGAGCGACTACGCCGGGATGGATCGGATGGGCATTCTGACCGGCTCGATTCTGGCGGCGTTGATTGGTTATGCGGTGACGGCGGCGGCGAGTCGCCGCAATGCTCTGCAAAACGCCTGATACGCATATTTCTACAAAAGGCAGAGCCCTTCTATCCAGAGGGGCTTGGCTCTGAACCTTGCAAGTGTGCTATATCTTTCGTTGACAGCCGCACCTTCTCAGCACCGCTTCTGGAGTCATCCATGTCACGTAAAGCAGAAAAACGCCCAATGACGGACGATCAGATTTCCGTACAGGAATCGCGTATTCCGGACATTGCTCTGAAGGCATTCAGCAACGCTTATAAAATGGCGCTCGCCAACGGCGCTGCGGTTCTCGTTGCCAAAGATGGTCAGCTGTTTGAAGTGACCGAGAAGACATCTATTGCTTTGCGCTCAATCGGCACCTATGGAAATCTGAAAAGCGGCACTCGCCTGCACATCAACAAATCCTCAAAACAGGCCACTTCTTGAGCACACCGAGGATACGAATATTCGCGGGCCCGAACGGCTCAGGTAAAAGCACCTTCAATCGACTGGTTCCCGCGCATTTGCTGGGCAACTACATAAATCCTGATGACATCGAGCGAGCAATCAAAGATACGGGCTACTTTGATTTCACCTCCTATCGCATCGAGGCTCACAAGGAAGACATTTTCGACTTCTTCCGTGAACATGCCCTACTAAAGAAATCCCCACATTCACTAGCAAAGCTCGATGCCCTTACGATTGATGGCGAACGCCTCAGCTTTTCCAATACTGAAATCGACTCATACGTTGCATCCGCCCTTTCCGACTTTATACGTAGATCACTGATCAAAGAACGCATCAGTTTTACCTTTGAAACAGTCATGTCCTCCTCTGACAAAGTCAGCCTGCTCGCCGAGGCCCATCAGTCCGGTTACCGGGTTTACGTTTACTACGTCGCGACAGCCGATCCTCAGATCAATATTGCCAGGGTTGCCTATCGAGTATCCCAAGGCGGGCACAGCGTTCCTCCTGAAAAAATACAAGCGCGGTACTGGAGATCTCTTGAGCTCTTGTCTGAAGCTATCTTGACCTCGAACCGGGCCTATATTTTCGACAACTCGGATGAAGGCAGTGAAGGCCTGACGCAAATAGCGGAGATCACTGATGGCGAACTGATTGAAATTAAATCAGACACCCAGCCGCCATGGTTCAAAGAGTTCGTACTCGATAAGTTGCTGTAAGTGATGGACGCGAATCTCTCCCCAATCTTCTGACTCTTTTATAGTCTTGCTCTTCAGCAAAGCGCCAGCAGTCTTGCGTCGAACAATCCCCACGTCTTTAGAGACGCGTCCTACAGCCACAACTTTCCTGCTTCGTTAACGTTGCCCAGCCCTTTGCAAAGGGCTGTCGATGGATGAGCGAAAGGACGATCAGTGGCTGGCAACAAGGACATTCCCCGGGTTCCCAACCCACCGCAAGGCGACGGGCATCACGTCACCCACCGCTTCATGAAAGCCAGCGAATTGGCCGCGCGCGACGCCAGACAAAATGCTTACGACGCTATGTTGGCGCGGCAGGAGGCTTTCGAGCGTAGCTGTGAGGCGGCGGTCAAAAAAGCCAACCCCGAGCGTGCCGGCTGCGTATTCGCCAAGTCCTGCAACTTGCCGGATGCAATCATCGACTACTCGAGTCCCTCGGGGATGGTGCCGACCGACAGCCTGAAGGATTACGGCGATCTCATCCTGCTCGGTGCCCGCGAAGCCGATGAAAGCGGTGCAGTTCATCTCAAGAAAATCGGTGCAACGGCCATCCCTCCAGGATTTGGCAGTTTTGCGCTGGCAGGTTCGGCTTTCAAAGCTCTGCCCGCAATTGTATCCACCGCAGTAATTACGCCATTGGTGGGTCTGGTGGCGCTGTTCATGCCATCGAGCCTTGGTGACAGCGCGCTGTATACCGAGGAGCAATTGCGCGGCCTTCAACAGGCGCGAACTCGTGTCCGGTTGAGAGTCGAGCAACAGGCTGATGGAAGCTTGAAGGGCTACGGCTTCTACACCGGCAAACATCGCGATTGGGAAATGGTTGATGTCGTGCAATTCAGCGCGCGGGGCAGCGAGTTTATTGCCGATCTTGGTGAAGGCGTAGAACTGATCTGGACACCTGCTGTGGATGGCTCGGACATCCTCGGCATTCCTGCGCTGGAGGCTGCACCGCAAGCACCGCATATCTGGGTTTATCCGCCGACGAAGGCTGCGGACGGGATTCTGGTCAATCCGGTTTATCCGCCTGAGTACCGGGACTTCATTTTGGTTTTTCCAGCGCATTCGGGGATTCGGCCAATTTACATCGTTTTAAGCCGGGCTCGCGACCATGTCTACTACGGCCACCCAGAGACACTACCGGCCTTCCCTGACGCAGTTAGAGTAAAGTCGAAATCTTCGGTGAAAGGTGGTGGAAAGCAGCGAGCACGGTGGGTAGACCGCAAAGGTCGAATCTATGAATGGGATTACAAAAGTAACGCTGTGGAAAAATACGACAAGTTGGGAACGACTCATTTAGGCGAGTTCAATCACCTGACGGGTGAACAGACCGGGCCTGCAGAGCCGGACAGAAGAACTTCTAGAAATTAAGGATTGAGACATGCGCTACCTTTCGATAACCGGCTTTTACCCTGATGATGCTCAAGATGACTCTTTGCAATTCGAGTTGTATATCAAAGATAGCGAGATGAACGAAAAAGTTGCACAGCTCGTTGAGTCTAAGCCCCTGAATGAATTGGAACCCGGAGAGCTATTATTGACTACAGATCAAGTCACAGCGCTGCAAACTCTTCTCAAAGTTAGCCTCCCTAAGGGTTTGGAGTTTTTCATGGGCACCTGTGCTGACTACTGAACTAACGAATTGGAAGCAATAAAGAAAAACCCCGACCAGTCACCTGATCGGGGTTTTCTTTACCCTGCATCCCGCTTAGTGCGAAACGCGGCTGGTCCCGCCAACGGTGGAGATGCGCACGCGCTCGCCAACGCGGAACACTTCGTTCTCCTGAACCTGCTGCACATAGGCACGCATGCTGCCGTCGTCTTCACGCACGGTGATTTCCACACCTTGCGTGCGGGTCAGGCCTTCTTCTGTGGCCGAACCGATCAAACCACCCGCCACTGCACCGATGACCGCAGCAACAATGCTGCCCTTGCCGCCACCGATGGCGCTGCCGCCGACGCCACCCACTGCTGCACCGGCGATGCCACCGATCGGGGTTTTGGTGCCTTCGATTTTGACCGGTCGCAGGGATTCGATGGTGCCCATGCGAATCGTCTGCACGCGACGCGCTTCGTCACGGGAGTAGGAGTCACCGGTCAGGCTCGATTGGCAGCCGGTAAGCAACATCGCCATCGTGGAAAAGGAAGCAACCAGCAGAACAGACTTACGCATAGCATCAACTCCAAAGGAACATATATTCATTAAACTCCGTGGCTTGACGCCTGTCACGACGCAGCCCGGACAAATTGGCTTTCATTCAGGCGAGGTACAGACGCCTGCACTTTTCCCTATAGAAGCCCCTACAGTAGCGCCAAATTCCAGATTCTGCGCCACCGACACCAAGGATTTTCATGGATTACTTGATCATCGTCGTCACCACTGCCGCCGGTTTGTACTTCCATGGGTGGTTGTACGTGCGGATCAAACGCTGGATGGATCGCGACCTGGCGCTGTCGCTGGCCGGCAAGGATGAGGGCAAATGGGCCTTCATGCTCGAGCAGTTGGCGAACGCTCAGGCGCAGAAGATCAAGCGCCGGGATCTGCCGCAGTGGCTTGAGGCCGCTGCGGCAGGCTATCCCGCTCGGTAGACTGCTCAGGGTGCCAGACGTTCAAGAATCCAGTCAGCGCCCTGCACACGGTAGTTGAGGCGATCGTGCAGACGGCTCGGACGGCCCTGCCAGAATTCGATGCGCTCAGGCAGCAAGCGATAACCGCCCCAATGTTGCGGGCAGTCGGGCTGAGTATCGGAAAAGCGCTGTTCGGTCGCCTTGAGCAAATCCGCCAGTTCACCGCGCCCGTTGATCACCCGGCTCTGCGGTGAAGCCCAGGCGCCGAGACGGCTGCCCAACGGACGCACCTGGTAATAGGCATCGGACTCCTCGGGCGTGACCTTCACCACCCGGCCTTCGATGCGCACCTGGCGCTCGAGGGTCGGCCAGAAGAAGGTCATGGCAGCAAAAGGGTTGGCGGCCAGGTGTTGGCCCTTGGCACTCTCGTAGTTGGTGAAGAAGGTGAAACCCTGCTCGTCCAGGCCTTTGAGCAGCAGAATGCGGCAATGCGGACGGCCGTCCGCATCCACCGTGGCCAGGGTCATGGCGTTGGCTTCCACCGGCGCCTGTTCGGTTTTCACCGCGTCGGCGAACCACTGGTGGAACAGCGCAAATGGCTCGGCCGGGGCTTGCGCCTCGGTCAAACCGTCCCGGGTGTAATCACGACGCATATCTGCCAGAGCCTGGGTCATGGCGCATTCCTTTTCGTTAGCGGATCACTTCTTGGTGGTATCGGTAGCGGCGACTTTCTTGTCGGTCGCGGCGGCTTTGGCTGGCGTGGTTTTCTTCGCTGGAGCCTTCGCCGGGGCTTTTTTGGCGGGAGCCTTGGCAGCGGCTTTCTTGGCCGGAGCCTTTTTCACGGCAGGCACAGCCGCTTTTTTCGCAGCGGGGGCCGGGGTCACCGGTTTGGCCACTGGCTTGACGTCTTGCGCGGCGACCATGGTCACTGGCTTCGGCGCTGGCATGTTGTACTTGCTCAGCAGCGCGACCATGGTGTTTTGCGGGGTTACCAACAGTTCGACGCGACGGTTCAGGGCACGGCCTTCAACGCTGTCGTTGGCCGCACGCGGCGCTTCGGAACCCATGCCACGCAGCATCAGGCGATCACGCTGCAAACCGCTGAGGCGGAAAATCGCCGCAATGGCCTGGGCACGTTCCTGGCTCAATTTGATGTTGGCCGGAGCGGCACCGCTGGAGTCACTGTGGCCCAATACCAGAACGGCAGTTTTCGGGTCGGCTTCAAGGATTTTCGCCACACGGGTGAACGGGCCGAGGGTGACCGGCAGCAGCATCGCCGGACGATCCGGGTTGAACGAGCCTTCCACCGGAGCGGTCACGACCAGCACGTTTTCACGGCGTTCGAGTTGCAGGTTGCTGTCCTTGACCGCTTCACGCAGACGCGGCTCGTAGTCATCCAGCCACGCCTGGGTCACTTTCGGGTCCGGCATCGGCACGGCTTTGGTGGTCGGCTGATCCTTGCCACCGAACGGCCACCACCACTTGCTACCGGTGTCGGCGTCAGCCTTGGCCACGGCAACCGGTTTCTTGGCTTCCGGTGCGACTTCAGCCTTCATGTCAGCCTTGGCCGCTTCATCATCGGAACCGAACGGCCAGTACCAAGGGCTGCTGCTTTCGGTTTTGGCGACCGGGGCAGTGGCAGCTGGCTTCAAAGGTGCAGGAGCCGGCTCTTTAGCGGCTACAGTGTCGGAAGAACCGAACGGCCACCAACTGCCGCCGTCCGCATCGTTTTTCGGGGTCTGTGCGCAACCGGTGATCGCTACACACAGGGCCAGGGCGAGGGTCTTTTTAGATGACATTGAAAATCCACAAAATGAAGTAATGAAAAATCAGAGCACTTTCGCCCGGATAAACAGTCGATTTGAATCGAAAAACCAGTCGAGGTTCCGACCCTGGAGCCTCTATTGACGCTTTACAGACAAGTGGCAAGTACCCGCGCAAGCTTCTGCGCGCGCGGGTCCATCAAAACGTACGGCCCAAGGGTGTTTGTCACGAATCCGAAGGCGACATCATGCTCAGGGTCAGCAAAACCGATGGAACCGCCGGCGCCCGGATGACCAAACGCCCGTGGGCCGAGGCCGTAAGTGGCGTTGGCCACGTTCGGTTGATCGAGCATGCAGCCCAAACCAAAACGGGTGCGGGTCAGCAATGTTTTGTCTTCACCGAGGCTGTGTTCGCGGGTCAGCTCTTCGAGCATGTCGCTTTCGAGCAGGCTGCCGTCGAGCAAACCGGCGTAGAAACCGGCGAGGCTACGCGCGTTACCGTGGCCGTTGGCCGCCGGTTGCTGCATGCGTCGCCATTCCGGTTTGTTGGTGCTGGTGAGCACCGACGGCGGATTGGTGAAAGCACGGGTGGTCATCGCGCTGGGTTCGCGCATCGTCACTTGCAGCAGGCGCTGAGCGGCAGCATCGCCGGCATTGCCTTTGCCGCGCGCGATGTGCGCCACGCGATGGAATTCTTCGTCGGCCAGGCCAACGTGGAAATCCAGGCCCAACGGTTTCGCCACGCGGGCAACGATGGACTCACCCGGGCCACGACCATCGGCGCGGCGCAGCAATTCGCCGACCAGCCAGCCGTAAGTGATCGCGGCGTAACCGTGACCGGTGCCAGGCGTCCACCACGGGGCTTCGGCCGCGAGGGCGTCGACCATGGTTTGCCAGTCGTAAAGGGCTTCGGGGGCGAGCAATTCACGCAGCGCCGGCAAGCCGGCCTGGTGGCAGAGCAATTGGCGCAGGGTCACGGATTCCTTGCCGGCAGCGGCGAATTCCGGCCAATAGCGAGAGACCGGAACATCGAGTTGCAACTTGCCTTCGGCGACCAGTTGCAGCGCGGTGACAGCGGTAAAGGTTTTGGTGCAGGAGAACAGGTTGGCGATGGTGTCGCTGTGCCAGGCCTCGGCGCCGTCCTTGTCGGCGGTACCGGACCAGAGGTCGAGGACGGTTTCTCCACCGATCTGAATGCACAAGGCTGCGCCGCGTTCCTGGGGATCGTCGAACAGTGCTGCGAAAGCCTCGCGCACCGCTTCAAATTGAAGCTCGTAATGTCCCTGAATCTGCACCCGCAACTCCCCCGCGAAAACGCTCTACAAAGTGGCCCGCATTGTTCCAGCCCTTGAGGGATTTGGGAACAGCTGCGGGCCAGACGGTTAAAAAGCCAAATCAAAAGATCGCAGCCTGCGGCAGCTCCTACATGGGATTGCGTTCCTTTGTAGGAGCTGCCGAAGGCTGCGATCTTTTAGCGTTTCAAACCTTAATGACCATTCCCCGAATGCCCACCCGCATGCCCTGCCCCCGCGCCCTTGCCGGCCTCACCTTTGCGGCCGCCTTCGGCTTCGTGCACAGGGGCTTTCTGCACTTGCTGAGCTAACTGATCAACCGCCTGCAAATTGCTTTTACGCACGGTCTCGACAAAGCCCTGATACGGCAGATCCGTCACCCCGACCAAGCCGAAATGACCATTCTCGCCATCGAGCAGACGCCCGGTCACCGGTTGATCCAGATACTGGAACCAGTGCACGCCGACAATCGAAGGCTCGCTCAAGGCCTGCTTGAGGAAATTGGCGTAGGCCGGGCCACGATCTTCTTCTTTGCTCAGTTGCGTCACGCCGCCCCAGAACGGGCCGCGATCAGCGGAGCCGAAGTTGAACTCGGTAATCAACACCGGTTTGTCCAAGGCACCCAGCGCGGCAAAGTCATAACCATCCTGTGGCTTGAGCGTGTACATGTTGAAACTCAGCACATCGCAGTACTGCGCGCAGGACGCCACGGCTTCCGGAGTGCTGATGGCGAATCGGCCGCCCAAAAGCATCTGGTTTGGCGCGTGCCATTTCAGCGAGTCGGAAATGGTCTTGAAGTACGTGTCAGCGAAGACCTTCTGGAAATATTTGAAGTCGGCTTCGATTTCCGGGTGTTCCGGGTTCGGCAATGGTGGTTCGAAGCCTGGGTCTTCCATCAATTCCCACGCCGGCAGGTCAATGCCCCAAGCCTTCGATAACCCGGCCTGATTGCGGTACTTGTCGCGCAGTTGCTTGAGGAAGGCACGCTTGGCCGGCACGTCGGTGGTCATTTTCAGCGTGCCGTAGGCCAACGCGTAACGCGATTTCGGGTCAGCGCCGGGACCGGCCCAAGCCAATTCGTTGTCGGCGTAATAGCCGATCAGCCACGGATCGTCACGGTGATCGCGGGCAGCAATGGCCACGGCGCGCTCGGTGGCCATGGCGAAACGCGGGTCGAACGGATCGGGCATGCCGCCCCACCAGTCGCTGCCGGTGCTGATGCTGGTGTAGTCACCAACGATCGACAGCGGCAAGGTGTACGGCACCCGCTCGGCATCGCCCAGCTCAGGCGCGCTCCAGTTGCCGACCGTGTTGAAGCCCCAGGCTTGCAGGCGATCAAGCGTGTGGTTGGCCCACTGCGACTCATCAATTGTTGCTTTACACGGCGCGGAAGTCTTTTCGCTGGCCACTTGCACGGTTTCAGTCTTGGCGGCTTCGGCGACGCCAGACTTCGGCTCGGCCGGTACAGCGGCAGCTTCTGATGCCTTGGCGGCGGCGGTTTCAGCCGCTTCAGCTTTCGCCGCTTCAGCAACGCCGGATTTGCTTTCGCTGTCCGCTTTGCACGGTTCGCCGTACACACGCTGCAAGTTGGCGCCGTAGAAGTCATACCAACGCCCATTACCGTAGCCACGGCCCTGATCGGCGCCGTTGCCGCCACGGTTATCGCCTTCGCCAAAATGTCTGGCCAAGGGCTCGTCAGCTTTTGGCAGCGATTCGAACATGTACTCGCGACCGGCCACGTAGGTCTGATTGACGTCCGGGCTGACGGTGTTGACGCCAAGGGAGTAGAACGGGTGCCCTTCCGGCGTCACCAGATACCAGCGACCATCACGCTTTTCCGTGCGGAAGAAGCCACTGGCCTTGAATGCCGGGCCTTTGTTCCAGCCACCGAACTTGTCCAGCGAGGACTTCTCGCGTTCGGCCAGCCAGGTTTTCAGCTGTTGCTGTTCCTTGGCGGCGGCGGATTTCAGCTGTTCGTCATTGGCGACTTTTTCCGGCCATTTGCTGCGGGTCGATTGCCCGTAGGCGTCGACCAGATTGCCATAAACAGCCTGGGTCACCGAGTCGCCGTCCTGCACACCGAAACGCTCGAGCAGCAAGCTCTGGGCGACTTTCGGCTGATCCATCGACAAGCTCACCGAGACCACCTGGCTGCGATCAATCTCACCGCTGCTGCTGGCCAGCAAAATCCGCTGGCCATCGACGGTCATCGGCATCGGCGGGCCGGCCTTCATGCCCTGGCTCAACGGTGCAGTCGCCACCAGTGGCACCAGCAACGTCTGCGCAGGACCTGCCGGCAGATCGACGCGGCTGACCAGCGTGCGGCCGTCATTGCTCTGGATTTGCACGTAAACGGTGACAGCCCAGTTCATCGCGCTCTGCAAGCGCAGGGTCATCATCCCCGACTGCGACCAATCCCAGGCACCGGTTTGCGGGGTCAGGCGTAAAGTCGGGCGGGCCACCGGATTGAAGGTTACCCGGCGCAGCACTTCGCCTTCAGCCGTCTGTTCGGCATTGGCTTGCGGCAAATCGGCGTTTTCTGTGGCGATCTTTACCACGTCGGCCGGACGCACAAAGTTGAACAGGGTCTGCTGACCGGCTGGCGCTGCGAGCAACGGCGCAGCGAAGATCAAGGCGAAAACGGCAGGCAACGAACGGCGAATCATAAGAACGGAGTTCTCCCTAACGACCAACTGAGGCCAATGGAAAAGCGATGGCAGAGAGATAGACAACGCAGTGGGCAAAACTGCCCACTGATGTCTCAGGATATTTCACGACGGAAGGGCGGCAACGCATTGAGGATCGCCTTGCCATAGCGCTGGGTGACCAGGCGCCGATCGAGCAAGGTGATGGTGCCGCGGTCTTCTTCGGTGCGCAGCAGACGCCCGCAGGCCTGAACCAGCTTCAGCGAGGCATCGGGCACGGAGATTTCCATGAACGGATTGCCGCCACGGGCTTCGATCCATTCCGACAACGCCGCTTCGACCGGGTCGTCCGGCACCGAGAACGGGATCTTGGCGATCACCACGTGCTCGCAGTACGCACCCGGCAAGTCGACACCTTCGGCAAAACTGGCGAGACCGAACAGCACGCTGGAATCACCGCCATCGACCCGCGCCTTGTGCTTGTTCAGGGTTTCCTGTTTCGACAGGTTGCCTTGAATGAACACTTGCTTGCGCCAGTCGCGGTCGAGGCCGTCGAACACGTCCTGCATCTGTTTGCGCGAAGAAAACAGCACCAGCGTGCCGCGCGAGCCTTCGACCAGATCCGGCAGATCACGAATGATCGCAGCGGTGTGCGCGGGGGCATCACGCGGATCGGCCTTCAGGTCCGGCACGCGCAACACGCCGGCATCGGCGTGATGGAACGGGCTCGGCACCACGGCGGTGACGGCTTTTTTCGGCAGACCGGCGCGCATGCGGAAGCGGTCGAAAGTGCCCAGCGCCGTCAGCGTTGCCGAGGTCACCAGGCAACCATAGGCCACGTTCCACAGACTGCGGCGCAGGGTTTCGGCAGCGAGGATCGGGCTGGCGTTGACCTCGATGTCGAACAGCGAGCCGCTTTCGGCCAGGGTCAGCCAACGCGCCATCGGCGGGCTGTCTTCCGGGTCTTCGGCGGTGAACGCGGTCCACAGTTCCCAGTTGCCGGAGGCGCGGGACAACAGGCTGCCGAACAACGGATACCACTCTTCGGCCTGATTGCTGGCGATACCGATGTTGACCTCGCCGTCCATGCCTTCCTTGAGCAAGTCGGTCAGACGGGTGAACAGATCGTTGAGGCGCGAAAAGCCCTTCTTCAGCTCGATGCCCATTTCGCGCATGTGCTCGGGAATCACCCCGGCGACGAAACGATGACGCGGCCGCTCACGGCCCTCGACGTCTTCGCCGGGTTTGAAATCGGCAACCTGCTCGCAGGCGCTGAACATGAACTGTTGCTGGGCCTTGATCTCCCGCGCCAGCTCCGGCACCTGCTCGATCAACTTGCCGAGATCGCCCGGCAGCGGATGCTGGGCGAGCAGTTTGGTAAGGTTCTTCGCGGTGGTTTCCAGCCAGTCAGCGGTGGAACGCAGGCGCGTGTAGTGGGCGAAGTGGCCGATCGCCTTGTCTGGCAGGTGGTGGCCTTCGTCGAACACGTAAATGGTGTCGCGCGGATCGGGAAGCACCGCCCCGCCGCCCAAGGCCAGGTCAGCGAGGACCATGTCGTGGTTGGTGACGATCACGTCGACCTTGCCCATGCCTTCGCGGGCCTTGTAGAAAGCGCACTGGCCGAAGTTCGGGCAATGACGGTTGGTGCACTGGCTGTGATCGGTGGTCAGACGCGCCCAATCGGCGTCTTCCAGCGCGTTCGGCCAACTGTCGCGGTCGCCGTCCCACTTATTGCCGGCGAGCTTTTCGATCATGCTGGTGAACAGCTTCTGACTGGCCTCATCGACCTCGATCTTGAAGCCTTCTTCTTCGAACAGCTGGGCGGTGGCGGTTTGCGCGTGACCTTCCTGCAAGAGCATGTCGAGCTTGGACAGGCACATGTAGCGGCCACGGCCCTTGGCCAGAGCAAATGTGAAATTCAGCCCGCTGTTGCGCATCAGGTCGGGCAAATCCTTATAGACGATCTGCTCTTGCAGCGCGACGGTCGCCGTGGCGATGACCAGACGCTTGCCGGCGGCTTTGGCCGTGGGGATCGCCGCCATGCTGTAGGCCACGGTCTTGCCGGTACCGGTGCCGGCTTCCACCGCAACAATTGCGGGGTCGCCACTGCGCCGGCCTTCGTCGTCGGTGTCGATATCCCCGAGGACTTTGGCGATTTCAGCGATCATCAGGCGCTGGCCGTAACGCGGCTTGAGGCTCTTGGCCTCTAGAAAACGCGAGTAGGCGCCCTGGATCGTGGTTTTGAGTTCAGTGCTGATCATTGAGTGTCGGGCGCAAAAACGCTGGATAAATTTTCAGTGGTTCGGTTCGGCGGCTATCATACCCCGCGAATCGATCCCGCGCAGAACGGAGTAACCCAATGACACTTTTTAGCCTCGTCTACCCCCTGCATGTCCTGTCCGCCCTGGTGTGGGTCGGCGGCATGTTTTTCGCCTGGATGGTCTTGCGCCCCGCGGCCGTGAAGGCTCTCGACGGCCCTGCCCGCCTGACGTTGTGGGTGGAAGTGTTTCAAGGTTTTTTCCGCTGGGTATGGGTCGCGGTGATCCTGTTGCCGATCAGCGGCGTGGGCATGTTGCATTTGCAGCAGGTCGGGTTTGAGACCGCGCCGAAATATGTGCAGGTGATGATCGGGTTGTACGTGGTGATGACGGCGCTGTTTATCCGGATTCAGGGGCTGATGCTGCCGGAGTTGCGCACGGCGGTGGACGCGAAGGACTGGCCGGCGGGTGCGGCGGTGCTGGGGCGGATTCGCCGGGTGGTGGGGATTAATTTGATTGTGGGGTTGGTGCTGGTGGCGATTGCCGCCGCAAGACCAATGTTCTGAAGATGATCGTTCCCACGCTCTGCGTGGGAACGCCGCAAGGGACGCTCCGCGTCCAGTAACGCGGAGCGTCACGGGCTGTGTTCCCACGCAGAGCGTGGGAACAATCAGTAAAAGCGCTTACAAACGCTGCACGGTCACCGCACCCGCCGCCCCCACTGGCCCAGGCTGACCATCCGCCCCGGCCTTGCCATTCTTGCCGCCATCGGCGCGATACACCAGGCAGCCCTTGGACTTGCCGCCCTTCCCTGCCTTACCGCCAACACCCGCCGGGCCACCGGCACCGCCAGCCACGTTGACCTTGATCAAATCGGCCGGAAACTCGCGTGGCACTTCCAGCCGCACTAGCGCACCCGGGGCACCGGGCTGACCGTCGCTGCCGTTACTGCCATCAAAACCATGACCAGCCGAGCCATAGGTGCAGCCCGGATCTTCACCATTGCCGCCATCCAGACCGACAAAACCCGGTGCACCGGTGCCGCCACGGGCATCAACCGACAGCTGCGGCGCGTTCAATGACTTGAATTGCAGATTCAGATTACGCCCGGCACGGGCGGCTTTTTCATAGGTGCCCGGTGCGCCGCGCGCGGTAATTTTGCTGCCTTCGCTCAGTTCGGCGCGCGCGACCTTCAGGTCCAGCGCCTGTTCACCCGGAACGATCGCAATGCGCGCTTCATGACCAAGGCGCAGTTCACCGACGCTTAACTCGGTCACGTTGGCAGGAATCAACAGCGTGCCGTAATCGGCGACTTCCAGTTTTTCAAGCTGCAAGGTGCTGGCGGTGTTGGGCAAACGCATCAGCGAATTGGTTTCGACACTGACCACCTGGGCGCAGGCCAAAGGACTGATGAATGCAGCGAGCAGGCAAAGTTTACGCATGGGAAGAAGCCTCCGGAGCGGCCGGGGCCGGGATGGTTTGCAGGTGGAATACGCCGAACAACAGAATGCGGCCACGGTCACGCCAAGGGTGCGGACGGCCTTTGAGGCTGCGATTGCACAGCAGCACTTCGAGTACATGAATCAGCAACAGCAGACCACCGGCCAGATTGACCAGCAGGTGCAGCGGATGTACGAACGGCACCAGTTGATTGGCCAGCACCACGCAGCAGAACAGCAGGGTCAACAAACGCCCCAGCCCCCAGAACAGTTTCATACGCTCCCCCGTGTTGCGAATTATTCTTTGGGCGCACAGTAACGGCTTCTGCGGGGGATAAGCCAGAGGGGAAAATGAAAAAACTTCGTTGCACCGCCAAATGGCTGCCGGAACGACGATGATCGTCGCCCGGCAGCTCTAGCCTGCGCCCTTCAGACGCGTCCTAACGATTGATGTGCAACTCCACGCGACGGTTTTGCGCGCGTCCCTCGTCGGTAGCGTTGTCGGCCACCGGTTCGCTTTCCCCGCGACCTTCACTGGTGAGTTTGTTCGGTGCCAGGCCCTGGCTCAGCAGATACGCCGCAACACTGCTCGCGCGCCGTTCCGACAAGGCCTGGTTATACGCATCCGAGCCTTTGCTGTCGGTATGCCCGATGACCTTGATGCTCACCACGTCAGCATTGCGCAGCTTGTCCATCAGCGTATCGAGCTGGGCTTTCGCCGCCGGAGTCAGGTCGGACTTGTCGAAATCGAACAGCACGTTGCCGGCATCGCTGAGGGTAATCACCTCAGTCTGCGGCGCTGGTTCTGGTACTTTTTCGGTGACTGGATATTGCGGCAGCGGGCAACCGCGGTGATCGACCGGGGTATTTTGCGGAGTGTCCGGGCAACGGTCGCGGCGGTCGAATACGCCGTCGTCATCCTCATCGCCGTCCTGGGCATAACAGATCAGTCCGCCGGTCAGAATCCCCAGCGCTGCGCCGCCACCGGCCCAGCCGCCACTTTCAATGGCGCCGAGACCGCCACCGACCAGCCCGCCGATAAGGCTGCAGATCGGCCACGTACGTTGATTGAGGGGGGCAGTGCCATCGCTGTGGGTGGCGCAACCGGTGAGCAAGCTGCCTAGCAGTAGTACCGGCAAGACGGACCTTGAGAAAACACTCATTGTGAAAGCTCCTGTGTCACCGGCCCATACCGGTTACACAGGAGTAAAGACCCGCATCCGCGACTGCACAAGCCGCGGATGCGAGAGGTCTAGCGGACGATTTTGATTTCGGTACGACGGTTTTGCGCGCGACCATCAGCCGATTTGTTATCGGCCACAGGCTGGCTTTCACCCAGACCGGACACCGACACGAAGCTGGCACGCGGTACGCCCTGCTGGATCAGGTACTCAACCACCGAGTGCGCACGACGATCCGACAGTTTCTTGTTGTAGGCATCGCTGCCGACACTGTCGGTGTGACCGGTCACGGTCAGTTGTGCGGTGGAGGACTCCTGTTTCAGGCGCGTGGCGACCTTGTCGAGCACTTGTTTGTCAGGACCGGTCAGCGTGGCTTTGTCGAACTGGAAGTGCACATCACGAATGACGATGGTTTCTTCCTTGACCACTACAGCTTCTTCAACCACTGGCGCAGGGGCAGGTGGAGGGCAGCCGTCAGCATCGACTTGCACACCTTTCGGCGTGCCCGGGCACTTGTCGCGACTGTCCGGCACACCATCGCCGTCTTCGTCGCCATCACCGTGCACCCAGCAATAGGCTGCCGCAGTACCACCGACGATCAGCGCGCCGTAACCCGCCCACGCCGAGCTTTCCGTCGCGCCGAGACCGGCACCGACGACACCGCCGACCGCCGCACAGGTCGGCCAGTCGGTTTTCTGCAAACCTGCACAACCAGTCAACACACTGGTTAGCAGAACCAAGGGTAATGCTGTCCGAACTATGCTCATCTAGTTTTCTCCTGAGGGATCGGCTTAGAACCGATTCAGGGAGTAAAGACCGGAGTTTTAATCTCCGCCAGCAATAGGCCACTGCTGTTTGCGACCGTGTTCACAGGACTTTGGCGCTTTTGCCGAAAACCCGCGAGACAGGGCGCTAGGCTCCGGTGATGGAGCGCGCTAGTCTTGGCGATCTGATTGAGGAGCTTCGATGAACGTCGCCATTTCTTCGCGCACGCCACAGCAGGCGTTGGCTGCTTTACTGGATCGTTATGCCCCGGCACGCTTGCTGTTGATCGGCGCCAGCGAGTTTCCGGCGTTGAGTGCTTTTAAAGAGGCACATCCGGACACCGTCGTCGCCCATGCTGCGCCGGGTGCGTTGCCTGCAGAGGTAGCCGCCCAGCGTTTCGACCTGGCGCTGGTGGTCGATTGCCTGGAACATCTGCCCAAGCGCGATGGCCTGAACCTGTTGGGCGGGATTCGCAATTTGAACGCCAGCCGCATCGCCGTGCTGGCGGATCTGGCAGCCTGTGGCTGGCAGGAAACCGACTTTTATTCACTGGCCCTGCAAGCCAGCGAGCGCTTCCAGCGCGACGATCAAGTGTTGACGCTGTTCACCTACGATCTGCTTGAATACAAACAAGTCCCCGACTGGCTCAACTCACGGTTCTGGGCCAATCCGGAAAACTTCGGCAAATACTGGTGGTAATGCAATGAGTACAGCCATTTGCCCGTGCGGCAGCGGCAATCTGCTGGAGGCCTGCTGCGGCCATTATCACGCAGGCCTCCCGGCCCCGTGCGCCGAGGCGCTGATGCGTTCGCGCTACAGCGCCTACGTGCTGGGCCTGATCGACTATCTGGTGGCGACCACCCTGCCCGCCCAGCAAGCGGGCCTGGATCGCCAGTCGATCAGCAACTGGAGCGCGCAGAGCACCTGGCTGGGCCTTGAGGTGGAGCATTCGGAAGTCTTCGGCGGCCAGCCGGAACACGCCTTTGTCACCTTCACCGCACGCTGGCATGACAGTCAGGGCGAACACAGCCATCGCGAGCGTTCCTCGTTTGTGCAGAACACCGGACGCTGGTACTTCATCGACCCGACGGTGCAGATGAAGCTGGGGCGCAATGACAGCTGCCCGTGCGCGAGTGGGCAGAAGTTCAAGAAGTGCTGCGCGGGGTACTTCGGAGCTTAAGATTAAAAGATCGCAGCCTGCGGCAGCTCCTGCATGAGATTGCGTACCCTGTAGGAGCTGCCGAAGGCTGCGATCTTTTAGCGTCTAGACTGGCACCAAAGGGAGTCAAACCATGCTCGGTCGTCGGCGCACCTGCCAATGCTTCATTCTGATGCTGATCCTGAACCTCGGCGGCTGTGCCTCGTGGTTCAGCGACGACAGCGTCGACCCCGCCGTGCATCTGGTGAAAGTCGAAGTGGTGCGCGCCAAACTGCTCGAACAAAAATTCATCCTGCACTTTCGCATCGACAACCCCAACGACAGCGACCTGACCGTGCGCGGCCTCGAATACCGCATTCATCTGGCCGACATGCTGCTGGCCGAGGGCGAGCATGAACACTGGTTCACGGTGGGACCCAAGCGCAGTGCCTATTTCAAAGTACCGATCCGCACCAACCTGTGGCCGAAGGTAAAAGACGTGGTGAAAATGCTGAAAAGTCCGACCCAGCAGATTCCCTATCGCTTGCAGGGTGAAATGGAAACCGGTTTATTCATCGCTCACTACGTGCACCTCGAGCGCAATGGCGTGATAATCCCCGCCGATTTTATTCCGGAGCAACACCGATGACCCAGCAACCTCATGTCCATGGCCCTGACTGCAACCACGATCATGATCATGACCATCATCACGATCATGACCACGGCCACGTCCACGGCCCGAACTGCGGCCACGCCCACCAGGAACCGGTGCGCAACGCCCTGAAAGACGTCGGCCGCAACGACCCTTGCCCATGCGGCAACGGCAAGAAATTCAAAAAGTGCCACGGCGCTTGATGCTCAAGGCGAAGACCTTCTTCGCCTGACCTGACGCCTTCGCGAGCAGGCTCGCTGCCACCGTTGATCTGCACTGAACACATTTTTTGTGGACATCTGCAGGCCCTGTGGGAGCTGGCTTGCCAGCGATGAGGCCGGCACATTCAACATTGATGTCGCCTGTTACTCCGCCATCGCTGCGATGCGGCGTTCCGACAAGCCAGCTCCCACAGGTTTATCAGTCGGCTGCCAAAATCAGGGCAGTACTGACCACCGTCGCATACTCCCCGTGCAAATTCCCCAGCGACATCGCGTGCACCTCTTCAGCCGTGCGCAGCGTGCCGAAATAATCGGCCTTGTCGAAGGTAAAACACGCATCCTCAGCCACAAACGTATCGAACCCCAAATTGCCTGCGGTACGTGCCGTTGACTCAACCGAGTTATGGGTCGCCACACCCACGATGATCAGTTGCCCGACCTCCGCCTCACGCAACTGCACCTCCAAGCCGCTGGCACAAAACGCATCCGGCACCTGTTTCTGAATCAGCCATTCGCCGTCCTGCGGCAAAAACCGCCGCTGAAACTCAACGCCTTCCTGCCCGGGCCAAAACACCGAATCAGGCTCGCGCGACAGGTGCTGCACATGAATCACCGGCCTTGAACTTCGCCGCCAAAACCCCAGCAGATCAAGAATCCGTTCCTCAGCCAGAGGATTATTGCGTCGCCCCAGACGCGGCTGCAGGATGCCTTTTTGCTGGTCGATGATGATCAGTGCTGCATTGGCCTGAAGCTCCATGGCGATTTTTCTCACGCGGGGTCATTGAATTCTGCGCAGTTCAGCATCACCTCCTGATAACAGGCAAGCTATCGAACGCACACGGGATCACCTGACGCTGGCGTTTGCTGTCCGCACGTAAGCCATTTTCTGATTTGGAGCTTTCCATGATCGACCTGTATTACTGGACCACCCCCAACGGCCACAAGATCTCGCTGTTCCTCGAAGAGGCCGGCCTGCCGTACAACGTGCACCCGATCAACATCAGCCAGGGTGAGCAGTTCCAGCCGCACTTTCTGAAGATCGCCCCGAACAACCGCATCCCGGCCATCGTCGACCATGAACCGGCCGATGGCGGTGAGCCGTTGTCGTTGTTCGAATCCGGGGCGATTCTTTTGTATCTGGCGGAGAAGACCGGGAAGTTTCTGCCCAAGGATCTGCGCGGTCGGCAAACGGCGTTGCAGTGGCTGTTCTGGCAGATGGGCGGATTGGGGCCGATGGCCGGGCAAAATCATCACTTCAGCCAGTTCGCCCCGGAGAAAATCCCTTACGCGATCAAGCGCTACATCGACGAGACCGCACGTTTATACGGCGTATTGAACAAGCAACTGGCCGAAAACGAATTTGTGGCGGGCAGTGAATACAGCATTGCCGACATGGCGATTTACCCGTGGATCGTCTCGCACAAATGGCAGAGCCAGAATCTGGAAGACTTCCCGCATGTGCAGCGCTGGTTCAACCACATCAAGGATCGCCCGGCGACGGTGAAGGCGTATGCGCTGGTGCAGAAAATCAATCCGCCGAAATCCTGATTGATGTCAGGGAAGACCTTTGTGGCGAGGGGATTTATCCCCGTTGGGCTGCGCAGCAGCCCCAAAAACTGCAATCACGGTGTGCCAGACTCATCCTGGTTGCAGGAATCAGGGCCGCTTCGCAGCCCAACGGGGATATATCCCCTCGCCACAGGTGTTGTGTTGTCCTCAGGTGAACGGTTTATCAGACAAATCCTGAAATAACCCCCGCCCCCGCTTGCGCGGCATCCTCCTGCTCACTAACGTAGCGCCTTTACTGACGCTACCCCCCGCAGGAGCTTTGCCATGGCCTCGCCAGCCCTCACACATTTTCTTCCCCGGTTCGGCGTTGCCGCAGCAGTGGCCGGTGTTTTGGGCCTGTCCGGTTGCCAGACCTGGAACGCTCAGGACACCCTCCCGCCGACCTCCGGCGTGCAACCGCTCAAGGGCCTGGCGCAGAACGTGTCGGTGCGACGCAATGCCATGGGCATGCCGTTGATCGAAAGTAATACCTTCCACGACGCGCTGTTCAGCCTCGGCTACGTCCACGCCAGCGATCGCATCAACCAGATGGTTACCTTGCGCCTGCTGGCTCAGGGCCGTCTGGCGGAAATGTCCGGCGCGTCGATGCTCGATGCTGACCGCTACATGCGCGCGGTCAACCTGAAGAAAAGCGCCGCCGAGCTGTATAAAGCCTCATCGCCACGCCTCAAGCGCTTCTTCGAAGTCTATGCGCGGGGCGTCAATGCCTACCTGTTCCGCTACGCCGACAAACTGCCGGGTGACCTCGCCTCCAGCGGCTACAAGCCCGAATACTGGAAACCCGAAGACTCGGCGCTGATTTTCGCCCTGCTGAATTTCAGCCAGTCGGCCAACCTGCCGGAAGAAATTTCCGCGCTAGTGCTCGCGCAAACCGTGACCACCGACAAACTCGCCTGGCTGACGCCGTCCGCTCCCGATGAAAACCTGCCGCTGGCCGAAGCCGACAAGCTGCAAGGCCTCAAGCTCAACGGGCAGATTCCCGGCCTGACCGAGTTGAGCAGCGCCAGCCAGCAACTGTCGGCGCTGAACCTGTTGGGCACGACGTCTTCGAACAACTGGGCGATCGCCCCGCAACGCAGCCGCAGCGGCAAGAGCATTCTGGCCAGCGATGCCCACGGGCCGCTGGCTGCGCCTTCGCTGTGGAGCTTCGTGCAGATCCGCGCACCGAAATATCAGGCGGCGGGTGTGACCGTTGCCGGTTTGCCGCTGGTACTGGGTGGTTTCAACGGCAAAGTGGCGTGGAGCATGACCAGCGTGCTCGGCGACAACCAGGACCTGTTTCTGGAAAAAATCCGTCGTCAGGGCAGCAGCCTGGCCTATGAGGTCAACGGCAAATGGCAGCCGCTGGGCGTGCGCAACGAAACCTACTTCGTCAAAGGCCAGCGACCGGTTCGCGAAGCGGTGTACGAAACCCGCCACGGTGCGCTGCTCAACAGCGCCCAGGCTGCCGCGCAAGGCAATGGTTTCGGCGTAGCGTTGCAGACGCCGAGCTTCACCGACGACAAGTCGCTGGACGCCTTTTTTGATCTGACCCGCGCTCAAACCGTTGAACGTGCATCGGACGCCAGCCGTGAAATCCGCGCCATCGCGCTGAATCTGGTGTTCGCCGACGCGAGCAACATTGGCTGGCAAGTCACCGGCCGCTACCCCAATCGCCGTGAAGGCGAAGGCTTGCTGCCCTCGCCGGGCTGGGAAGGTCGCTACGACTGGGACGGTTACGCCGACCCGATGCTGCACCCCTACGATCAGGACCCGGCGCAAGGCTGGCTCGGCACCGCCAACCAGCGCGTGATTCCTCACGGTTACGGCATGCAGCTGTCCAATTCCTGGGCCGCACCGGAGCGTGGCGAACGCCTGGCTGAACTGGCCGGCAGCGGCAAGCATGACAGCCGCAGCGTGATCGCCATGCAGTACGACCAGACCACCACGTTTGCTGCCAAGCTGAAGAAAGTCTTCGAAGCTCCGGGCATGAAGCAACCGCTGAAACAGGCGATAGATGCCCTGCCGGAAGCGGATCGCAGCAAGGCGCGCGAGGCTTTCACGCGGTTGATGGCGTTCGACGGCAAGCTCAGCCCGACCTCGGCGGACGCGGCGATTTATGAGCTGTTCCTGCAGGAAAGCATGAAGCAGATCTTCCTCGACGAACTGGGTCCGGAATCGAGCCCGGCGTGGAAAGCGTTTATCGCCAACGGTGATTTGTCCTACGCGGCACAGGCCGATCACCTGCTGGGGCGCGAAGACAGCCCGTTCTGGGACGACATTCGCACGCCGCAGAAAGAAGACAAAGCGCTGATTCTCGCCCGCAGCATGGCCGCCGCGATCAGCGCGGGCGACAGTCAACTGGGCGGCGATCACAAGGCTTGGCAGTGGGGCAAATTGCACAGCTATACCTGGAAAAACAGCAATGGCCAGAACGTGCGTGGCCCACTGGCGGCGGGTGGCGATCACACTACGTTGAACACCGCAGCGTTTGCCTGGGGCCAGGATTTCACCACCAACCGCGCACCTTCGATGCGTTTCATCGTCGACTTCGGTCAGACTGAACCGCTGATGGGCCAGAACGGTACAGGGCAATCGGGGAATCCGGTCAGCCCGAATTACCTGAACGGGATTGATGCGTGGCTGAAGGGGCAATACATCGGTTTGCCGATGCAGCCGCAGAACTTTGACCGGGTGTATGGCAAAACTCGTTTGACTCTTACCCCGGGCAAGTAACGGCAAGATCAAAAGATCGCAGCCTGCGGCAGCTCCTACACCGATCAATGTAGGAGCTGCCGAAGGCTGCGATCTTTTGCTTTTTACCCCCGCGAAAAAGTCGATAGAACTTCCAGCCCAGCGCCAGCCTCATAGCTAACAAGCCCCCCATTCTGGTAACGACATGGACCTTGTTATCGCGCGTCCCGAAGGTCTTTATTGCCCTGCGGGTGATTTCTACATCGACCCCTGGCGCCCCGTCGAGCGCTCGGTGATCACCCATGCCCACGGCGATCATGCCCGCACGGGCAATCAGCATTACCTTTCCAGCAGCGCCAGCGAAGGGATTTTGCGCGCGCGTCTGGGCCAGGACATCAATCTGCAAACCCTCGCTTACGGCCAACGCCTCACCCACCATGGCGTCACCCTGAGTTTTCACCCCGCCGGCCACGTGCTCGGCTCCGCACAGGTGCGTCTCGAATACGGCGGCGAAGTCTGGGTCGCGTCCGGTGATTACAAGGTCGAGCCGGATGGCACCTGTGCGCCATTCGAACCGGTGCGCTGCCACACCTTCATCACTGAATCGACCTTCGGCCTGCCGATCTATCGCTGGCAGCCGCAGGCGCAAATCTTCGCCGAGATCAATCAGTGGTGGGCAGCCAACATCGCCGCCGGCAAGGCCAGCGTGCTGTTCTGCTATTCGTTCGGCAAGGCCCAGCGGATTCTCCACGGCATAGACGAAAGCCTCGGGCCGATTCTCAGCCATGGTGCGGTCGAGCCGCTGAACCGGGTGTACCGCGAAGCAGGCGTGTATCTGCCGCCGACGATTTACGCCGGTGACGTCAGCAAAAATGATCCGCTCATGCGTCAGGCTTTGGTCATCGCCCCACCCTCGGCCGGCGGCAGTAGCTGGATGCGCCGCTTTGGCGACTTCAGCGATGCCTTCGCCAGTGGCTGGATGCGTTTGCGCGGCACCCGCCGGCGGCGCGGCGTCGATCGCGGTTTCGTGCTCTCCGATCACGCCGACTGGCCCGGCCTGTTATGGGCGATCAACCAGACCGGCGCCGAACGGGTGATGGTCACGCACGGCTCGATCGGCGTGCTGGTGCGCCATCTGCGCGAGCAAGGCCTCGATGCCCAAGGCTTCAACACTGAATACGGCGATGACGAGGAAGACAACATCGCCGCCGAACCCACCGTCGCCGAGACTCCCACATGAAAGCCTTCGCCGAGTTGTACGCCGAGCTCGACGCCACCACTTCAAGCAACGCCAAACTGGCAGCGATGCAGGCTTACTTCGCCCAGGCAGCGCCGCAGGACGCGGCGTGGGCGGTGTACTTTTTGTCCGGTGGACGGCCTCGGCAATTGGTGCCGGTGCGCATTCTGCGCGAGATTGCCGTGGACATGTCCGGCCTCGAACCTTGGCTGTTCGAAGAGAGTTATCAGTCCGTCGGCGATCTGGCGGAAACCATTTCGCTGGTGCTTCCGGAAAACCTGCACAGCTCCGACGCCGGCCTCGCCGAATGGATTGAAGACAAACTGCTGCCATTGCGCGGTGAAACCCCGGAGTTCCTCTCGCGCCAGTTGCCTGATCTGTGGACACAACTGGATCGGTCGAGCCTGATGCTGTGCATCAAACTGATCACCGGCAGCTTTCGTGTCGGCGTGTCGAAATTGCTCGTCACCCGCGCGCTGGCGTCGATGGCCGGCCTGGACAGCAAACGCGTGGCACAACGGCTGGTGGGTTACACCGATCTGTCGAACCGCCCGAATGCCGCCAGCTACCTGAAACTGATCGCCCCTGAATCCGCTGATGAACATGCCCAGCGCGGCGGTCAGCCCTACCCGTTTTTCCTCGCCCACGCGTTGTCGCAACCGGTTGAAGAGTTTGAAGCGCTAATCGGGCCGGCCAGTCATTGGCAGATTGAATGGAAATGGGATGGCATCCGCGCGCAAGTGGTCAAGCGCGACGGCAAATTGTGGGTATGGTCACGCGGCGAGGAACTGGTCACCGAGCGTTTTCCCGAACTGGATGTGCTGGTGCACGGCTTGCCGGATGGCACGGTGATCGACGGCGAAATCGTTGTGTGGAAAAGCACTCACCCGACCACCGAAGATGCCTTCGATCCGCAATCGACAGAGCCGCCAGCGGTGCAGCCGTTCGCCCTGCTGCAACAGCGCATCGGCCGCAAAACCCTCGACAAGAAAATCCTCGAAGAGGTGCCGGTGGTGGTGCTCGCCTACGATTTGCTGGAATGGCAGGGCGAGGACTGGCGCAATCAGCCACAGGCCAAACGCCGAGCACAATTGGAAGAGGTCATCGCGCGCTGTAACAGTCCGGTGTTACTGCCCTCGCCCGTGCTGACCGGCAACGACTGGTTCGACCTTGACCGCCAGCGCGAGGCCTCCCGGCGTTTGGGCGTCGAAGGGATGATGCTCAAAGCGCGCGATTCGCTGTACGGCGTTGGCCGTACCAAGGACATGGGCGTCTGGTGGAAGTGGAAGGTTGATCCGTTCAGCGTCGATGCGGTGTTGATTTACGCGCAACGCGGGCATGGTCGGCGCGCCAGTTTGTACAGCGATTACACCTTTGCCGTGTGGGATGGGCCGCCAGAGTCGAGTCAGCGGGCGCTGGTGCCGTTCGCCAAGGCGTATTCGGGACTGACGGATGCGGAGATGCGTCAGGTCGACAGCATTGTGCGCAAGACCACGGTGGAGAAATTTGGGCCGGTGAGTAGCGTGAAACCGAGTTTGGTGTTTGAACTGGGCTTCGAAGGCATCGCCCTGTCGCGGCGGCACAAGAGCGGAATTGCCGTGCGGTTCCCGCGGATGTTGCGCTGGCGCCAGGATAAAACTGTGGATGAAGCGGACAGCCTCGCCACCCTGCAAGACCTGCTGGCCTGATCCATTGCCCGGTGACAACGCAAAACCCTGTGGCGAGGGGATTTATCCCCGTTCGGCTGCGAAGCAGTCGCAAAACCTGAGTCTGCGGTCTTCCAGTGAAATTGCAGGGGGCCGCTTCGCTGCCCAACGGGGCGGTGCGACGTTTCGCTAAATCCCCTCGCCACAGATAAATCCCTGCACCACAGATGAATCACTGCACCACAGGGAAATCACATTCCGCAAAACCTGGGGTTTGATCCGAAAGGGTGCAACGAAATCGCAATGCCCATTTCCGGGCATTCCATCCCCCTCGCCGCCCCCCGCCCAACCTTTTAAAACACTTGTTCGGGACTATGGTTCGGAAATTGCTACTTTCTATAGGTCGTACGCGTTCCAGTAACAATAATTCTGCGCCACAAGCGCTCATATTGGTTCTTAGGGATTGAATAATGAAAAAAGCATTGCTGACCCTTTCTGCACTGGCGTTGTGCATGGCCGCTGGCTCCGCGCTGGCCAAGGAATACAAAGAGCTGCGCTTTGGCGTTGACCCTTCGTATGCACCGTTTGAGTCGAAAGCGGCCGACGGCAGCCTGGTAGGCTTCGACATCGACCTGGGCAACGCGATTTGCGCCGAACTGAAGGTCAAGTGCAAGTGGGTCGAAAGTGACTTCGACGGCATGATTCCGGGCCTCAAAGCCAACAAATTCGACGGTGTGATCTCGTCGATGACCGTGACTCCGGCCCGCGAGAAAGTCATCGACTTCTCCAGCGAACTGTTCTCCGGCCCGACCGCTTATGTGTCGAAAAAAGGTTCGGGTATCACCGCAGACGTTGCGTCGCTGAAGGGTAAAACCGTTGGCTACGAGCAAGGCACCATTCAAGAAGCCTACGCCAAAGCCGTGCTGGACAAGGCCGGCGTGAAAACCCAGGCCTATCAGAACCAGGATCAGGTGTATTCCGACCTGACGTCCGGCCGTCTCGACGCCGGTATCCAGGACATGCTGCAAGCCGAACTGGGCTTCTTGAAGTCGCCACAGGGCGCCGACTATGACGTCAGCAAGCCAGTCGACAACGAATTGCTGCCGGCCAAGACCGCTGTCGGTATTAAGAAAGGTAACACTGAGCTGAAGGCGCTTTTAGATAAAGGTATCAAAGCGTTACACGATGACGGCAAATACGCCGAGATTCAAAAGAAACACTTTGGCGATCTGAATCTGTACAGCGGCAAATAATGCCCCGGCGCCCATCCTCGATGGGCGCCTTTTCCATCCGCTCAGGTTGCTGATTTATGTTCGAAACCCTCCTGCAAAATCTGGGGCTCTCCGCCTTCAGCCTCAAGGGCTTTGGTCCTTTGCTGCTGGAAGGCACCTGGATGACCATCAAATTATCGGCGTTGTCGCTGCTGGTGGCCGTGTTGCTCGGCCTGCTCGGCGCCAGTGCCAAACTGTCAAAGATCAAACTGGTGCGCCTGCCTGCTCAGCTCTACACCACGCTGATTCGCGGGGTGCCGGATCTGGTGCTGATGCTGCTGATTTTCTACAGCCTGCAAACCTGGCTGACATCGCTGACCGACTACATGGAATGGGAATACATCGAGATCAACCCGTTCAGCGCCGGGGTGCTGACCCTGGGCTTCATTTATGGCGCGTATTTCACCGAGACTTTCCGTGGCGCGATTCTCGCGGTGCCGCGCGGTCAGGTTGAAGCTGCCACCGCATACGGCCTAAAACGCGGCCAGCGCTTTCGCTACGTGGTGTTCCCGCAAATGATGCGCTTCGCCCTGCCGGGTATCGGTAACAACTGGATGGTGATGCTCAAGGCCACCGCGCTGGTGTCGATCATCGGCCTTGCCGATCTGGTCAAAGCCGCGCAGGACGCCGGTAAAAGCACCTATCAACTGTTTTACTTTCTGGTCCTTGCCGCGTTGATTTACCTGCTGATCACCAGTGCGTCGAACTTCATCCTGCGCTGGCTCGAACGCCGTTATGCCGCCGGTTCCCGGGAGGCCGTACGATGATCGAACTTCTGCAGGAATACTGGCGCGCCTTCCTCTATACCGACGGCCAGAACATCACCGGGCTGGCGATGACGATGTGGCTGCTCACGGCCTCAATCGTTATTGGTTTCCTTGTGTCGATTCCGCTGTCGATCGCCCGCGTCTCGCCGCACTTCTACATTCGCTGGCCGGTGCAGTTCTACACCTACCTGTTCCGCGGCACGCCGCTGTATATCCAGTTGCTGATTTGCTACACCGGGATCTACAGCCTGGCGGCCGTGCGTGCGCAGCCTTTGCTCGACAGTTTCTTTCGCGATGCGATGAACTGCACGATCCTCGCTTTCGCCCTCAACACCTGCGCCTACACCACGGAGATTTTCGCCGGGGCGATCCGCAGCATGAACCACGGCGAAGTCGAAGCGGCCAAGGCTTACGGGCTGACCGGCTGGAAGCTGTATGCCTACGTGATCATGCCGTCAGCCCTGCGCCGTTCGTTGCCTTACTACAGCAACGAAGTGATCCTTATGCTGCACTCGACCACGGTGGCTTTCACCGCGACCATCCCCGACATCCTGAAAGTCGCGCGGGACGCCAACTCGGCGACCTTTCTGACCTTTCAGTCGTTCGGCATCGCCGCGCTGATCTACCTGACCATTACCTTTGCGCTGGTCGGCCTGTTCCGCCTTGCCGAACGCCGATGGCTGGCCTTCCTCGGCCCGACTCACTAGGACCGGCCCCAGAAAAAAGAGATGCCAATGCGCCACCTGATCCACGACTTGCTGGCCCCGCTGCCGGGGACCGCACGACAGATCCACAGCTTCCACTTCGGCCCGGAGCAGGCCAAGGGCAAGGTTTACATTCAGTCCTCGCTGCATGCCGACGAACTGCCGGGCATGCTCGTCGCCTGGCACCTCAAGCAACGTCTGGCCGAGCTGGAAGCCGCCGGCCGCCTGCGCAGCCAGATCGTGCTGGTGCCAGTGGCCAACCCGGTCGGCCTCGAACAAGTGCTGATGGACGTGCCGCTGGGCCGCTACGAACTGGAGAGCGGGCAGAACTTCAACCGCTGGTTTGTCGACCTCAGTGAAGAGATCGGCAACGCCATCGAGGGCAAGCTGAACGACGATCCGCAGCACAACCTCGAACTGATCCGCAGCCATCTGCGCGACGCCCTCGCCCGCCAGACCGCCACCACGCAACTGCAATCGCAGCGCCTGACCCTGCAACGGCTGGCTTGCGATGCGGACATGGTGCTCGACTTGCATTGCGACTTCGAATCGGTGGTTCACCTCTACACCACCCCCGAAGCGTGGCCGCAGGTCGAACCGCTGGCGCGCTACATCGAATCCCAGGCAAGCCTGTTGGCCACCGATTCCGGCGGCCAGTCGTTCGACGAGTGCTTCACCCTGTTGTGGTGGCAACTGAAGGAACGTTTCGGCGAACACTTCGAGATTCCGCTGGGCAGTTTTTCCGTGACCGTCGAGTTGCGCGGTCAGGGTGACGTCACCCATCCGCTGGCCAGCCGCGACTGCCAGGCGTTGATCGACTACTTGATTCAGTCCGATGCGATCGTTGGTGAAACCAAACCGCAGCCGCCGCTGCCGTATCCCGCCACGCCACTGGCGGGTGTGGAGCCGGTGATCACGCCGGTCGGCGGGCTGCTGGTGTACACGGCGGTGGCCGGCCAGCACCTGGAAGCCGGGCAACAGATTGCTGAAATCATCGACCCGATCAACGATCGGATCACCCCCATTCATTGCACCGCCGCCGGCCTGCTATACGCCCGCTCGCTGCGGCGCATGGCCACTGCCGGCATGGTCATCGCCCACGTCGCGGGCGCTGAAGCCTATCGCAGCGGTTACCTACTTTCGCCTTGAGGATGTCTGTCCCATGTACAAACTGACCGTTGAAGGCCTGCACAAAAGCTATGGCGATCATCAGGTGCTCAAAGGCGTTTCGCTCAAGGCCAAAACCGGCGACGTGATCAGCCTGATCGGCGCCAGCGGCTCGGGCAAAAGCACCTTTTTGCGCTGCATCAACTTTCTCGAACAACCCAACGACGGCGCGATGAGCCTCGATGGCCAGAAGATCCGCATGATCACCGACCGCCACGGCATGCACGTCGCCGACGCTGATGAACTGCAACGCCTGCGCACACGCCTGGCGATGGTCTTCCAGCACTTCAACCTGTGGAGCCACATGACCGTGCTGGAAAACATCACCATGGCCCCGCGCCGGGTGCTGGGTTGCAGCAAACAGGAAGCCGACGACCGCGCCCGGCGTTATCTGGACAAGGTCGGTTTGCCGGCGCGGGTGGCGGATCAGTACCCGGCGTTTTTGTCGGGCGGTCAGCAACAGCGCGTGGCGATTGCCCGGGCGTTGGCCATGGAACCGGAAGTCATGCTGTTTGACGAACCGACTTCAGCGCTCGATCCGGAGTTGGTCGGGGAAGTGTTGAAAGTGATTCAAGGTCTGGCTGAAGAAGGCCGAACCATGATCATGGTGACCCACGAGATGAGCTTCGCCCGCAAGGTTTCCAGCCAGGTGCTGTTCCTGCACCAAGGCCTGGTGGAAGAAGAAGGCTCCCCCGAAGACGTGCTCGGCAACCCGAAAAGCGAGCGCCTCAAGCAATTCCTCAGCGGTAACCTGAAGTAACTTCTCGCTCATGTAGGAGCTGCCGCAGGCTGCGATCTTTTGATCTTGTTTTATAAAGACCAAAATCAAAAGATCGCAGCCTTCGGCAGCTCCTACACTGGCATCCTGATTAAACCTTTCGCTAACTGGCGTGGTCACTGGAAGAACACCTCCAGAGCGCGCGCAGCCGGCATGGCGAAATCTACCGACCACGCAAAAACCTGGTTCAGCGCCCGCGACTGGAAGCCGTTCGCCTTTCAGAAACAGGTATGGGCGGCCGTCAAACGTGGCGAATCCGGGCTGCTGCATGCCAGCACCGGCGCCGGTAAAACCTATGCAGTGTGGTTCGCTGCGCTCAATCGCTTCGCCAAGCCCGCTGCCATTGTCGAAACCTCGCGCAAACGCAAATCACCGGCCGAACCGCTGACCGTGCTGTGGATCACGCCCATGCGCGCCCTCGCCGCCGACACCGCGCGGGCCTTGCAAACGCCGGTCAACGATCTGCAGATTCCGTGGAGCATCGGCCTGCGCACCGGCGACACCAGCAGCAGCGAACGCGCCCGCCAGAGCCGGCGCCTACCGACCACGCTGATCACTACGCCGGAAAGCCTGACTTTGCTGCTGGCCCGCGCCGACGCGCAAATCGCGCTCTCGTCGCTACGCATGATCGTCGTTGATGAATGGCACGAACTGCTCGGCAACAAACGTGGTGTGCAACTGCAATTGGCCCTCGCCCGCCTGCGTCACTGGCAATCCGATCTGATCGTCTGGGGCGTTTCTGCAACCCTCGGTAACCAATCCCACGCCGAGCAGGTGCTCATCCCACAGGGCGGCGGCATCAGCGTGCAGGGTCAAAGCGAAAAGGCCTTGCAGGTCGACACTCTTGTCCCACCGTCCACCGAACGTTTTCCCTGGGCCGGGCACATCGGTCTGAAAATGCTGCCGCAGGTGGTTGCCGAGCTAGATGCCTGCGCCAGCACACTGGTGTTCACCAATACCCGGGCGCAGTCGGAAATCTGGTATCAGGCCTTGCTGGAGGCCCGGCCAGATTGGGCCGGGCTCATCGCACTGCATCACAGTTCACTGTCCCGTGACACCCGCGACTGGGTCGAAAAAGCCTTGAAGGAGGGTCTTTTGAAAGCCGTGGTCTGCACGTCAAGTCTGGATCTGGGTGTGGACTTTCTACCGGTCGAACGGGTGCTGCAAATCGGCTCGGCCAAAGGTGTCGCACGCCTGATGCAGCGCGCCGGGCGCTCAGGGCACGCACCGGGGCGCACTTCGCGGGTGACGCTGGTGCCGACGCACAGTCTTGAACTGATCGAAGCCGCCGCCGCCCGCGACGCCGTCGAGCAACGGCGCATCGAACCGCGCCGGTCACCGCACAAACCGCTGGATGTGCTGGTGCAGCATCTGGTCAGCATGGCTCTCGGTGGCGGTTTTCTGCCTGATGAGTTGTACGAAGAAGTCCGCGGTGCCTGGGCTTATCGCGACCTGACGCCTGAGGATTGGGCCTGGGCGCTGGCTTTCGTACGCCATGGCGGGATGTCTCTGACAGCCTATCCGGATTATCGCCGGGTCGAGCCGGACGAGCATGGTGTCTGGCGTGTGCCGGATGCGCGCCTGGCACGGCGCCACCGCATGAGTGTCGGCACCATCGTCAGCGACGCCAGCATCAACCTGAAATTCTGGAGCAAGGGTGGCGGCGGCAAGCAGTTGGGCAGTGTTGAGGAAGGCTTTATTGCCCGGCTCAAACCTGGTGATGGATTTCTGTTCGCAGGGCGTTTGCTGGAGTTGGTGCGCGTCGAAAACATGACAGCTTACGTCAAACGCAGCACCGCGAAAAAAGCCGCCGTACCGCGCTGGAATGGTGGGCGAATGCCACTTTCCAACGAATTGGCCGAAGCCGTGGTCAGGCGTTTCAGTGCCGCCGCGCAAGGTGAGTTTGCTGGCCCGGAAATGCAGGCCTTGCGCCCATTGCTGGAAACACAGGTGCGCTGGTCGGGTTTGCCGACGATCGAAAACCTGTTGGCCGAGGTTCTGAAGTCCCGCGAAGGCTGGCATTTTTTCCTCTATCCCTTTGCCGGACGTCAGGTGCATTTGGGGCTGGCGAGCCTGCTGGCGTGGCGCGTCAGTCAGCGCCAGCCCGTGACGTTTTCCATCGCGGTGAACGATTACGGTGTGGAATTGCTCAGCGCCACGCCAATCGACTGGGCCGAGCATTTGAATGCCGAGCTGTTCAATGCTGATGATTTATTGGTGGACGTTCTGGCCAGCCTGAACGCCGGCGAACTGGCCCTGCGACGCTTTCGCGAAATCGCGCGAATTGCCGGGCTGGTGTTCGCCGGCTATCCCGGCGCACCGAAAAGCACCCGACAGGTGCAGGCTTCCAGCGGATTGTTTTTTCAAGTGTTCAAACAATATGACGCCGATAACCTGTTGCTGGCGCAGGCCGGGGAAGAAGTCCTGCGTGAGGAACTGGATATTCGTCGCCTGGAACAGACATTGGAACGGATCAACGCGATGAAACTGGACGTGCATATGATCAAGCGTCCTACGCCGTTGGGGTTTCCGCTGTTGGTGGAACGTATGCGCGAAAGCATGAGCTCGGAAAAGCTCGCTGACCGGATCAGGCGCATGGTCGGTGATCTGGAGAAAAGCGCTGACAAGGGTGGCTTGCGATGAGCGCGCCCTACCCTGTGCGCCTGGCGGGAGAAGAGCTCTGGCTGTTGCCGGAAAAAGCCCTGTACTGGCCGGCGCAACAGGCGCTGCTGATCGCCGATGTGCATTTCGGCAAGGCCGCGGCATATCGCAGCCTCGGCCAACCGGTTCCACGAGGGACGACGGCGAGCAATATCGCGGTGATTGATCAACTGCTGGCGAAGCTGCCCTGTCGGCAATTGATATTTCTCGGCGACTTCCTTCACGGCCCCGGTTCGCATGCCTCGGGCACCTTGAGCGCCTTGGCGCAGTGGCGCTCACGCAACGTTGATCTGCCGATGACACTGATTCGCGGCAATCATGACAAACGCGCCGGCGATCCCCCGGCGTCGTTGAATATCCGCGTGGTGCCCGAGCCGATGCTGCTAGGGCCGTTTGCGCTGCAACATGAACCGGATCCGCATGCTGAACGGCATGTACTGGCCGGTCACGTACATCCGGTCTATCGGCTGCACGGCAAAGGCCGGCAGAGTCTGCGGCTGGCGTGTTTCAGGTTAGGCGAACGCATCAGTCTGCTGCCGGCGTTCGGCGCGTTTACCGGCGGTTATCCGGTAGAAAAAGACAGCAATTGCAGGATCTTCGTCATCGGCGACGACGCAATTTGGCCCTTGTAGGAGCAAAGCTTGCTCGCGAAGCGATCTATCTGACTCATCCGTGGTGGATGAGCGGACATTTTCGCGATCAAGCTTTGCTCCTACAAAAGTACAAGCTACGCGGTGATCAAGCGACCGGGGCCGGTGGCGGTTCGTCCGGCAGGGTTGGTTCACCCGGCTCGGTTGGCTGTTCGTTGGGGGTGTCGGGGTCAGGCTGACCGGGAATTCCACCGGCCATGCTCAAGGCTGGTTGTGCCAACAAGGACCAGGCCAAAACGCCAATCTGATTGGGCTCAAGCCTTGCCAGCTCGGCACTGATATGCGGATCGATCTTCATAAAGCACTCCTCGGCGAAGGCCCGTTTTGCCTCAAGCAAAAACGGGCAGTACACCCCATAGAGTGTCTGCCCGCCAAAGAATTCCCGACATCCGCCGGATGGACCCAATCAGGTACGCGGCAGAGTCACGCCACGCTGGCCCTGGTACTTGCCGCCGCGATCCTTGTAGGAAACTTCACATTCTTCATCGGATTCGAGGAAGAGCATCTGCGCCACGCCTTCGTTGGCGTAGATTTTTGCCGGCAGATTGGTGGTGTTGGAGAACTCAAGGGTCACGTGACCTTCCCACTCAGGCTCAAGCGGGGTCACGTTGACGATGATGCCGCAACGCGCGTAGGTGCTTTTACCCAGGCAGATGGTCAATACATTGCGCGGAATGCGGAAGTATTCGACGGTGCTGGCCAGGGCGAAGGAGTTCGGCGGAATGATGCAGACATCGCTGTGGACGTCGACGAAGCTGCCCGGGTCGAAGTTTTTCGGGTCGACGATCGACGAGTTGATGTTGGTGAACACCTTGAAGTGATTGGTGCAACGCACGTCGTAGCCGTAGCTCGACACACCGTAGGAGATCACCCGGCTGTCGTCGCTGCCGCGCACCTGGCGCTCGACGAACGGCTCGATCATGCCCTGTTCCTGCGCCATGCGGCGAATCCACTTGTCCGATTTGATGCTCATGGCGGGGTGTCCTGAATAGCGAGGTGGAAAAATTCTGTCCGGCATCTTACCGGGCGCGCCGCCTCGTTCAAAGTGCGCACTGCAATTCTCGGCGATCCCCCATGATTTACGCGGTCTGGCGACGAACCGTCACACCGCCGATCCCTAAATCGAAGAAACCTTCGCAAGAAGCATTGGCACGTTCCGGAAAAAGGGTTAAGGTGGCGCCACTGTGCTGCTTGTGTCACTGAGAATCTCTACACGATATGTTGAATTTCGATCCAACCATCTACAAGAATTTTTCCTGCTCTTTGCACTCAGTCTCGGCCAGGGTTCTTCCTGAGTCGCAGTTATCTTTGTTCAAGGAGTTACACCATGTCTAATCGCCAAACCGGTACCGTTAAGTGGTTCAACGATGAAAAAGGCTTCGGCTTCATCACTCCACAATCCGGTGACGACCTGTTCGTTCACTTCAAAGCTATCCAATCCGACGGCTTCAAAAGCCTGAAAGAAGGCCAACAGGTTTCTTTCATCGCTACCCGCGGTCAGAAAGGCATGCAAGCTGAGGAAGTACAAGTTATCTAACTTGTAGCTTCTTTAGAAAAGAGCCCCGCCCTTAAAAGCGGGGCTTTTTTGTGGGCGTCTGTTTTGCGCAGCCAAAAAAAGATCGCAGCCTTCGGCAGCTCCTACAGGGTTAAATGCAGGAGCTGCCAAAGGCTGCGATCTTTTGCTTTATGCCTTACCAGGCCACGCCAAACCCTGCGGTGTAGCGGGTCTTGCTCAAGTCAGCATCATTGGTGCCACTGATGATGTCACGCTCAGCCTTGAGATTGAGCGAAGCCCACTCCGTGACCTTGTAGCGCAAGCCCATCTCGGCATCCAGCGCGTAATCAGCCACGCCCGAAAGCGGCTTGCCGACTTCACCATTGGTGAAGAACTCGACCTTCTTGCCGATCAGGTAGCGGTTGTAGTCCCACTTCATGGCGACGGAATAGAAGTTATCCTTGCTGCCATCGCGATATTCGTAATCCGTGCGGTTAAGCAGAGAGCCCAGAGAGAACGCGCCCAGCTCATCGTCCCAGAACTGGTAGCCCGGACCGGTACCGACCACACGCTGGCGAGCCAGTTCTTCGATGTGATCACGCTTGTAGTTCAGACGGCCCTGCCAGAACCATTGATCCGTGAGGAAGCGGTCCAGGGAATATTCAGCGCGCCAGTTGTCGGTGGTCGTTACATCATCCTGCACTTCGCGGTTGTACTCACCCTCGGCGATATGCCGCCAGCGACCGTGCCGCGCCGTGGTCTTGAAACCGACATCGTAATCATCGGTGTCCTTCTCGGCCCGCTGATAGTCCAGCGCCAGATCGACATTGCCCTTCCAGACCAGATCCTCGACCACCGGTTTCGGTTTGAGAATCTGCTGAATGCTTGCCAGTTCGACGGTCTTCGGCGCCTCACCATTGGCCAGGGTGACCTTGCCATCTTCCGCCGCTGTCAGCGACTTCGACACCTCACCGGTGTAGGCATCCTGCTTGACCAGCAAGTGCTGATCGCTGTCGAGCGTCTTCACCTCTTTCCAGTCAATCGTGACCGCCCCGGCGTATTTGGTCTGAATCAACAGCTTGCCGCCGTCGAACACAGTAATGGTGCCGCTCAGCTTGTCACCGTTCTTCAACCAGACGGTGTCGGCAAGCAGGGGCGTGGACGCACTGAAAACAGCAAGGCACAGCAGGGATCTGGACAACATAAGCGAATCGAAGGCTCAAGTTTGCGAAAAAAGGTCGGCATTATCCGTAGGAATAAGACCCTGACAAGGACTGACCGGACTATTTCCGATGAGTTCATTTCTCAACTACCCGATCACGGATTACTCTGAAAGCCATCAAACTGTTCATGCTCAGGAACCGCGCACGTGAAAGACCCGCTCGACAGCGTTGAAAACGATGCGCAAATCCGACGCACGGCGCTCTACTCGACCCTCGCACAAGTGCCCGAGGGCAAAGTCGTCAGCTATGGTCAGCTGGCCGAACTCGCCGGATTGGGGCGCGCCGCTCGCTGGGTCGGCCGCACGCTGAGTCAGTTGCCCGGCGATACCAAACTGCCCTGGCACCGCGTACTGGCCGCCGGCGGTCGGATCAGCCTGCCAGTGGGCAGCCCGTCGGGTGATGAACAACGGGCGCGATTACGCACGGAAGGCATCACCGTCCGGAATAATCGTGTGGATATTCAGCGCCATGGCTGGCGTCCGGTAGAGCACAGCGGTTAGAGTGCGCGCTTTGTTTTCGCAATCTTGAGGCAGACTTCAGCCCATGCCCCGTAAAACCTGGCGCGCCGCGCTAGCTGCTTATGCCAGTCCTTCGACGCTCGTGCTGTTGTTGCTCGGTTTCGCTGCCGGCCTGCCGTACATGCTGGTGTTTTCAACGCTCTCTGTCTGGCTGCGTGAAGCCGGCGTAGCCCGTGAAACGATCGGCTATGCCAGCCTGATCGGCCTGGCTTATGCGTTCAAATGGGTCTGGTCACCCCTGCTCGACCAATGGCGCCTGCCGTTGCTGGGCAAGCTTGGCCGTCGCCGCTCGTGGCTGGTGCTCTCACAAGTGCTGGTGATTCTCGGGCTGATCGGCATGGGTTTCTGCGACCCACAGAAACATCTGTCGTGGTTGATCGCCATCGCCGTTGTCGTCGCATTCGCCTCCGCCACTCAAGACATCGCGGTGGATGCCTATCGCCTGGAAATCGCCGAAGACAACCGCCAGGCGGCCCTCGCCGCCAGTTATATGTCGGGCTATCGCGTGGCAGCCTTGCTGGCGACTGCCGGCGCCTTGTTCTTCGCTGAAGGCTTTGGCTCCACGGGCTTCAACTATAAACACTCGGCCTGGGCCGGCACTTATGCGCTGTTCGGCGCACTGATGATACCGGCGCTGCTGACCACGCTGTTCATGCGCGAGCCGCCAGTGCCACTGCGCACGCAATTGCAGGCCGGGCGCTACACCTTCATGCATCAATTGATGTCGGTGTTTGTGCTGATCATCCTGCTGGTGTCCGTGCCGGCGATGTTCACGCAACTCTACAACACTGATTTCGCCGGTGTGTTGTTCGGCAATATGAGTCCGCTTGATCTGCTGCTGGAAGACCGTGCTTTCCTGCGCGCCATTCTTTATACGCTGCTGACTGGCCTGTGCCTGTCGACCATGGGCCGCCGTGGCCTGGCGCCGGTGTTGACTCCCGTCAACGACTTCATCCTGCGTTATCGCTGGCAGGCACTGTTGCTGCTCGGCCTGATCGCCACGTACCGGATGTCGGACACGGTGATGGGCGTCATGGCCAACGTGTTCTACATCGACCAGGGTTTCACCAAGGATCAGATCGCCAGTGTCAGCAAGATCTTTGGCCTGATCATGACCCTCGTCGGCGCCGGCATGGGCGGCCTGCTGATCGTGCGTTTCGGCATTCTGCCGATTCTGTTTATCGGTGGTGTCGCTTCGGCAGCCACCAACCTGCTGTTCGTAATGCTCGCCGACATGGGCCCGGACCTGCAGATGCTGGTGGTCACTATCTCCCTCGACAACTTCAGCTCGGGCCTCGCGACGTCGGCGTTCGTGGCCTATTTGTCGAGCCTGACCAACCTGAAGTTCTCGGCTACGCAATACGCCCTGCTCAGCTCGATCATGCTCCTGCTGCCGCGCCTGATGGGCGGCTATTCCGGCGTTCTGGTCGAGAAATTCGGCTACCACAGCTTCTTCCTTATCACCGCGCTATTGGGCGTGCCGACACTGGTGCTGATCGCCTTGCACTGGTTTCAAGAGAGCCGCCGCGAAGGCCCGACACCGAAGCCCGAGCCTGTACCAACGCCGGTCGCGGAAGAGTCGTAAGACATTTCGCCAATGGCGGGAGGAATCCCGCCGTTGGACCCCACCGCCGGCCACACTTCTGTACGTCAGCAAAACTCGCCGGTACACTGCTCCGTCATTTCCAGTCATAGCAACCGACAACGGCCAACCATGCGCACCAGTCAATTTTTGCTCGCCACACAGAAAGAAACGCCTTCCGATGCGGTCGTCATCAGCCATCAGCTGATGCTGCGCGCCGGCATGATCCGCAAGCTCGCCTCCGGCCTGTACACCTGGCTGCCCATGGGCCTGCGGGTGATGCGCAAGGTTGAAGCCATCGTTCGTGAAGAAATGAACGCTGCCGGTTCTCTGGAAGTGTTGATGCCGAGCACCCAACCGGCCGAGCTGTGGCAGGAATCGGGGCGCTGGGAAGAATACGGCCCTGAATTGCTGCGCATCAAAGACCGCCACGGTCGTGACTTTTGCGCGGGCCCGACCCACGAAGAAGTGATCACCGATCTGATGCGCAACGAGTTGAGCAGCTATAAACAGCTGCCAATCAACCTGTACCAGATCCAGACCAAATTCCGTGACGAGATCCGTCCACGCTTCGGTTTGATGCGCGGCCGCGAATTCATCATGAAGGACGCGTACTCCTTCCACGCGGATCAGGCGTCGCTGCAAGCTACCTACGACCGCATGCATGAAGCCTACTGCAACGTGTTCACGCGTCTGGGCCTGAAATTCCGTCCGGTTGAAGCCGACAACGGTTCGATCGGTGGCGCTGGTTCCCACGAATTCCACGTACTGGCCGAGTCCGGTGAAGACGACATCGTCTTCAGCAACGGCTCCGACTACGCGGCGAACATCGAAAAAGCCGAAGCCGTGCCACGCGAAACCTCGCGCGCCGCTGCGACTGAAGAGCTGCGTCTGGTCGATACGCCAGACACCAAAACCATCGCAGCCCTGGTGGAAAAATTCAATCTGCCGATTGAAAAGACCATCAAGACCCTGATCGTGCGCGCCGAAGAAGAAGGCAAGCTGATCGCGCTGGTGATTCGTGGCGACCACGAACTCAACGAAATCAAGGCTGCCCAGCAACCAGGCGTTGCCAACCCGCTGGTCATGGCCACCGACGCCGAACTGCGTGACGCCATCGGCGCCGGTGCCGGTTCGCTCGGCCCGCTGAACCTGCCACTGCCAATCATCATCGATCGTTCGGTCGAGCTGATGAGCGACTTCGGTATCGGCGCGAACATCGACGACAAGCACTACTTCGGCGTGAACTGGGAGCGTGATCTGCCGGTTCCGACCGTGGCTGACCTGCGTAACGTCGTCGCCGGCGACCCAAGCCCGGACGGCAAAGGCACGCTGGAAATCAAACGCGGCATCGAAGTCGGGCACATCTTCCAGCTGGGCAACAAGTACAGCAAGGCGATGAAGTGCGAAGTGCTGGGCGAGAACGGCAAGCCAGTGACCCTGGAAATGGGTTGCTACGGCATCGGCGTTTCCCGCGTGGTGGCTGCAGCCATCGAGCAGAACAACGACTCCAACGGCATCATCTGGAGCGACACCTTGGCGCCGTTCCAGATCGCGCTGGTACCGCTGCGTTATGAAACCGAGCAGGTGCGCGAAGCCACCGACAAGCTGTACGCCGAACTGACGGCGGCCGGCTTTGAAGTGCTGCTGGATGATCGCGACAAGAAAACCAGCCCGGGCATCAAGTTCGCGGACATGGAACTGATCGGCATTCCTCACCGGATCGTGGTCAGCGACCGCGGCCTCGCCGAAGGCAACCTGGAATACAAGAGTCGTACCGAGGGCGAAGCGCAAGCATTGCCGGTCGCCGACGTACTGTCCTTCCTGCAGGCCCGTATCCGCCGCTGAAACCAGATAGAGACGTCATGTTCAAGCGAAACACCTTAGGCCTCGGTGGCACCGCCCTGTGCGGCGCCCTGCTGGTCAGCGGCTGTGCCAATCACATGTCACAGCGCAGCGAGCACGAAGAGCGGGTCGAGCGTAAATTGCTCGACCACAGCCTGCAGATTGATGTCGGTGAGCCTAAGGAGCTTGAGCTGCCGCAGCGACGCGTGAAGATCAACGAACAGAAGACTTTTGAAGTCACCGAGTTCGAAGTGACGCGTCGCTACGATCGCTACACGCCTTACCAGCCTTGGCGCGAGGTCTACGAGATTCCGCTGGGCGTGGTGGCGGTAGTCGGTGGCGTCGGCGCCAACGTGGTCAACGTGTTTGCACTCGGCAACCTGCCGGACAGCGTGACCAAGGATTGGCTGAGTTACGGTTTTGCCGGGCTCAACCCGTTCATGAACGTGCAGTCCAACGGTCGTGCGCAACAGAACCTGGCCGGTATCGATGAAGTCCAGCGCGACAAGCGCACGGAGTATTCGAGCCTGCCGTGGAGCGAGCGGCCGGTGCAGGTCAAGGCTGGCAAACAGACCTTCGACATGACCACCGACCGCAACGGCGTGCTGCGTGTGAACCTGCTCGACAGCCCATTCGCTGAGCATGACCTCAATTACGTCGGCAAACTGCAGATCAGTGTCGAGGACGCTAAGGATGACGTGCATTCCGACTCATCCCTGGCGATCAGCAGCCACCTGCGTGGCAAGTTGCTCGAAGCGCACGGGCTGATTTATGACGATCTGGAAGACGACGAAGTGAGCCAGTGGGTACACCGGGTCAAACGTCTTTCGGAACTGGGTCTGGAAGAAGAAGCCAGCGAACTGGAACAAAGCCTGATTGAACTGACGCGTAACGATCCTGAGTTACAAGCTGAGTTTCTCAAGTCTTTGACCAAGGATGCCGGGCGTCTGGTTGCGGATCCGGGACCGAACTAAAAGCTAAAGGCATCGCGGGCAAGCCCGCTCCCACAAGGTTTATGGGTGTTCACACAATATGTGTTTCACCATCGAACACTGTGGGAGCGGGCTTGCCCGCGATGACTATCTGCCATACGCCGCAAATCTACCGTTCAAACAACTCCATCTGCTCAAATCCACCGCGCAAATCCTCCAGCCGCACCCCAACCCCCAACAACCGCACCGGTTTCCCCCCGCGATTGAACGCCTGCGTCAGCATCAACTGATAACTGCCCAGATCCCGCCCTGCCCCGGCCTGCTCCAGCGTCGTCTGGGTAAAGTCATGAAACTTCACTTTGACGAACGGCTTGCCCGGCCGATAACTGCTGTCGATCCGCGCCATGCGGGTTTTCAGGGTTTCCAGCAACTCCGGCAACTTATCCAGGCAACTGCGCAAGTCCGGCAGATCGACGTCGTAGGTGTTTTCCACGCTGATCGACTGACGCCGACTGTCGTTGTGCACCAAGCGATCATCAATCCCACGCGCCAGACTCCACAAGCGCTCACCGAAGCTGCCGAATTCACGCACCAGCGCCAATTTCTCCCACTCGCGCAGCTGCGAACAGTCGACGATGCCGTGCTTGCCCAGTTTGTCAGCCGTGACTTTGCCGACACCGTGCAACTTGCTCACCGGCAAGCCGCTGACAAAGTCTTCGACCTGATCCGGGGTAATCACGAACAAGCCATTGGGCTTTTTCCAGTCGCTAGCGATTTTGGCCAGAAACTTGTTTGGCGCCACACCCGCAGACACGGTGATGTGCAATTGATTGGAGACTCGCCGACGGATGTCTTGGGCAATCCGCGTGGCACTGCCGCCGAAATGCGCGCTGTCCGACACATCCAGATAGGCCTCATCCAGCGACAGCGGCTCGATCAGGTCGGTGTAGTCGCTGAAGATGGTATGGATTTCTTTTGACGCCTCGCGATAGGCGTCCATGCGCGGTTTGACGATGGTCAGGTCCGGGCACAGCTTCAAGGCATGCCCCGACGCCATCGCCGAACGCACGCCGTATGCCCGCGCTTCATAGTTGCAGGTGGCGATCACCCCTCGCCGATCGGCCGAACCACCCACCGCCAACGGCTTGCCGGCCAGACGCGGGTCATCGCGCATCTCGATGGCGGCGTAAAAACAATCGCAGTCGATGTGGATGATTTTTCGCTGAGTCATGTCAGAAAAGGAAACGTGGCGAGCCGGATCGGCAGTATCTCACTGACACCTGTATATAGCACCAGTGGTATGAATGTTCTTTTCCACGTGTAGGAAAAACGCTTTGAATTTATTTTCTCAATCGACAAACGACCTTCAATAGAGCTGAAAGCCTTGCCCCGCCTGCTCTGCAGCCTGAAAAACACCCGAGAAACAACGCTAACCGATTGAACCTCAACAGATTTTATCCAGATTGCGGGTTGACACCCCGGCGTTCCTCTGTAGAATGCCGACACACAGACGCGGGATGGAGCAGTCTGGTAGCTCGTCGGGCTCATAAC
>NZ_JBODOE010000001.1:409632-600378 GCF_051913165.1 Pseudomonas sp. SM4 | reverse complement strand
CCGAAGGTCGTCGGTTCAAATCCGGCTCCCGCAACCAAACATCAAAAAAGGCTACTCGAAAGAGTGGCCTTTTTTGTGCGCGTCTGTTTTGTCGATTTCCTCTTCTTATAGAGAAGCTAGAGAAGCCATCGCCAAACAGGAATTCTTTGCATTTCCGAAACTTAAGCCTCCACCTGCGACCGTTTGACGCGAATGCACACTTATTTGACCCTTTATGGGATTAGCGGTTGACACCCCGTCGTTCGTCTGTAGAATGCCGCCACACAGACGCGGGATGGAGCAGTCTGGTAGCTCGTCGGGCTCATAACCCGAAGGTCGTCGGTTCAAATCCGGCTCCCGCAACCAAACATCAAAAAAGGCTACTCGAAAGAGTGGCCTTTTTTGTATCTGTTGAAAAAGTCCTTTCGCAACAATGATCTGTCACTGTGCAGTGAACCGCTGGGGATCATCAGACTCGCCAACTTGCGACTATGCTTGAGTCGCAGGCAAGACGTCTGCAATCCAGGAACTGCCCTCGCCGATACCCGGTGAGAGGCGTAGTATTTTGTGATTATTTTTTTCTACAGGGATTGGTAACTTGGCTGGATACCTCCATCCTGTCGCGCACAATCCAAGAGGTGATTGATGCGCGCCAACTCGTCTGATCCACAAGACACCGTCACAGCGGAACACCCGATCAAACCCGAGCGCTTGCGCTTGCTGGATCGGTTGAGCAAATACCGACAACCGATTGGTCTGGCGGTCACGCTGCTGCTGTTTGCCATTGCGCTGATTGCCTGTCGCCATCTGCTCGCCGAACTCGATCTCGATGCGCTGCACGACTCGATTCTCGACGTGCCGAAACCCGCCCTGCTCGGTGCGTTCGGCGCGACCGTGGTCGGCTTCATTATCCTGCTGGGCTATGAATGGTCGGCCAGTCGCTATGCCGGTGTGACCTTGCCGCCACGCACGCTAGCCCTCGGCGGGTTTACCGCGTTTGCGATTGGCAATGCCATCGGCTTGTCGCTGCTCTCCGGCGGCTCGGTGCGCTACCGTTTATATGCACGGCTGGGTCTGGGCGCGTCGGAAGTCGCGCACATGACCTTGTTTGCCAGTCTGTCGCTGGGCTGCGCCTTGCCGCCACTGGCAGCGCTGGCGACGCTGAGTGACCTGCCTGCTGCCTCCCAGGCGCTGGGGTTGTCCGAAGGTCTGCTGGGCACTGTCGCCGCTGTCGTGCTATTGCTTGGCGCAGTGCTGGCTATCGGCATCTACCGTCGACGCCTGCCGGAACAACCGTTGCGCGACAACCTGCTGGTCAGGGTCGGTCGCCGCACGCTGCGCTTGCCGGGGCGTCGTCTGACGTTCCTGCAACTGATCATTACCGCCCTCGACGTTGCGGCTGCCGCCACTGTCCTTTATCTGTTGCTGCCGGAAGCGCCGCCGTTTGGTGCGTTCCTGCTGGTGTACCTGCTGGCACTGGCGGCTGGCGTGCTCAGCCACGTACCCGGCGGCGTGGGTGTGTTCGAAGCGATTCTGCTGGCCGCTTTCGCCGACAAGCTCGGTGCCGCACCACTGGCCGCCGCCCTGCTGCTGTATCGCCTGATCTATGTGGTGCTGCCGTTGCTGGTGGCCTGCGTATTCCTGCTGATCAATGAAGGTCAGCGCCTGTTTCAGACTCAGACCATGCGTGCAGCGTCTGGTCTGGCGGCACCGATTCTGGCGGTGCTGGTATTCCTGTCCGGCGTGGTGCTGCTGTTCTCCGGCGCCACACCCGAGATCGACACGCGTCTGGAACACATTGGCTTTCTGATCCCGCATCGCCTGGTCGACGCCTCGCACTTCGGCGCCAGCCTGATCGGCGTGCTCTGCCTGATGCTCGCTCAAGGCCTGCGTCGTCGCCTCTCGGCCGCGTGGATGCTAACCACCATTCTGTTGCTGGTTGGCGCCCTGCTCTCGCTGCTCAAAGGTTTCGACTGGGAAGAAGCGACGCTGATGACCCTGACGGCTGCGCTGCTAGGGGTGTTTCGTCGCTCGTTCTATCGCCCGAGTCGCCTCACCGAACTGCCCTTCTCCCCCCTGTATCTGGTGGCCAGCCTCTGTGTGCTCGGCGCTTCGACCTGGCTGCTGCTGTTCGCCTATCAAGACGTGCCGTACAGCCATCAACTGTGGTGGCAGTTCACCCTGGATGCTGACGCGCCGCGCGGCCTGCGTTCGCTGCTCGGCGCCGCCGTCCTGCTGTTGGTGATCGCGCTAACTTGGCTGCTGCGCACTGCTCGCCCGGTCATTCACCTGCCGACACCCGACGAACTCGATCGCGCGGCGAAGATCCTGATGGCCTCGTCGCAGCCCGACGGCGGCCTCGCGCTTACCGGTGACAAAGCGTTGCTGTTTCACCAGAACGACGAAGCCTTCCTGATGTACGCACGGCGTGGCCGCAGCCTGGTGGCGCTGTACGACCCGATCGGCCCCGGCCAGCAACGTGCCGAGATGATCTGGCAGTTCCGCGACCTCTGCGATATTCACCACGCCCGCCCGGTGTTCTACCAGGTGCGCGCGGAGAACCTGCCGTACTACATGGACATCGGCCTGACCGCGATCAAACTCGGCGAAGAAGCCCGGGTCGACCTGCTTCGCTTTGACCTTGAAGCCAAGGGCAAAGAGATGAAGGACCTGCGCTACACCTGGAACCGTGGCACCCGCGATGGCTTGTCGCTGGAAATCCATGAGCCCGGTCAGGCGCCGATGGACGAGCTGAAAGTGATTTCCGATGCGTGGCTGACCGGCAAGAACGTGCGTGAGAAAGGCTTCTCCCTCGGCCGTTTCAGCGACGATTACCTGAAGCATTTCCGCATCGCGGTGATTCGCTTCGAAGGCCGCCCGGTGGCGTTCGCCAACTTGCTCGAGACTTACAGCCATGACCTGGCCAGTCTCGACCTGATGCGCGCGCACCCGGACGCCCCCAAGCTGACCATGGAATTCATGATGGTCGGCCTGATTCAACACTATAAGAGTCACGGATACGCGCGTTTCAGCCTGGGCATGGTGCCGTTGTCGGGGTTGCAACCCCGGCGTGGTGCACCGCTGACCCAGCGTCTGGGCTCGATGGTTTTCCGCCGTGGTGAGCAGCTGTACAACTTCCAAGGCTTGCGCCGCTTCAAAGACAAGTTCCAGCCTGACTGGGAACCCCGTTATATGGCCGTGCCCGCCGGACTCGATCCGCTGGTGGCGCTGGCCGACACTGCTGCCCTGATCGCGGGCGGCTTGACTGGATTGGTGAAACGCTGATGATTCAACGCTCCCTGAAGTACATCCTGGCCGCACTGATCGTGCTGGCCGTGATTGCCGGCGGCGGTTACTGGTACCTCAAACGCCCGGCACCGGAACCGACCGTCGAACAACTGACCCCGGCCGATGGCGCCGCCATGACCCGCGTTATCCCGGGCACCAAGCCCAAGGCGCAGGTGCTGGTCGCGGTCAACGACGACCAGAAACTCTCTGAAAAACAACTGACCACCCTGAGCCGCAGCGCTTCGGCGCAGATCGTTCAGGTGATTCTGCCCAAGGACTGCCTGCTGCAAAGCCGCGCCCTGCAATCGGGTCTGCGTGAACTGAACGGCCCGGCCACGCTGGTCAGCGGCATTGGCCCAGGCGCTGTGCTGGCCTGGCGCTGGTTGTCGGAGCAGAAAGACGACAAGGCCCAGGCCATCTCCGTCGACCTTGCCCTGGAAAAAGGTGGCTGCACTCACCTGCTGCCAAAATCCGCTGCCCACGGCCACTGGCTGGTAGCGTGGAACGACAACCCGGACGACGCCAGCGCAGGTTTCGTGCGCGATCAACCGAACGCCGAAACCAGCATCAGCGATTACGACATCAACCTGCCGCAAGTGCTGAACAACGAACTGCGCAAGATTCTCGTCGGCGGCGACAAGGCCAATGGCGGCCTGGCGATCCCGGTGGTTGAAGTGCCGGCCGGCCAAGCGAAAGACACCGTGACCCTGTTCCTCTCCGGTGACGGCGGCTGGCGCGACCTCGACCGCGACGTGGCGGGCGAAATGGCCAAGATTGGCTACCCGGTGGTCGGCATCGACACCCTGCGCTACTACTGGCAGCACAAGAGCCCGGAGCAAAGCGCGCTGGACCTGACCGAACTGATGCAGCACTACCGGCAGAAATGGGGCACCAAACGCTTCATCCTCACCGGTTATTCGTTCGGCGCTGATGTGTTGCCGGCGATCTACAACCGCCTGCCGGACACCGAGCAACAACGCGTCGACGCAATCATCCTGCTCGCCTTCGCCCGCACCGGCAGCTTCGAAATCGAAGTCGAAGGCTGGCTGGGTAACGCCGGCAAAGAAGCCGCCACCGGCCCGGAAATGGCCAAGCTGCCAGCGGCGAAGGTTGTGTGCATCTACGGTGAAGAAGAAACCGATGAAAGTGGCTGCACGGACAAGACTGCAGTCGGTGAAGCGGTGAAACTGCCTGGCGGGCACCACTTCGACGAGAACTACCCGGCGCTGGCCAAGCGCTTGGTGGACTTGATCGAGAAGCGTCAAGCGGCGAGCCAGGTCGCTGAAGAGTGATCTGAGCCACGTCCACAAAAAGCCCCCGCAACTTCACGGTTGCGGGGGCTTTTTACATCTCGGACGATGAACCCACTCCTACAGGGGAATTGCGCTGGATTCAGAAACTTTATACATGCACTCGTAAATATCTTGACTCTCGATGAAGCCAAAAACGGCAGGTGTCCACATTCCATAAAATGTGGACACCTGCATCGTCGGCAACATTGAATCGTCAACCCCGAAAATCACCAGTGGCGTGTAGTCTCGTTTACTTCCAGTCTCGCAATATCGGATGACGCCGACAGACCTTGTAGGCAAACTCCGAATCGCGTGTTGCGGAGCCTTGCCGCCCTGTTGTGCTGTTTTTTGACGGGATACTCTCCGGATGTCGCTGACCCATTCAGCGATCGGGTGTGGTAACCCGGAGAAACCATCGCAACAGCGCGCTCCTCAAATTATGGCGGCTGTGCGTGGGACGCTTTCGGGCGTGCCGGTTTCCTTGGTTCCCGGTTTACCACCCTGCGTACGGCTGCCTCCCTTTCGTGTGGTAACGAAAGTCGCGGCGCTTCGAACCAAGGAGTAACACGATGACCGAAACTGATCTGCACGGATTCGCAAACGTTAAAACCATCGGCTTCACCCCTTTCCTCCACAACTCTGATCAAGCGTTCTTCAACGTCCGCGCCGGCATCCCGATCATCGATGCCTTGTCCCAATCCTCCGACCTGCTGTCCCTCGCCAAATCCTTCGCCGAGGACGCTGCCTTCATCAAAGACACCGACCGCCATGCCTGGGCCGCGCATTACCTGACGGTGATGGGCAAAGCTTTGATTGATGATGTGATCCAAGCGCTGATCCCACGACCTGCGCGGACGAAGACCGAGTCTGAAGCAGAGATGCCTGAAGGCTTGTAGAGGTTTGAAGATCAAAAGATCGCAGCCTTCGGCAGCTCCTACATGGAATGCGAACCCTGTAGGAGCTGCCGTAGGCTGCGATCTTTTGATCTGAAGTTGCCGCCCACAAAAAAGCCCCCGCCAACCACAACGCTGACGGGGGCTCTTTCTATAACGCGAAGTTACATCTCCACCTGCGTCCCCAACTCAATCACCCGGTTCAGCGGCAGATTGAAGAAGCGCAAATTGCCATTGGCATTCTTCAACATGAATGCAAACAGTGCCTCACGCCAACGCGCCATCCCCTCAAGTTTCGAAGCAATCACCGTTTCGCGGCTGAGGAAGTACGTGGTGCGCATCGGGCTGAAGTCCAGATCATCCAGATGACACAGCTTCAGCGCCTGCGGCACGTCCGGTTCATCGGTGAAGCCAAAGTGCAGGATCACCCGGAAGAAGCCCTCCCCATGCGCTTCGACTTCAAAGCGCCGCGATGGCGGTACGCGCGGGATATCTTCGTAGACCACCGTCAGCAACACCACTTGCTCATGCAGTACCTGGTTGTGCAGCAAGTTGTGCAACAACGCATGCGGCACGGCGTCGGAACGCGCAGTGAGGAACACCGCGGTGCCCTGCACGCGGTGCGGCGGTTGCACGCGGATGCTGCTGATGAAGATCGGCAGCGGCAGCGCGCCTTCGTCGAGGCGTTCGACCAGCAGTTGCTTGCCGCGCTTCCAAGTGGTCATCAGCACGAACAGGGCGATACCGGCGATCACCGGGAACGCACCGCCCTGAACGATCTTCGGCACGTTGGCGGCGAAGTACAGGCCGTCCACCAGCAGGAAGCCGATCAACACCGGCACCGCGAGGATCGGTGGCCACTTCCACAGCAGCAGCATCACCGCCGACACCAGAATGGTGGTCATCAGCATGGTGCCAGTCACCGCCACGCCATAGGCCGAGGCCAGTGCGCCGGAGGATTCGAAGCCCAGCACCAGCAACACAACACCGACCATCAGCGCCCAGTTCACCGCACCGATATAAATCTGGCCCTGCTCATCGCTGGAAGTGTGCTGGATGTACATACGCGGGATGTAGCCGAGCTGAATCGCCTGACGAGTCAGGGAGAACGCGCCGGAAATCACCGCTTGCGAGGCGATCACCGTGGCCATGGTCGACAGACCGACCAATGGAATCAGCGCCCAGCTCGGTGCGAGCAGGTAGAACGGGTTACGCGCCGCCTCCGGGTTGTCGAGCAGCAAAGCACCCTGACCGAAGTAATTGAGCACCAGCGCCGGCAATACCAGGATGAACCACGCGCGGGCAATCGGCTTGCGACCGAAGTGGCCCATGTCGGCGTACAGCGCTTCGGCACCGGTCAGCGCCAGCACCACAGCGCCGAGGATCGCCACGCCCATGCCCGGATGAACGACGAAGAAATTCACCGCCCACATCGGGTTCATCGCATGCAACACTTCTGGCGTGTGGCTAATGCCATACACGCCGAGGGCGCCGAGGACGAGGAACCAGGTGACCATGATCGGCCCGAACAGGATGCCGATTCGCGCGGTGCCATGGCTCTGGATCAGGAACAACCCGACCAGCACCACCAGCGACAGCGGCACCACCCAATGGTCGATGCCATCAAACGCCAACCCCAGACCTTCAATCGCCGACAGCACGGAAATCGCCGGGGTGATCATGCTGTCGCCGTAAAACAGCGCCGCGCCGATCAGTCCGCACACCACCAGCAACGAGCGCAGTTTCTTGCGATGCCCTGCCGCCCGCCGCGCCAGCGCCGTGAGCGCCATGATGCCGCCCTCGCCCTGGTTGTCGGCGCGCAGCACGAACATCATGTATTTGATCGACACGACCCAGATCAGCGACCAGAAGATCAACGACAGAATGCCCAGCACGCCGTCGTGGTTGACCGGTACGCCGTAACCGCCGGAAAACACTTCCTTAAGGGTGTACAACGGGCTCGTGCCGATGTCGCCGTAAACTACCCCGACCGCCGCGACCAGCATGCTCAGCGGCTTGGAGGCCGAACCCTCGGCGCCTGCCGCATGACTACTTGCCTGACCCATCCAACACTCCTACTTCTCAGAACCGGCTTCTTTGAATGAAGCACTATGCTTTGTGGTGCAGCATGCGCTGTTTTACCTGTTGTTACAGACCATTTGTTGACTGTAAAAAATTGGTAAAGCTCAACGGCGCGAAGCATAGCGCAGCACTCGTCGTATTTCCCTGCATAAAGCTGGTCAAGTGCGTTGCCCGCCGCTAGAATTGCGCACTTTTTGATCAGAGGCGCACCTTAAGCGCCCGTCCGTCGGCTTTCGCACCCAGAAAGCGATGTCACAAAATACCGAGGTTAGACATGTCCACCACTCCTGCGCCGGCCAATCCAAAGGTTGGCTTTGTATCTCTGGGTTGCCCGAAAGCACTGGTCGACTCCGAGCGCATCCTGACCCAGCTGCGCATGGAAGGTTATGACGTGGTGTCCACCTATCAGGACGCCGACGTTGTAGTCGTCAACACCTGCGGTTTCATCGATTCGGCCAAGGCTGAGTCGCTGGAAGTGATCGGCGAAGCGATCAAGGAAAACGGCAAGGTGATCGTCACCGGTTGCATGGGCGTGGAAGAAGGCAACATCCGCAACGTCCACCCGAGCGTGCTGGCCGTGACCGGCCCGCAGCAGTACGAGCAAGTGGTCAACGCTGTGCACGAAGTGGTGCCGCCGCGTAAAGATCACAACCCGCTGATCGACCTGGTGCCGCCGCAAGGCATCAAGCTGACCCCGCGTCACTACGCCTACCTGAAGATCTCCGAAGGCTGCAACCACAGCTGCTCGTTCTGCATCATCCCGTCGATGCGCGGCAAACTGGTCAGCCGTCCGGTCGGCGATGTGCTCGACGAAGCTCAGCGTCTGGTCAAATCCGGCGTTAAAGAGTTGCTGGTGATTTCGCAAGACACCAGCGCATATGGCGTCGACGTGAAATACCGCACCGGTTTCTGGAACGGCGCGCCGGTGAAAACCCGCATGACCGAGCTCTGCGAAGCGCTGAGCACCCTCGGCGTCTGGGTGCGTCTGCACTACGTTTACCCGTACCCGCACGTTGACGAACTGATCCCGCTGATGGCCGCCGGCAAGATCCTGCCGTACCTGGACATCCCGTTCCAGCACGCCAGCCCGAAAGTGTTGAAGTCGATGAAACGCCCGGCGTTCGAAGACAAGACCCTGGCGCGCATCAAGAACTGGCGCGAAATCTGCCCGGATCTGATCATCCGTTCGACCTTCATCGTCGGCTTCCCGGGCGAAACCGAAGAAGACTTCCAGTACCTGCTGAACTGGCTGACCGAAGCCCAGCTCGACCGCGTCGGCTGCTTCCAGTACTCGCCGGTTGAAGGCGCTCCGGCCAACGATCTGGATCTGGAGATCGTTCCGGACGACGTCAAACAGGATCGTTGGGATCGCTTCATGGCGCACCAGCAGGCGATCAGCTCGGCCCGCCTGCAAATGCGCATCGGCCGTGAAATCGAAGTACTGGTGGACGAAGTCGACGAGCAAGGCGCGGTTGGCCGCTGCTTCTTCGATGCCCCGGAAATCGATGGCAACGTGTTCATCGACAACGGCAGCAATCTGAAGCCGGGCGACAAGGTCTGGTGCAAAGTCACCGACGCTGACGAATACGACCTGTGGGCCGAACAGATCTAACACCGCATACCCTGTAGGAGCTGCCGAAGGCTGCGATCTGTTGATCTTGATCTGAAAAAACCAGATCAACAGATCGCAGCCTCGTTTCACGCGTCAGCTCCTACCGGGATTCGGGATAGCGCTGAATTTAAAAGCCTCGCTCGATGCGGGGCTTTTTTACGGCTATCGTTTAGCGGGGGACGGACTCCCTTGAAACAGAAAAGAGGCAGACGGGCATGCGTCACCATTCGGTCATCCACACGCCGAAACTCAGCGATTATCAGGAACTGACCCGGGTCTGGGAGGCCTCGGTTCGCGCCACCCATGATTTTCTGCCAGAGAGCTACATCGAACTGCTGCGCAATTTGGTGCTGACACGTTATCTCGATGCGGTGATGTTGATCTGCACCAAGGACGCCGACCAGCGCATCACCGGGTTCGCCGGGGTGGCAGCGGGCAAGATTGAAATGTTGTTCATCGATCCCGATCATCGCGGCCAGGGTTTGGGCAAGAAACTGCTCAACTACGCCATGCAGCATCTGAATGCCGATGAACTCGACGTCAACGAACAGAACCCGCAGGCACTGGGTTTTTATTTCAAGCAGGGTTTTGAAGTGATCGGCCGCTCTGAAGTGGATGGCATGGGCCAGCCGTACCCGTTGCTGCACATGCGCATGCGCCAAACCCAAACACGCTCAAGCCACGCCTGACACACCAAGGAGCCCCTGTGGGAGCTGGCTTGCCAGCGATGCAGACGCCTCGGTCTGACAGATCCACCGAGGTGATGCCATCGCTGGCAAGCCAGCTCCCACAGGGAATACGGACACCGTGAAAATGGAACCGGGCTTAACCGGCGCCACACAGGTACAATGCCCACCCCTTTTTTGTTACGGCCCTGTCATGACTGACCCGATTCGCCTCTCCAAACGCCTCATCGAACTGGTCGGTTGCTCCCGCCGGGAGGCCGAGCTGTTCATCGAGGGCGGCTGGGTCACCGTGGACGGCGAAGTCATCGACGAACCGCAGTTCAAGGTCGGCGACCAGAAGGTCGAGCTCGACAAGGAGGCCCAGGCCACCGCGCCGGAGCCGGTGACTATCCTGCTCAACGCGCCGGCCGGCATGGACGTCGAAAGCGCCATGCAATCGCTGAGCATCGACACCCTCAGCGAAGAACACCGCTATGGCAAACGCCCGTTGCGCGGGCACTTCCTGCGCCTGACCGCCAGCGCCGACCTGCAAGCCAAGGCCAGCGGCCTGCTGGTGTTCACGCAGGACTGGAAAATCCTGCGCAAGCTCACGGCCGACGCCGCGAAGATCGAGCAGGAATACGTGGTCGAAGTCGAAGGGGACATGGTCGCGCACGGCCTCAACCGCTTGCAGCACGGCCTGACGCACAAGGGCAAGGAGCTGCCGCCGGTCAAGGCCAGCTGGCAGAACGAAAACCGTCTGCGCTTCGCCATGAAAAACCCGCAACCGGGGATCATTGCCCAGTTCTGCGAAGCGGTCGGCCTGAAGGTCATCGGCATCCGCCGCATCCGCATCGGCGGCGTCTCCATCGGCAAAGTCCCGGTCGGCCAATGGCGCTACCTGTCCGGCAAAGAGAAGTTCTAAGACTTCCACTGCCGCCACACATTCCGGCAGCGCGCCCGCGTGCTGCCCACAACGCTTATCAGGATTACTCACATGATTCATAACGACGTATTGCGCAGCGTGCGCTACATGCTCGACATCAGCGACAAGAAAGTTGTCGAAATCATCAAACTCGGCGGCATGGACGTAGCACTCGCTGACGTGCTGACCTGGCTCGACAAGAAAGAAGAAGACGAAGAAGGTTTCGTGCGCTGCCCGGACGAAGTCATCGCGCACTTCCTCGACGGCCTGGTGATCTTCAAGCGTGGCAAAGACGAAAGCCGTCCGCCGCAGCCGATCGAAGTGCCGGTGACCAATAACATCATTCTGAAAAAGCTGCGCGTGGCCTTCGAACTGAAAGAAGACGACATGCACGCGATTCTCAAGGCTGCCGAGTTCCCGGTGTCCAAGCCTGAGCTGAGCGCACTGTTCCGCAAGGTTGGCCACACCAACTATCGCCCGTGCGGCGACCAGTTGCTGCGTAACTTCCTCAAGGGTCTGACCCTGCGCGTTCGCCCGGCTTGATCCCCTCTGCGGTGGTGATCGATGGTCGCCACCGCAGCGCATGACTGTTCATTCCCTCCAGAAATAATGGCTCCGCTTCGCGCGGCTGACGACTAGGGTGTACTGATCCCTAATCTTCAGGACTCGCCATGCACCCGTATTTCTCCCTGCAAGGCCGCACCGCTCTGGTGACCGGCGGCACCCGTGGTATCGGCAAAATGATCGCCAAAGCCTTCGTCGAGGCTGGCGCGCGCGTCTATGTCTGCTCACGCGATGCCGAGGCCTGCCATCAAACCGCTGAAGAACTCAGCGCCTTGGGCAAATGTCACGGTGTGGCGGCGAACCTGGCGACCGAAGAAGGTGTCCAGGAACTGGCCGCGCGCCTGGGTGAGCAGATCACGCATCTGGATATTCTGGTGAACAACGCGGGCACCACTTGGGGCGCGCCGCTGGAGAGCTATCCGGTCAAGGGCTGGGAAAAGGTCATGCAGCTCAACGTGACGTCGGTGTTCAGTTGCATCCAGCAGTTTCTGCCCTTGTTGCGCAAGGGTGGTTCTGCGGCGAATCCGGCGCGGATTATCAATATCGGTTCGGTGGCAGGGATTTCTTCGTTTGGCGAGCAGGCCTATGCCTACGGGCCGAGTAAGGCCGCCTTGCATCAATTGTCGCGGATTCTGGCGCGGGAACTGGTGAGCCAGCACATCAACGTCAATGTGATCGCGCCGGGGCGGTTTCCGAGCAAGATGACTCAGCATATTGGTAATGATCAGAAAGCATTGGCTGAGGACACGGCGCTGATTCCGATGAAGCGTTGGGGGCGTGAGGAAGAGATGGCGGCGTTGGCGATCAGCCTGGCGAGTACGGCTGGGGCTTACATGACCGGGAATATTATTCCTCTGGATGGTGGGTTCAGCCTCTAGGTCGGCGGTGAAGCTATCGCGAGCAGGCTCACTCCTACAGGGATTTTCAGCGAACAGAGATTTTGTGTACACCCACAATCCTGTAGGAGTGAGCCTGCTCGCGATGTCGTCAGCCCTGCCACCACCAGACTTGAGGCCCGCCGGGTTATCATGCCCACCCTGCCCCGCTTCGAATGCAAACCATGACTTACAGCGTCTCCCCCATCGGCTTCGTGCGCTCCTGCTTCAAGGAGAAATTCGCCATCCCCCGCCAGCCACAACTGGCCCCTGCCGCCCGTGGTGTGCTGGAACTGGTGGCGCCGTTCGATCAGGGTGACGCCGTGCAGGGTCTGGAACAGGTCAGCCACGTCTGGTTGCTGTTCCTGTTCCATCAGGCGCTCGAAGAAAAACCACGCCTGAAAGTCCGCCCGCCGCGCCTGGGCGGCAACAAATCCATGGGCGTATTCGCTACTCGTGCGACGCACCGCCCGAACGGCATCGGCCAATCCGTGGTGAAACTGGACAAGGTCGAAGCCAATCGGCTGTTTATCTCCGGCATCGACTTGCTCGACGGCACGCCGGTTCTCGACATCAAACCCTACGTACCTTACGCCGACATCATCCCCAACGCCGCCAACAGCATCGCCAGTGCGGCGCCGCAGCTGATTGAAGTGCAGTGGACGGACTCAGCACTGAAACAGGCGCACACACACGCTCAGCGCCTTGATGAGCCGTTGGTGGCTTTGATTGAACAGTGTTTGGCTCAGGACCCGCGCCCGGCCTATCAAACCCCGGCGCCTGAACGCGAATATGGCGCGCAATTCTGGGATCTGGATGTGCGCTGGCATTACCCGACACCGGAGCAGATCCGCGTGCTCGAAGTCATCCCCGCCAACGCCTGAGACCTCGGTCAATGTAGGAGCTGCCGAAGGCTGCGATCTTTTGATTTTGATCTTAAAAGCAAGATCAAAAGATCGCAGCCTTCGGCAGCTCCTACATGGATTGTGGCAGGCATGAAGGAAATGTTTCAGGCATAAAAAAGCCCCCATTGCCTGCAAAGGCAATGGGGGCTTTTTCAGTGGGGCTTACTTCTCGACGAACGCACGCTCGATCAGGTAATCACCCGGCTCGCGCATCCGCGCCGAGATTTTCAGGCCGAAGCTGTCGAGCACTTCGCTGGTCTCGTCGAGCATGCTCGGGCTGCCGCAGATCATCGCGCGGTCGTCCTGCGGGTTGATCGGTGGCAGGCCGATGTCGCTGAACAGCTTGCCGCTGCGCATCAGGTCGGTCAGACGGCCCTGATTCTCGAAAGGCTCGCGGGTCACGGTCGGGTAGTAGATCAGCTTGTCACGCAGGGCTTCGCCGAAGAACTCGTTCTGCGGCAGGTGCTCAGTGATGAATTCGCGGTAAGCGACTTCGTTGACGTAACGCACACCGTGAACCAGGATCACTTTTTCAAAGCGCTCGTAGGTTTCCGGGTCCTGGATCACGCTCATGAACGGCGCCAGACCGGTGCCGGTGCTCAGCAGGTACAAGTGCTTGCCCGGGTTCAGGTCATCGAGAACCAGCGTGCCGGTAGGCTTCTTCGAGATGATGATCTCGTCGCCTTCCTTCAAATGTTGCAGCTGCGAGGTCAGCGGGCCGTCCTGCACCTTGATGCTGAAGAATTCCAGATGCTCTTCCCAGTTCGGGCTGGCGATCGAGTAAGCGCGCATAAGCGGGCGGCCGTTGGGCTGTTGCAGGCCGATCATCACGAACTGACCGTTCTCGAAGCGCAGGCCCGGATCGCGGGTGCACTTGAAGCTGAACAGAGTGTCGTTCCAGTGATGAACACTGAGGACACGCTCGTGGTTCATGTTGCTCATGTACGTTTGACTCCTGGAGATTGGGTCTGCGCTGGCTTTTAAAGGCGACGGTGCGCAATTGCATCGCATTCTAATAGCGACGACAATATCTGTTAACTGGATTATTAAGATAAGGGTTATCGGTTATATCGATATGCGATTTACTCTCCGTCAACTGCAAGTCTTCGTCGCCGTCGCCCAGCAGGAAAGCGTATCCCGTGCTGCGGGTCTGCTCAACCTCTCGCAGTCGGCCGCCAGCACCTCGATTACCGAACTCGAGCGCCAGTCCAGCTGCCAGCTGTTCGATCGTGCCGGCAAACGGCTGAGCCTCAACGCCCTCGGCAAACAGCTGCTGCCACAAGCGGTGGCCCTGCTCGATCAGGCCAAGGAAATCGAAGACCTGCTCAACGGCAAATCCGGTTTCGGCTCACTGTCGGTCGGCGCGACGCTGACCATCGGCAATTACCTGGCGACCCTGCTGATCGGCAGCTTCATGCAGCGCCACCCGGAAAGCCAGGTGAAGCTACACGTGCAGAACACTGCCAATATCGTGCAACAAGTTGCCCACTACGAAATTGATCTGGGTCTAATTGAAGGCGATTGCAGCCACCCGGACATCGAAGTGCAGAGCTGGGTTGAGGATGAGCTGGTGGTGTTCTGTGCGCCGCAACATCCGCTGGCCCAGCGCGGCAGCGCAACCATGGAAGAGCTGACGCACGAGGCGTGGATTTTGCGCGAACAAGGTTCCGGCACGCGGCTGACCTTCGATCAGGCCATGCGTCACCATCGCAGCTCGCTGAATATCCGTCTGGAGCTGGAACACACCGAAGCGATCAAACGCGCGGTGGAATCGGGGCTGGGGATTGGTTGCATCTCGCGACTGGCACTGCGCGATGCGTTCCGACGCGGCAGTCTGGTGCCGGTGGAAACGCCGGATCTGGATCTGGCGCGGCAGTTCTACTTCATCTGGCACAAGCAAAAGTATCAGACTTCGGCCATGCGCGAGTTTCTCGAACTGTGCCGCGCTTTCACCGCCGGGGTTCAGCGCAGCGACGAGATCGTATTGCCGACGATCGCTTAAAGCAGAATCACCGCCCACACCAGACCGATCATGCTCAGCGCGACGAATTGCGCGGCGCTGCCCATGTCCTTGGCGTTCTTCGACAGCGGGTGCAGTTCCAGCGAGATGCGGTCGATGGCCGCTTCGACTGCCGAATTCAGCAGCTCGACGATCAGCGCCAGCAGGCACACCGCGATCAACAGCGCCTGTTCAACACGGCTGACATTGAGGAAGAACGTCAGCGGAACCAGCACGACATTGAGCAACACCAGTTGGCGGAACGCCGCTTCACCGGTGAAGGCCGCGCGCAGACCGTCCAGCGAGTAGCCGGAGGCGTTGAGGATGCGTTTCAGGCCGGTCTGGCCCTTGAAAGGTGACATAAAGTAGAAACCAACCAAAAAGGAGTGGGAAAGCTAGTTCAACAAAAGTCAAAAAAGCGTGAAGACGCCAACCTTTATTGGCTCGGAATTGACTCAAGTTGTTGCAGCAGTAAAGCCGCTTGCGTGCGAGTGCGCACATTCAGCTTGCGGAAGATCGCCGTGACGTGGGCCTTGATGGTCGCTTCCGACACACTCAACTCGTAGGCAATCTGCTTGTTCAACAGGCCTTCGCAGACCATGGTCAGCACGCGGAACTGCTGCGGGGTCAGGCTGGCGAGCCCGTCGCTGGCGGCTTTGGCTTCGTCGGAAACGGCAACCGCTTCGAACGCCTGCGGCGGCCAGAACACATCGCCATCGAGTACTTTACGCACCGCTTCCTGAATCACGCTGAGGTCGCTGGACTTGGGGATAAACCCACTAGCGCCGAACTCACGGGACTTGACCATTACCGACGCTTCTTCCTGCGCCGAAACCATCACCACCGGAATCTGCGGGTATTGCCCGCGCAGCATGACCAACCCGGAAAACCCGAAAGCGCCGGGCATGTTCAGGTCCAGCAGGACCAGATCCCAGTCGGCTTTTTCGGTCAGGCGGGTTTCCAGTTCGGCGATGCTTGCGACTTCGACCAAGCGTACATCCGGGCCGAGGCCCAGCGTCACCGCTTGATGCAGGGCGCTACGAAACAGAGGGTGATCATCGGCAATCAGGATGTCGTATGTGGCCATTTTTCAAATGATCCTGTTTTTGATGGCAGACGCGGTGCATTCCGGTCTGGCCAAAGCAACTCAAGATGCCGCTTTCAAGCGATATCCACAGGGGCACGTTCAACGCCAATCAACAGCAAACACGGCGTTTCAAACCTTGGCCGCACCCTAATCGGCGCCAAGCATGCCCAGCGAAGACGGGGTGGTCAAGCAGCACGGCCGCCGCTGCGTACAGTATGGGCCACTATGGCGCCAACTCTGGCTGCGGCTTTCGTATATAGGGCTGCAACTCGGCATGGGCGGGGGTGGACTCATTCATGTCCAATTGCTGCTTGGCGCCGAGGTAATGCTGGCTGAACACGTCGAAATAGGCGTCCAGCGCAGAAGCGGCGTCCGAGTCACCGGCCAACTCCAGGCACAGCGCCGCGACTTCGGCGGTGCACAGATGCTCGCTGCGGGTCGAGCGGCGCAAGCGATAGCGCGAAAGTTTGTCGGGCAACAGGCTCAAGATCGGCAAGCGATCGAAATACGGACTCTTGCGGAAAATCTTCCGCGCTTCGGTCCAGGTTGCATCCAGCAGAATGAACAGCGGGCGCTTGCTGCTATCGACAGCGACGGTGTTGGTCACTCGCGACGGCTCGACGTACTCGCCCGGGAACACCAGATACGGCTGCCATTGCGGGTCGTTGAGCAGCGCCAGCATCTGCGGATCGGGCTCGGTGCGCGACCAGATGAATGCATGGTTATCACGCACCACGTCGGCAATCAGCCAACCGGTGTTGCTCGGCTTGAACACTTCCTTGCCGGTCATGATCAGGCACACGGCCGATCGCGTTTCGACACTGGGTCGCCAGGCACACAGGCAATGACTGATGATGACCCGGCAGTCTCGGCAGCGTTCGGAGCGAAAGCCACGGGCCTGGATCGGCTTGATGCCTTCATCTTCGCGTTGATCACGCAAACGGGCGACGGCGTTGGGGGCATGATGGGTCACGGGCAACGCCTTACGGCAGGAAAACTCGACACGCACAGCACTCGGCAGGGCAATAAAAGCCGGCAGTTTACCAGAGCGACGGGCACAAGCCTGTACCCTCCCGACCGGCTCCCCTATAATTCGCCGCCACTGAACGCACAGCCCCGAGGCTGGTCGAACCACCAGCCACCGAATCAGGAGATTTTCATGCTGCGCCTTATCGTTCCCACCGCTGCCATTCTGCTGGCGTCGTCCTTCACCGCTCAGGCTGCCTCCCTGAGTGAGCAGAATCTGAACCGCGAGCTGCGTAACGTCGCCGCCCAGAGCAGCGTCGGTACGCCACGCGCCATCAGCGAAGACATTCTTGATCAGGGCTTCACCGTTGAAGGCACGCAGTTGATCAACCACCTGAGCGTGCAAAAGAGCCACGCCGACAAAATGCGCGCTGACCCCAAAGCCGTGTATTTCCAGTTGGGCGCCTCGGTGTGCAACAACCCGTCGTTTCGCAAGCTGATGGCCAAGGGCGCGATCATGCGTTACGACTTCACCGAAGTGAAAACCAACAAGGCGATCGGCTCCGCCAGCTACCAGGAATCGGATTGCCCGAAAGCCGGCCCGGCGAAGAAGAAGTAATCATCGCGAATTGGCGCGCCGCTGTTCATCCTCGGCGCGCAGTTCGGCCAGCAAGGCCTGTAAATAGTGCGAACGGCGCTCGCCGCCCGCCAACCGCCGGCAGCACTCTTCTTCGAGACTGACATGATTGGTCTCGGCTGATGCTTTCAACATCCGATACAGCTGCGTATCGATCTCCAGAATCACTCTGGCCATGTGTCCCGCCTCCTTGCCACCCGCTAATCCTTGAATCGCGTGCACCTTGCGTACGGTCGATGACGCAAAGTTGTCGTACGGCGCCTGTCAGTTAGTTAATCAGAGCGATTGCCGCTCGGCGCACCTTCGGACGAGCGGTGATGACACTGGCTGAAAATCAATAAACGGTTGCCAGCCAAAACTTTACGGCGCAATGATCAAGTCAGCGCAAATGCGCGCCAAGGTCTAGATTCAGAGTATTCCGATCATTTTTCAACGGCAGGCAAGGAACTGCCGATCGTGTGTTTTTTGCAGCGCGGCACTGACGCCGCTCGTCAGGGCCATCCGCTCTGTGCAGAAGGAGACGTTGAATGCCTTACCAACCGAATGACCTCTTGAGCCGTCATTTTCAGGAAAGCGGCCCCGACCTTATCAGCCAGGTCGAAGCACAACTCAGCCGTGTTTCCCCCAACAGCCCGAACATTCCCATTTACCGCGACATGATCCTGACCGTGCTGCGCATGGCTCAGGAAGACCATAACCGCTGGAACGCCAAGATCACCCTGCAGGCCCTGCGCGAACTTGAGCAGGCATTTCGGGTACTGGAACAATTCAAGGGCCGACGCAAAGTCACCGTATTTGGCTCGGCGCGTACGCCAGTCGAACATCCTCTGTATGCCATGGCCCGTGAACTCGGCGCCGCCCTGACGCGTTCGGACATGATGGTCATCACTGGCGCCGGGGGCGGCATCATGGCCGCCGCCCATGAAGGGGCCGGCCGTGATCACAGCCTCGGCTTCAACATCACCCTGCCCTTCGAACAACATGCCAACCCGACCGTCGACGGCACTGGCAATCTGCTGCCGTTCCACTTCTTCTTCACCCGCAAGCTGTTCTTCGTCAAGGAAGCTGACGCGCTGGTGCTGTGCCCGGGCGGTTTTGGCACGCTGGATGAAGCGCTGGAAGTACTCACGCTGATTCAGACCGGCAAAAGCCCGCTGGTGCCGGTGGTACTGCTGGATGCACCGGGCGGCACCTTCTGGCAAGGCGCGATGGATTTCATTCGTCAGCAACTGGAGGAAAACCGCTACATCTTGCCGACCGACATGAAGCTGATGCGTCTGGTCTACAGCGTTGAAGAGGCAGTGGAACAGATCAACCAGTTCTACAGCAACTTCCACTCCAGCCGCTGGCTCAAGCGGCAGTTCGTGATTCGCATGCATCACACCCTCAGCGATCAGGCGTTGGCGCACATGCAGGAAGCATTCGCCGATCTGTGCCTGAGTGACCAGTTTCATCAACACGCCTACGCCGGCGAGGAACACGATGAAGCGCAGTTCAGTCATCTGGCGCGACTGGCCTTCGCTTTCAATGCACGCACTCACGGGCGCCTGAGGGAGCTGATCGATTACATCAACCTGCCGGAAAACTGGGCCGATTCAAGACCGCAAACAGTTGAGCGCTCGCGCGAACCGTCAAAGGCAATTTGAAGGCAAAAAAAAACGGCCCGCTATTTTCATAGCGGGCCGTTTTTATTGAGTCGGTTTTAATCGTCCATGCCTCGACCGCTGAACAAGCGGTTGATCATCTCCATCGAGAACCCTCGATACGCCAGAAACCGGCCTTGCTTGGCCCGCTCTTTGGCATCAATCGGTAAATGCCCGGAGAACTTGCGGCGCCATGTGTCCTGAAGTTGCTCCTGCCAATTGATACCGCTTTCGCGCAGGGCGAGTTCGATATCGGCACGTTGCAAGCCGCGCTGGCTCAGTTCCTCGCGAATCCGCAAAGGGCCATAGCCGGAACGGGCACGGTAGGAAACAAAGCTTTCAAGGTAACGGGCTTCGGAAAGCAGGCCCTCTTCCGTCAAACGGTCGAGGGCTGTTTCGATCATCTCCGCCTCGGCGCCGCGCTGACGCAGTTTGCGTGTCAGCTCGACTCGACCGTGCTCGCGACGTGCGAGCAGGTCCATGGCGGTTCGTCGCACCGCGACGAGGGTATCGAGTACGGCGGTGGTCATCGCTGCAATCAGATGTCAGCGTCGGCCAGGTCGTCTTCAGTCTCTTTGACTGCAGAAGCCTTGGAGTCGATCACTGTCGGCGTCAGCAGTTTGTCACGCAGTTGTTTCTCGAGCTTCGCGGCGATTTCCGGGTTGTCCGCCAGGAACTTGGCCGAGTTGGCCTTGCCCTGACCTATCTTGGTGCCTTCGTAGGCATACCAAGCGCCGGATTTTTCAACGAAACCGTGCAGCACGCCCAGGTCGATCATCTCGCCGTTGAGGTAGATGCCTTTGCCGTAAAGAATCTGGAACTCGGCCTGACGGAATGGCGAAGCGACCTTGTTCTTCACTACCTTGACGCGGGTTTCGCTGCCAACCACTTCGTCGCCTTCCTTCACCGCGCCGGTACGGCGGATGTCGAGACGGACCGAAGCATAGAACTTCAGCGCGTTACCACCGGTGGTGGTTTCCGGGCTGCCGAACATCACGCCGATCTTCATGCGGATCTGGTTGATGAAGATCACCAGGCAGTTGGCGTTCTTGATGTTACCGGTGATTTTACGCAGCGCCTGGGACATCAGACGGGCTTGCAGGCCCACGTGCATGTCACCCATTTCGCCTTCGATTTCAGCCTTCGGTACCAGGGCTGCCACGGAGTCGACGATGATCACGTCAACGGCGTTGGAGCGCACCAGCATGTCGGTGATTTCCAGCGCTTGCTCACCGGTGTCCGGCTGGGACACCAGCAGGTCGTCGACGTTGACGCCCAGCTTGCCGGCGTACTCAGGGTCGAGGGCGTGTTCGGCGTCGACGAATGCGCAGGTCGCGCCGGCTTTTTGAGCCTGGGCGATCACGGACAAGGTCAGTGTGGTTTTACCGGAAGATTCCGGACCGTAGATTTCAACGATACGGCCTTTTGGCAGGCCGCCAATGCCGAGTGCGATGTCCAGACCCAGAGAGCCAGTGGAGATAGCCGGGATCGCCTGACGGTCCTGATCGCCCATACGCATCACGGCACCCTTGCCGAATTGACGTTCGATCTGACCCAGGGCCGCAGCCAAGGCTTTCTTCTTGTTGTCGTCCATTAAAGTCCTCACGTAATCAATAAGGCCTGACGGCCAACACCTGTATAAGTAGCCAGTATTATTCCACAGCGTTCGCGGATCGCCTACCCCTGATTTTCGATTTCTCGTGCCGCTAGTCGCAGGAGCCCCTCTAGCGCGGCCTTCACCGTTTGTCGGCGGACTTCATCGCGGTTACCCGGGAAGTGCTGAACCTCAGTGGTAACCGCCTCGCCAACGCCCCAGGCCAGCCACACCGTGCCCACCGGTTTGCTCGGTGAACCACCGTCCGGTCCGGCCACGCCGCTGACCGCCACGGCAAATCGCGCCAGGCTTTTGTCTTGAGCGCCACGCACCATGGCCTCGACCACTTCGGCACTGACCGCGCCCACCGTTTCAAACAACTCGGTCGGCACATTCAGTTGCAGGGTTTTCTGCCGGTTGGAGTACGTCACATAACCGGCCTCAAACCACGCCGAACTACCGGGGATCCGCGTGATCGCTTCTGCGATGCCACCACCGGTACAAGACTCGGCGGTGGTCACGTGGGCATTGAGCACTTGCAGACGTCGGCCAAGCTCGGCAGCCAGTTGGGTGATCTCTTTCACGGCGCTCTCCGGATCGTGTGGAATGCCTCCACCGTACACGAGCCGGTTGCGCTTTCAATACACAGACTCATTCAAAATGTTCGGGCGCCAACGCTCTGACATAAGCCTGACACGCCTGCAAGGCAATCAGTCCGCGGTCGCCGCTGTCGGTGATGGCGATAATTCGTTGAGCATGCGCCGGGTCAAGTCGGGCGCGTACGGTTGCATGATCCACGCCGCCGGTGCCGGCGGAGGCGGGCACGTTGCAGCCTTGGGCAACGTCGCCGGCGTCGAGAAGGACCGACAGGCGCACATCAGCAGTAGCAAGACGATCGCGCAAGCGATCTTGATCACGTTGGGCATCGCTCAGCGCTCGGTAGTGGCTTTGTTCACTGGCCGAGAGCCGTTGCTCCAGCGCCAGACGTTTATCCTGCTCGACCTGTTGGGCCGAGGCGGCGGCCAGATTCTGTTGGTTCAGCACCTCAGCGTTTAACCGGGCCTGCTCGGCCAGTTGCCGGCCGTAGCGCCAGTCCTGCAACTGCCAGGCCGCCGCAAAAGCGCCCGCGGCCAGCAAAAGAAGGCCGATCACGCGCCAGGAGAAAGGCATAGCACCGCCCTCGCCCGCGCCCAGATCTCCAGACGATCCTGCAAGCCGTTCAACCCGCCGTTTATACGCCGCGTGATGGTGTTGAACTGATCGCGGTCGGCCAGCTCGCTGAGGCCGTTCTGTTCCCAGAACCATGCTGCCGATTCGGCTGCCCATTGTGGTTGCTCGAGCAGTTCAGGCAACGACAGCAGACGCTCATCGCCGAACAGCCCAAGGCTGCATTGGCGATAGTTGCTGCGGCCGGTGATCTGAATCAGCCCACGCCCACGGTATTTTTGCCCGTCGCCATCAGCCTCTGGCGTATTGCCCAAACGCAAGGCCAAGGTGCCGGTGTCGTATTTGCTCAGGTATTGGTTGTTGCCCAGTTCACGCACATAGCGCAATTGCCCGGACTCATGACCGACTTGCGCAAGGAACGCAGCGATGCGTTTTGGCGAGTCGATATGGCGGCGAGCCATGGCACTGTTGAGCGCAGAAACAAAAACGCCCGCTTGGGAGCGGGCGCTGGGCATGATGTCGATAAGGTTGTTTTCAGTTATTTGCATAATGCTTGATCCTCCCTGGATATTCCCGCGATTGAATCACGGCTGACGACCAATGCCTGCCAGCCATTTATTTGCCAGAGTTTTCAGGTTACTGCCCGCTGCCGCTTCAGGTGCTTCGTCCAATGGCAGCACTTGCCCGCCCGATGACAGCCAGGCCTGATACTCAGTCCAGTCGCGATTGGTCGGATCCTGGGGGATGAATGCTGAATCCTCCATGCGCAATACGCCGCACGCCGTCAATTGGTATGTCATGTGTCACTCCTAGATTTCAGCGTCCGCTGTCCATTCAATCTGCAACCCGTTACCGGGCGCGCTGTTGGGTGATGTCACCGTGCTAAGCGCGAAAGTACGCTGCGTCACACCGTGCACGAACGTCCCCGTACAGGCTGTTTGTACCGTGTAGTTCCAGACCTGATTACCTGTATTTGCAGGGCAATACAGCACGACGGTAGGTTGCACTCGCTTCAGTATTTGCATGTGGATGGCCAAGCCATATTGGCCAGCGTTGGCACCTGCCGATTGACTGAACGAAAGAACGCACGTACTGACGCCATTGTTCGCCTGAATCGGTAAACGGTTGGCGAAAGACTTCTCGAAGTATCGCTGACACAACATCAACTCTTCAGCGACCGGACGGTATTCGAAAGGCGTGGAAACCGGTCCTTCCTCCAACTGGAGTTGCGCCAGATCAACCGTCTGCACAACGTTGAGTGGCAGGTCGAATGCCAGTCTCAGGCAATCATTGGTGCCGAGCATTTTCCCGGCAATGGTCGGCACCTGAAAGGTTGCGCTGTACTTTGTCCAGGCAGTATTCAATTGAAAGGCGTCAACGGCTTTCGCCACGGGTTCCGAACCACTTGCGCCAAAAATTTGCGCGAAAGCCACTTTCAGTGTGCGTGGCGCATCGGATCGAGCCCAGAAGGTGACGGTGGCTGTTTTCCCCGCGAGCGTTCGAACCGACTCGATAGCCTGGGAAATTTTATGCTCCGTTGCGCCGACGCCCGCCGTGGTCTGCTGCCAGCGCAGGAAATACGCCGGCTCACCGGCCACCTCGGTCTGCCCTGGAACGAAGCTCTGCCGGCTGATCGCTACAGCCGCATTACCGTTCCAGTCACAGCGAAACCTATCAGCCACGTAACCACCAATATTTGGCCCCTGATTGGTCGTCCCGCGTTGCCAGATATCGAATCCGCTATTGATCAGCAGATTTTTGCGGTACACCTGCACCGGGAATTGCTGCAACGGATCGGGCTTCGACAACTGCCGAATCGCCTGCGCCAATTGATTGGTCTGCTGGTCATCCGGAGTCAAACCGGCAGCAGTAATCGCGCTGAGAATTTCTTCGGTAACGCTGTTGCCCCAACTGGCCGGGATCAGTGAACCGGGTTTGCCCGCAACCGGGTCTTCGTCTACAAACTTGCCGTTCTCCAAGCCGGAGCCGGGAACGCTTTTTGGATAATCCATTTCAATCTCTCAAAAGATTCAGAGCGCAGCCGCCAACCAGTTCGGCGCCAGTGGCCGATGCTCGCTGAACGGGAAAAAAGAACCCTGCGGCCAGTCGCGCAATTGGCGGCGATACGTCTGCAATTGGGCATATTGCTCGGTGGTCAGCGTCGTGCCGCCGCCGTCTTCCAGTTCATCGCGATCGCGCGCGACCAATCCGTCGGTGGCGGCCAGTTGCGCGGTGCGCCAACGGCGCTCGGCGTCGGCTGCTTCATCGGCCGAAGGAGGCGCAGGATCGACCAGAATCGGATAGCCGTTATCCGCACGCACGCCGATCACCTTTGCCGTAACGGCCAATTGCTGCAGCAGCGAGATCCAGTAAGTCTGAGGAATCTCGATGACGTCATCGGGAATGTCAGTGGAGTTGATACCCGCTACATAAACGCCCCGGGTGCTGGCGCTGAACAAAACGTTGAACGGATTCATTCAATAGCCCTTTGCGAAATAATTGATGCCCCAACCCGCAGCAATGCTGCCGCCGAAATCACGAACCTTGAGCTTGCAGCCTTGTTGCTTTCCAGAACCCGCAATCAGGATGACCATTGCGCCGTCACCGCCAGCATGAGTAGCCACCAGCGAAGAAAAGGCTGTAGGAAAGGAGATTGGAAAAATCACGTCGACTTCGCCCTTCGCATCCGTTGTGCCCACGCCCCATTGCTCAATGTTGCCGCTGGCAAACCGTTGATAGCCGACGTTGCCATAGACACCCGAATGCGCCGTTGCATAACGATCGCTGATCGACCCTGCGTATAGCCGCCATTGGCTCGCCAGTTTGATCAGGCATGCGGAGTCGCCGAGCCCGAGCTTCAGTGCCCCGAACGTACCGTTGCAGGTTTCAATTTGTTCGTTAGCGGCAGGGTTGATGGTCAGAACACCGTTGCCCGCATTGATCACGTGTAGCGTGCTGGCATGGGCAATGCCATTGATGGAAGGCAACGTTGCGGTGATCGGCGTTGCGCTGGCGAAACTCGCCACCCCGCCCACGTTGGCCACGGTCAGGACAGTGCTCGCAGGGTAGGACACGAACCCGGAAAACTGCAGACCCGCGCGGGCGACGAACTCGGTGGTGGCGACCGCTTTGCCTTGATTGAACTGCGGTGCCGTGACGAACAGATTGTTGCTGCGCAGCGCACTGAGCAGTTGATTATTGGCGGCCTCCGACGGTGTCAGCCCCGCGCTCTGGATGACCGTCAACAACTCCTGCGTAACACCATTACCCCAACTGGCCGGAATCAACGAGCCCGGCTTGCCCGTCAGTAAATCTTCATCGACAAACTTGCCATCTACCAATCCGGCGCTAGGAACACTCTTTGGATAATCCATGATTCAACTCCTTGTCTGAAAATGCCTGAAACCGCGGACGTCAACCCGCATTGGCGACCCACCATTGCGGTGCTGTCGGCCGAGAAACCACTGCAGGGAAACCGCTGGCCTCAGGCCAGTCACGCAGCGCCTGGCGGTATTCCAGCAACTCCAGATACTGCGCGGCCTTGAGCGTCGTTCCACGCCCCAATGCCTGCTCATCGCGATGACGCGTCACACACCATTCGGTCGCTGAAAGAGACGCTTCGCGCCAAGTACGCTCTGGCGCCACAGGCGCTTGTTCCAAGACAACAGCCGCCGGCGCGACAGTGGCAAGCGGCAAGACAGGCTGCGGCTCGATGGCTGGCGTGAGCGCGCTCATCGGTGCGCCGATGTCGAGCGCCATGTCGTCTGGCACGCGGACCATCGACTCGACAAACGACGGTGCAAACAGCTCGCTGATTGCGTAATCACCGGTGTCGATCCGTTCGACGATCACGCCATTTTCGATCCGTGCATAAACGGCCATTACTCGTACTCCCAGATTTCGCAAAAGGCGTTGCCGCCAGCGCCGCTGACGACTGAAGCAGAAGGGTTGACCGAGCACGCGCCACTGCCACCCGAACCCCGCACGCCGGCATTGCCCACCGTGTTTGATCCAGTGAACGGGCCGCCGCCATCGAACGCACTCGCCGCACCGCAACCGGAGAGCAGGCCCCAATTGGCATTACTCATGCCAAATCCGCCGGTGATGCCCCGGGCACTGCAGAGATTGCCGCCAGTCACCGCACCACCCACGCCGCCCTGAATGAATCCGGATGAGGTGCCCGTGACGACGATCGCCAGTTTCTGACCGCCACCGCCTCCCGAAACACTCATGTAAGAACCGAAGGATGCGCCGCCACCCGACAGACCTGTGGTGTTACTCACTGCGCCACCTGCGCCCAGGGAAACCGGTACGCCGGCGAACATTTGTGGCGTCACCTCATACAGGCTTTCGGCGTAGGCGCCCGAGCCACCTCCACCGCCAAGGATTTGATTATTGGCCGGCACCGGTGCGCACCCACCACCGGAACCACCCGCGCCAACCAGGCGCACACGAATGCGTTTGGTTTTCGGGTTGGGCATGTAAACGGTGATCCCGACTGTTTCAATCTGCCTGACAGCCAGCAGCCGCCCCACTGCATCGGTGATGCCATAACCACTGAGCGTGGTCGGGGTATTTTTCAGCTTGGTGAAGTCGACCAATGCGCCAATGGCCGTGGCCAACTGATCGGTTCTGGCTTCATCAGGGGTCAATCCCGCGGCCTTGATCGCGTTGAGAATTTCTTGCGTGACGCTGTTGCCCCAGGCAGCAGGAATCAGCGATCCCGGCGTTCCGGCCACAGGGTTTTCATCGATAAATCCGCCGTTGACCAGGCCAACGCCGGGGATGGTTTTTGGATAGTCCAAGGCACAGCCTTCCTTTTTTTACAGGCAGCCGAAAGCCAGCAGCAGAATGGCGCCTGTAGGGTTTTGATTGAGTGAGTGAGTTGTGAGTTATGCGACCGGCGAAACAACCTGGGTGACAGGCGCCGCAGGCCAATCGATTACCGATGGATAATCTGGCTGCTGCTCGATCCGAGCCAATGTCAACGCATAACGCTTCCACGCCTGCAGGGTGGTCAATTGATCACTGCTGGCCTCGCCCACTTCATAGGCATATTGCAGAGGTGCCACCCGAATGACCGCATCGCGCAGTCGGCCGTCCCGATCGATTTGCGCCTGCGCGATCAGGCCTGCGCGCTCGGCTTCGACGTCAAGTGCCCAGTCGTCACTCTTCCAGCAGTGATAGATACTCGGCCTTGGCTTGAGCGTGAGTTCATCGGGCAGCGGGCCTAATTGGGTCCAATACTGAGGATTGCCATTGTCTTTGCGAAACACCGTGCGGTTGCGCAGATCGACCATTTGCACGGCGCGTTCATCGCGCCATATCCAGACATGCCCGGAATCGGCAGCCGGCAATACGTGCGGCAACTCGATTGCATTGCCCGGCATGACCACCCCCATGCCTGGGCAGGCTGGCAGTTCGACGGGCCCGGTCAGTTCCCGGGTGAGTTCGTTGACATAGTAATAAGCCATAAATACCTCAAATCAGTTTCAGGCGACCTGGATACGCAATGTTTCTAGGTCGGGCCATTCCCCAATACGGGGCGCTGAAGTTTTCAGCATTAGTGGCAGCGACGTAGTAAGTCAGGCCGAGGAAAGCGGTCGGATCTGCCCCGATCGTCGCCAGATTGCCGATCGCGTGAACCGCCGGGGCAGAGCCGTTATCACCGGCGATGTTGGTACCCGTCTGCCAGGAGCCGGGCACTCGGCCCGCATCGATATTGCGTTGTTCATCCAGCATCCGCAGGAACTCGCCGCGAACCTCCGGCCCGCGAAAAGTCTTGATGCCGTCGCCGCTGCTCCAGCCACCGGCGCGGTCGGCTTCGGCACGCAACATCCCCGATTGCACGGCGTGATCCCAGAGCCACGGCCATTCGGCACGCTGGAACTCACGACCGTTGAGTGCGCCATATCCACCGGGGCTGAGCGCGGTCGACGTCTCAAATACAATCCGTCCCAGCGCACTGCCATCGAAGCGCCCGACCGGCCACCAGTTACCCGAACCATCGCTGCGCAGGTGCCACCAGTCGCCCGCCCCCATCAGCACCAGAAACGGGTAGCCGTTTGCCGACAGATGAGTATGAAATCTGATTCGATCATTGCCGGCCGCTTGCACTACCAAGCGATTAGCGCTGTTGTCGGTTCGACGGACAATGACGTCGCAGACACCGGTAAGAGCGTTCACCGGCGGCAAGGTGATGGTCGCATCAGCCCCATTGGCACTGATCAAGACCAGCCCCAGCTCATCGGCAATCAACGTCTTTGTTCCAGAAACTTCTGTCACCCGTGATGCCATTGGGCTGGCCAGGCTCAGAAGTTTTTTGAATGCCGCCAACAACTGATCCGTAGCGGCTTCGGCCGGGGTGATTCCGGCTGCCTTGATAACGCTTAGCAACTCTTCGGTGACACTGTTGCCCCACACCGCCGGAATCAACGATCCCGGTGTGCCAGCCAACGGGTTTTCATCGACGAAGCGGCCATCGACCAGGCCGACGCTGGGGACGCTTTTTGGATAATCCATAGGTTGTTCGTTCCTTTGAAATGACAAATGACCGGTCCCGACACAGCGTTTCAAGCGTGTCCGTCTACGGTCGGTTTTCTGAAAATAAAAAGCCCACGTTGAAGTGGGCTTGGGTGACGCAGAACGAAGGCTTTTTGGCTTAGCCGGAAACACCGCTGACCAGCTGACGAATCGCGACCAATGCTTCAGCACCTGCGCTGTGCGCCTGCTCCAGATTGCCTTTGGCGGCCTGCGCACGAATCTGCGCCTTGGCTTTCAGACGCAGGGTGCGCAGGGTCAGCAGGTGATCGGTCAGTTCATCGGCCTTGCCGAGAATCTGCTCGGCAGCCTGTTTGGCCGTACGACCTTTGACCACCCAGGCAGCGACCGACAACGGCACTTCCTTTTTCGGGTAACCGGCGTCTTGATAAGCCTGCGCGTCAGCGGCTGCCTGGGCGTATTCCATGGCTTTGAGCGGATCGCCCGCCAGCACCGTGCGGACGCTGTCCGCGACGCCGTCGATTTTGTCGCAGAGGCGTTCGGCGTCTTGCAGCTCCAGTTCGGCCACTCTGCCAACATTGAGGTGCCAGGCTTCACCATCCCAGTCATGGGCCGGGGAAGGTTGTGCAGCGCGCAAGCCGTCCTCGAACTGATGCAGTTCTTGAATGATGATCATCGGATCAACTCCCAGGAAAGATTGATATTCACCGCCGCTGCAAAGTTGATCGCAATACCGTTGGCGTAGTCGCTCGGGAGAATGTTTTTGATGCCCATGCTGAACAGCAATTCGTCACTTGTGCCGTTATCGGCACCCAAGGCGTGTTCGGCTTGATAGGTCTGCCACAGGGAACGCAACATGCTGTGGTCGAAGCTTGCGGTCAATGTCGAAACGGTTGTGTCATTCACCTCGTTGTTGGTGATAATCCGCACCGTCTCACCCGCAATGGCCCAGCCATCCCAGTTGCTCGACGCGGCAGCCTTCGGGTTGAGAAAACAGTAGTTGGCGCCCAGCCAACCGGGTGTAGCAAAATTCATAGCGGTGACTTGCGTCGGATGCGGCGTCGCATTGCCCACAACCAGACGCGCGGCACGGGCATGCGGGTCCAGTGGCAGGTACACCACGCCATTGCCGCTGATTGTTTGCGTCCACGACAAGCGGCTACGGTTATACATCGGCCGGACAATCGGTACTGAGCCGGGGCCGGCTGTCACCACCCACGCCAGACAGAGATCCAAAGGCGTCGACTGAAAACCACCGCCCGCCGCACCATTGATCGTGCCCTTCAATCCCTCGGGCGTGGCGTCATAGATGATGCCGCGCTGCGTGTAGAAGGTCAGCACACCGGCGACCACTTGCGCTCGCAGAAAGTAACCGGAGTTGGGCAACAGATCGCCGCTGCTCCAGGCTTGCGTGGTAAAAGTGCGCGGCCGTCCCAACTGACCGGCCAACACCTCCTGGCCGAGGCTGACCAGCACACCCGGCAGAATTGATAAGCGCCCGCCACTGGTGGCAAACGCCGTCGGCGTGATCGGCAATCGCCCGTCTGCCGTAGCCACGGTAGCGGTTGGCAACGAGCCGATCGGCAACGCCGAATCCAGATTCCAGCCCTTGGCCGAAACGCTCTGAATCGCCTGCAACAGCTGATCGTACTTCTTCTCGTCCGGGGTCAACCCAGCCGCATTGATCACGTTGAGAATCTCCAACGTCACCCCGTTGCCCCACTCCGCCGGAATCAGCGATCCTGGGGTTCCGGTCATCGGGTTTTCATCAACAAATTTCCCATTCACCAAGCCGGCGCTGGGCACACTGTTCGGATAATCCATCCCGTCATTCCTCCCTAGTCATAATTAATGTGCACCTTGGTATGCGCCGGCGCACTGCGGTGGATCAGGCACTCCAGCGCCGAGCCCGGGTTGACGCCGAAACGCTCGCCCCAATAACTTGCACCGAAACGCCGGCCCAGCAGCAGGCGCCCGCCGGTGTTGAGCGTCCACATGAACTGCGCTTCCCACGTGCCCCAATGTGCCGAGCCGAAACGCGAACGGCCCATGCGCGGTGCTTCGAGTTCGGTGATGGTGGCGTTGGGATAGCCCTGGCTTTTGGCGATTTCAAGGTAATAACCGACGGCCTGGCTGCCGACCGCGAGCAAGCGCCGGCGTACGGCCAGGCGACGATCGTCGTACAGCGGGGTGGCGCCCAGGCACGGGTCGGGCAGGTTCATCACCCGTTCCCAGTCGGGCACCAGTTCACTGACGCCGGCCGGGTCCATCTCGTTGAGCAGGTCGGCGGCGCGGGCGTCGAGGCGCGCCAGTTCGACCGCGACGCCTTGCAGCACTTCTTCCAGCTCCGGCACACGCTCCGGGTCCCAGGCCGGGCCACTGGGCAGCAAGGCGCGCAGTTGCGCCTGATATTGCGCGGCAGTTCTTATGCCCCCCATACGCAACCTCCGAAGGTGAGCAGTTCGCTGTCATTGGCCGAAACGTTGGCGACGGGGGCGCTCAGCACATGGTCGGTTTCACCCGCCGCGCTGCTGATGGCTTCGCGGATGTGGCTGATCAGCAGATCCTCGCCGAGGTCAGCCTCGCGGTTGTGCAAGTCGCGCAATTGGGTTTCGACGGCCGCGCGCACGGCGCTGGTGTCGGGGGTCAGCTTCAGGCGATAAACCACCGGCACCTGAATCGGCGGACGCACGTGTACTTCTGCCGTGACCGGGCGCAACGGCTCGATGTAGGCCTGCACCTCGGCCAGTTGCTCGTCGTTCGGCACTGGTTGCGGGTCATCGTCACGCATGATGTACACGCCGACAGTGCCCGGCCCGAGAAAGCCGCCACGGCACCAGGCCCGCGTCACGCCCGGCACTTCCAGTGCCCAGGTTTCGTAGTCGCTGGCCGAGCCACCGTGAGGAATGACCCGATACGAACGGATCACTCGCGAGCGCAACGACTCCAGGCTTTCGCGCGCCACCCCCCCGTTAAGCCCCGGCGCCAGCAGGACAAAACTGCTGCTGACGATGCCCGTGATCGGCTGCACCGGGGTCAGCACCAGACCGGCGTCGGCATTGCCCAGGCTGCCGGCGTCAAGCGCGGCGATGGTGGTGCTGTTGCTGCCGTTGACCGTGGTGCGCGCCGCCGTGACTTTGTAGGTACGCCCGTCATTGGTTTGCAGCAACGTATCGACGTCGAGCACCGCACCGGCAGTGGCGGTAAAGCTGACACTGCCAGTGGCCACCTGCGCGGCTTTGCGCGGCTGGTTCAGGCGCAGCGCAGCGATGCGCTCCAGAGTCGATTCATCGGCTTTGTCGGGAAGGATCTGCTCGGCAATCCAGTCGAGATAACCGTACAGACCATAAGCGGCGCCACCGAGGGTTCGGGCCAGCACTTGCGCATCGGACTGGCGCAGCGAATCGCCGGCCAGGTCGCTTTGGGTGCGCTTGATCAGCACCGGCAGCGAAGGGGTTTCAAACGGCATAGATCACCTGCCAACTGTTATCGGGGTTGATGTCCAGACGTTCGCCATCGGCCAGGGTCAGGACCGTGCGCAGGTTCAGGCGCTGGGCGTCGAGGCGTTCGCTGAGAATGTCGATGGCGCTGCAATGACCGTCGTCGATCAGCCATTGCAAGGCTTCGCGGGCATAGAACTCGGCGTCCATCTGGGTCTGTCGGGTCAACTTGACCCGGCGCAGCAGCCACAGCCGCGAGCCGATGCGATCGTCGGCGACGGTGGGAAACGTGTCGCCCCACCAGCCGAAGCGCTCTTCGTCGTCGAGGGCGTCGTCATCGGCGGCACGGCGCCAGGTGAACAGGCTGATGAGCACGGCGCGGGTCAGCGCGGCGTGGAGGTTCGGGCTGATCAACATTACTTGCCTCCTGCCGGCGCGCCGGTCTGGCCGCTGCCGGCCTGGACGCCGACGTGCACATGTTTGATCTGGCTGATGCCAGCGGCCAACTGGTCGCCGGTGGAGACGATTTTTCCGGTCTGATTGATCACCGGCGTGTCGAAGTTCACCGCGCTGCTGGCGCGGATGTTCAGCGTGGCGGTGTCGATGTCGATGATCCGTCCGCGCTTGAAGTGAATTTTGTCGCCCTCGTCGGTGTAGATCGCCACTTCACCGGCGGCCAGCGATTGCAGGCGATAGCGGCGATCGGCGATGACCAGGGCGATGGCGTGGGAACGGTCGCCGCCGATGAACGTGACGACGCCTTCGGCACCGGCCAGCGGATGGCTGGTGAAACCGTAGGGTTCGAAGTGTTCGAGGTCGTCATTGACCTCGCCGGCGGTGAGGCGCATTTGCAACGATTGCAGCTTGGATGCCGAATTGGCGAGCACGACAGTGCCGCGCGCCAGCAGGCGTGTCAGTAGGCTCATGCTTGGTTCCTGTATGAAACGGGCCGACGTCAAAAGATCGCAGCCTTCGGCAGCTCCTACATAGGATCGGCGTACACCGGTAGGAGCTGCCGAAGGCTGCGATCTTTTCAGGGCCTATGAGGTTTTTTTCGGAGGGCTGGGATTGGCATCGAAGGTATGCGGTGGCGCTACTTGCAGCGTGGTCACCGAACCCTGTGCCGACAGCGAATACGTCACTTTGGAAATCAGCATGTCGCCGTCAAATCCCAGCACCGGATCTTTCACCCGCACCAGCGTGTTGTGGCGCCACAGATCGCCGTTGGCCTGACGCCAGCCCTGCACTTGATACGTAGTGGTCTGCGCCCGGCCCATGCGGGTGGCGCTTTCCCATTGGGCACGCTGCTGCGCCAACTCAAAGGTCAGTTGCGTGCCTTCGTTGATCACCGTGGTGCGCCGACGTTTGAAGGTCAGGTCGGCGGCCGTCGATTCAACTTCGCTGACCGCCGCCCCGCTCTTCTTGTCCGAACCCTTTTGCTGGCCGATCACCCGGTACTCGGAAAACACCTGGCTCTGATCCATCGGCGCATTGGCCGACAGAATATTCTTGCCCAGCTCCAGCGCATCGCTCGCGCGCCCGCCGCTGCCAGGCTTGGCCAGCACCAGTCGGCCCTGCTCGTCATCGGTAGAAAACACCCGTAGCAGCGAGAGCAGACGATCGATCGACTGAAACACGGTTTCACCCGGCACGATCGTGTGTTTGGTCAGCCGTGCAGTCTCGGGAATCTCATTGACCACCATCAGGCCGTACTCCATCGCCAGCGCCTGAACGATGCTCAGCAGCGGTTGCTCCTGCCATTGATTCGGCTGGTTTCTGGCGGCGCAGTCGACCAGATCCTGAGTCTTGGAGCTGCCCTCCAGGGTCAGGCTGATCTGCCGGCCGTCATAGCGGATCGGCGCCTTGAACACGTAACCGGTGAGCAGCAGATCCTTGCCGATCCTCACCTCACAGGGATCGCCGGGGCTGATCCGCTGATCGACGGCCTGCCCCGGCCATTGCCAAGTGATGTCGAGTTTGAAGGTGCGGAACTGGCGCTCCAGGTCAGCGGTGATTTCCACGCTTTTCCAGCCGCCGTATTCCATGTTGTTGACCGTCAGCGTGACGCGGTTATCCATCTCGCTCATGGTTCACTCCCCGGACACTTTGACTTCGTTGGGCGAGAATCCCGGATGGGTAATCCCGTTGCGCTGAGTGATTTCATCGACCCGCGTGGCATCGCCAAATTGCTTGTAGGCAACGACCAGTGCCGGAAAGCTTTCCTGAAACGCCTTGCTGACCTGGCGCACGCCGGACGAAGCCACCGCTTTGAGGTGAGCCACCAGAGCCTCTTTCACATCGTTGATCGCCTGAAAGTGCGCCGGACCGGCCTTCGCCAACATCGGATCGATGGCCGCCGACACCGCCGCGCGCAGCGCTTTCATATCGTCACTGACCGGCACTTCCTGGCGGCTCACCGGCGTTGTCGCCTGTTGCCCCACCGAGGGTGTCGATTGCAGCTTCACCGGGGTTGTCGCCACCGGCATCGACGCCACCCATTGCGCGACCTTGACCAGCATCGTGTCTTGCACCAGATCGGCCATGGCCTGCGCCGCTGCGTTGGTGTCCTTGCCGGTGGTGATCTTCGGCGCATCGGCCTTGCGGATCGCTTCGAGTTGTTGCGACACGTCGGCAATCACGCCACGGTAGCCCTCCTTCGCGAACGCCTTGAGTTCCTTGATATCACCGAGCAAACCCTTGAACTCCGCAGCCACTTCCTTGGGCAATTCCTTGACGGCCTTGACCAGTTCAGTGATCTGTTTGTACTGCTCGATCAGCGGTTTGAGCTGCTCTTTGATCACCTCATAAACCCCGGTCAGGCTGTTGCGCAGATTGGCGATGCCGATCCGCGCAGCCTTGATCAGCGTCATCGCCTGTTCGAAGCGCGCCACCGCCGAACCCAGCAAGGAGTCGGCCTTGACCAACAAGACTTTCTGCGTGCTGACGGTAGCGGTCGGGAACGGCAATGGTTGGTCGGGATAGAACTTCAGCGCAAAAGTCACCAGCCCGCCGTCCTGGCGGGTGTGGGTCATGTCGCACTCGCCGACCTTGACTTGCAGCCGTCCCAGCCACGGATGCACCAGCTCACCGCTGCCCGCTTCCAACGCCTTGAGCAGCTTGTCGCGCTGCTCCAGGCAATCAGCGCCGATGATGAATGCGGTGATGTCGTGGGTCTTGGCCTGCTGGCCGAGGTCCTCGAAATACGGCAGGTCACGCTGCGGATATTCGTGCAGCTGACCTTTGCGACCGACCGGGGTTTTCGCCTGATCGATCCAGAAGCCGACACCGCGAAAGGATGCCGGCAACAAACGGTCACGCCAGTTCATTGGAACCTCCTGCCGACAGCGAGCGATAGCCGATGCGCGACGACAACGCCAGGCCCGGTTGATTGGTTTGCGGTTGATCAGTGCGCAGCCCCGCCGGAGCATTTTCGAAGCGCACCGTGAGGCCGCCCTCGAGTTGCGTACGGTTGTTGGCGGCGCTTTGCTGGATCAGGGCACCGGAACTCTGTGGCAACGATCCACCCTGTAGCGCGCCGTTGCTCGAAGCTTGAGGGCTCGCGCCGAAGAACGCTGGCGCCAGTTCGCCTTTGCCTTCGGCATTGGTCTGGCGTTGTGCTTCGGTGAAGGTTTCCACCTTGCCGGTGACCTTGGCGATCAGTCCGGCAAAGCCACCGTCGAACAGCTCTTTGATCGGTGCGATGACGGTTTGCAGCTTTTGCCACAACTCGCCGAACCATTCGGTGATCGGCCCCCAGTTCTTGATGATCTGCCCCAACGGTGTCCATTCGAACATGTTGTGCAGAAACTCCAACACCGGCGCAGCCAGCGCTTGCACCACGCCCCACAGCGCCGAAAACACTTCGCTGATCGGTTGCCAGTACATGGCGATCTGTTCCAGCGGCGACCATTCGAACAAGCTCTGGAAGAAGCTTTTGATCTGCTGCGCCGACGTTTGCAACGCGGTCCAGATCGGTTCGAAGAACGTGACGATGCTGCCCCAGTTATTGACGATCATCCCCAGCGGGGAGAAGTCGAACAACGTGCCGAAGAAATCCTTGATCGCTTGTGCCGCCGGTTGCAGCGCCGTCCAGATCGAGCCGAAGAACCCGGTGATCGCCCCCCAGTTGTTGATGATCATGCCCAACGGCGTCCAGTCGAACAGGCCTTTGAGGAACGTCATCACCGGCACACTCAAGGCCTTGAGCAATTCCCAGATCGCCGAAAACAGCCCGGTCAGCGGCGCCCAGTTGTCCATGATCATGCCGGCGGGTGTCCAGGAGAACACCGACTTGAAGAAGTCGATCACCGGCGCAGTGACGGCTTTGACCTTGTCCCAGATCCCGGAGAAGAATCCCGCGATCGGTGACCACAATGCCGCCAGTGCATCCAGCGGTCGCCAATCGAGGATCGAGCGCAACGTTGCCATCGCACTCGCACCGAGGTTTTTCACGCCCTCCCACAGGCCCTTGAAGAACGCGCTGATCGGCGTCCAGTTGGCATAAATCAAACCGGCCGCTACCGCGATGCCCATGGCGATCAGCATGATCGGATTGGTCTTGAGCACCATGCTCATGACGTCCATCACCTGGGTCATACCGGTAACGGCGGTTTGCATGGCGGAGAAGGCAATCGCCCCCGCCGCCAGACCTTCGACCAGTTTCGGGTTGTCGGCGAGCAGGCTGCCGACCTGCGTCAGCATCGGTTCCAGCCCGACCACCAACGCCCCTACCGCCGGCACCAGCGCGGCGTCGACGGCCGCCGAAACCTTCTCCATCGAGGCACTGAACACGTTCATGTTCTGTGCAGCGACTTTCGGCGTGGCGGGCAGGTCGACGGTTTTTGCCGTGTCGCTGACTTCGGTCAATTTGCCCTGAAACGCCGCCGCCGATTTGATCCCGTCCACGAACGGCTGGATCACGCTGCCGCCCTTGAACAGACCGCTGATGTCCAGTTTGCCGAGGCCGGCCTGTTCGAGATTTTTCTTGAAGCTCTCGACCTTGGCCTGAAGGGCGCCTAGCTTGGGCGACAGTTCGTCGATGCCGGTGATCAGCACCGGCGTTTTCACTTTGGTTTCTTCGTCTGCCATCACTGCACCTGCTGCATCGCGTTGATCCGTTGCGCGTGCTCCAGCGATTCGCGGAGCACATCCAGTGGCCTGGCCATCATCTGTTCGGGGTCAACCTTCCAGAACCAGGCCAGGTCATAGGCGACGGCGATCAGGTCGGTGATGGCGCCGACGCCGCACTCATGAAAAAACTCGCAACGGCCCAGCTCAGCGCATTGAGGTCAGCCAGATCCAACTGGTTGACCGACGACGGCGGAATGCCGGCGCACACGGCGATGTATTTGGCCGCCACGTCCATGTCGAGGCTGACTTCTTCGCTCTTGTCGATCTTGTACGGCAGCGCCTTGATCGCTCGCACTTCCTGCACCGTCGGACGGCGCAGGACGAGTTCGGTCAGGGGCTCGCCGTGAGCTTCGATCGCAACCTGAAGCTTCACGGCGCCGCTCATTGCCAGGTCCCCTTGATGCCTTCGAATTTCAGTTCGATGGTGGCGTCATCGCCTTTGGAGACTGGCTCTTCGACCAGATACGCACCGGCCAGCACGTAGACTTTGCCGTTGCTGAATTCGCAGGTGACGGTAATGTCGGTGCCTTCGATCAGCTTCTTCAGCGGGAAGTCGGCGGTGTGCAGCGCGGTCACTTTGAACGACGGCGCGATGTCGGTTTCCTTGTAGAAGCCGGGGACGACGGTTTCGCGTTTAACGGCCATCAGCGGGGCTTCGCAGCCGCCATTGATAGTCAGTTGTGCGCCGTCGACCTTGACGTAGCAGGTGCCTGCAATCAGTTGACCCATGGTGTTACTCCCTTGAATAAAAAAGCCCACGCGAGGTGGGCTGAATGCTGGTGGTCAAACGCGCTGATCAAGCCGCGTCGTCGTACTGCAGACGGAATTGGTTGAGCAGTGCGAACACGCGCAGACCGTTGATGTAATCCGGCGGGAACAGCACGTTCACGCGGCTCGGGTCCTGCACGTCGCGCTCGACGATCAGGTGCTCGGCGAACAGCTCGGAGTTCTCGACATGGCCTTCCAGTTCGAGCTTGGCGTACTGCGCAATCAACTCGCCGCGAATGGTGCTCGGGGTGACGATCGGCTGGCCGGCGCCAAAACGGGTACCGTCGGAGGCCAGTTTGTGCCGGCCGTATTTGCTGGTGATCACGCTTTGCAGACGACGGACGATGAACGCCGACTGGTGCATGGTTTCGCTGTCCAGATAGGAGTTGTCGGCCTGGCCGTAAGCGTTTTTCTGGTAAGTAGTAATCGAGCGCTGGATGCGCACGTAGCCGCCTTCGTAGTACGCGGTGGCGATGCCGTAGTTGAGCAGCGACTGACGCTCGGTCAGGGTGAAGCGCTCGCTCGCCGGTGCCGGATCAACGCCCGGCAGGCTGCCGCTTTGCGTCGGACGGCTGGCGTCGGCAGAGATGAACACCGCGGTGCGTGCGGCCAGTGCGGCAGCTTGTACCCAGTACGGTTGCGGAACGCCCGGCTCCAGCGCCTGAATGGTCATGTGCTGGTCGTTACGTGCCTGGCCGGCAGCAACCAGAGTGCCGACGGTGCCGCGCTTGGCGCTGTAGACGTGACCGAACAATTGCTTGGCCCACGACCAGCGACCGGTGCTGTCATCCATGACGGCTTGCCAGGTATTGAGCGTCGACAGATCGGACCATGGCAACGCGATGAATTCGAATGGCTCATCACCCAGTGCGGCGATCGCTTCAACCTGATCCGGCACACCGGCGCCGCCGGTCATGGCGGTGATGGCGCTGGTCAGGCCGGCCGGGGTTTCTTCGCCGTTGCTTTTGCCCAGGCGATTGAATTGCAGGCTGATGTCGTTGCCGCTGTCGCCAGTCCATTTGGCGTTCAGGGTGACTACGCCTTCGGCAACGGCAGCGCTCACCGGCAGGTCGGCCGTGGCGTTGATTTTCTGCGCCAGCGCCGTGGCGGCCTGAGCAGCGGTTGCGCCGTTGACCACGGTAGCCTGCACCCGCACGCCGCCGACGTAGAGATTGAGTAGACCGGCCTGGGTCGCGGTGCCGGTGAGGGTCAACACACCTTTGGCGATGGCGCCTTCGGTGTTGTGCAGCGGCAGGCACCAGATCTCGCCGATCGGGTCAGCCTTGCGGAAGGTCTCGTACATCGAAGCAAGCATCGAGCCTTGGCCGCCGATGCTTTTAGCCAGTGCAACGCTGGAGACCAGCACCAGTTTGCCGACCTCGGTCGGGGCAATGTTGTCGTTGACCTGAGCGACGATCAAGCGACGCAGGGTCGAGCTCGCGCTATTGGCAGCCGAATTGTCCATTTCGGCATAGAACAGCGGTACACGAATGTCCGCGGGGATGTTGCTGAATCCGATCGCCATTATTTGGCTCCCTGTGGTTTAGCCGCTTTTGCGGTTTTGATTGTGATATCGCCGTCGGCCAGACGCCGGCGCCACCAGGCGCTGTCCAGCACTTCACGGCCTTCGAGCGGCAGCAGATCGCCGGCCTTCGGGTCAGGTACGACACGGCCGGCGGCCGGCAGTACGGTGATGCGATTGCTCATGGGGTTACGTCTCCAGAGAAAGTCAGTTCCACGCGCCCATCGGGGCCCGGGCGTTGCAGGTTGGGGTCGGCGGGGTCGATCGCATCGACCCGCACGGTGGCCCCGGTAAAGGACGACAAACCGTCCAGTTCGCGTTCGTGCCAACTCTCCGCAGGCTGACTCGGCAGATTGCGGCCGAGCTGGAACTCGGCAAAAAAGCGCAGCCGATAGAACACGCGGCTGCTGTTGATCGAGACCAGTTCACCGCCGTCATAGGCGATGGCGCTGTAGTCTTTGTCCGGCTTGAACCCCACCAACGCGCGCCACAGTTCAGCGCGCAGGTCGTGCAACAGATCCAGCGCTTTTGTAGCCTCGCTGGCGTCAAGCACGAGGACGACTTCGAAGCGCTCGCGAATCGGTTGCGCGGTGAGGTTTTGTGCAGTGCTGGTGCTGGCCAGATCCGCCAGCGGCAGAACATGCGCCGAAGGCATTGGCAGATCGGGATTGCCTTGCAGCAACGCCAGATCGACGCCCACCGAAATGTGATTGGCAAGCCCAGGGCACTGCCCACGCAGCTGCGTGAGGATCGGGGTGATCTTCATGGGGATGTTCCAGAATGATGAGAATTGCGCAGGACTCATGTAGGAGTGAGCCTGCTCGCGATAGCGGACTTGCAGTCAGCGTCGATGGTGACTGACACACCGCAATCGCGAGCAGGCTCACTCCTACAAGGGATTTGTGGTGTTGAGAGATCAGTCTTCAGCCTTTGGATCGAGGCCGCTGGCATCGATCAGGCAGCGATAGCTGTTCTCGCGATTACCGCTGGCGGTGACCTTGTCGATCGACCAGCGCCCGCGCATGAAATCCGGCCAGGTATCATCGAGCAGCACCAGGCCTTCAGCGGCCAGTCGCGGATCGCCCGGGCAGGTGATCTTCACCTTGAACTTCTGCCGAAGCATTTTGCGCACTTCGCCTTCTCCCACGGCAATGGCGTCGGCTTCATTGGGTTGCTTCTGGCGGATGGTCTTGAACGGCGCAAGTCCCGTTTCGACCCAATGCAAAACGCCTGTAACAGCATCGACAAAACAGGTCTTGCAGCCCTTGGCCTGCTCGCGGGCGGCCTCTTCCAGCGTGGCGCTGATGAAAGCCTGGTCGCCGGGACGATTGTCGTGGGTGACCGACAGCGTCACATCGTGCAGTTTCTGGCCCGAGATTGATTTGATCTGACCGGGCCGCGCCAGCACATACGCATCGCCATAAGGTTTGGCGACCAGGTTGTACTTCTTCGCCAGCCGCGTCAGAAAGCCCATGTCGGTTTCATTGGACTGGTCGACGTGGGCGATCTTGATCAACGACACATCCGCTGCGACACGTGATGAAAAGCCATGCTGCGACACCAGTTTGCTAAACAATTGACCGAGCGTCGTCGGTCCATGACTGGCGGTGCGGCGCTGCTTGAAGCCGGTTTCATCATCCTTGGTAAAAGGCGCTGCAGTGGCCACCAGGGTCAGGCGAAGCGGAAACAGCGTGGGCGTCAGGCGAGTGACTTTGAACTGGCCCTTGTCGACCATTTCTTCCATTTCCAGGTAACCCGCCAGCAGGCCGATTTTCCCGCCGAGTTTCGGCAGCCCTTCCAGGCCTTCCAGATCAATGGTCAGGGTCAGCTGATCGGACTCGATTCCGGCGGCATCAATGTGTTCCCAACTGATCAGACGCTGGTTGAGCAGATCCGCGTTTTCGCCATAAATCTGCACGACCGGGGTAAAACCCAGTGCCATACAACCTCCTTAATCCCAGGCCGTCAGCGCTTTGCTCGCGGCGGGTTTGCTGTCGAGTTCAGGCAGCACGAGCCAGATGCCAGCGGGCAGCACAGGGCCGTACTCGGCCAGAGTCGGGTTGAGCTTCCACAGGGCCTCTTCAGCAGCGTCATCGCTGCGCCCGGTTTCGCGGTAGAGCAGCAGATTCACCGAATCACCGGCCACGCTTCGTACCTTACGCATTGTTGAACTCCGCCAATTCGAGTACCCACTTGATCACCATCGCGGTGCCGTCATCGATGACCTCGCTCTGGTTTTCCTGAACGCTGTTGATCCGCCACAACCCCCAGTTGCGACCGATACCGTCAATCAACGGCAACGGCACACGCAGTGCCTGAAGAGCGCGCAATTCATCGAGCCGTTCCATGGCCACGGCGTACATCGCGGTGCCGCTGATGGTCAGGGTTTCCGGATTTTGTCCAATCTGACTGGACTTGGGTTTACTGGTGAGAATGGGCAACTGCGTCCAGCCACCGTCCGACTTCCTCGCCAGCGTGCTGTAGGCGAAGTTGCGGGACAGGCCGAAGATGAAACTGCCCAATGCCATTTGTTGTTTCATCAGGCGACTCCATCGGTCAGGGCTGCGTCACGGCGGGTGGCGAGGGGGTTGGTGCTCATCAAAGGCGTAAAGTCAGACGTGAAATGTGACTGCATGACTTGCGCCACCATAGCGGTCACTTTTTCAGCGCTGGCTAAATCGCCGCCGCTGAAGTTGAACGAGGGCGCGTAAGTAATCTGATGGTTTGAGGTCTGAGCGCCAGCGAGGTCTTTGGCGACGTCTGCTGGCGGGGCGAGTTGATCCGGGGCAGGCGTCGCGAGCTTTTCACCCAATGAGCTTCCCCACTGATTGCCGTAGTAAGTGCCAACTGCTCCGCCAACCCCTCCACCAACAACCGCTCCGGCAGGACCGGCGAAAGCCCCCAGGAAGGCACCAAGGCGCGACCCCACGTAACTTCCAGCAACCCCACCCACCAGGCCGCCCGCTCCTCTGGCTGTTTGTTTGCCATCGGCATCGAGCAAGCCGTTGACCACATCCATACCGGAGTCGAGCATCATCAACGGCATACTCAGAGGGCCAGCCAAACGACCAATTCGGGCACCTTGGCTGACCAGACTTCGGCCTGGACCGGATGCCAGGTATTTAGCGCGGTTAAGCGCACCGGATCCCAGAGTCTTGGCACTGTTAAGCGCAGCGGAACCCCAAGTCTTGGCATGGTTCAGCGCAATGGAACCCCAAGTCCTGGCACCGTTAAGTACTGCGGAGCCCCAGGATTTTGCAGTTGTGCCGACGAACTCGAAGTTGGCGACAGTGGCTGTCGTTCCTTTAATGCCCTCGGCCAGCATCGATCCAGCGACCTGCACACCCTTGATACCGGCAATACTCAAAATCAACGTACGCGCAAGCTCCGGTGATTCTTCAGCCACGCTGCTCAAGCCATCGGTCGCCCACGCCATCGCCCCGGTGAGCCTGTCAAAATCAGGCAGCACAGCAGCGCCAGCCGAGCTGAGGAGGCGGTCTTTCTGAGCAGTGAAAATGTTCCAGCCCGTTTGCGACGTATCCGAAAGCTTCAGCGCAGCCTGATTAACTGCCCCGCCCTCCTCGCTTGGCGCCGAAGTTGCGTACTGCTTTTTATCTTTGACGAGATCAAATGCACCTCGCACATCAGCGGTGCGCTCAAGCATTTTCACAACGGGCTGGTCGATCGAAAACAACGTCATCGCCAGACCGGCTTGCTGCCCGGGGGATTTCTCGTTCAGCGCCTCAAGCACTTGGACAATCGCGCCGGGGGCATCCCCTTGCATTTGCGCAGCGAGGGCCTTTGGATCGAGCTTAAGCTCAGCGAGCACCGCTTTCTGACTGGCCGAGGCGTTGTCGCCCAACGCCAGCGTCGTGGTGATCTTCTCCAGTGCCACTCCAGCGTCAGCCCTGTTTACGTTGACGTTGAGCATTGCCGCAGCAAAAGCCGCCGTCTGTTCGGGGCTCAGACCTGCGCCTTTTGCCGAAGCGCCGTAGTTGCTGACGATCGAACCGATGTCCGCCACCGAGGCGCTCAGTCGGCTTCCAAGCACACTGGTCGCATCGGCGAGGTCGAGGGTATTTGCTCTGTTGAGCCCCATCGATGTGCGCCAGCCGATCAGCAGATCCGCGACATCCGGCGCTTTCATCTCAAAGGCTGTGGCCGTGACGGCGGTGTCTCGGGTGAATTCGCTGAGGGCGTCTTGCCGGCCGACTTCAGTCTTCTGATCGCTGCCAACTCCCCCCTTCGCACCGGCATACATCACGCCTGCCAGGTCAACCGTGGTGGTACCGCCAGCAGCCACTTTGCGCTCGGTGGCCATTTTCTCCAGCGATTCGCGCAACGCTTTGCGTTCATCGCCTTCAACACCTGTAACCCGACCCAGCCGCACCATCGCAGTGTCAAGATCGATCGTCGGTTGCAAGAGTTTGAAGGGCTGGGTTGCACCATTGGCACCTGGCGTTTTGGCTTCGGCGCCGACGGTCGTGCTGCCCGTTTGTGTTTGCCGGTCATTCAGAGACTGCTGCAACGAGCGCTGTGAAATCAGCACCGCGTGTATCGAGGTCAGCACATTCCTGAGCTGAACCTGCTCGGCGGTCAGATTGCGCAACTCGCTGGTGGCGTCGGCCAGCGCCAGGCTTAGCCCGGTATACCCACCCCCACCGTCAGGGCTCGACGCAGGTGCTACTGGTGCAGGCATCGTCGGGGTCATCAAGGCGACAGTCTTGCTAGCGGTGCTCAACGCCCAGGCCTCATGATTGACCGTCGCGAACGTCAACCCATAGTTATCGTCTGCCATGCCGCTCTACTCCTGTTTGACGCCAAGGCGAGTGATCGCTATGTCGTAGCGGCGCAACGCCTTTTCGGCGTCCCATTCCAGAATCTCCGCCTCACTTACCGGGTAAATGAGCGGGACGATATCGAGGATTACTTCGATGTCGCGTTCCGAAAGTAGGCCGCCGGCTGGTTTAAAAAATCGTCGATGCGCACCTGCAATTGCGTCCAGTCAGGGACGGTCAACTGGGCCAGATCGGGGATCATCAGACCGGCACAATGAGCGGTGATGAACTCGGCGCGTTCCTTGGCCGTTTTCAGTTTCTTCATCACTTTGGTGGCGCGCAGCACCGGCATTTCCAGGCTCAGCGAAGTCACGGTGCGGCCGGTGACGGCGAGCGGTTGCAACAGCTGGATCTGATCGGGATCGGCGGATTTTTCCGCGTCTTCGACCTGGTCGAGAAAGTACGCTGTCGGACGGGTCGACATCTCGTGTACGTACTGCGCGATGCTCACGTAGTCCGGGCGTTTGAGCTGGTCGAGTTCCTTGACCGACAGGCCGGTGGCGAGCAGCGCCAGTTCGAAGAACTGATCGTCCTCGTCATCGCCGGCGCGTTCCAGCGCTTCTTTCTGTGCGGCGTAGAACAGTGGCTTGAGCTGGATCTGATCGATCTGCGAACCGTCGTCACCGGTGATGGGCGACAGCAGATCATGCTGGGGTGGCATCCACGACATGTATGAATTCCTTGGTGATTCTTGAGGGGGTGTAGCAAAGCCCTTGCAGGAACGGCTTTTGTGGCGAGGGGATTTATCCCCGATGGGCTGCGTCGCAGCCCCACACTGAACGCTCGATTTTTCAGCTACAACATGAGCTTGGAATCGGGGCCGCTGCGCAGCCCATCGGGGATAAATCCCCTCACCACAAGGCTCACTCCTACAGGTTTTTTGTGGTGCGCCGGGTTACGGCATCAGCACGGCGCGGCGGGCATCGCCGAGGATGTCGACGCCGTTGAGCACGAACTTCTGGGTGCGTACGTCGATGTCGATCACTGGAATGCCGTTTTCCAGACGGTTGTAGGTGCGGCAGGAGAAATCCAGGGTCGTCAGGGCTTTGCCACCCATTTTGATTGCGTCTTCACCCATGGTTTTGAGCTTGCCGCCGATGGTGTGGTAGGTGAACCAGGTGTTGCCGTCCTGATCCTGACCGGCTTCACGTACGTTCAGCAGGATGTCGTCGCCCAGCTTCACGCCCATGGCGAGCAACACTTCTGCGCCCGTACCTTGCAGCTTGATCTGAGCATTGAGCGCCTTGGCACTCTTGGCCATTTCTTCAATGATGAAACGGCCACCGGTCATGTTTTCCATCTCGAAATCAATCTTCGGCGGAGTAAATTCTTCTACTGTCGCCGACAGCGGCAGGCCTTGCAGGGTGGCCGCGATGGCCTGTCTTACGCGGTTGGTAAACATTAGAGAACGTCCTCCAGGAACTGCTCGATGATTTCATCGCGGGCGTTGAGTTGATAAACCATGTGTTCGTTCGGCGCGTAGCGGCCGTAGTCGATGACCACGTACCAGGTGCCGTTCTTGTACTTCTCGACGCTGTTGAGTTCCGGGTGCAGATACACGCTGCCGCCAGGAATGGTTTCGTCGGCGACCAGGGTTTGCAGCCAGTCGTTGATGCGCTTGACCTCTTGATCCATGAAGGATTTGGTGAGGTTCTTGGCCATGGCTTTCTGGCCGGCCTTGACCAGCTTGCGGCTGATCGCATCTTCGAGGCCGACGTAGCTGATGAACTTGCCGGTGATCGAGCGGTTACCCAGCAGCGAGAAGCCGCCGAGCACGGTGCGGGCGTAGTAGCTGACGCCGTAGCGGTTGAGCAGATCGCCTTCGGTGGAGGTGTCGAGGATGTTGTATTCAACGACCCGCGAAACGTCTTCGGCGTAGGTCACCTGGTTGCCCGGGCTCTCCCACTGCTTGACCTTGGCCAGTGCGGCAATCGCCAGACTGGAAGGCGACAGGAAGACGTTTTTCTTCGCCGCCTTCGAGTACACCGCAGGCATGTTGTGCACCACCAGGCAACGGTCGAAACCGAGGTCGGCGCCGCCCAGCTCCTGGCTGTACAGCACTTGATCAGCGACCGAAGCGTCCTTGCCGTCCAGCACCACACGGGCCTTGATGCGCTTGCCGAACGAGGCGAACTCGCTGGCCACCGCTTTGGTGCCGGTGAAGCCCGGCGCGCCGATGATGGTCAGGTCTTCCGGGACACTGCCCAGCGCGGCCAGACCGAGCTTGCGGCCGGTCGCCGGCTCGACGCCGCCGATCACTGCGTTAACGGTGTCGGCCGGGGTCGCGCCCGCTTCGACGATCACCACGTAGACCGGCACCTTGACCACTTTGAGGATCTGGTAAACCGCGTGGTACAGGGTGCCTTCCTCGGCGCCGGTCGGATCGAGCAACGCGTGGGTGGTGAAGCTGTTGATACGGAACGGCGCGTTACGCGGAATCAGCGGATCGGCCTTCGGCGCGGTGCCGACCAGACCGATGACGTTGTCACCCAGGCCACCCATGGCCTCGGGGGATTCGGTGGCATTGACGGTAATGCCGTTGTGCTCGAAGTTCAAAACCTCAGCCATGTTCAGTCAGCCTTCTTGGCGGCGGCCTTTTTGGCCTGGGTGGATTGGGTTTTCAGTTCCAGTCGACCGGCGAAGTGCAAGGCACTGGCCTCGACGTCGAGCAGATCGAGTTCCTGGCCGATGCTCGACCAGTGCCCACCACCGGTGGGGAATGGGACGAGCACGGTGTAGGTTTGGCGGGTTGCCATTTTTCGTTTCTCCATAAACGGGAAAGCCCCTCTTGGGGAGGGGCTTGGCGGGTGTTGAGTTTTTTGAGCGGATAAGAAAACGCCCCGGAGTGCGGGGCGTTTATTGAGGCACGGGGATTGGTGTAACCGGCACGGAATCAGGCCAGCCTTCTTTCAGCATTGCATCCACATAAGTGTCTGCCTCGACAGCTTGAAGCAGCTGAAATTCACGGTCGAAGCAAGCCTGAACGTGCGCCCTGACGGCTTTGGCAATGGCGAGAATCTGCTGCGCTCCAATTTCTACGAAGCCATCGAGGGTTTTGAAATTGCAGCGATAGTCAGGATCAAGCATCGCCGAAAGTCCCGCGCCGTAAATCAGCCCTGCGCTTTCGCGCGAGGTCGCAATCGATAAGCCGTCCACAGACACGGCAGAATCTTCGCGTTCATAACGCTCGGCAGCGACTGACCGCGCATAGTCAGGAGCCACTTGCGGAAACGGCTCTTTGATAATCTCGTTGCCCACCTTTCGCCAGATACCATCGGTTTCTTGCGTCAACCTGACAAACAGGTCCTGGTCGATTTTGACGGCTGACGCGGGGATCTGATGAACCCCTTCAATCAGACAGGCCTGTAATTTCGAATGTTCGTCGAATAGTGCGTATTTCATGATTACTCCTTAACTGCCCACCGCGACCCAATGAAAGACGGTGACCCCAGGAAATGTGTGCTTTCCGTAGAATGCAGTGAGATTTGACACTCCCACGTCCACATAACCGTTCACTGGTGACCCAGGCGTGTAGTTCAAGGTGGCATTCAAGCTGTACATGGCATTTGGGAAAGGGATCGGAAAGGCAGTGGCAATATCCGTTCCGCCATTTCCGGAGACCCTGCCCCACTGAACAATCAAGCCACCGAGCCACGACGGGAAAATGATGTAACCGTTGATAGCTTTGAGGATTTGAAACCCCCAGCGCAGTTTTTTAGGCGTTACGATTGTGTTGTCGTCAGCCCCAGAGTCGGTCTGTTCTTGGGTTGAAACTTTAGCCGTGCCTTGTTTGATTTCGGTCGCTTGTTGCCCCAGAACGGCTAGCGCAGCGATATCAAGGCTTCCCTGATTGACCGGCGCGTTCCAGGCTTTGATGCACCACATGACTGCGAGATTGCGCGGGCGGGTTTCCAAACCACCAGTATTCGTAGTCGACCAGTTCAGCGTTCCGCCAGCCGCCAAAATAACGCCTGTCGAACCACCTGATGCAGCAATTGATGTGGGGGCGCTGATTTGGTGGGTGTGGGTTTTCAGCTCATCTGCCTGATAGCTGCCTACTGCCCGACCTACATCGGCACCACGCCCATGATCCCAGCCACGTAAAAACTCGCCACGCGATTCCGGCAAGCGGAAGTTACCCGCCCCCTCATTACCCTTGTTGTAAGTGGTGCCGAGATAAGCTGCGAGATCCGGATAGGTCGCAATGCTCTGCACGCTGCCATCCAGCTCCAGATAACCGGGAGCGACAATGCCGGTCGGGAATGCCAGAACAGCACCAACCGGAACAGCAGACTTGAGCCGTTCGACTTCCTTGGCCAGTGCCGCTACATCAATGGATCCCTGATTGACCGGGGCATTCCAGGCTTTGATGCACCACATGACGGCGATGTTGCGAGGACGGGTCTCAGTTGCCGCGCCAGAGTTGTAGGTTCTTACACGACCAATACTCAATTCGGCATTGTCGCCCTCGGTGCGCAGGATCCAGTCCGCCGCCGTATCCTTCAACACAACCGTCGGATTTTCTCCATTGGGATCGACGGCCTGCCCTCCCCCTGATCCAGTCGGGAGGGAATGGAAGTGAGCCTTGAGGCTGTCCGCTTGATAGCTTCCAGATGCACGGTTTGCATCTACCCCACGCCCATGATCCCAGCCGCGCAAGAACTCCCCGCGGGCCTCCGGCAAACGGAAATTCCCAACGCCCTCATCACCCTTGTTGAACTTGCCGCTCAGATAAGCGCTCAAGTCCGGGTAAGTTGCGCTGCTCTTGACGCTGTTATCCAGCTCCAGAAAACCCGGCGGCGGCGAGTCAACCGGGAACGCCACAATCGAGCCCACCGGCAATGCTGACGCCTTGGCAATCAGCGCTTCAACTTCAGCTTTGGTGTACGAATCCTTTATTCCAAACCCTGCGAGCGTCTCGGGATTTGCCCCGGCAGTCGCTCGACCATATTCATCAACCGTCAGACTCTTGTAAGTCCCGGCAGCAATCCCGGTGCGACCGGCGAGCATCTTGAACGTCAGCGACGTGGTGCCGAGAGTAATCGGCGCATTGGTGGTCAGGTACCACAACGAATCTCCATTCGCCATGCCCTCCTCGACCATCACGGTCAGTCCCGGCGTAACCTTGGCGTTACTGTTGGCATCGGTTGCCCGTACCCAGTCGCCATTGGCGACAATCCACAGGCCGTTGTCCTTGGCCAGCGTCTGGCTCGGCAGCAGCACACGGTCACCGGCAATCACCGCGACACCGTCGATCTGCTGCGCGCCGTTCAACACGACATTGCCCGTTGCAGCGACACGCACCGATTGTTTGCCATCAAGTTTGCCGAGTTCTTCGGCGAGGTAACTCATGACCCAGGCACGCGTGGCTTTGACGACGGTGTCGTCGATCAGCAACGTTACCAGGGAGGCGTTACTGGTCTCGAAAATCGAGCGAATGTAGAACTCTTTACCCGAACCCGAGGTGGCCAGAACCGGTTTGAACGACTCCGGATATTTGACGATAGCGTAGAGAATCCCAGTGTCAGTCCACAGCCCTGCTTCCCGCACATACCAACCGCCAACATCCGGCGGAATGGTCACTTCGGCGAGCAGCCAGCTCGGATTTTTCTCGTCCTGGAACAGCGCATTGAGCGGCCCGCGCCAGACTTCGCGCTTCAGCGCAGTGGCGGTCGCGGCCGGGTTGTAGACCGAGCCGCCGCCGTCGCCGACGGAAATCTGCGTCAACTTGATCGGCACGCCCGCAGCTTTACAAGCCGTTTCGTAGGCAATCCCTGCGTTGGTGAGCAGGGTGTAATAGTCAGCCATTCAGGCCCCCTGAGGATAAATTGTGGATGTTTCGACGGTGTACATACCGGCGCCCATGAACGCCTCTCCCGAGGTTTCCAGCCCTTCGATGAACACCGGATAAATCGTGGTCAGTTCGCCGCAGAAGGTCGCGGCGCCGATGACGTGATTGCCGAAAGCGCTGAGGCCAACGGAGACCGTCAGCACATCGCGCTCGCTCTTGGCATCAGCCAGACGTCGATCGAGACGGGCGTCGATTGCTTCGCTGTAGGGTTGCTCGCTGAAGGCTCGTACGGAAAAACTGTAAGGCGCACCGGGCGGCGTCTGTTCGTACCAGGCGCGGATCTCGGGTCTTAACTGCAAACCCTTGGCGGCGTTTTCCAGCGCCTTGCGAGTGCCGGCCTGACGCGCGGTGGGCCAGGCGAGTTCGACGGTCAGGCGTTTTTCGGCTTGCGGCGCGTCGGTGCTCCATTCAGCAACACCACGATCCGCTGCCAGATACGGCAGAAAATCGGCGGGTGTTTCTGCAGGATTCATCAGCTCGGGAAACGGCGGAGCAATGCGATCAAGCGAGGCGCCAAAGCCCAGATCCAGGCCTCGTTCGAGGGTCGAACTGTTGGCTGGCAGCAGCGTTGCACGCTGAGTTTTGTCACTCATAGCGTCAGCACCTCGACTTCAACTGCCGTGCAATACGGCGCTTGAAACGCTGTCGTCACAATCGGCACCAGCGGTTCAAGAATCTGCAATTGCACGGCGCCGGCGCTGTGCAGCGTGTAGTCGATCCAGCTCGGATCAACCCGGCCTTCGAGGCGATGACAGCTGTCGGCGTAAGCCTGCAACTGCGCTTGCGCAGCAACTTTGGTCAGGCCCGAATCGGGGCCGGAATTGATCTTGGCGACGACGCGGATCTTGTAGCGCTGGATGTCGGCGCCTTGCACGGTCACGAGGTCGGTTTCAGGTCGCACGTCAGGTCGGGCGAAGTGCTGGCGAACGCCGTCAAGCAACACTTCGGACGGCGTGCCGTCACCTTCACGCGAAAGCACAGTGACCTGCACTTCGCCGGGGGCCGTGCGCCGACCATTGCCATCCTTGACCTGTGCGGCGAGGCCGTCCGGGTTGAAGGTGTAAGTGACGTTGACCACGCCGGCATCGGTGGACTCGACTTGTACCGTCGGCCGTTCGCCGAGCGTAAAGACCTCGCGGCGATACTGCATCCGCGAGCCCGCCGCAGGAGCGTGCGGCGCCAGGTAATAACGCAGCCGAGCGTCGTCATCACTTTCATAAATCGCCGGCACTGGCGGGAAAGCCGCCGGGTCGCCAGGATCGAGCAGTTGCCGCTCAAGGCCCATGTCCGCCAGTCGTGCATCGAGGTTGCTGCCGGTCGCCCACCACGCCAGCATCTGCTTGATGCGTGCGTTGTATTTGCGTTCATGGGTTTGCAGGCGCACGCAAAACGCCTCCAGCGCCAGGGTCAGCAATTCGCTTTCGTTGTCCAGGCTGGTCTTGAGTTTCGCCGCACTGTCCGGAGATCGCGCACCGACGTATTCAATGACGAACGTCTTGAACTCGGCGAGCAAGTCTTCGAACGCTTCGACGGTGATCAGCGCGGGTTCGGCCAATTGGTTCTGACCGGGGATCAACATGCTCATGTCACGACCTCGAAGGTTTGTTGACGGTTTTTCCAGGTGCCGGCGAACCGCAATAACAGGCCGGCACCCTGACGGCTGGCGACGATCACTTGCGGCTGAAAATCATCGATGCCGTTTTGCTTGTTGTAGAACGCTTGCGCCGCGTGGCTCTGGGCCAGAAGCAGAACGTCGTCGCCGAGGTTGTGCCCCAGCAGCGTGGGGATCAGCGAGCCATAAAGCGGCCGTTTTTGCCGGGTGCCCAGCGGCGTGGTCAGGGCCCGGGTCGCGCGCTGCACAAACTGCAGCCAGTCGTCGACCGTGGCCCCGCTGTCTCTATCGATTCCGATCATGGGAGGCTCTTGAATCAGGGGCTGATGACACGGCCCTGGTGATCGACCAATGGACCGCTGAAGTGCACGCCCGAAGGGTCGATGGTCAGGCCGACGGCACCCATTTGCAGGGTGATAAGTTGCGGCGTCAGCGCCAGTCTCGCCGGGCCGATGCTCAGTTCCAGCGACTGGCGAGAACCGCTGAAGGCCGCCGGGCCGTTTTGCCAGTGCAGAGTGTGGGTGGCGTCGTCGTAGCCGCTTTCGCTGCCGTCGACATGCACCCGACGGGTCAGCGTCGGCACTGTTGACGCTGGCGGAAAGCGCTCACTGTTCAAGCCGAACAACGCCACGCTCTGCGCGCCGCTTTCGCCGCTGCCGTAGTTGAACAGCAGACACTGCTCACCCACTGTCGGAATCCGCGACTCGCTCTGCGCTCCTGCACTCGGGTTGAAAAACTTGATCGCCGGCGTCAGCAAGCCACCGTGACTGACCTGGCAGGTGTTGCTCGCGGCATAGACCGACTGGCAAATGCCAATGCGACAGAAGCTTTCGGCGCGGCGGTGCAGGTCGTCGATTTCCGCTTCCATTTCGGCCAGGCGTTCGATGATCGGACCCAGTTGCATGCGAAGTAATGCGTCGAACATCGGTCAGGCCTCCAGCGCGGTGTATTGGTCTGGATCGTCGATGTTGCTGACTTCCCAGGTGCGGGCGAATTTCGGTGTGCCGAGGGGATCGTCGAGCAAGGTCGGGCCGAGGTAGAGGGTCTGGTTGAACGTCAGTGTCCAGGCCTTGAATTGCTGGTCGGCGCGAATGAGCATGGACGGCAAACCATCCATGTTCATCGGCAGACCGCATTGATCGCCCGGCAGGCTCCAGCGATTGTCGGTGATCAGAGTCTTCAGTACAGCGATCAAATCGCAGGCGGCAAAGGCACTGGCCGATAGCGCCGGTACAACTTGCAGCGACAACGTCAGAACATGAGCGATACGCCCATCTGCGGCACGCTGTCCTGATGCATTTCGGTCGAAGTCGATCAACACCCAAGCCTGATCGCCCGGTGCAGTGAAATCATCGTGATTGCCGACATTGATGTTGAGCCCGGCAGTGTTGCGCAGCGTCGTCGCGATGGCTGTGAACAGTTGCGACGGCTGCTGGATCGGTGTGGGCATACATGACCTCCTTTTCAATCGTCCACGCGCAACCCTGCCGCCCAAAGGGCGGCACGAATCACATTTGAGGTTAAGGCTGGTCGCGGGGTGGCACTTCGCAGACGCCGATGCGTTTGGCGGCCCAGCGTTCGTACAGTCCGATGGCCACATCAGCCCCGGCCATTGCGGTGAGGCAGCCGAAGGCGCCAGCGGCCCAAATCGACATGCCAGCGGCATACAGCAGCATGATTGCCGACACGCCGCAGATCATGCAGGCACCGGAGCGCAGGGCCAGACGCCGTAACAGCGGCCAGCCACGAGCGCCCTCCTTGTCGGCGCGCCACATTTCGCCGGACACCCCGCCTACGACGGCGAGCAGGATGACCAGCCAGATCGGCATGTCCGCCAACGCTTGTTGCTCGTTTGTCATGTCACGCCTCCGGGAGTGTTGGATGAGTGGTGTGTGTTGGGTTCAATCGTTTTCTCTTGAGGTAGGCATTCCAAAAAGCCCGGCGCAGGGCCGGGCTTTTCAGTAATGCGCTCCCGCTGACGGGTTGATCAGAAAGGCGCTACTGGCCAGTTGATCGTGTAGGGATAACCGGATTGCTTTTCTACACCGGCGACACCCACATAGAACTGCTTGAACGCCAGCAACAGCGCTTCTTCTTCAGAAGTGGCAACGCCAAGATCGATGCTGTACTGCAATGGATTCAACTTAAGCCAGCTAACCGCAGCTGTCAGAAAATCCAGTTTTTTAGCGGTTGCTTCATCGGCATGATCTTGATAGGTCAGCTCACTGAAAACCCAGTTAACAAAGTCTACAGTTGTAGCCTTCCAGCCCACCTGGACGGCTATGTTGTCTGTGACGTCAACCCAGTAACCATATACGCCGTTTGGATAGATAGCGGGTTTCTCATCAGCCTCGACAACCTCCAGAACTTTATGGACGGGGTCCGAATAAGCGTATTTAACAAAAGCAAAACGATTCATTTAATTCTCCTGATGGTATCTGGTAGCCAGTATTTATTTATGCCCCGTGCGCCAGCAAATCCACATAACTTGCTCGACGGTTATAAGCCGAAAGACACTTCAGAAATAGCAGCTGTTTTTCCGGTATACCAAATTAAAATGGCGCTACCGGCCAGTTGATTGCGACTGGATAGCCGGATTGATTTTTTACTTCACTAAGTTCGACGAAGTACTGCTTGTAAGAAATCAGTACCGCCTCTTCCGCAGGCGTAGCGATATCAAGATCTTTCTTGTATTGCAAAGGGTTGGAAATCAACCACTGGACGGCCTCCTCCTGTTCCTTTCGAATTCGGGCCGGGGCTATCAGGAGATAATCTTCGTTGGTCAGTTCCACAAAGCTGAACACGCTGAACCCATTATCCCAGGACTCCACCACCTTCCAGCCGACTTGCACTGTCGCATTACCTGTTGCATCAACCCACGTACCCGACACGCCATCAATCGGCGTAGTCGGAAGACCGCCCTCTGTATCCAGTAGCCGAATGACCACTGGAAAGTTCGTTGTGTAGACGTAACCTATATATGCATAACGATTCATTGTTGATTCCTTGTGAGTTACTTTCAGTGAACAACGTGTTTTTTGCTGATGGATTTTGCTTAATCAGTAAGGCGCAACCGGCCAGTCAATGGTCACCGGGTAGCCCGCTTGTTTGTCGATATCGCTGACAGCGATGCAGTAATTTTTGTGAGCAATCAGCAGCGCCTGCTCTTGGGGAGACGCCACGGCGACATCCACTTTGAATTGCAGGGAATTAAGTATCAGCCAGGAAGCAGCAACGTTCAGCAACTGCCATTTCTGCTCTTCAGCGGCGTTACGCAAATCCACGTCAGATGGCGGCGTAAACGTCCAGACCTCATTGAACGTTGCACCCCAGCCAACGAGAACTTCTGTATTACCGGTAATATTTACCCAAAAAGCTGACGCAGAGGCAGGCGCATCCGGAGCAACTTCACTCTCTTTTAGCTGAGTAACTTTGCTGTATTCAACCAATGCATAAAGATTCATTTACGTTCCTCGCTTTTGTTGTTTCATGGATATCGTGATGATATCTGGCAGGCATTCCAAAAAGCCCGGCAACTCGCCGGGCTTTTCAGTAATGCGCTCCTTCGCCTTCCTTCAAATCCTGTGCTCAAGAAGGAAGCTGACTTTTCGGCGCTACTGGCGCGGTACGAGTCCATTCAAATTGTTTTTCCGACCGCGGTCCCTGCCCGCCGGATAACTGCTTCTGGTGCTTTACGCTGTACACCCGGGTCAGTTGCCAACCCTCTGAACCGTTGAGGCCGGTTCATCGCTGCCTGTTCTTGTGGAACTAAAGAGCTTGTCTTGCCAGCCACTTTGTCGAGCGGCTTGGTGACAAGGATATGCATGGATGCATATGCAGTCAATGCGTAAATGCATTTTTTTATGCACAAGAAATGCGCGAATGCATGAGAGCCCCGCCACTGAAGGGTTTGCCAGTTTCGTCCAGGCGAAAAAAAACCCGCCGAGGGGCGGGCTTATCTGAAAACGGTTGGGTTAACGGGCGTACATGCCCCACCAGAAGACGTGACCGAGGATGACGATCTGCTCTTCCTGGATTTCCTGGAAGCTATAGTCCTCATCCGGGTGCTCGTCGCGATTGAAGCTGCGCAGGCGGATGCCGGTAGGCAGGCGATAAAGCTGCTTAACGCGAAGCTGGCCGTTGTGATTGATCGCGTACAAGTCGCCATCGATGATGTCGCCGATGCCGCACTTGCCCGCATTCACACCGACAGTGGCGCCATCACGCAACACCGGCAACATACTGTTGCCGCGCACCGTCACGCATTTGGCCTGGTCGAACTGCACACCGTTATGGCGCAGGCTGCGCTTGCCGAAGCGCAGGCTGGAGCGCTCGCTCTCTTCAATGACGAATCTTCCTGATCCAGCAGCCAATTCAACCTCGCGAAGAAACGGCACCGACACCTCGTCGTCATCGACAGGGGTGTCGTCGTCCCACAGCATTATGTCCTTGAGTTCCGCGTGTACGTCATCACGTACGGCACCGGCCGACGGCGCGACATCCGCGCGCCCGCGCAATTGATCGGTGCTCACGGCGAAGTACTCGGCGATCTTCGAAATGTGTTTATCCGAAGGATCGACGATCTTCCCGCTGAGAATCCGCGAGAGAGTGGATTGAGGCACGCCGGTGCGACGATGGAGCTCCGTAGGGGAGATCCCGTGCTGGTCGAGCAGTGCTCTTAAGACGGAGGATACGTTGCGTTTTTGCATAACGCGCATAGTGCTTGAAGTTTTTCGTGAAGACAAATGCTGATTTGCATTAATAATGCATAAATCAGCATTTAGTTGAAAACAATATCACCGAGCCACCATCTACGGGTTGGAATGAGGCTCGGCAAATGGGCGCAATTCAGCCTTTGACTCGACGTGCCGCAGCATTGGCTCGCTTGAGCCGATCACTTCTGGCCTTCCTGTCGTAGTCATCTTTGGCGCCCATGATTCCGCCAGCGGCGTGCACCCAATCAGTTGCGGTACAGCCAGACATCAGCACGGCCGCAGTGAAGACTGACGTAAAGACAAGTATGCTTTTCATATTTGAGTTCCCCTTATTCATTCAGCACGCTGCGTAACTTAGCCTCGGCACGAGCCAACCTGGCTTCATGTTTCTTGATGACTTTTACATCGCCATACTGACGCGCCGCCTTCAAATGGTTTTGCCTGCGTCGCACTTCGGCCTCGGCTTTTTGAATGTTTATGGACCGATCCTCATCGGCGGAGGGCTCTCGACAGTAGCGCTCTACATTGGCCAGCGCTTGCTGCAGTCCAGCGACGCGATAAACGTTGTCGGCCGCCTCGGCCTGCTCAAGTTGTCGACTGATCCCGACGCGTCGTTGCGAACAATTTTCTCGAGAATCAGCAAACGAACTTTCCATGATTAAAACGCAACCCGCCAACAACGCGATACTGCACACAACATTTAACTTCATGACACAAACCCCAAGTAGCTTGTTTTCCCGTTCTGGCCGAAAAAGCAACTAACCCGTGCCCACTCCTCACGGCAAGCCAATGTCTTTCTGATGCCACTAAGTGCAGCAGCCACCATGTAATGGCATTGCCCTTTCGATATAGGGAAATGTTCAGCCAACCACACCACCGGAACATAAACATGATCAAAACAAACCAGCACCGGTGTGCGATCATTCAACGTCGACACGCTGACATCTTTCTCTTTGCCACCGACTGCCGCCGCGACAAACACAGTTCCCTGCCTGTTAATTGCAATTGATCGCTTCCAGGCCGGAGCCTTAGTTCTAGAAGGGCTGCGCACGCAAAACCAAAGCATTGATAAGTTCCCTCAACTGCCTAAACATCGTCATATTATTCAAGGCAACTACAACAGCCGCGCCGCGCTGACATTCAGGCAGTCACAGGGGCTCTTGGCTTGACTCGAATCACATTAACAACGCGGGGCCATCATGGCCTTACTGGGGGTCTTACTTAGTCTTACCTGGTCGCCTGAGGGGCCTTGCACCCCGGTTTCAGGCTAGCGTGGGACATGGCACACGCCATTGATCAGATTATTGATATTGTAGTAATACTCGGCATCGGAGAAATAGTTGAAGGTGATCATGCCGCCCTGAAACCCTCTTTCCATAAATGGAAGTTCATCACCGGCCGTGTCGGCATCAAACGTTTCAACTGAGCGCGTCTTGAACAGGAAGCGCGAACTGTCCAGATGAGTAAGGTTAATATTAAACTTTCGATCATACGTATAGACTTTGCCCTGCGGTGTTCTGACGACGTAATACACAAAAAGTGCACCTTCCTTTGGATCAATCGTCATATCACCTACTCCATGCCATCTAGTTTTATGGTCGGGAGTATGTACAAAGTCGATCGACGCAAAACACGGTGCGCGTGGAACATCACGATGAATCAGATAAAAATACCTGAGCACCAGCGCAGCCACTACTAATAAAGACAGCAGCGCCAACAACGTGGTTATTTTTTCCCGACGAGCTGATAATTCACGCATATGGCCTCCCCTTTACTTTCAGGCTTGATGCATTTGATCAGTAATTGGGACAGCGGCTTGCGCACATAGTAATTAATATCGGACAAGGCTATTGCAGGCTCAAACTCGCTCAAGGCTTTAACAATTTCGTCCTTGGACATCTTTTCACTTTCTTCCACGTACAACTTCGCCTCACCGTCTTCCCAGATAAGTTTCCACTCTTCCAGGTCCGCCGGCTTTTTAAACATCAAGTAGGCGTAAAACAACGCAAGTGCAATCGTCGAAACAACCAGCACCGGTAATAGAAGGCGCGCCGAAGACCGCTCCCTTTCAGCAGGTTCGACGATGATCGTTTGCTCATCGCGTGGCACGGATTCAATATCGGGTATATCGCCGCTGGTTCGCCTGATCTCACACAACAGCACGACGCCACGGCGAGGTAAGGTCTTGAGACTGTCCCGCGGCAAACCAACGTCAGCGAAATGCGCGCGGAGCAGGTGCAGGGTCTTGTAGTAACTGCTGTCGGAAATGATCAACCCACGATCACCCCAGACCCGCGAAATGAGCAGCTCTTTATCGGTAATACCGTCGATCAAGGCCAGCAGCAGGTCGCTCTCATTGCTGCCCAGGCAGACCGATCGCCCCGACCGGCTGAGGGTCATTGTTTGCGCATCGTAGTAGCAATCGTCCCCTGACGATCCTGAATCGATGCCTTCTGACTGTTCCAAGCGACTTCCTCGACTGACCTACAACCCACGCATTCTGATGATTCGATAGCTTTTCGGCACTATAGGACACAATGCTGGGCCAAGCGGCGGCGCGTTGCTGCATCCACCTCAAAAAAACTTCATACTCAGCCCCACTGAATCGACCCACGGGCCGCATCGCTGGCAAACACTCGCCATTTTGAAGATGCGAACCAACCCGTTTTTGCCTCGTCACTTTTACCGGTAAAGCTAAACCCCTGATGAATAAAGCTATTTCAGACCTGTCCTCCCACACCCCGATGATGCAGCAGTACTGGCGCCTGAAGAACCAGCACCCGGATCAGCTGATGTTCTACCGCATGGGCGACTTCTACGAGATCTTCTACGAAGACGCGAAGAAGGCTGCCAAGTTGCTCGACATCACCCTGACCGCGCGCGGGCAGTCGGCGGGGCAGGCGATTCCGATGTGTGGGATTCCTTACCACGCGGCGGAAGGCTATCTGGCGAAACTGGTCAAGCTCGGCGAATCGGTGGTGATTTGCGAGCAGGTCGGCGACCCGGCGACCAGCAAAGGCCCGGTCGAACGTCAGGTGGTGCGCATTCTCACGCCGGGGACGGTGAGTGACGAGGCGCTGCTCGATGAGCGCCGCGACAACCTGATTGCAGCCCTGCTGGGTGACGAGCGTCTGTTCGGCCTGGCTGTGCTGGACATCACCAGCGGCAGTTTCAGCGTGTCGGAAATCAAAGGCTGGGAGAACCTGCTGGCGGAACTGGAGCGGATCAACCCGGTTGAGTTGCTGATCCCGGATGACTGGCCAAGAGACCTGCCAGCGGAAAAACGCCGTGGCGTCAGTCGTCGCGCACCGTGGGATTTCGAGCGCGACTCGGCGCTGAAAAGTCTCTGCCAACAATTTTCCACCCAGGATCTGAAAGGTTTCGGCTGCGAGAACCTGACCCTGGCCATCGGCGCCGCCGGTTGCCTGTTGGCTTATGCCAAGGAGACCCAGCGCACCGCCCTGCCGCACTTGCGCAGCCTGCGTCACGAACGTCTCGACGACACCGTGGTGCTCGACGGTGCGAGCCGGCGCAACCTGGAACTCGACACCAACCTGGCCGGTGGCCGCGACAACACCCTGCAGTCGGTGGTCGATCGCTGCCAGACCGCCATGGGCAGCCGTTTGCTGACCCGCTGGCTGAACCGTCCGTTGCGCGACTTGACCGTACTGCTCGCGCGCCAGACCTCGATCACTTGCCTGCTTGATCGTTATCGCTTCGAAAAGCTGCAACCGCAGCTCAAGGAAATCGGCGACATCGAGCGGATTCTTGCGCGGATCGGCCTGCGCAATGCCCGTCCTCGCGACCTCGCACGCCTACGCGACGCCCTCGGCGCCCTGCCTGAGCTGCAAGTGGCGATGACCGATCTTGAAGCACCGCACCTGCAAGGTCTGGCGACCACCACCAGCACTTACCCGGAACTGGCGGCGCTGCTGGAAAAAGCCATCATCGACAACCCGCCAGCGGTGATCCGTGACGGCGGCGTGCTGAAAACCGGTTACGACAGTGAACTCGACGAGTTGCAGTCGCTGAGCGAAAACGCCGGCCAGTTCCTCATCGACCTGGAAGCCCGCGAAAAGGCCCGCACCGGCCTGAGCCACCTGAAAGTCGGCTACAACCGTATTCACGGCTACTTCATCGAGTTGCCGAGCAAACAGGCCGAGTCGGCGCCAGCGGATTACATCCGTCGGCAAACCTTGAAAGGCGCCGAGCGCTTCATCACGCCCGAGTTGAAAGAGTTCGAAGACAAGGCGCTGTCGGCCAAGAGCCGTGCCCTCGCGCGCGAGAAGATGCTTTACGAAGCGCTGCTGGAAGACTTGATCAGCCAGTTGCCACCGTTGCAGGACACCGCTGCGGCGCTGGCCGAACTCGATGTGCTGAGCAACCTTGCCGAACGCGCACTGAACCTCGACCTGAACTGCCCGCGCTTCGTCAGCGAGCCGTGCATGCGTATCAGCCAAGGTCGTCACCCGGTGGTTGAACAAGTCCTCACCACGCCGTTCGTGGCCAACGACCTGAGCCTGGATGACAACACGCGCATGCTGGTGATCACCGGCCCGAACATGGGCGGTAAATCCACCTACATGCGCCAGACTGCATTGATCGTGCTGCTGGCGCACATCGGCAGCTTCGTGCCGGCCGCCAGTTGTGAACTGTCGCTGGTCGACCGCATTTTCACCCGAATCGGTTCCAGCGATGACTTGGCCGGTGGCCGTTCGACCTTCATGGTCGAGATGAGCGAAACCGCCAACATCCTGCACAACGCCACTGAACGCAGCCTGGTGCTGATGGACGAAGTCGGTCGTGGCACCAGCACCTTCGACGGTCTATCGCTGGCATGGGCGGCGGCCGAGCGTCTGGCGCAATTGCGCGCCTATACGCTGTTCGCCACCCACTACTTCGAACTGACCGTATTGCCGGAAGCCGAGCCATTGGTGGCCAACGTGCACCTCAATGCCACCGAGCACAACGAACGCATCGTATTCCTGCATCACGTGCTGCCCGGCCCTGCCAGCCAGAGCTATGGCCTGGCGGTGGCGCAACTGGCCGGCGTGCCAAGCGAAGTGATCGTGCGTGCCCGCGAGCACCTCAGTCGCCTGGAAGACACCGCATTGCCGCACGAGGCGCCGAAACCCGCTGCCAAGGGCAAACCGGCGACGCCGCAGCAAAGCGACATGTTCGCCAGCCTGCCGCACCCGGTGCTGGATGAACTGGCTAAGCTGGATGTGGATGACCTGACGCCGCGTCGTGCGCTCGAAATGCTCTATGCACTGAAGAACCGGATATAAGCACTGAAGAAGCGGATATAACGCAAACCGCTTCAAGCTGTTAGAATCTCGCGCGGTTTGGGATGCTGCTGGCTAATAGCCTGGCCAGCAGGTATCGCTCCCGAACCTGGCGACCCCAACCGTGAAGGGGCAACGCTGCCGCCGCCTGAGGAGAAAATTAGAAATGACCTTCGTCGTCACCGACAACTGCATCAAGTGCAAGTACACCGACTGCGTAGAAGTCTGTCCGGTGGACTGCTTTTACGAAGGCCCGAACTTCCTGGTGATTCACCCGGACGAGTGCATCGACTGCGCCCTGTGCGAACCAGAATGCCCGGCCGTAGCGATTTTCTCCGAGGACGAAGTTCCGGAAGAGATGCAGGAATTCATTCAGTTGAACGTTGATCTGGCTGAAATCTGGCCAAACATCACCGAGAAGAAAGAATCGCTGCCAGATGCCGAAGAGTGGGATGGCGTCAAAGGCAAGATCAAAGACCTCGAACGCTGATTTGTCCCGCGTCCGAAAAAAAGGCCCTTAGGGGCCTTTTTTGTTTTTGTGCAATGCCTTCGACAGAGTCGCCAACCCGCCTGCGCTGACTTTTCTGCGGGCAAAAAAAAAGGGGCGGTTTGACCCGCCCACATTTTTTCCCTATTCCCTGTATTCCTTTTCATCGTCCTGATGAATCGCGTCCTGCGATGTCCGTTCCCCTCTTCCTTGAAGGGCGTGTCTGTCCGTCGACACAACCCCGATATTAGAGAGTTCCCTGGCGAGAGCAATCGCCCTTCCCGGCTGAAACTGAGCGTAATAAGCCCTTCACATTAAAAAATATACATGTAATTCAATTGGTTAAATAATTAGTGTGAGCACGATCGCCGTCTGCCACAGTGTAAAAATAACGAACACTTACGAAACAGTAAGCCAAGGCTTACACCGCGAGCCTACATCTCGAACACGATCCTCCTGTTGGAGCTGCCTAAGGCTACGATCTTTTGATCTTGATCTTAAACAGGATCAAAAGATCGCAGCCTTCGGCAGCTCCTACACGAGCAACAGCACCGACATCAAAAACAGCAGGCAACAAAAAGCCCCGAACCAGTCGGGGCTTCTTGCGGGCGGTCGTGTGAGGTGCTTACTGAAACAGCGACTCGCTCGACAGGCCATTCTTTTCAAGGATCTCACGAAGGCGCTTGAGGCCTTCCACCTGGATCTGCCGCACCCGTTCCCGGGTCAAGCCGATTTCCAGGCCTACATCTTCCAGCGTACTGCTCTCGTGCCCGCGCAGGCCGAAGCGGCGAATCACCACCTCGCGCTGCTTGTCGGTCAGCTCGGAGAGCCATTGATCGATGCTCTGCGACAGATCGTCATCCTGCAGCAGTTCGCACGGATCGGTAGGACGATCGTCAGTGAGGGTGTCCAGCAGGGTTTTATCCGAATCCGGACCCAGCGAGACGTCGACCGAAGAAACCCGTTCATTCAGGCCCAGCATGCGCTTGACCTCGCCCACCGGTTTTTCCAGCAGGTTGGCGATTTCTTCGGGTGAAGGTTCGTGGTCGAGCTTTTGCGTCAGCTCCCGTGCAGCCCGCAGGTACACGTTGAGTTCCTTGACCACATGAATCGGCAACCGGATGGTCCGGGTCTGATTCATGATCGCGCGCTCGATGGTCTGACGAATCCACCAGGTCGCGTAGGTCGAGAAGCGGAAGCCGCGTTCAGGGTCGAACTTTTCCACCGCGCGGATCAGTCCGAGGTTGCCCTCTTCGATCAGATCCAGCAGCGACAGCCCCCGATTGACGTAACGCCGGGCGATTTTCACCACCAGCCGCAGGTTACTTTCAATCATGCGCTTGCGCCCGGCGGGGTCGCCACTTTGCGACAAGCGCGCAAAATGAACTTCTTCCTCCGGGGAGAGCAGTGGGGAAAAGCCGATTTCGTTCAGATACAACTGCGTGGCATCAAGTGCACGCGTGTAATCGATGTACTTGTGTTGTTTAAGTGAAGCGGAGTGTTTGGATTTGGAACGAACGGAAGGTGGAGCAGCCCCTTCATCATTCGACATCGAAGATTCCGAATCGATGCCGGCCTCCATAAGGAGAACCTCATCGTCGATGTCAAACTCCGGCACTTCTTTACTGAGAGCCATTGTTATAGTCCTTTGGTGAGTTCGACCCCAAGCTCAAGCGACGCCTTTATCCTTGGCAGCGCTGGAGCCTGTCCCCTCTACGTGACGGAACAGGCTGGCTTACAAATCAACGTCTTGGCAGGAACTGCAGTGGATCTACAGGTTTACCTTGGCGGCGAATCTCAAAATGCAGTTTCACCCGGTCTGTACCCGTTGACCCCATTTCGGCAATTGTCTGTCCGACCTTGACCTGCTGTCCCTCCCGAACCAACAGCCTGCGGTTATGGCCGTAGGCACTGACGTAGGTTTCGCTGTGTTTGATGATGACTAATTCGCCGTAGCCCCTTAAGCCACTCCCGGCGTAAACCACCGTCCCATCAGACGCAGCTAAAACAGGCTGTCCCAAATCCCCGGCGATATCAATTCCTTTATTCAAACTACCGTTTGAAGAGAATTTACCAATCAGAATGCCATTAGATGGCCATCCCCAGCCGGTCGGGGCTGGGCCGGCAGGAGGCAGTGGCGCGGGGGCCGACTTGTTCGCGACGGACGGTGCAGCCCCAGTAGAACCGGTGGTTGTAGTGGTCGTCGTGCCATTTGCCTGGCGCCGGATTACCGTGGTTTTACTCGACGAAGAAGGCGAGGAAGTGGCGTTGCTCACCACAGCGGTCGATGTTGAACCGGTGCGACCATCGAAGCGAATTGTCTGACCCGGATGGATCGTATACGGCGTAGGAATATTGTTCCGGGCCGCGAGGGCTTTGTAGTCCCAGCCGTAGCGGAAAGCGATCGAAAACATCGTATCGCCCGGACGGACTACGTACTGTCCGGTCGTCACGGTAGGACGCTGCGCCACCGCATTGTTGCGATCGACCACACGAACATTGTTCGATTTGGTGCTGGAGCAACCCACCAGCAAGGTGCTCAAGACAAGGCCAGTCACCAGGCGCTGAAAGCTCGTGTTACCCATACGCTGCGCAATGACTGTGAGACTCACCCGCCGCTCCCTTTGTGGTGGCTGAAAAATTGGAATGCCGGATGTCGGCATGAGGTGTCGCAAGTATAACGGGCCGAAACAGCTTTACCTTTAATGAAGCGAAATCGCTTCGCGCACACGTTTGCAAGTTGCCACTCTGCTGCGTTTAAACAATCGCTGCCGAAGTAAGACCCAGGCCAACGAAAGGAATTCAGCACCTTTATATAAATGCTCAGGCCAGTGGCCCGTTGAGCAAAGGCACGAATCGAACAGCGCCGAGAACGTGTCGGGAAAAGCCGTTTTCTTCACGCACGATCAGCATCAGTTGTTGCACTTCTCCGGAGCCGACCGGTATGACCAGTCGGCCGCCAGGTGCCAGTTGATCGAGCAGGGCTTGCGGTACGTCGGTGGCCACGGCGGTGACAATAATGCCGTTGTAAGGCGCCAGCGCCGGCCAGCCTTCCCAGCCATCGCCCCAGCGGAACACCACGTTGCGCAGGTTCAGTTCGACCAGACGCTCCTTGGCGCGATCCTGCAGGACCTTGATGCGCTCGACCGAAAACACCCGCTCGACCAGCTGTGACAACACCGCTGTCTGGTAACCGGAACCGGTGCCGATCTCCATCACCTTATCCAGCGGCCCCGCCTCCAGCAGCAGCTCGCTCATGCGCGCCACCATATAAGGCTGGGAAATCGTCTGGTTATGGCCGATCGGCAGCGCCGTGTCTTCATAGGCACGGTGCGCCAGCGCTTCGTCGACGAACAAGTGGCGCGGAGTCCGCCGGATCACTTCCAGCACCTTGGCGTTGGATACACCCTCTTCATACAGTCGCTGGATCAGGCGCTCGCGGGTACGCTGGGAGGTCATGCCGATGCCGCTGCGCAGTCGGTCTTCGTGTTCGCGAGCCATCAGCGCAGTCCCTCGAGCCAGCCGTCGAGGCTTCGGAAAGCATCGTTGAAGGTGCGATCGAGCTGCAACGGGGTGATGGAAACGTAACCCTGCATCACCGCATGGAAGTCCGTGCCCGGGCCGCCGTCTTCGGCGTCGCCAGCAGCGGCAATCCAGTAGCCGGCCTTGCCACGTGGATCGACCACTTTCATCGGTGCCGCCGCCCGGGCGCGATGACCGAGGCGGGTCAGCTGGATACCGCGAATATGGTCGATCGGCAGGTTCGGAATGTTCACGTTGAGCACCGTGCGCGGCGGCAGGTCGAGCCCGGCATGGGCCTCGACCAGTTTGCGCGCAAAGTAGGCCGCTGTCGGCAGATTATCCACCTGACGCGAGACCAGCGAGAAGGCAAACGACGGACGCTCCAGGAAGCGTCCTTCAAGAGCTGCCGCCACTGTCCCGGAATACAAAACGTCGTCACCCAGATTGGCGCCGAGATTGATGCCCGACACCACCATGTCCGGCTGGCGCTCCAGCAAGCCATTAAGGCCCAGGTGCACGCAGTCGGTCGGGGTGCCGTTGAGGCTGATAAAGCCGTTGGCCAGGTATTGCGGGTGCAGCGGACGGTCGAGCGTCAGCGAACTGCTGGCGCCGCTTTTGTCCTGCTCCGGGGCGATAACCACGCATTCGGTGTAATCCGCCAGCGCAGCATAAAGCGCGGCGAGACCGGGTGCGGTTACCCCATCATCGTTAGAAATCAGAATACGCATGGGCTGTCCGTCTGCCCCACCGGCACCAGATCAACGAGTTCGCGCACCAATACGGTGGCGAAGCATCCGGCCGGGAGGACGAATTCCAGTTGCAGAATGTCAGGCTGGGGATAATGCCACGTCAACCCGCCAATGGGCAGCCGCAGGATGCGACGTTCGTGGCTCATGCCGGCATGAACCAACCAATCGCGCAGCTCTGCTTCATCGGCAGCGATCCCCTGCTCCAGTTCATGGACAACGCCTGCGGTCGGCGAGTCACCTTCGCCCCACTGCGGGCCGGTCGGGTGCAGATCGAGAATCGCCAGGCGCGGGTCGCTGCATTCAGCTTCACCGGCCGGGAAAAAGCTGCGGCTGTCGGTGAACGCCAGCAGATCGCCAATCTGAGCTTTTTGCCAAGTGCCATCAGCCACACGCGCCGCCAGCACTTTGTTGAACAGAAAGCTGCGCGCCGTCGACAGCAGACGCGAACGCACATTGCGCTGCTCCGGCAAGGCCTTGCGCGCTGCCCACGCACGCGCATCAACGACGTTGCCGCCGTCATGGCCGAAACGCTGGGCGCCGAAATAATTGGGGATGCCTTGCTGGGCGATCAGTTGCAGACGTTGTTCAATCGCGTCTTTATCACCAGTGAACTGAGTCAGGCGCAAGGTGAAACCATTGGCCGAATGCGCACCGCGTTGCAGCTTGCGTTTGTGGCGAGTGGTCTTGAGGATCTTCAGCGTATCGTTTTCCGCCGCCGACAGATCCGGGTCGGCCTTGCCCGGCAGTTGCACGCTGAACCACTGGCGGGTCAGCGCCTGACGATCCTTGAGACCGGCATAACTGACGGTACGCAGCGGCACGCCGGCAGCCTTGGCGATACGCCGTGCGGCTTCTTCAGTGTTGAGGCCGCGTTTCTCGACCCAGATCCACAGGTGTTCGCCATCGCCGCTGAACGGGATGTCGAGCACTTCATCGACCTGAAAATCTTCAGCGATGGCTTTCAGCACCGCGCTGCCGAGGGCGTCGCCATAGGCGCGCGGGCCGAGCAATTGCAGTTCGTTCATGCGCGCAGCAACAAGGCAACGGAGTGCACGGCGATGCCTTCTTCGCGACCGACAAAGCCAAGCTTTTCGGTGGTGGTAGCTTTCACGTTCACTTGATCCAACTCAACTTGAAGATCCGCCGCGATCAGCGCGCGCATCGATTCGATATGCGGGGCCATTTTCGGCGCCTGGGCAACGATGGTGTTGTCGACGTTGCCGACTTTCCAGCCTTTGGCGTGGATCAGCGCGACCACATGCCGCAGCAGCGCACGGCTGTCGGCGCCCTTGAATTGCGGGTCAGTGTCCGGGAAATGCTTGCCGATATCGCCCAGCGCCGCGGCGCCGAGCAAGGCATCGCTCAAGGCGTGCAGCAGGACGTCACCGTCGGAATGAGCGAGCAGCCCGAAGCTGTGTGCAATGCGCACGCCGCCCAGAGTAATGAAATCGCCTTCAGCGAAACGATGCACATCATAGCCGTGGCCAATACGCATAAAAAAAACGCCCCGATTTTTGTCAGGGCGTGATTCTACCTGCATTAGGCCTTAAGGGCGCGTGCGTGATGCTGCAAGTGGTCGTCTATGAAGCTTGCGATGAAGAAATAGCTGTGGTCGTAGCCCGGTTGCAGGCGCAACGTCAGCGGATGGCCCGCCTGTTTTGCTGCTTGTTGCAGGGCTTCGGGTTTGAGCTGGGTGGCGAGGAAGTCATCGCGGTCACCTTGATCGACCAACAGCGGCAGTTTTTCATCCGCCTCGGCGATCAGCGCGCAGGCATCCCACTCCTTCCACTTGGAACGGTCTTCGCCCAGGAAGCGGGAAAAGGCTTTTTGCCCCCACGGGCAATCCATCGGGTTGTTGATGGGTGAGAACGCCGACACCGATTGATAGCGACCCGGGTTGCGCAATGCGCAGACCAATGCGCCGTGGCCGCCCATGGAGTGGCCGCTGATGCTGCGTTTGTCGGATGCGGGGAAATGCGCTTCAACCAGTGAGGGCAATTCCTGCACAACATAGTCATGCATCCGATAGTGACGCGACCAAGGTTCCTGCGTGGCATTCAGATAGAAGCCGGCGCCAAGGCCGAAATCCCATGCGCCATCCGGATCGCCCGGTACATCCGGCCCACGCGGGCTAGTGTCCGGGGCGACGATGATCAAACCCAGTTCGGCGGCCATGCGCATCGCGCCAGCCTTCTGCATGAAATTTTCATCGGTGCAGGTCAGGCCCGACAGCCAGTACAGCACCGGCAGTTTTCCGCCCTGCTCCGCCTGCGGTGGCAGGTACACAGCAAACACCATGTCGCAACCGAGCACGTCGGAGCGATGGCGATAGCGCTTGTGCCAGCCGCCAAAACTTTTCTGACAGGAGATGTTTTCCAGGCTCATGTAAAGACTCCTACGCGGTCACGGCAACACGCCTTCACGACGTGTCGCCATATCCCGGCGATTGATCAGAAATGAATGACGGTACGGATGCTTTTGCCTTCGTGCATCAGGTCGAACGCCTTGTTGATGTCTTCCAGGCCCATGGTGTGGGTGATGAAAGTATCCAGCGGAATCTCGCCGCTCTGAGCCATGTCGACGTAGCTTGGCAACTCGGTGCGACCACGAACGCCGCCGAATGCCGAACCGCGCCAGACGCGACCGGTGACCAACTGGAATGGACGGGTGGAGATTTCCTGGCCGGCACCGGCGACACCGATGATCACCGACTCGCCCCAGCCCTTGTGGCAGCACTCAAGGGCTGCGCGCATCAGTTGCACATTGCCGATGCATTCGAAGGAGAAGTCAACGCCGCCATCGGTCATGTCGACGATCACTTCCTGGATCGGACGATCGAAATCTTTCGGGTTGACGCAATCGGTGGCACCGAGTTGCTTGGCGATTTCGAACTTGGCCGGGTTGATGTCGATAGCGATGATGCGCGCAGCCTTGGCTTTAACAGCGCCGATCACCGCAGAAAGACCGATGCCGCCCAGACCGAAGATGGCCACGGTGTCCCCCGGCTTGACCTTGGCGGTGTTGAGCACAGCACCGATACCGGTGGTCACGCCGCAACCCAGCAGGCAAACCTTCTCGAGCGGCGCATCTTTGGAGATCTTCGCTACGGAGATTTCCGGCAACACGGTGTATTCCGAGAACGTCGACGTACCCATGTAGTGGAAAATTGTTTCGCCCTTGTAGGAAAAACGCGAAGTGCCGTCCGGCATCAAGCCTTTGCCCTGAGTCGCGCGAATCGCCTGACACAGGTTGGTCTTGCCCGACTTACAGAATTTGCACTGGCCACATTCCGGGGTGTACAGCGGAATGACGTGGTCGCCAACGGCAACCGAGGTTACGCCTTCACCGATGGCTTCAACGATAGCGCCGCCTTCGTGACCGAGGATCGACGGAAAGATGCCTTCCGGATCAGCGCCGGACAGGGTGTAGGCGTCAGTGTGGCAAACACCGGAAGCGACTACGCGCAGCAATACTTCACCGGCCTTGGGCATGGCGACATCGACTTCTACGATTTCCAGCGGCTTCTTGGCCTCGAAGGCAACGGCGGCGCGCGACTTGATCATGCTGACTCTCCAGTAAATCCATTGAATAAAAAAACCAGACAGCCAGTGTAGTTCAGCGCTGACTGATGAATAATCCGGACAAATGCAAAATATTATTGCCGTACAGGGATAATCCAATGTCCGAGAACCGCTGGGAAGGCATCGACGAATTTGTTGCCGTGGCTGAATGCAGCCAGTTCACCGCCGCCGCTGAACGCCTTGGGGTTTCTTCCTCGCACGTCAGTCGACAAATCGTACGACTGGAAGAGCGCTTGCAGACGCGCCTGCTCTATCGCAGTACTCGGCGGGTGACGCTGACCGAAGCCGGGCAGACTTTCCTCCAGCATTGCCAACGTTTGCAGGATGGTCGCGAGGAGGCGTTGCGTGCGGTAGGCGATCTGACCAGCGAACCGAAAGGCATGCTGCGCATGACCTGCGCGGTGGCATACGGCGAACGCTTTATCGTGCCGCTGGTGACGCGGTTTATGGGGCTGTATCCGCAGTTGCGTATTGATATCGAGCTGAGCAATCGCCAACTTGATCTGGTGCATGAAGGGCTGGATCTGGCGATTCGGTTGGGTCGGTTACAGGATTCGCGATTGGTCGCAGCACGACTGGCACCCCGACGCATGTACCTGTGTGCGTCACCGTCCTACCTTGAGCGGTACGGTCGCCCACACAGTTTGTCGGAACTGAGTCGGCATAATTGCCTGATCGGCAGCTCGGATATCTGGCAACTCGAACAGAACGGTCGGGAATTTTCTCAGCGAGTGCAGGGAAACTGGCGCTGCAACAGTGGGCAAGCAGTGCTGGATGCAGCGTTGCAGGGGGTCGGGCTGTGTCAGTTGCCGGATTATTACGTGCTGGAGCATCTGCACAGTGGCGCGTTGATTTCGTTGCTGGAGACGCATCAGCCGCCGAATACGGCGGTGTGGGCGTTGTATCCGCAGCAACGGCATTTGTCGCCGAAGGTGCGCAAGTTGGTGGATTTTTTGAAGGAGGGATTGGCTGAGCGGCCGGAATATCGAGGTTGAAAAGCAAAAGATCGCAGCCTTCGGCAGCTCCTACAAAGGCATGCGAACCCATGTAGGAGCTGCCGAAGGCTGCGATCTTTTGATCTTTTAGCGACGGTTAGCCCAACGCTGGCGCAACCATTCGAGATCTTCCGGCCGGGTAACCTTGAGGTTATCCGCGCGCCCTTCGATCAGTCGCGGCTTCAGCCCCGCCCACTCCATCGCCGACGCTTCGTCAGTAATTACGGCATCCGCAACCAGACTGTCCGCCAATGCCCGATGCAACGCGCCGAGGCGAAACATCTGCGGTGTATACGCCTGCCAGATCACACTTCGATCGACGGTTTCCACTACACGGCCATGCTTGTCGACCCGTTTCAAGGTGTCGCGCGCAGGCACCGCAAGCAATCCGCCTACCGGATCGTCCACCAGTTCATCGAGTAACTTGTCGAGATCTTCGCGGCTCAGGTTGGGCCGTGCCGCATCGTGCACCAGCACCCAATCCTCATCATCGGCACCTTGCGCATGCAAATGCAGCAAGGCATTGAGCACCGAGCCAGAACGCTCGGTGCCACCCTCGACGCGCTGAATTCGCGAGTCGCCAGCGCACGCCAGGTTCGGCCAGTAAGGATCATCAACCGCAAGACTGACCACCAACCCCTTGAGGCTTGGGTGATCGAGGAAACAGCCGAGGCTGTGTTCGAGAATTGTGCGCCCGCCCAGTTGCAGATATTGCTTGGGACGGTCCGCGGCCATTCGGGCACCGACGCCCGCGGCAGGAACCACGGCCCAGAAGGCCGGAAGGGAATTGATCATTGGGCCAACTGATAAAGGGTTTCGCCGTCCTTGACCATGCCCAGCTCGTGACGAGCCCGTTCTTCAACGGTCTCCATACCTTTCTTCAACTCGCTGACTTCAGCGTCCATCACTCGGTTGCGCTCCAGCAAACCCTCGTTCTCGGCATGTTGATCAGCAATCTGCTGATTCAGCTCGGCGACCTGCGCCAGACTGCCATTGCCCACCCACAGGCGGTACTGCAGACCGGCCAGCAGCAAGAGCAGAACGAGAAACAACCAGTAAGGACTGCGCATCGAATATCAGGTATCCAGTGAAAAAAGACAGCCACGCCAAAACTTTGAAGCATCTGATAGCACGAAGCCTGGAAAGATCCAGGCTTGTGCTGTCAAGGCATCAGATTAGTGGCAAATCCATCGCTGTCACGACTTTTTCGACACAATCCGCTGTCCTTTTATCAGTTGGTACTCAGCCGCGGAACTCGCTGCGACCGTTGTACTTGGCTTTGCCATTCAGCTGCTCTTCGATACGCAGCAGTTGGTTGTACTTGGAAACGCGGTCGGAACGGCACAGCGAACCGGTCTTGATCTGGCCAGCCGAGGTGCCCACAGCAAGGTCGGCAATGGTCGAATCTTCGGTTTCGCCGGAACGGTGCGAGATCACCGCGGTGTAACCGGCAGCCTTGGCCATCTGGATGGCTTCAAGGGTTTCGGTCAGGGTGCCGATCTGGTTGAACTTGATCAGGATCGAGTTGGCGATGTTTTTATCGATGCCCTCTTTCAGGATCTTGGTGTTGGTGACGAACAGGTCGTCGCCTACCAGTTGCACCTTCTCGCCGATCTTGTCGGTGAGGATCTTCCAGCCAGCCCAGTCGGACTCGTCCAGACCGTCTTCGATCGAGATGATCGGGTAACGCTCGGTCAGACCTTTCAGGTAGTCGGCGAAACCTTCAGCGGTGAACACCTGGCCTTCGCCGGACAGGTTGTACTTGCCGTCTTCGTAGAATTCGCTCGCCGCGCAGTCCAGCGCCAGGGTCACGTCGGTGCCCAGCTTGTAACCGGCGTTGGCAACAGCTTCCGAGATCACTTTCAGCGCGTCTTCGTTGGAGGCCAGGTTCGGTGCAAAACCGCCTTCGTCGCCAACGGCGGTGCTCAGGCCACGGGCCTTCAGCACAGCTTTCAAGTGATGGAAAATCTCGGTGCCCATGCGCAGACCTTCCGAGAAAGACTTGGCGCCAACCGGCTGCACCATGAATTCCTGGATGTCGACGTTGTTATCGGCGTGCTCGCCACCGTTGATGATGTTCATCATCGGTACCGGCATCGAGTAAACACCCGGCGTGCCGTTGAGGTTGGCGATGTGTGCGTACAGCGGCAGGTCCTGATCCTGAGCAGCAGCCTTGGCCGCAGCCAGGGACACGGCGAGGATGGCGTTGGCGCCCAGGGTCGCTTTGTTTTCGGTACCGTCGAGCTTGATCATCGCGTGATCCAGCGCTTTCTGGTCGCTTGGGTCGGTGCCCAGCAGCAGATCGCGGATCGGGCCGTTGATGTTGGCGACTGCTTTCAGTACGCCTTTGCCCAGATAACGGCTCTTGTCGCCATCACGCAGCTCGAGCGCTTCACGCGAGCCAGTGGATGCACCGGACGGCGCGCAAGCGCTGCCGATGATGCCGTTGTCGAGAAGCACATCCGCTTCCACGGTGGGATTGCCACGGGAGTCGAGAACTTCACGACCTTTGATGTCGACGATTTTTGCCATTGTTGTAAACACTCCAAAGTTGACGAAAACGACGCAGCTAGAGGAAATCTTTTTACCGTCGGCAAGTGGTGTGCAGCGGGCAGCTTGCAGACGACAACGCACATGCCCGAGGGCATGTGCGACAAATCGTGCGGTACTTTACCGGAGAATTGAGTGTTACGCGGTTTCTACCGTCGGAAAACTCTTCACCAGTTCGTCCAAAGCTTTGAGCTGGGCCAGAAATGGCTCCAGTTTGTCCAGACGCAAGGCGCAAGGGCCGTCGCATTTGGCGTTGTCCGGATCCGGATGCGCTTCGAGGAACAGACCCGCCAGCGACTGGCTCATGCCCGCCTTGGCCAAATCCAGAACCTGCGCACGGCGACCGCCAGCGGAGTCGGAACGACCGCCTGGCATTTGCAGCGCGTGGGTCACGTCGAAGAAAACCGGGTACTCGAACTGCTTCATGATGCCGAAGCCGAGCATGTCGACCACGAGGTTGTTGTAGCCGAAGCTCGAACCACGCTCGCAGAGGATCAGTTGGTCGTTACCCGCTTCCACGCATTTGCTCAGGATGTGTTTCATTTCCTGAGGCGCGAGAAACTGGGCTTTCTTGATGTTGATCACTGCGTTGGTCTTGGCCATCGCGACGACCAGATCGGTCTGGCGCGACAGGAAGGCCGGCAGCTGAATGATGTCGCAGACCTCAGCGACGACCGCGGCCTGATCAGGCTCGTGGACGTCGGTGATGATCGGTACACCGAAAGCTTGTTTGATGTCCTGGAAGATGCGCATGCCTTCTTCCAGGCCAGGGCCACGATACGAATGCACAGAAGACCGGTTGGCCTTGTCGAAACTGGCCTTGAACACGTATGGGATACCGAGTTTCTCGGTGACCTTCACGTACTCTTCACAAACCTGCATAGCCATGTCACGGCTTTCCAGCACGTTCATGCCGCCGAACAGCACCATGGGTTTGTCGTTGGCAATCTCGATGTCGCCGACGCGGATGATCTTCTGTGCCATCGGGTTACGCCTTCTTCTGGTGTTGAGCCAACGCAGCTTTGACGAAACCGCTGAACAGCGGGTGGCCATCGCGTGGTGTCGAGGTGAACTCAGGGTGGAACTGGCAAGCGACGAACCATGGATGATCCGCTGCTTCAACCACTTCAACCAAGGCTGCGTCAGCGGAGCGACCGGAAATCTTCAGGCCGGCTTCGATGATTTGTGGCAGCAGGTTGTTGTTCACTTCGTAACGGTGACGGTGACGTTCAACGATCACGTCCTTGCCGTAGCAATCGTGCACCTTGGAGCCGGTTTCGAGCAGGCACTCCTGAGCGCCGAGGCGCATGGTGCCGCCCAGATCGGACGCTTCGGTACGCACTTCAACGGCGCCGGTGGCGTCTTCCCATTCGGTGATCAGACCGACAACCGGATGGCCGCTGGCGCGGTCGAACTCGGTGGAGTTGGCGTCTTTCCAGCCCATCACGTTACGGGCGAACTCGATGACTGCCACTTGCATGCCCAAGCAGATGCCCAGGTACGGAACCTTGTTCTCACGAGCGTACTGCACGGCAGTGATCTTGCCTTCCACGCCACGCAGACCGAAACCGCCCGGTACGAGGATCGCGTCGACACCTTCGAGCAGCGCAGTGCCCTGGTTTTCGATGTCTTCGGAATCGATGTAACGCAGGTTGACCTTGGTGCGGTTGCTGATGCCGGCATGGCTCATCGCTTCGATCAGCGACTTGTAGGCGTCCAGCAATTCCATGTACTTGCCGACCATGGCGATGGTCACTTCGTGTTCCGGGTTCAGCTTGGCGTCAACCACCGCTTCCCACTCGGACAGATCAGCGCTGCCGCACTGCAGACCGAAACGCTCAACAACGAAATCGTCCAGACCCTGCGAGTGCAGGATGCCCGGGATCTTGTAGATGGTGTCGGCGTCTTCCAGCGCGATCACCGCACGTTCTTCAACGTTGGTGAACTGAGCGATCTTGCGACGCGACGAGATGTCGATCGGGTGATCGGAACGGCACACCAGTACGTCTGGCTGCAGGCCGATCGAGCGCAATTCTTTGACCGAGTGCTGAGTTGGCTTGGTCTTGGTCTCGCCAGCGGTGGCGATGTACGGAACCAGAGTCAGGTGCATCAACATCGCGCGCTTGGCGCCGACTTCGAAACGCAGTTGACGGATGGCTTCGAGGAACGGTTGCGACTCGATGTCACCGACGGTGCCACCGATTTCGACCATGGCCACGTCAGCATCGCCAGCACCCTTGATGATGCGGCGCTTGATTTCGTCGGTGATGTGCGGAATCACCTGGATGGTTGCACCCAGGTAGTCACCACGGCGCTCTTTGCGCAGCACGTGTTCGTAGACACGGCCAGTGGTGAAGTTGTTGTTCTGGGTCATGGTCGTGCGGATGAACCGCTCGTAGTGGCCCAGGTCCAGGTCGGTCTCGGCGCCGTCGTGGGTGACGAACACTTCGCCGTGCTGGAACGGGCTCATGGTGCCCGGGTCAACGTTGATGTACGGATCCAGCTTGAGCATGGTGACCTTAAGTCCCCGCGCCTCCAGGATGGCTGCCAATGAAGCCGATGCAATGCCTTTCCCCAAAGAAGAAACAACACCGCCCGTGACGAATATGTAGCGCGTCATGAAAAACCCTAGAAGTCTGCGTTAAAGCGGTCCGAGCCGCCGGGGAAAGCGAAGGAAGGCCGAAGCCCCCGATCACCTGCATTAATCACAGTGCACCTTTCAAAAAAACCGCCGCGTTGGGACAGACCGGCAGATGAAACACCGGTACGTTGCTCGCTACACATTTTTTGGAATCGCCCAGCAAAGACTGCTTGGTAATCGGCAACTCCTGCAATTCAGGCGAATCCACAGAAGTTGTATCAAGAAGGGAGCGTAGTCTACCGGAATGCTCCTTTCAGCTCAAACCTTGATCTTCGTCTGTTGGCTGCCAATGCAATTGCCAGCCGTCTTGCCCATTGCCATCAAGCCCCGGCAGGTTCGCCACCGCGAGCAGTTTGTCGCCGCGAAACAGCAGCGGCAATCTGCCACGCACGAAGCCCGGTACCGCGCGCTCGTTGAGCAGGCGCTTGAGATCACGATGACCGCGATCCGCCAGATGCATCACTTCGCCACCCTGACGATAGGCGATGCGCAATGGCCCGCAAGGCGTCTGCCCGCTGAACATGACACGGCCGTTATCGGCCAAGCGTAGCGCTGACGATGGCACTTGCCAGTCGGCGCCGATCACCGGCGCGCGCAACCAGTTACCGCTCAGCCACCACACACGACCGGCGCTACGGTGCAACTCGCCCTCAGCCAGCCGCCAGACGGGTGATGCATCGGGAGCGGCTTTGCACAGATCCGTCCAACCCGACCAATGGTCGCTGTCGGGCAGTTGCGTGAAGGGTTCGAGCCAATGGCTGATCGCGTTTCGTTGCCGGGCGGCAGACAGTGCCGCGAGCGGCGCCAGTTCCAGCGACGGTAAGCCCAACCATGCGTAATCATGGGCAGTCGCAGCTTGCGCCAGATCGATCTGCGCCAGTTCGTCTAGCAGCCCCTGCGCCTCACGCAGATGCGCGGCGCTGCGGGCCATGCTTGCCTGCGCTTGCGGCCAGCGAGCGCTCAGCAGCGGCATGACCTGATGGCGCAGATAGTTGCGCGAGAATTGCCGATCCTGATTGGACGGGTCTTCGATCCAGCGCAATTGATGAGCCTGCGCATACTCTTCCAGCTCGGCCCGAGAAATATCCAGCAACGGACGAATCAGAGTGCCCTGCCCCACCGGCCGCTGGGCGAGCATCCCGGACAATCCGCGCACACCCGCACCGCGCAATAACCGGAACAACAGCGTTTCCGCCTGATCATCGCGATGCTGACCGGTCAGCAACACATTATCGGTCTGCGTCAGCGAACTGAACACCGCATAACGCGCATCCCGTGCTGCTCGCTCCAGACTCGCGCCCGGTTGCACCTTCACCCGCTCGATAAGCAACGGCACACCCAACGCATCGCAAACGGACTGACAATGTTGCGGCCACGCATCAGCCGCAGCCTGGAGGCCGTGATGGATATGAATAGCGCTTAGCGGAGGGAGGGATTCGAATTTCGCCAGAGAGGCAAGCAGATGCAGCAGAACAGTGGAATCGAGTCCACCAGAGAAGGCGATACGCCAATGAGCGGCATTGCGCCAAGGCTCAAGGTTCAGCAGAAGCCGCGACGGCAAATCACTCTTCGAAGAATTCATAGAGAGGGTCGCTTCTCAAAGATCCTGTAGGAGCTGCCGAAGGCTGCGATCTTTTGATCTTGAAAGATCGCAGCCTTCGGCAGCTCCTACAGGGGTACTGCGTTCGACTTAGAGGCCGTAGCTCATCAGTCGATCATAACGGCGCTTGAGCAGCGCTTCGTTATCGAACGTCTTCAGCATCGCCAGTTGCGAGCTCAGCTCGGCACGAATCGAGGCAGCCGCGGTGGCCGGATCACGGTGTGCGCCGCCCAGAGGCTCGCCAATCACCTTGTCGACAATGCCCAGGCCTTTCAGACGCTCAGCGGTGATGCCCATCGCTTCAGCAGCATCCGGCGCTTTTTCGGCGGTTTTCCACAAAATAGATGCGCAACCTTCCGGCGAGATCACCGCGTAGGTCGAGTACTGCAGCATGTTCAACTGATCGCAAACACCGATCGCCAATGCACCGCCGGAACCACCTTCACCGATAACGGTGGCGATGATCGGGGTTTTCAGGCGCGACATCACACGCAGGTTCCAGGCGATCGCTTCGCTCTGGTTGCGCTCTTCAGCGTCAATACCAGGGTAAGCACCCGGGGTGTCGATGAAGGTCAGGATCGGCATTTTGAAACGCTCGGCCATCTCCATCAGACGGCAAGCCTTGCGGTAGCCTTCCGGACGCGGCATGCCGAAGTTGCGGCGCACCTTCTCACGCACTTCACGGCCCTTCTGGTGACCGATGATCATCACCGGCTGGTCGTCCAGACGGGCGATACCGCCAACGATCGCAGCGTCGTCAGAGAAGTGACGGTCGCCGTGCAGTTCGTCGAACTCGGTGAAGATGTGCTGGATGTAGTCCAGGGTGTACGGGCGTTTCGGGTGACGCGCCAGGCGTGCGATCTGCCAACTGGTCAGCTTGCCGAAGATGTCTTCGGTCAGCGTTTTGCTCTTGTCCTGCAGGCGGGAGATCTCATCGCCGATATTCAGCGAATTGTCATTACCGACCAAGCGCAACTCTTCGATCTTGGCTTGCAGGTCGGCGATCGGCTGTTCGAAATCTAGAAAATTCGGGTTCATAGGCGTCCGTCTTGGGTCGTGTCCCAAATGAGCTTGGGTCGGCCGGTTGTCTATTCGCGCCCTACCTTAAGGGAGAGGCGCGCTGAGGTCGAGATTAAAAATTCAGGTGGCGGGCGAGCGCAATGATGGCACTCGCCGGTCAACGGTATTGGAGGAAGACGTTGTCTCGCCCGAACTGGTCACGCAGTGCTTGAATCAACGCATCTGCCGGGTCGATCCGCCAGGTCTCGCCAAACTGCAGCAAGGTCTTCGCATCGGGGCTGGTGTACTCCATGGTCACCGGGCATGCGCCGCGATGACGCTTGAGCAAATCACCCAACCAGCGTAGCTGATCGCCTTTCAGGTCCTGGGTTTGCAGCTTCAGGCGCAGGCTCTCGGCAAGGTTGGTGCGCGCATCTTCCATGCTCATCACGCGCTTGACCCGCAGGCGCAGGCCGCCGGAGAAGTCGTCGTTGCTGACTTCGCCTTCAACCACCACCATCGCGTCGGTCTGCAACAGCGACTGCGCGGAGTGGAACGCATCGGCAAACAACGACGCCTCGATCCGCCCGGAGCGGTCGTCGAGGGTGATGAAGCCCATCTTGTCGCCCTTCTTGTTCTTCATCACCCGCAGCGCAATGATCATCCCGGCGACGGTCTGCGTATCGCGGGCCGGTTTCAGGTCGATGATGCGCTGGCGGGCGAAACGACGGATCTCACCTTCGTATTCGTCGATCGGGTGACCGGTCAGGTACAGGCCCAGAGTGTCTTTTTCACCCTTGAGGCGTTCCTTGAGGGTCAGCTCTTTGGCCTTGCGATGCACCGCGTAAACGTCTGCATCTTCCTCGACGAACAAGCCGCCAAACAGGTCGGCGTGACCGCTGTCATGGGTGCGCGCAGTCTGCTCGGCGGATTTGATCGCTTCTTCCATCGCGGCCAGCAGCACCGCACGGTTGCGGTCGATGTTGGCCTGATAAGCCTTTTGCTCTTCATGGAAGAACGGGCCGAGACGATCCAGCGCACCGCTGCGGATCAAACCGTCGAGGGTGCGTTTGTTGATGCGTTTGAGGTCGACGCGGGCGCAGAAATCGAACAGATCCTTGAAAGGCCCGTCCGCGCGCGCCTCAGTGATCGCCTCGACTGGCCCCTCGCCCACCCCCTTGATCGCGCCGAGGCCATAAATGATGCGGCCTTCGTCGTTCACCGTGAACTTGAATTCCGAAGTATTCACATCCGGCGCGTCGAGACGCAGCTTCATGGTGCGAATTTCTTCGATCAAGGTCACGACCTTGTCGGTGTTGTGCATGTCCGCCGACAGTACCGCGGCCATGAACGGCGCCGGGTAGTGGGTCTTCAGCCAGGCGGTCTGGTACGAAACCAGACCGTAAGCAGCCGAGTGAGACTTGTTGAAGCCGTAACCGGCGAATTTTTCCACCAGGTCGAAAATGTTACCGGCGAGGTCGGCTTCGATATTGTTGGTCTTGCAACCCTCAATAAAACCGCCGCGCTGCTTGGCCATCTCTTCGGGTTTTTTCTTACCCATAGCCCGACGCAGCATGTCTGCACCGCCGAGGGTGTAACCGGCCATGACCTGAGCAATCTGCATCACCTGTTCCTGATACAGGATGATGCCGTAGGTCGGCGCCAATACTGGCTTGAGGCCTTCGTATTGATAGTCGGAGTGCGGATACGCCAGCTCGGCGCGACCGTGCTTACGGTTGATAAAGTCATCAACCATGCCCGATTGCAGCGGGCCCGGACGGAACAGGGCCACCAGTGCGATCAAGTCTTCCAGGCAGTCGGGCTTGAGCTTTTTGATCAGCTCTTTCATGCCGCGGGATTCAAGCTGGAACACCGCGGTGGTTTCAGCTTTTTGCAACAGCGTGTACGTCGGTTTGTCGTCGAGCGGGATGAACGCGATGTCCAGCGGCGGCTCGTCGACCTTGGCGCGGTCGCGGTTGATGGTCTTCAGCGCCCAGTCGATCACCGTCAACGTCCGCAGACCGAGGAAGTCGAACTTCACCAGACCGGCCGCTTCAACGTCGTCCTTGTCGAACTGGGTTACCAGACCGTCACCGGCCTCGTCGCAATAGATCGGCGAGAAGTCAGTCAGCTTGGTCGGCGCGATAACCACACCACCGGCGTGTTTACCGACGTTACGCACAACGCCTTCGAGCTTGCGCGCCATCTCCCAGATTTCTGCGGCTTCTTCATCGACCTTGATGAAGTCACGCAGGATTTCTTCCTGCTCGTAGGCTTTTTCCAGGGTCATGCCGACTTCGAACGGAATCATCTTCGACAGACGATCCGCCAAACCGTAGGACTTGCCCTGCACCCGCGCCACGTCGCGCACCACAGCCTTGGCGGCCATGGAACCGAAGGTGATGATCTGGCTTACCGCGTTGCGCCCGTATTTCTCGGCCACGTAATCAATTACGCGGTCACGACCGTCCATGCAGAAGTCGACGTCGAAGTCGGGCATCGAGACCCGTTCCGGGTTAAGGAAACGTTCGAACAGCAGGTCGTATTCCAGCGGGTCGAGGTCGGTGATCTTTTGAACGTAAGCCACCAGCGAACCGGCACCCGAACCACGGCCCGGACCTACCGGTACGCCGTTGCTCTTGGCCCACTGGATAAAGTCCATAACGATCAGGAAGTAACCGGGGAAGCCCATCTGGATGATGATATCCAGCTCGAAATTCAAGCGATCTACATAGACCTGACGCTTGGCTTCGTAGTCTTCGGTGGTGTCCTTGGGCAGCAGCACCGCCAGTCGTTCTTCGAGACCGTCGAAGGAGACTTTGCGGAAATATTCGTCGATGGTCATGCCATCGGGAATCGGGAAGTTGGGCAGGAAGTGCGTGCCCAGTTTCACTTCAATGTTGCAGCGCTTGGCGATCTCGACGGTATTTTCAATCGCATCGGGAATATCGCTGAACAGCTCGATCATTTCCTCGGCGCTTTTCAGGTATTGCTGATCGCTGTAATTCTTCGAACGGCGCGGGTCGTCGAGGGCGCGGCCCTCACCGATGCACACGCGGGTTTCGTGGGCGGCGAAGTCTTCCTGCTTGATGAAGCGCACGTCGTTGCTCGCCACCAGTGGCGCGCCGAGCTTGTCGGCAAGGGCGACGGCGCCGTGCAGTTGCTCTTCATCGTTGGGGCGGTTGGTGCGCTGGATTTCCAGATAGAAGCGATCCGGGAACACCGTCATCCATTCGCGCGCCAAGGCCTCGGCTTCAGCCGGGTTGCCACTGATCAAGGCCATGCCGATCTCGCCCTCTTTGGCGGCGGACAGCATGATCAGTCCTTCGTTGGCTTCAGCGACCCACTCACGCTCGATGATGATCATGCCGTTGCGCTGGCCTTCGATGAAGCCGCGCGAGATCAACTCGGTGAGGTTGCGATAGCCCTTGGCGTTCATCACCAACAGGCTGAGCCGGCTCAGCGGTGCGTCCGGGTCTTTGTTCGACAGCCACAGGTCGGCGCCGCAGATCGGCTTGATGCCGGCGCCCATGGTGTTTTTATAGAATTTGACCAGGGAACACATGTTGTTCTGGTCGGTGACCGCGACCGCCGGCATGTTCATGGCCGTCAGCGCCTTGACCAGCGGCTTGATCCGTACCAGCCCGTCGACCAGCGAGTATTCAGTGTGCAGGCGTAGATGAACGAATGAAGCCGGCATAGTGATCCTGTCCAGTTACATAGAGACAACAAGGCCCGGATTGTACCGGGCCTCGAACAAAACATCAGCCTTGCGACTAAACCTGCGTCAGGCCTTCCAGCGCTTCATAAGCCAGACGCACCGGGGCGAAGGAGCGCCGGTGAATCGGCGTCGGGCCGAGCCGCACTAACGCTTCCAGATGAACGGGCGTCGGGTAGCCTTTATGGCCACCGATGCCGTAACCCGGGTAGATCAATTCGAATGCGGCCATTTCACGGTCACGACTGACCTTGGCCAGAATCGACGCGGCAGCAATGGCCGGCACCTTGCCGTCGCCCTGCACCACCGCTTCGGCGCGCATCGGCAAGTGTGGGCAGCGGTTGCCGTCGATCATCGCCAGTTTCGGCTGAATATGCAGGCCGGCGACCGCGCGCTGCATGGCGAGCATGGTCGCGTGGAGGATGTTCAGCTCGTCGATTTCTTCGACTTCGGCGCGGGCGATGCACCAGCTCAGCGACTTCTCGATGATCTCGTCGTAGAGCTTTTCACGCTTGGCTTCGGTGAGTTTTTTCGAGTCGTTGAGACCGAGGATCGGCCGGTTCGGATCGAGGATTACCGCTGCCGTCACCACGGCACCGCACAACGGGCCACGACCAACCTCATCGACGCCGGCGACCAGTTCTTCGACTTCGGCGACCAGGGTGAAATCCAGGCCCATCTGCATGCTTGTCTTGCTCATCGTGTTTGACCGATCAGGTTAAGGACGGCGTCCGCCGCCTGATTGGAAGCGTCCAGCCGCAGCGTGCGGTGGATCTCGTCGAAGCCACGGGTCTGCTCTTCGCCACCGTCGATCAGCGGCGACAGGGTCTGCGCCAGCGCTTCGACCGTCGCATCATCCTGCAACAGTTCTGGCACCAGCAAGCGCTGGGCGAGCAGGTTCGGCAAAGACACGTACGGGCTCTTGACCATGCGCTTGAGAATCCAGAACGTCAGCGGCGCCAGACGGTAGGCCACTACCATTGGGCGCTTGTACAGCAGCGCTTCGAGGGTCGCGGTGCCGGAAGCGATCAACACGGCGTTACACGCGGCGAGGGCCAGATGGGATTTACCGTCGAGCAAGGTCACCGGCAGATCACGGCCGGCGAGCAGCTCTTCAAGCTGCGCGCGGCGTTCGGGATTGGCGCACGGAATGACAAAGCGCACACCTGGGCGCACGGCGCGCAATCGTTCAGCGGTGTCGAGGAAAAGCCCACCCAAACGCGACACTTCGCCACCACGGCTGCCGGGCATCAACGCCACCAGCGGGCCGTCGGGCAGGCCCAACTCGGCACGCGCCGCCGCGCGATCCGCCTCCAGCGGAATGGTATCGGCCAGCGTGTGGCCGACGAACCGCACCGGCACGCCCTTCTCTTCGTAGAATTTCGCTTCGAACGGCAGCAGCGTCAGCATCAGGTCGCAGCCTTCGCGAATCTTCAGCACGCGTTTCTGCCGCCATGCCCACACCGACGGGCTGACGTAATGCACGGTCTTGATCCCGGCCTGACGCAGCTTCAGTTCGATATTGAGGTTGAAATCCGGAGCATCGATACCGATGAACACGTCCGGCTTCTCGGCGATCAATGTGGCGATCAGGTCCTTGCGGCGTTTGAGCAACTCGCGCAGGCGACCGAGCACTTCCACCAAGCCCATGACCGACAAGCGTTCCATGGGAAAGTACGACGTCAGGCCTTCAGCCTGCATCAGCGGCCCGCCGACGCCGATGAACTCGACCGCCGGATGCTGCGCCTTGAGGGCGCGCATGAGACCGGCGCCGAGAATGTCACCGGAAGCCTCACCCGCCACCAGCGCAATACGCAAATTAGCCATGATCAGCGAGTGATGCCGCGAGTCGACGACTGGATCGAGTCGCGGAAAATAGCAACTTCCGGGAATTGCGCCGCCGGCTCTGCCAGCTCCGCTAGAGCCTGCTCGACCGTCAGGCCTTGGCGGTAGACGGTTTTGTAGGCGCGACGCAAGGTGTGGATCGCGTCTTCGCTAAAACCACGACGGCGCATGCCTTCGAAGTTCATGCTGCGCGCTTCGGCCGGGTTGCCGAACACGGTGACGAACGCCGGAACGTCCTTGCCGATCGCCGTGCCCATGCCGGAAAAGCTGTGGGCGCCGATGTGGCAATACTGATGTACGAGGGTGAAACCGGAGAGGATCGCCCAGTCATCAACGTGTACATGGCCGGCCAACGCGGTGTTGTTGACCAGAATGCAGTGGTTGCCGATAACGCTGTCGTGACCGATGTGGGCATAGGCCATGATCAGGTTGTGATCGCCCAGCGTGGTTTCCGAGCGATCCTGAACGGTGCCACGGTGGATGGTCACGCCTTCGCGGATGACGTTGTGGTCACCAATCACAAGACGGGTTTCTTCACCTTTGTACTTCAGATCCGGCGTGTCTTCGCCTACCGAGGAAAACTGGTAGATGCGATTATGCTTGCCGATGCGCGTCGGGCCTTTGAGGATTACATGCGGCCCGATCACGGTACCCTCGCCGATTTCCACACCTGCGCCGATGATCGACCACGGGCCGACCTCGACGCCGTCAGCCAGTACGGCCGACGGATCGATGATTGCGCGAGGGTCAATCAAACTCATAGCTTGCGTTCCGCGCAGATGATTTCAGCCGAGCAGACCGGCTTGCCGTCCACCGAAGCCTGGCATTCGAACTTCCAGATCTGGCGCTTGCAGCTGATGAACTTGGCTTCAAGGATCAACTGGTCGCCCGGCAACACAGGCTGACGGAAGCGCAGCTTGTCGGAACCGACGAAGTAGTAAAGCGTGCCGTCGGCAGGCTTCACATCAAGCATTTTGAAACCGAGGATCCCGGCAGCCTGAGCCATCGCTTCGATGATCAGTACGCCCGGCATGATTGGATGCGCCGGGAAGTGACCATTGAAGAACGGTTCATTGATGCTGACATTCTTGTAGGCGCGAATGCGCTTGCCTTCAGTGTCCAGTTCCACCACCCGGTCCACCAGCAGGAACGGGTAACGGTGAGGCAGGTATTCGCGAATCTCGTTGATGTCCATCATTTCGGGGGGAAGCCTATGTAAAGATTGGGAGCGCGACTGACGCGCACTCCTCTAGCAAATCAAGGAGGCAGTCTAGAGGCTGTGCACACTTGATATGGAAATGGTATCAGCCATCTGATGAAGCATTGCCGTCAGGGGTCACTTCCCCTACGCGCTTTTCCAGCTGTTTCAAACGTCGCGCGATGTCATCGAGCTGACGGATGCGGGCCGCGCTTTTGCGCCATTCGGCCGCCGGTTGCATGGCTGTACCGGAAGAATAGGCACCCGGCTCGGTAATCGAGTGAGTCACCATGGTCATCCCGGTGAGGAAAACGTTGTCGCAAATATCAATGTGGCCAACCAGACCGACACCGCCAGCGAGCATGCAATGCTTGCCAATCTTGGTGCTGCCAGAAATGCCGACACAGGCGGCCATGGCGGTGTGATCACCGACCTGGACGTTGTGCGCAATCTGGATCTGGTTGTCGAGCTTCACACCATTACCGATAACGGTGTCGGCCAGCGCACCACGGTCGATGGCGGTATTCACGCCAATCTCGACATCATCGCCGATGGTCACGCCACCGATCTGGGCGATTTTCTGCCAGATACCCTTCTCGTTGGCAAAGCCGAAGCCTTCACCACCGAGTACCGCACCGGACTGAATCACCACACGTTTGCCGATGCGCACGTCGTGATACAGGGTCACGCGGGGCGCGAGCCAGCCGCCTTCACCAATTTCACTGCGCGCGCCGATAAAGCAATGTGCGCCCAAGGTCACCTGAGCAGCGATCCGCGCACCGGCTTCGACAACCACAAACGGGCCGACGCTGGCGGTTGGATCAACCACAGCGTCGTCCGCAATCACTGCCGATGGATGGATACCCGCCGCAGCTTTTGGTTTGGGATCGAACAAGTGCGAAATACGTGCGTAGGCCAGATAAGGATCCGGCACCACCAGCGCATTCCCGGCAAAGCCTTCAGCATCAGCTTCTTTGAGCAATAGCGCCGCTGCCTGCGAGCCTGCCAGGTATTTGCGATATTGAGGATTTGCCAGAAAGCTCAACTGAGCTGGGCCAGCCTCTTGCAAAGTGGCTAGCCCAGTAATTTGCTTCTCCGGGTCGCCACGCAGGGTGGCGCCGAGGAACTCGGCCAACTGGCCGAGTTTGATAGTCACGGTCATGGGTTACTTCAGCTGATTCATGCGCTCGATAACCTGGCGCGTGATGTCGTACTGAGGCTTGACATCGATTACTGCGCCACGCTCGAACACCAGGTCAAAACCACCTTTCTTGATGACTTCTTCCACTGCGCTATCCAGTTTCGGCTTCAGTTGCTTGAGCATTTCGCGGTCGGCAACAGCTTTGGCTTCGTTCAGCTCTTTGGACTGGAACTGGAAGTCACGGGCTTTTTGCTTGAATTCCAGCTCCAGACGCTCACGCTCGCCTTGCTGCATTTTGTCGCCACCGGCCATCAGACGGTCCTGAATGCCTTTGGCGCTGCTTTCCAGAGTTTTCAGTTTGGTCAGTTGCGGACCGAACTTCTTCTCGGCATCCACGGCGTACTTCTTGGCCGCGTCGGATTCCAGCAGCGCCATCTGATAGTTCAGAACAGCGATTTTCATGTCGGCAAATGCCGGGCCTGCCACCATCAAGGAGGCCAGGAGAACCAATTGAGTCAACTTACGCACGATGCACTCCTACAAAATCCATTGTCGTTATCTTGGGTCAGACGCTTAGAACGTCTGGCCGAGGGAGAATTGGAACACTTGAGTTTCAGCGTCATCCGGTTTCTTGATCGGCATGGCCAACGCGAAGCTCAGAGGACCCAGTGCGGTGACCCAGGTCACACCCACACCGACGGAGCTCGCCATGTTGCTGAGGCTGATATCGTTGCACTGAGTGCTGGAAGTCGAACCGACGGTAGCGTTGGTAGTCTTCTCGCACTTGGAGTCAAACACGTTACCGACATCCCAGAATACCGAAGTACGCAGGGAGCGCTGATCTTTGACAAACGGCAGCGGGAACAGCACCTCGACACCACCCTGGATCAACACGTTACCGCCGAACGGCAGCGGATCCTGATCCGGGTCGGCAAGCGTACCGGTGTTGCCGGTCACACCTGCACCTCGGCTAGGCGTACTGCGCGGACCCAGCGTACTGTCCTTGAAGCCACGAACCGAGTTGAAACCACCAGCATAGTAGTTTTCATAGAACGGCAAGCCGTCAGTCGAACCGTAACCGTCGCCATAACCCAATTCGGTGTGCAGACGCATGGTGTAGTTCTCGCTCAGTGGCTGGAACAACTGGCCACGGTAATCAAGCTTGAAGAACGACAGGTCGCTGCCTGGAATAGTGGTTTCCAGCGTCAGGCTCTGGGAACGGCCACGGGTCGGCAATACGCCTTTGTTCAAAGTGGATTCGGACCAGCCGGCCGACGCCTTGAAGTTCAGGTATTGATCGCCTTCCTTCTTAACGAAGTCGAAAATCTCGTCAACGGTATAAGTACCGGTCTTGATCTTGTCTTGTTGTGCGGACAGACCAAAGGTCAGACGCGAAGTCTCGCTGATCGGGTAGCCAACGTTGACGCCGGCACCCAGGCTGTCTACCGCATAGCTCGCTACGTCGACGTCGAGGTCTTTGTAGTCAGTGGTGCGATAGAACGCGTTGTAACCCAGGCTCACGCCATCGGCGGTCCAGTACGGGTCAACGTAACCGAAGTTGTAGCGGCTCTGGTATTCGCTTCGGGTCAGACCGACGCTGACACGGTTACCGGTACCGAGGAAGTTGTTCTGGGTGATCGAACCACCGAGGATCAGACCGGCGCTCTGGGCGAAACCGACGCTGGCGGTGATCGAACCGGAAGCCTGTTCTTCAACCGCGTAGTTCACGTCGACCTGGTCGTCGACACCCGGCACGGCCGGGGTTTCAACGTTGACTTCTTTAAAGAAGCCCAGACGCTCAAGACGGGTCTTGGATTGGTCGATCAGGTAGGTCGAAGCCCAGCCGCCTTCCATCTGGCGCATTTCACGACGCAGCACTTCGTCCTCGGACTTGGTGTTGCCACGGAAGTTGATGCGGTTGACGTAAGCGCGCTTGCCTGGATCGACAGCAAACAGGATGTCGACAGTGTGGTCGTCATCGTGCGGCTGAGGCACGCCGTTGACGTTGGCGAAGGTGTAACCCTCGTTGCCCAGACGACGGGTGATCAGTTCGGAGGTGGTGGTCATCAGCTTGCGCGAGAACACCTGGCCCTTCTGCACCAGCAACAGCGATTTGACCTGGTCTTCAGGGACTTTCAGGTCACCGCTGAGTTTGACGTCACGAACGGTGTACTTCTCGCCTTCGGTCACGTTGACGGTGATGTAGACGTGTTTCTTGTCCGGGGTAATGGACACCTGGGTCGAAGCGATATCCATGTTGATATAGCCACGGTCCAGGTAGTAGGAACGCAGACGCTCCAGGTCACCGGAAAGCTTTTCACGGGCGTACTTGTCATCGTTCTTGAAGAACGACAGCCAGTTGGTGGTTTTCAGTTCGAACAGGTCGGTCAGGTCTTCCTCAGGGAAAACCGTGTTGCCCACCACGTTGATGTGCTGAATGGCGGCAACGGTGCCTTCGTTGATCTTCACTTTCAGACCAACACGGTTACGCGGCTGCGAGACCACTTCGGTATCGACGGTAGCCGAATAGCGGCCCTGCGCGACGTACTGGCGCTGCAGTTCGTTACGCACGCCTTCGAGGGTGGCACGCTGGAAGATCTCGCCTTCGGCCAGACCGGATTGCTTGAGGCCCTTCATCAGGTCTTCAGTGGAAATCGCCTTGTTGCCTTCGATTTCGATACTGGCGACGGATGGGCGCTCGACAACCGTGATTACCAGAACGTTGCCTTCGCGGCCCAGCTGGATATCTTGAAAGAAACCGGTTTTGAACAACGCACGAGTGGATTCCACCAGGCGACGATCATCCGCCTGCTCGCCGACGTTCAACGGCAAGGCACCAAAGACACTACCCGCGGAGACCCGCTGGAGGCCATTGACGCGAATATCAGAGATAGTGAAGGACTCGGCGTGAACTTCGGCGATCATCAATACGGTGAGAACCGCAGTTAGCAGCAGACGTTTCATGAAGTCCTTTCTTATTCCAACTGGCAATAAACAAACTGCCGCAAAATGCGGCAGATTCGCAATTCAGCGAAGCGTTACAGTCGACCCAGATCGTTGACCAGAGCAAGCAACATCACCCCGACCACCAAACTGATACCGATCTGTATCCCCCAACCTTGCACCCGATCCGACAAGGGACGACCACGCGCCCACTCGATCAGATAAAACAACAAATGCCCCCCATCCAGTACAGGAATGGGCAGCAAATTCAGAACACCCAGGCTAATACTCAGATAAGCAAGGAAATTCAGGAAATCAGCGACGCCCGACTGGGCAGAAGCGCCCGCCACTTTAGCAATGGTTATCGGTCCACTCAAGTTTTTTACCGAGAGCTCGCCGAACAGCATTTTCTTTAGCGAATCGAGGGTCAGGACGCTCATGGTCCAAGTGCGACGAGCACCCTCGCCAATCGCGGCCAAAGGCCCATAGCTGACCTCGCGGATCATTTCCGGCGGCCAGTCGATCGCTTTGACGCCAGCGCCCAGATAACCGCTTGGCGCCTTGCTTTCGCCGCGAGCCGCCAGCGTCACCGGGACGTCGATTTGAGCACCATCACGCTCGACACGCAGCATGATTTTGGTATCAGGACGCGTACGAACGGTATCGACCACTTGCTGCCAGTCGTTCAGCGCCAGACCGTCGAGCGACAGCAGACGGTCGCCGGTTTTCAGGCCAGCAGCTTGCGCCGGGCCTTTTGGATCGAGCTCAGCCAGCACCGGCGGCAAGGCCGGGCGCCATGGACGAATACCCAACGAACGAATCGGATCCGGCTCGTCGGCCCCCTTGAGCCAATGATCCAGCGCCAGTTCGCGCGGCGAATCCGCAGTAGAACCCTGCTCACGCACTAATAACTGCAGTGAACCGCTTTCACCCAGACGACGCACTAATTGCAAATTGACCGCTGCCCAGCCCGAAGTCGGCTCGCCATCAATTGCGACAATCTCCTGACCCGCCGTCAGACCAGCCTTGGCGGCGATACTACCGGACTCGACCGCACCGATGACCGGGCGCACCTGCTCGCTGCCCAGCATCGCCAGCACCCAGAAAAACACCAGGGCCAGCAGGAAATTGGCAATCGGACCCGCGGCCACAATGGCGATACGCTGACGCACGGACTTGCGATTGAACGACTGATCAAGCTGCTCGAACGGGACTTCGCCTTCGCGCTCATCGAGCATCTTGACGTAACCACCGAGCGGAATCGCGGCAACCACGAACTCGGTGCCTTGCTTGTCGTGCCAGCGCAGCAGGGGCATGCCAAAGCCTACGGAGAAACGCAGAACCTTGACGCCACAGCGTCGCGCGACCCAGAAGTGGCCGAATTCGTGAAAGGTGACCAGCACACCCAAGGCGATCAGGGTGCCGGCAATCATATAGAGCGCGCTCATCTACTTTCTCCGCAATCCTGTTCAGTGTCGCGTGTAGCCATTGTGTTGCAAAATCTATCGGCCGTGCCGGCTCAGCCATTGCTCAGCCAGAATCCGGGCTTTTGCGTCGGCGGTAAACACCGCATCGAGATCATCCAGCGCAACAACCGGCTCAAGACTCAAGACTTCTTCGATGATACTCGCGATTTCCAGGTAGCGAACCCGCCCATCGAGAAACGCTGCCACCGCCACTTCATTGGCCGCATTCAACATCGCCGGCGCGCTGTCGCCCGCTTCAGCCGCTTGACGGGCCAGACGCAAGCAAGGAAAACGCTGTTCATCCGGGGCTTCGAAGTCCAGCCGCGCGACTGCAAACAGATCCAGCGGCGCCACACCCGAATCGATGCGCTCCGGCCAAGCCAGGGCGTTGGCGATCGGCGTGCGCATATCAGGGTTGCCCAATTGCGCCAGCACCGAGCCATCGACGTAATCGACCAACGAGTGGATCACACTCTGCGGATGGATCACCACCTCGACCTGCGCAGGCTTTGCATCGAACAACCAGCAGGCCTCGATCAACTCAAGCCCTTTATTCATCATGCTGGCTGAATCCACGGAGATCTTGCGCCCCATGGACCAGTTCGGGTGCGCACAGGCCTGATCAGGTGAAACATGCGCCAGCTCAGCCATCGGCGTCTGCCGGAAGGGGCCGCCAGAGGCTGTCAGCAAGATCCGTCGCACGCCCACCGAGCTCAAGCCACGGGCGAAATCCTGTGGCATGCACTGGAAAATCGCATTGTGTTCGCTGTCGATCGGCAGCAGGACCGAACCACTCTTGCGCACGGCTTGCATGAACAAGGCGCCGGACATCACCAGCGCCTCCTTATTGGCCAGCAGGATTTTCTTGCCCGCCTCGACCGCAGCCAGCGTCGGACGCAGGCCCGCAGCGCCAACAATCGCCGCCATGACCGCATCGACTTCCGGAGCAGAGGCGACCTGACACAAGCCCTCCTCCCCCACCAGAACACGGGTCGGCAAGCCGGCAGCACGCAAGTCGTCCTGCAGACCACGCGCGGCGATCGCTTCCGGCACCACTGCAAACTGCGGCACGTGACGCACGCAAAGGGCCAGCAACTCACTCAGGCGAGTGAAACCACTCAAGGCGAAAACTTGATAACGCTCAGGATGACGAGCAATGACGTCGAGGGTGCTCAGGCCAATCGAGCCTGTCGCCCCAAGAACGGTAATCTGTTGAGGACGACTCACGGCGCAGCCATCCACAGCAATACAGCGAAGACGGGGATGGCGGCGGTCAAGCTATCGATGCGATCCAGAACACCACCATGACCCGGCAGCAGATTACTGCTGTCCTTGATGCCGGACTGACGCTTGAACATGCTTTCGGTCAGGTCGCCGACAACGGAGATGAAAACGATCAGCGCGGCGCCAATCAAGCCTTTGAGCAATTCGGCAACCGTCCAGTCACGCACCAGCCCGACGACGGCAGTGATCACCAGACTCAATGCCAGACCGCCATAAACGCCTTCCCAGCTTTTACCCGGACTGACTTGGGGCGCCAGTTTGCGCTTGCCGAATTTTCGGCCAGAGAAATAGGCGCCAATGTCCGCGCCCCACACCAGCACCATGACCGCCATGATCAGCCAGTTGCCCAGCGGATACTGCTTGATCTGTACCAAACCCTGCCAGGCGGGCAAGAGAATCAGCAAGCCAATGACCAATTTGGTGGCAGCCGTGGACCAATGTTCGCTGGAACGCGGATAGGTCAGTACCAGGTACGTCGCCACCGCCCACCAGAGCACCGAAGCCCCCAGCACCCAAGGCGCCAAGCCTGGCAACACATACATGACGAACAACATCAATGCGACGACCGCGGCATAGCCGACGCGGAACGATTGTGCGGTAAAGCCCGCCAGACGTGCCCATTCCCAGGCACCCAGGCTCACGACCAGACCGATGAACAGGGCAAAACCCGAACCTTCGAGCAGGAAAAAACCGCACAAGGCGATCGGCAGCAGGATCAGCGCAGTGATGATTCGTTGTTTAAGCATTAAACCCGGGCTCCAGCTTCGACCTGTTCACTCGTTTTACCGAAGCGACGCTGACGCGAAGCGAAATCGGCCAGCGCATTGCGCATGGCATCGTGTTTGAAGTCCGGCCAGAACAGGTCGGAGAAATACAACTCGGCGTAAGCCAGCTGCCAAAGCAGGAAGTTGCTGATGCGATGTTCGCCACCCGTGCGAATGCACAGGTCCGGCAGCGGCAGATCGCCGGTGGCCAGACAGGTTTGCAACAGATCAGGAGTGATGTCTTCAGGGCGCAGATGCCCGGCCTGGACTTCACGCGCCAGACGCTGTGCAGCTTGCGCGATATCCCACTGACCGCCGTAATTGGCGGCGATCTGCAGAATGAAGCGATTGGCACCTGCCGTCATCGTTTCAGCTTCACGCATGGCGGCCTGAAGCTCAGGATGAAAGCGCGAACGATCACCAATGATGCGCAGGCTGATGTTGTTGTCGTTGAGGCGCTTGGCCTCACGACGCAGCGCCTTGAAGAACAGATCCATCAAGGCACTGACTTCATCGGCCGGACGCTGCCAGTTTTCACTGGAGAAGGCGAACAAGGTCAACACTTCGACCTTGGCCTCAGCGCACACCTCGATCACTGCCCGCACAGCATCCACGCCCGCTTTATGCCCGGCGACACCTGGCATAAAGCGTTTTTTAGCCCAGCGATTGTTACCATCCATGATGATCGCGACATGGCGCGGCACCGCGGACGGCGCAGTCTGCTTGGTCTTGTCCATTAAAAACTCGACCCTTATACGGCCATCAGATCCGCTTCTTTTTGCTTGGTAGCTGTATCGATATCAGCTTCGGCCTTGTCGGTCAGCTTCTGGATATCGGCAGCAGCACGACGCTCTTCGTCTTCGCTGATTTCTTTGTCCTTGACCAGCTTTTTCAGCTCGCCCAAGGCGTCACGACGAATGTTGCGCACGGCAACACGAGCATCTTCGGCGGCACTGCGCGCCTGCTTGGTGAAGCCCTTGCGGGTTTCTTCAGTCAGGGCAGGCATGGAGATCAGCAACAACTCGCCCAGGTTGGTCGGGTTGAGGTTCAGGCCAGCGCTCTGGATTGCCTTATCGACTGCCGCGAGCATGTTGCGCTCGAAGGCAACGACTTGCAGGGTGCGCGAGTCCTTCACAGTGATGTTGGCCACTTGAGTGATGGAGGTGTCTGCGCCGTAGTACGGCACCATCACGCTGCCCAGAATGCTTGGGTGAGCCTTGCCGGTACGAATCTGGCCAAAAGCATGGGACAGAGAGTCCAGGGATTTTTGCATGCGCTCTTGAGCGTCTTTTTTGATTTCGTTGATCATTGTTGACCTTCCTCGATCAGGGTGCCTTCAGCGCCGCCATGGACGATGTTCAGCAGGGCACCAGGCTTGTTCATATTGAATACGCGCAACGGCATCTTGTGGTCGCGGCACAGGCAGATAGCGGTCAGATCCATCACGCCCAGCTTGCGATCCAGTACTTCATCATAAGTCAGATGATCGAACTTCTCGGCATGCGGGTCTTTGAACGGGTCTGCGGTGTAAACGCCATCAACCTTGGTCGCTTTCAGCACGACGTCGGCGTCGATTTCGATTGCACGCAGGCAGGCTGCCGAATCCGTGGTGAAGAACGGATTGCCAGTACCGGCCGCGAAGATCACGACGTCTTTGGAGTTCAGGTGACGCATGGCTTTGCGGCGATCGTAGTGATCGGTGACGCCAACCATGGAAATGGCCGACATGACGATGGCCGAGATATTGGCACGTTCCAGCGCATCGCGCATGGCCAGGGCGTTCATCACAGTGGCCAGCATGCCCATGTGGTCGCCTGTGACCCGATCCATACCGGCTTTGCTCAGGGCTTCGCCACGGAACAGGTTGCCGCCACCGATCACCAGACCGACCTGAACGCCGATGCCAACCAGTTGGCCGACTTCCAGCGCCATGCGATCCAGTACTTTCGGATCGATCCCGAACTCTTCCGAGCCCATCAGGGCCTCGCCGCTAAGCTTGAGTAGAATGCGTTTATAGCGAGCCTGATAACCACTGCCCTGCTGAGCCATTGCGAATCTCTCCTGCGGCGTATTAAAAAATTCTTTGCGAGCTGTTTACAGCTGGCGTTCACTCTAGCTTGGCGCTGCTTCAGCGCCATCGGAACATGGCTTTGTAAGTCAGTTCCAAGCGGAAACCAATAAAAATTGGCTCCCCCATCTGAAAAGAGGCTGCGCGCGTAAGCGGGCAGCCTCTTTCGGGCGACAGTTGAAAACTGTCTTATTGCTTGGCGGCAGCCAGCTGGGCAGCAACTTCTTCAGCGAAGTTGTCGACCGGCTTCTCGATGCCTTCGCCTACTTTGAAGTAAGTGAAGGAAACGATTTCAGCACCGGCTTTCTTGGCCAGTTCGCCAACCTTGATTTCAGGGTTCTTGACGAACGCCTGCTCAACCAGGCTTGCTTCGGCCAGGAACTTGCTGATACGGCCTTTGACCATATTTTCAACAATGTTTTCTGGCTTGCCTTTGATTTTTTCTTCGTTCAGCTGCAGGAACACAGCTTTTTCACGCTCGATCGCTTCAGCCGAAACTTCCGATGGCAGCAGGAACTCAGGGTTGCTGGCCGCTACGTGCATAGCGATGTCTTTGGCCAGTTCAACGTTGCCGCCTTTCAGAACAACTGCAACACCGATCTTGTTGCCGTGCAGGTAGCCACCAACAACGTCGCCTTCTACGCGAACCAGACGACGGATGTTGACGTTTTCGCCAACCTTGCCGACCAGTACCAGGCGAGCAGCTTCTTGGGCTTCGATCAGCGGAGCAACATCAGTCAGCTTGTCAGCGAAGGCTTTTTCAATGCTTTCAGCAACGAATGCCTTGAAGTCGTCCTGCAGAGCCAGGAAGTCGGTCTGCGAGTTCACTTCCAGCAGAACAGCAGATTTGCCGTCTTCTTTCAGAGCGATCGCGCCTTCAGCAGCTACGTTGCCTGCTTTTTTGGCAGCCTTGATTGCGCCCGAAGCACGCATGTCATCAATGGCTTTTTCGATGTCGCCGTCAGCCTTTTCCAGGGCTTTCTTGCAGTCCATCATGCCTTCGCCAGTACGCTCACGCAGTTCTTTAACCAACGCTGCAGTAATTGCTGCCATTTTCAAATTCCTCTTGGATAGGTTTTCAACCATTCCACCCGATCGAACGGGCGTTCAATTCTTCCCGAACCCGTTTGTAGCCGCTGCACGTTACAAATACAGGGCGGGCGCTGCCACAAGTGGGCGCCAACAATTGGTTTTCGAGGTGGCAAAAAGGGGGCCAAGCCCCCTTTTTGCTTACTGAGTCAACGCCAGGGCGTCAATTACTCAGCTGCAGCTGCCGGAGCTTCTTCAGCTGCGAATTCTACAGTGCCGCCGCCAACATTGTTGCGACCACGGATAACAGCGTCAGCCATCGAACCCATGTACAGCTGGATAGCGCGGATTGCGTCATCGTTGCCTGGGATGATGTAGTCAACGCCTTCCGGGCTGCTGTTGGTATCGACAACGCCGATAACCGGGATGCCCAGCTTGTTGGCTTCGGTGATCGCGATGCGCTCGTGGTCAACGTCGATCACGAACAGTGCGTCTGGCAGACCGCCCATGTCCTTGATGCCGCCCAGCGAACGATCCAGCTTCTCAAGATCACGGGAGCGCATCAGCGCTTCTTTCTTGGTCAGCTTGGCGAAAGTACCGTCTTCGGCTTGAACTTCAAGGTCACGCAGACGCTTGATGGAAGCACGAATGGTTTTGAAGTTGGTCAGCATGCCGCCCAACCAGCGGTGATCGACGTACGGCGAACCGCAACGTGCTGCTTCTTCAGCAACGATCTTGCCAGCGGAACGCTTGGTGCCGACGAACAGAATCTTGTTTTTGCCCTGGGCCAGACGCTCTACGAAAGTCAGAGCTTCGTTGAACATTGGCAGGGTTTTTTCAAGGTTGATGATGTGAATCTTGTTACGCGCGCCGAAAATGTACTTACCCATTTTCGGATTCCAGTAACGGGTTTGGTGACCGAAGTGCACACCGGCCTTCAGCATATCGCGCATATTGACTTGGGACATGATAGTTCCTTAATAAGTCGGGTTTGGCCTCCACGTATCCCAATGACCAACCAGTGGCATATAGCCAAAAGCACCCAGGTCATCGTGTCGACACGTGTGTGGATTTAAGCCTTTCGGGGTATCCCCGGAAAGCGGCGCATTTTATACCACAGGGTGCGCAGAAACGGAACCCGAAATCTGTATTCGCACCAAGGACATGGGCGCAGCCCCCTTGGAATCGGCTTCGAACGCACCATTGTATAGAGAGAAGCGATGCACGCAGGCGCGGATTTGCGCCGTGCGTCTGTTAGAATCGCGTTTTTCAGGGTCGCAAAACGCACACCTGTCGCCCTATTTGTATCAGCAAGCGCCGCCGAGCGCAGAGAGAGCCTGTATGACCGTCAACCTCAAAACCCCCGAGGACATCGCTGGCATGCGTGTCGCCGGCAAACTGGCCGCCGATGTGCTGGAAATGATTGCCGAACATGTCAAACCGGGCGTTACCACCGATGAGCTGAACCAGATCTGCCACGACTACATCGTCAATGTGCAGCAAGCCATCCCTGCGCCGCTCAACTACAAGGGTTACCCGAAGTCGATCTGCACTTCGATCAACCACGTGGTTTGCCACGGCATCCCGAACGACAAGCCGCTGAAAAACGGCGACACCCTGAACATCGATGTGACCGTGATCAAAGACGGCTACCACGGCGACACCAGCCGCATGTTCCACGTCGGCGAAGTGCCGGTCTGGGCTGAACGTCTGTCGCAGATCACCCAGGAATGCATGTACAAGGCGATCGAAATCGTCAAACCTGGCTGCCGCCTCGGCGACATCGGTGAAGTCATCCAGAAGCACGCTGAAAAGAACGGCTTCTCGGTGGTCCGCGAATTCTGCGGTCACGGTATCGGCAAGGTTTTCCACGAAGAGCCGCAGATCCTCCACTACGGCCGCGCCGGCACCGGCATGGAGCTGAAGGCTGGCATGACCTTTACCATCGAGCCGATGATCAACCAGGGCAAGGCCGACACCAAAGTATTGGGCGACGGTTGGACCGCGATCACCAAAGACCGCAAGCTGTCGGCACAGTGGGAACACACCCTGCTGGTCACCGACACCGGCTACGAGATCTTCACCCTGCGCGCCGACGACACTATCGCGCGCATCTCGGCCTGATCCAGCAAACGCTCCCAGCCTTATAGAAGGAAAGCCAATCGATGCCGCAGGTGGATCCCGAACTCTTCGACCGCGGCCAGTTCCAGGCTGAACTGGCTCTGAAAGCGAGTCCTATCGCGGCGTTCAAGAAGGCGATCCGTCAGGCTCGCGAGGTTCTCGACACGCGTTTTCGCCAAGGCCGCGACATCCGCCGCCTGATCGAAGACCGTGCCTGGTTCGTCGACAACATCCTGCAAAAGGCCTGGGAGCAGTTCAACTGGAGTGAAGACGCCGACATCGCGCTGGTCGCGGTCGGCGGCTATGGCCGCGGTGAGCTGCACCCGTATTCCGACATCGACCTGCTGATCCTGCTGGACAGCGCCGACCACGAAGTTTTCCGCGATTCCATCGAGCGGTTTCTGACCTTGCTGTGGGACATCGGCCTGGAAGTCGGCCAGAGCGTGCGCTCGGTCGATGAATGCGCCCAAGAAGCCCGCGCCGACCTGACCGTGGTCACCAACCTGATGGAAAGCCGGACCATTTGCGGCCCCGAGCATCTGCGCCAGCGCATGCTCGATGTCACCAGCACCGCCCACATGTGGCCGGCCAAGGAGTTTTTCCTGGCCAAGCGCGCCGAGCAGAAGGCCCGCCACCACAAATACAACGACACCGAATACAACCTGGAACCCAACGTCAAAGGCTCGCCCGGCGGCCTGCGGGATATTCAGACGATTCTGTGGGTTGCGCGTCGCCAATACGGCACGCTGAACCTGCGCGCCCTCGCTGGCGAAGGTTTCCTCGTTGAGAGCGAAAACGCCCTGCTCGCCTCCTCCCAGGAATTCCTCTGGAAAGTGCGTTACGCCCTGCACATGCTCGCGGGCCGTTCCGAAGACCGCTTGCTGTTCGACCATCAGCGCACCATTGCCGGGCTGCTCGGGTTTGAAGGTGACGACGCCAAACAGGCCGTCGAAAACTTCATGCAACAGTATTTCCGCGTAGTAATGAGCATTGCCCAGCTCAGCGACCTGATCATCCAGCACTTCGAAGAAGTCATCCTCGCGCCGGAAGACGAGGCGCCGCCACAGCCGATCAATGCACGCTTTCAACTGCATGACGGTTACATCGAAGCGCGCAACGACAACGTATTCCGCCGCACGCCATTCGCCATGCTCGAAATCTTCGTGCTGATGGCCCAGCAGCCGGAAATCAAAGGCGTGCGCGCCGACACCATTCGCCTGCTGCGCGAGCACCGTCATCTGATCGACGACAACTTCCGCAACGACATACGCAACACCAGCCTGTTCATCGAGCTGTTCAAGTGCAAGATCGGCATCCATCGCAACCTGCGCCGGATGAACCGATACGGCATTCTCGGGCGTTATCTGCCGGAATTCGGTTTTATCGTCGGGCAAATGCAGCACGACCTGTTCCACATCTATACCGTCGATGCGCACACGCTGAACCTGATCAAGCACCTGCGCAAATTGCAGTACACGCAGGTCTCGGAAAAATTCCCGCTGGCCGCCAAGCTGATGGCCAAGCTGCCCAAGCCCGAACTGATCTACATGGCCGGTCTGTACCACGACATCGGCAAGGGCCGGCATGGCGATCACTCGGAGATCGGCGCGGTCGATGCCGAAGCGTTCTGCCAGCGTCACCAGTTGCCGGTGTGGGACAGCCGCCTGATCGTCTGGCTGGTGCAGAACCATCTGGTGATGTCGACCACCGCCCAACGCAAGGACTTGTCCGACCCACAGGTGATCCACGATTTCGCTCAGGCTGTCGGCGACGAAACCCGCCTCGACTATCTGTACGTGCTGACCGTGGCCGACATCAACGCAACCAACCCGACGCTGTGGAATTCGTGGCGCGCCAGTCTGTTGCGCCAGCTCTACACCGAAACCAAGCGCGCCTTGCGTCGTGGCCTGGAAAACCCGGTGGATCGCGAAGAACAGATCCGCCAGACCCAGAGCGCCGCACTGGATATTCTGGTGCGCGGCGGCACCGACCCGGACGATGTCGAGCAGTTGTGGGCGCAGTTGGGCGATGACTATTTCTTGCGCCATACCGCTGGCGACGTGGCCTGGCACAGTGATGCGATCCTGCAGCAACCGGTCGATGGCGGGCCGCTGGTGTTGATCAAGGAAACCACCCAGCGCGAGTTCGAGGGCGGCACGCAGATCTTCATTTATGCACCGGACCAGCACGACTTCTTCGCGGTGACCGTAGCGGCGATGGATCAGCTCAACCTGAACATTCATGACGCCCGGGTTATCACCTCGAGCAGCCAGTTCACCCTCGACACTTACATCGTGCTCGATAACGAGGGCGAGTCGATCGGCGACAACCCGACGCGGGTCAAACAGATCCGTGAAGGCCTGACCGAAGCGCTGCGCAACCCGGACGACTATCCGACGATCATTCAGCGCCGGGTACCGCGCCAGCTCAAGCATTTCGCCTTTGCACCGCAAGTGACGATCCATAACGATGCGCAGCGCCCGGTGACTGTGCTGGAGTTGACCGCACCGGATCGGCCGGGCCTGCTGGCGCGAATCGGCGGGATCTTCCTCGAGTTCGACCTGTCGCTGCAGAACGCCAAGATTGCGACCTTGGGCGAGCGGGTGGAAGACGTGTTCTTTATCACCGACGCACACAATCAGCCGCTGTCCGATCCGCTGCTGTGCAGCCGTTTGCAGGACGCGATTGTTGAGCAGTTGAGCGTCAATCAGGAACCGGATATCAAGCTTTCGCGTATCAGTATTTGAATTGAAGTAACTATTACTCCTGTGGGAAGGAAGACTCCGATACCAGCCTGTTCAACAAACCCCTTGTAGGAGTGAGCCTGCTCGCGATAGCGGTTCATCAGTTGCATGGATATTGAATGAGCCTTCCTCATCGCGAGCAGGCTCACTCCTACAGGTTTTGTGGATGGCGGGTATTGAGGCAATCCCTCCCACATTCAACGAGGCCCCAATGAACAACGCTCTGAACCAGCTCCAGCCCTACCCGTTCGAGAAGCTCCGTGCCCTGCTCGGCACCGTCACGCCGAGCCCGGACAAACGCCCGATCGCCCTGTCGATTGGCGAGCCGAAACACCGCTCGCCAGGTTTTGTCGCCGAAGCACTGGCGAACAGTCTGGATCAGATGGCGGTCTATCCGACCACCCTGGGCATCCCAGCCCTGCGCGAAGCCATTGCCAGCTGGTGCGAGCGGCGTTTTGGCGTGCCGAGCGGCTGGATCGATCCGGCGCGCAACGTGCTGCCGGTCAACGGCACCCGTGAAGCGCTGTTCGCCTTCACTCAGACCGTGGTCAATCGCGGCGATGACGCTCTGGTCGTCAGCCCGAACCCGTTCTATCAAATCTATGAAGGCGCCGCGTTCCTTGCCGGGGCCAAGCCGCACTACCTGCCATGCCTCGACGAAAACGGCTTCAACCCGGATTTCGACGCGGTGTCGCCGGACATCTGGAAGCGCTGCCAGATCCTGTTCCTGTGCTCGCCGGGTAACCCGACCGGTGCGCTGATCCCGGTCGATGTGCTGAAAAAACTCATCGCCCTGGCCGACGAATACGATTTCGTGATTGCTGCGGACGAGTGCTACAGCGAGCTGTACTTCGACGAACAAACACCACCGCCCGGCCTGCTCACCGCATGCGTCGAACTGGGCCGCAAGGATTTCAAACGTTGCGTGGTCTTCCACAGCCTGTCCAAGCGCTCCAACCTGCCAGGCCTGCGCTCCGGTTTTGTTGCTGGCGATGCCGACATCCTCAAAGGCTTTCTGCTGTACCGCACCTATCACGGCTGCGCGATGCCGGTGCAAACGCAACTGGCCAGCGTTGCCGCGTGGAACGACGAAGAACACGTGCGCGCCAACCGTGCGCTGTACCGTGAGAAGTTTGACGCGGTACTGGAAATTCTCAGTCCGGTGATGGACGTGCAGCGTCCGGATGGCAGCTTTTATTTGTGGCCGAATGTGAACGGTGATGACGCGGCGTTCTGCCGTGATTTGTTCGAACAAGAGCATGTCACTGTCGTGCCGGGTTCTTATCTGTCCCGAGATGTCGATGGCGTTAATCCGGGTGCCGGCCGTGTGCGTATGGCGCTGGTTGCGCCGTTGGCTGAATGTGTTGAAGCGGCGGAACGAATTCGTGCGTTTTTTACCCGTCAGAAATAAATAGCTGAAAACCGTGCCAGGCAATCTGGCACGGTAACTTGCGCTTGCAAGTTACACTTCAAAACAACTGATCACTCCCTCTTTCGGCCCTCACGACTTACTCTTGAGTCGCGAATTTCATCGCATAAAATTCAACATTAATTACAACTTCAGGGAAGAAGATAAAGATGAATGATCTCCAGGATTGCAAACTCCTACAGTGGCCGGATGATCTCGCTGGTTATGAGGCGGCCATTAAAGAGAATCCGGCGAACGTAACTTCCGCCAGCGGCGGTCGACGCAAACGCTCGCTGATCAACTATTCAAAACTGTGGGCCAATGGTCGAACGCTGACCATCGCCTTCATCGACGACGTCGATCCTGATCACAAACGCAAAATCATGGAGGCAGCTGTTCGCTGGATTCCATACGTTAATCTGAGTTTCGAGTTTGTCGATGACCTGCAAGGTGATATTCGCATCGCCACAAAGAATAATTACAACAGTTCCATGCTCGGCACAGACGCGCTGCTGATTCATCCTGATTGGCCAACGATGAACCTGGGCGTCAAACCGGATCATGAAGACTTTGAAACCATTGTCACCCACGAGTTTGGCCATGCTCTGGGCGCCATGCACGAACACCAGCACCCGCAGGCCGACATCCCTTGGGACAAACCGAAAGTGTACGACTATTACCAGAACCGCGAGATGGGGCCGCTGACCCCGGAGCAAGTGGACTTCAACCTGTTCACGCCATTCAACACCCTCGAAGCGATTTACACCGAGTACGACCGTAAATCGATCATGCATCATCCGGTATCTAACGATTTGACTTTAGGCGACTGGGAGAACCCGATCAATCGCGAGATCAGCAAGAAAGACATCAAGATGATGAGCTTGCTCTATCCCCAATAAGCAATCTCGCAAAAACAAGGAAGTTAAACCATGTTATCCAATTCAACTTACGCCCCCGCCCTGTCCCAGACAAATTCGTGTGGAGTGCATTACTGATGTGGGCTAAAAAAAATCCATCGAAACTGTGGACTCCCGGCCGTATTCTTCGTATCGCCTTCCTCAATGGCACGCAAGAGTTCAAAGACGCGACCATCGCGGCAGCCAGCAATTGGTTGCCACACATCAACTTGAAGTTTGATTTCGTTGAGGGTGTCGAGGGGGATATCCGCATACTTAGCAACGATGGCGTTTTCTCGTCCAATATTGGCACTGACGCATTACTCAATACCCATACAGCGACGATGCAGCTCTGGCCTCACCCGGCCATTCACGCGCGTTATTTCGCCGCGAATGTGATGCATGAGTTCGGCCATATGCTGGGTGCGGAACACGAACAGATCCACCCGGCAGCCGCAATTCCATGGAATGTGCCCGCCATCTACGAAAGACACGGCATTACCGATAATCCTGATGAGGATAACTACGAGGCGAACAGGAAGCGCCAATGGCTACACCGTGAGTATCTTGATCGGGCAGCCACCGAAGACAGCATTTGCTCGGACTACGACCGCAAGTCGATCATGCACTACGTCATCTACCAATCCTGGACCACAGGCGATTTTCAGAACTTTCTTAATCTGGAGCTCAGCGAAAAAGATAAAGCCTTCATGGCGAAGGCTTACCCCTGCCCGGTGTAAACCCGGGCCTGGTTATTTCACCTGTCCCAGATTTGCCTCGCTCAAATCAAGTTCACCCAACACTTCACGTAACACGTCATCACCAATCTGGTGATGACGGCTGAGACTATAGAGTTCGAGGCGCTGCGCGCGCAGCGCCTTCAAACGTAAACGTCGCTCCAGCAGATCCATCTGAAACGCCATCGCCTGCGCTTCGGCGGAGTCGTTGAACACGTCAAGTTGATGGCGATATTCGGACATGATCCGCGCCTTGAGTTCTGCCGCCAGCGCTGCTTGTGCAGCATCTTGCGGCGGTAACTCTTCAGTTTCCAGAGAGTGAATCGCCGCTTCGGCGGTTTTGCGCCAGGCATCGCGGACTTCCTGACGACGCTTGTCGTCCGGACTCTTTTCGATGCCGCGCAGCAATAGCGGCAGCGCGATGCACGCCGACACCAGTGACAGCAGAATTACCCCGGCGGCGATGAAGATCAGCAAGTCCCGTTCAGGAAAGACGTCGCCGCCCATCAACATCGGCACCGACATCACACCCGCCAGCGTCACCGCTCCGCGCACGCCACCGACCGTCAGCAGCCAGCAGGAACGTGCGGTCGGCACTTGAGTCAGCTCGCCTTTACCGCGCAAACGCCGCAGCAACACTGACAAACGCCAGATGCTCTGCACCCAGATAAACCGCAGCAATACCAACGCGAGGAAAATCGCCACGACGTCGAGGCAGCGATAGAACAATGTCGGCCACAACGTCGGTTCGTGGCTGACCACGGCTTTGATGATGTCCGGCAATTGCAGACCGAGCAGCAGGAAAATCAAGCCGTTGAAGGCGAATTCCAACAGTGACCAGACGCTGCGATTGAGCAGGCGGGTGCTGGTCTGGCGTGGCAACAAGTCGAGCCAGCTCTGCATCATCCCTGCCGCCACTGCCGACAGAATGCCGGAGACGCCGAGGCGTTCAGCCAATACATAAGCAGCGAACGGCAGCAGCAACATGAACACCACGTGGGTCGCCGGATCGTCCCAGCCGCGCGCGATCATCCACGAGCGCAGGCGCCCGACCAGCCAGCTCAACGCCACGCCGACCGCCAGACCACCGAGCGCCACCACGACAAAGGTCAGGCTCGCGTTGGTCAGCGAGAACACGCCAGTGATGGCTGCGGCCAAGGCGAACTTGAACGTCACCAGGCCAGAGGCGTCGTTCATCAACGCCTCGCCCTGCAGGATGTGCATCAGCGGCGTCGGCAAGCGATTCTGCGAAATTGCCGAAACCGCCACGGCGTCGGTCGGTGACAGCACAGCGGCCAGGGCGAAAGCCACCGGCAACGGAATCGCCGGCAATAACCAGTGAATGAAATAGCCCGCACCGACCACGGTGAACAGCACTAACCCGACCGCCAGCGTCAAAATCGGCCCGCGCAGATGCCAGAATTCGCGTTTGGGCATGCGCCAGCCATCGGAAAACAGCAGCGGCGGCAGGAACAGAAACAGGAAGAGTTCGGGGTCGAGGGCGACGTGCAGACCCAGCGTCGGCCATGCCAGCAAGGCGCCAGCGGCGATTTGCACCAAAGGCAGCGGCAGCGGAATGACCCGTCCGACCAGACGCGAAACGCTGACCAGCATCAGCAGGATCAGGACGGTATAAGCAGTTTGCATAAAGCGAAAATCTCAGACAATCGACAGCGTTGAACTGCCATATTAGCCGCTTAGCATGCGTCTGGCGTTTGCACCTATGTCGCACACGCCCCAAATGATGTCCGCCAAACAATGTGTAGGAGCTGCGGCACGCTGCGATTTTTTGATCTTTGAAGACACAATCAAAAGATCGCAGCCTCGTTTCACTCGACAGCTCCTACAGGGTTTTGCGTATTCGCCGAAGGGTCATGGCATAATCCGTCACCATTTTTCTCCAGCACCTGTAAAGGGGGCAATTCCTTGACCGTTTCAAGTAAAACGTTGCACCTTTTCGGCATCAAAGCCTGCGACACCATGAAAAAGGCGCGCACCTGGCTTGATGAACACGCTGTCAGCTACGACTTTCACGACTACAAGACCGCCGGCATTGACCGTGAGCACCTGACCCAATGGTGTGACGAGCACGGCTGGCAAACGGTGTTGAACCGCGCAGGCACGACCTTTCGCAAACTCGACGACGAACGCAAAGCCGATCTCGACCAGTCGAAAGCCATTGAGCTGATGCTCGCTCAACCCTCGATGATCAAGCGCCCGGTGCTCGATCTCGGTGACCGAACCCTGATTGGCTTCAAGCCAGATATCTACGCGGCCGCTCTGAAGTAAGCAGCCCGTCACTCTTTGTAGAGGTGTATTTACATGTCCAATTCCCTGTTCAGCATCGCCTTTGGTGTCGGCACTCAGAACCGTCAAGGCGCGTGGCTGGAAGTGTTCTACGCACAGCCACTGCTCAACCCATCGGCCGAACTGGTCGCCGCTGTCGCGCCGATCCTCGGTTACACCGAAGGCAACCAGGCCATCACCTTCACCACCGCTCAGGCGGCGCAACTGGCTGAAGCCGTGAAAGGCATCGACGCCGTACAAGGCAAGCTGCTGACCCGTCTGGCCGAGAGCCACAAGCCGCTGGTCGCCACCCTGTTGGCCGAAGATGCACAGCTGACCTCGACGCCTGAGGCTTACCTCAAGCTGCACCTGCTGTCGCACCGTCTGGTCAAGCCGCACGGCGTGAGCCTGGCCGGGATCTTCCCGCTGCTGCCGAACGTAGCGTGGACCAGCCAGGGCGCCATCGACCTGAGCGAACTGGCCGAACTGCAACTGGAAGCCCGTCTGCGCGGCGACCTGCTGGAAGTGTTCTCGGTGGACAAGTTCCCGAAAATGACCGACTACGTGGTTCCGGCCGGCGTGCGTATCGCTGACGCGGCACGTCTGCGTCTGGGCGCTTACGTCGGTGAAGGCACCACCGTGATGCACGAAGGTTTCATCAACTTCAACGCCGGCACCGAAGGCCCGGGCATGATCGAAGGCCGCGTTTCCGCTGGCGTATTCGTCGGCAAAGGTTCCGATCTGGGCGGCGGTTGCTCGACCATGGGCACCCTGTCGGGCGGCGGCAACATCGTCATCAAGGTCGGCGAAGGCTGCCTGATCGGCGCCAACGCCGGTATTGGTATTCCATTGGGCGACCGCAACACTGTGGAGTCGGGCCTGTACGTGACCGCCGGCACCAAGGTGGCGCTGCTCGACGAAAACAACAACCTGGTTAAAGTCGTGAAGGCGCGTGAGCTGGCCGGTCAGACTGACTTGCTGTTCCGCCGCAATTCGGAAACCGGCGCTGTGGAATGCAAAACCCACAAATCGGCGATCGAACTGAACGAAGCGCTGCACGCTCACAACTAAGCGTTAGACGATCCATTGTAGGAGTGAGCCTGCTCGCGATGCTTTTAGCGCCCTCACAGACGCCATCGCGAGCAGGCTCACTCCTACAGGGTCTGGCGTACATCCCGCCCCTCTTCACCAGGGCTAAAAACTGTGATGATTCCCTCCCCCTGGCGTGCCGATTTTCCGGCCATCGCCGCGCTGCAACGGCAAGACCAGACCTATCTGGACAACGCCGCCACCACGCAAAAACCCCTAGCCCTGCTCGACGCGCTGACGCATTACTACGCCAACGGCGCGGCCAATGTGCATCGTGCGCAACACCTGCCCGGCGCCCATGCCACGCAGGCGTTCGAGGACAGTCGGCTGAAGGTCGCCCAGTGGCTGAATGCCGGTGACAACGGACAAATCATCTTCACCCACGGCGCCACCAGTGCGCTGAATCTCCTGGCCTATGGCCTGGAACATCTTTTCCACCCGGGCGATGAAATTGTCATCAGCGCCCTGGAGCATCACGCCAACCTGCTGCCGTGGCAGCAACTGGCACAACGGCGCAACCTGAAACTGGTGATTTTGCCGCTGGATGCCGACGGCTTGATCGACCTCGCTGCGGCTGTGCATTTGATTGGCCCGCGCACGCGATTGCTGGCGGTCAGTCAGTTGTCCAACGTGCTCGGCGCATGGCAGCCATTGCCGGCGCTGCTGGGCATGGCCAAGGCGCAGAACGCGTTGACCGTGGTCGATGGCGCGCAAGGCGTGGTTCATGGTCGGCACGATGTGCAGGCGCTGGGTTGCGACTTTTATGTGTTTTCCAGCCACAAGCTGTATGGGCCGGATGGTTTGGGTGTTCTGTTCGGGCGCAATGCTGCGCTTGAACAACTAAAGCCTTGGCAGTTTGGCGGCGAAATGGTGCTGGAAGCCAACTACCACGACGCTCGTTTCCGCCCGGCGCCATTGGGTTTCGAGGCCGGCACGCCACCGATTGCCAGTGTGATCGGCCTCGGCGCGACGCTCGATTATCTGACCGGGCTCGATCAGGACGCAGTGTCGGCGCATGAAGCCGCGCTGCATGATTATCTGCTGCGAGGCCTCGCCGCTCGCAACGGCATTCGCCTGCTCGGCAAGCCGCAATTGGCGCTGGCGAGTTTTGTCGTCGAAGGTGTGCATAACGCCGATCTGGCGCACTTGCTGACCGAACAAGGCATTGCCGTGCGCGCCGGGCATCATTGCGCGATGCCGTTGCTGAAAAGCTTTGAGCTGGCCGGGGCGATTCGGGTGTCGCTGGCGTTGTACAACGATTCCGAGGATCTGGAACGGTTCTTTGAAGCGCTGGATCAGGCGCTGGAGCTGTTGCGATGAGCTTGCCGGTCGAGGCTGCCGAGGCACTACAGACTTTTCAGAATGCCGCTGGCTGGGAACAGCGCGCGCGGTTGTTGATGCAGTTTGGTGATCGTTTGCCGCCGCTGGATGACGCGGACAAGTGCGAGGCCAACCGGGTACATGGCTGTGAGAGTCAGGTATGGCTGGTGGGGGAATTGCGTGACGGTCACTGGCAGTTCAGCGCCAGCAGCGATGCGCGGATGATTCGTGGGTTGGTGGCGCTGTTGCTGTTGCGGGTTAACGGCTTATCGGCGGCTGAGTTGCAGCAAGTTGATCTGCCGGACTGGTTCAATCAGCTCGGCCTTTCGCGCCAGCTATCGCCCTCGCGCAGCAATGGCCTGAATGCCGTGCTCCAGCGAATGAATGAGCTGGCCTCCACCCTGTAGGAGCTGCCGCAGGCTGCGATCTTTTGATCTTGAAAACAGGATCAAAAGATCGCAGCCTCGTTTCACTCGACAACTCCTACAGGGGAATGCATTCCAATTGTAGGAGTGAGCCTGCTCGCGATGAGGCCATAAGCCCCAGCATCAAACCTGAGGTTTGACCCGCTCCGCCGGGCGCCGAACACCCGCGACAATCTTGTCCACAGCCTTGGTCGCCGCGACCATGCCGAACGTCGCCGTGACCATCATCACCGCGCCAAACCCACCCGCGCAGTCCAACTTCACGCCGTCTCCCACAAAACTCTTCTGCAAACAAATGCTGCCATCCGGCTTCGGATAACGCAGTTGCTCCGTAGAAAACACACACGGCACGCTGTAATGACGGGTCACGGTGCGCGAAAAACCGTAATCGCGACGCAACGTCGAGCGCACTTTCGAGGCCAGCGGGTCGTTGAACGTGCGGTTGAGGTCACACACCTGAATCAGCGTCGGATCAATCTGCCCGCCCGCGCCGCCGGTGGTGATGATCTGAATCTTGCGGCGTTTGCACCAGGCAATCAGCGCAGCTTTGGCGTTGACCGCGTCGATGCAGTCGATCACGCAATCGATGTTCGGCGTGATGTATTCGGCCATCGTGTCGCGGGTGACGAAGTCGGCGACCGCGTGCACGGTGCAATCCGGGTTGATCCCGCGCAGACGCTCGGCCATCACCTCGACCTTGGGTTTGCCGACGGTGCTGTCCAGCGCGTGCAACTGGCGATTGGCGTTGCTGACGCAGACGTCATCTAAGTCGAACAGCGAAATCTCGCCGACGCCACAACGGGCCATGGCTTCCGCCGCCCAGGAACCGACGCCACCGACGCCGACGATCGCCACATGCGCCGCGCGCAAACGCGCCAGGCCTTCGATGCCATACAAACGGGCGATGCCTGCAAACCGCGGATCTTCTGTACTCATGACCATTACCCCAAAAACCGGCGCGCATTATAGGGCTACACAGCGACAAGTTTTAAGCTTCGAGCTACAAGTGTAAGAACTTAAGTCAAAGTCGGCTGCCCAATGTCGGGCATTTCCCTGTCAGATGTACGACTGGCGGACTGCCGGTGTAGGATGCGCGCCCTTTTGCAATAAGAAAGGCGCAACGCCAACCGACTCCTTCGTTCCACAGCCTTTGGAACCCGAAATAGCTATGTCATCGCGTAAATTTGGACTCAACCTGGTGGTGGTTCTGGCAATCGCTGCCCTGTTCACCGGTTTCTGGGCGCTGATCAATCGCCCGGTTTCCGCGCCGAACTGGCCGGAGCAGATCTCCGGTTTCTCCTATTCGCCATTCCAGCAGGGACAATATCCGCAGAAGGATCAGTATCCGTCTGACGAAGAAATGCGCCGCGACCTGGAGATCATGAGCAAGCTGACGGACAACATCCGCATCTACTCGGTCGACGGTTCGCTGCAAGACATCCCGAAACTGGCTGAAGAATTCGGCCTGCGCGTGACGCTGGGGATCTGGATCAGCCCCGATCAGGAACGCAACGAACGGGAAATCCAGCGCGCCATCGAACTGGCCAACACCTCGCGCAGCGTGGTTCGCGTGGTGGTCGGGAACGAAGCGATCTTCCGTAAGGAAATCACTGCGCAAGAGCTGAGCGTGTTGCTCGATCGTGTGCGCGCGGCGGTGAAAGTGCCGGTGACCACCTCCGAGCAATGGCACGTCTGGGAAGAACACCCGGAGCTGGCCAAGCACGTTGACCTGATCGCTGCGCACGTTCTGCCTTATTGGGAATTCATTCCGGTCGACAAGGCTGGGCAGTTCGTTTTCGACCGTGCCCGCGACTTGAAAAAACTCTTCCCGAAGAAACCGCTGCTGCTCTCAGAGGTTGGCTGGCCGAGCAACGGTCGCATGCGCGGTGGCGCCGATGCATCGCCGGCGGATCAAGCGATTTACCTGCGTACGCTGGTCAACAAGCTTAACCGCCAAGGCTTCAACTACTTCGTGATCGAAGCATTTGACCAGCCGTGGAAGGCCAGCGACGAAGGTTCGGTCGGCGCGTACTGGGGCGTGTTCAACGCCGCGCGTCAGCAGAAATTCAACTTCGAAGGCCCGGTCGTGGCGATTCCGCAATGGCGCGTGCTGGCGATCGGTTCGGTGGTGCTGGCGCTGTTGTCGCTGACTTTGCTGATGATCGACGGCTCGGCCCTGCGTCAGCGTGGGCGGATCTTTCTGACCTTTATCGCCTTCCTTTGCGGTTCGGTGCTGGTGTGGATCGGCTACGACTACAGCCTGCAATACAGCACGTGGTTCAGTTTGACGGTCGGCTTCCTCTTGGCGCTCGGCGCGCTCGGGGTGTTCATTGTGTTGCTCACCGAAGCGCATGAACTGGCCGAAGCGGTGTGGATTCACAAACGCCGGCGCGAATTCCTGCCGGTCGAGGGCGACTCCAACTACCGCCCGAAAGTCTCGATTCATGTGCCGTGCTACAACGAGCCGCCGGAGATGGTCAAACAGACCCTCGACGCCCTCGCCGCACTCGATTATCCGGACTATGAAGTCCTGATCATCGACAACAACACCAAGGACCCGGCTGTGTGGGAACCGGTGCGTGACTACTGCGCAACCCTCGGCCCGCGCTTCAAGTTCTTCCACGTCTCGCCCCTGGCCGGTTTCAAGGGCGGCGCGCTGAACTACCTGATTCCGCACACCGCCAAAGACGCCGAAGTGATCGCCGTGATCGACTCCGATTACTGCGTGCACCCGAAATGGCTGAAGCACATGGTGCCGCACTTCGCCGACCCGAAAATCGCCGTGGTGCAGTCGCCGCAGGATTATCGCGACCAGAACGAAAGCACCTTCAAGAAGCTCTGCTACGCGGAATACAAAGGCTTCTTCCACATCGGCATGGTCACCCGTAACGACCGTGACGCGATCATTCAGCACGGCACCATGACCATGACCCGTCGTTCGGTTCTGGAAGAATTGGGTTGGGCTGACTGGTGCATCTGTGAAGACGCCGAACTCGGTCTGCGCGTGTTCGAAAAAGGCCTGTCGGCGGCGTATTACCACGACAGCTACGGCAAGGGTCTGATGCCGGATACGTTTATCGACTTCAAAAAGCAGCGCTTCCGCTGGGCTTACGGTGCGATTCAGATCATCAAGCGCCACACCCGCAGCCTGCTGCGCGGCAAGGACACCGAACTGACGCGCGGCCAGCGTTACCACTTCCTCGCGGGCTGGTTGCCGTGGGTCGCGGACGGGATGAACATCTTCTTCACCGTCGGCGCGCTGTTGTGGTCGGCGGCGATGATCATCGTGCCGCAGCGGGTCGATCCGCCGCTGCTGATCTTCGCAATCCCGCCGTTGGCGCTGTTCGTGTTCAAGGTCGGCAAGATAATCTTCCTCTACCGTCGCGCCGTCGGCGTGAACCTGAAAGATGCCTTCTGCGCGGCATTGGCCGGGCTGGCGTTGTCGCACACCATCGCCAAAGCGGTGCTGTACGGCTTCTTCACCACCAGCATTCCGTTCTTCCGCACACCGAAAAACGCCGACAACCATGGTTTCTGGGTGGCGATTTCCGAAGCGCGTGAAGAGCTGTTCATCATGCTGCTGTTGTGGGGCGCGGCGCTGGGGATCTATCTGGTCAACGGCATCCCGAGCAACGACATGCGTTTCTGGGTGGTGATGCTGCTGGTGCAATCGCTGCCGTATCTGGCGGCGCTGATCATGGCGTTCCTGTCGTCGCTGCCGAAACCTGCGGCCAAACCTGAGCCTGCCGCCGCTTGATTGGTTGTTGCATAACGTCAAACGGCGGCCTTCGGGTCGCCGTTTTGCATTAGAATGGTCGCCTTTTTCAATGCCAACAAACTCGGTAGGAGCTGCCGCAGGCTGCGATCTTTTGATCTCGCTGTTGATTTCAAGAAACAAAATCAAAAGATCGCAGCCTGCGGCAGCTCCTACAGGTTTACCGTGCGCACCCCGGAGTTATTACATGACGGCCCACGCCGACCTTTCGCCGACCCTTCAACTCGCCATCGACCTGATCCGCCGTCCGTCCGTGACGCCGGTCGACGCCGATTGCCAGAAGCAGATGATGCAGCGCCTGGGCGATGCCGGTTTCAGCCTCGAGCCGATGCGCATCGAAGATGTGGATAACTTCTGGGCCACCCACGGCACCAACGACGGCCCGGTGCTGTGCTTTGCCGGCCACACCGACGTGGTGCCGACCGGCCCGGTCACCGCGTGGCAGATCGACCCGTTCAACGCCCTGATCGATGAACACGGCATGCTCTGCGGCCGTGGCGCGGCAGACATGAAAGGCAGCCTGGCGTCGATGACCGTCGCCGCCGAGCGTTTTGTCGCCGACTACCCGAATCACAAGGGTAAAGTCGCGTTTCTGATCACCAGCGATGAAGAAGGCCCGGCGCACCACGGCACTAAAGCGGTGGTCGAGCGTTTGGCCGCGCGTAACGAGCGTCTGGACTGGTGCATCGTCGGCGAACCGTCGAGCACCGCGCTGGTCGGCGACGTGGTGAAAAACGGCCGTCGCGGCTCGCTCGGTGCCAAGCTCACCGTCAAAGGCATCCAGGGTCATGTGGCCTATCCGCATCTGGCGAAGAACCCGATCCACCTCGCCGCTCCAGCGCTGGCCGAACTGGCCGCCGAGCATTGGGATCACGGCAACGATTTCTTCCCGCCGACCAGTTTCCAGATCTCCAACGTCAACTCCGGCACCGGCGCGACCAACGTGATTCCGGGCGATCTGGTGGCGGTATTCAACTTCCGTTTCTCCACCGAATCGACCGTCGAAGGCCTGCAGAAACGCGTGGCCGACATCCTCGACAAACACGATCTGGACTGGCACATCGACTGGGCGCTGTCCGGCCTGCCGTTCCTTACCGAACCGGGCGCGCTGCTCGACGCGGTGTCGGCGAGCATCAAGGACATCACCGGCCGCGAGACCAAAGCGTCGACCAGCGGCGGGACTTCCGATGGCCGTTTCATCGCGACCATGGGCACACAAGTGGTTGAACTGGGCCCGGTCAACGCGACCATTCACCAAGTCAACGAGCGCGTATTGGCGGCAGATCTCGACGTACTGACCGAGATCTACTACCAGACCCTGATCAAGTTGCTCGCCTGATGCTTGCTTGCCCGATCTGCAGTGAGCCGCTGAATGCGGTGGATAACGGCGTGGTCTGCCCCGCCGGCCACCGCTTCGACCGTGCGCGGCAGGGTTACCTGAACCTGCTGCCGGTGCAGCACAAAAACAGCCGCGACCCTGGCGACAACCAGGCCATGGTCGAGGCGCGCCGCGACTTTTTGAACGCCGGCCATTACGCGCCGGTGGCCAAGCGCCTGGCCGAGCTGGCGGCGAGTTATGCGCCGGGGCGCTGGGTCGACATCGGTTGTGGCGAGGGTTATTACACCGCGCAAATCGCCGAGGCCTTGCCGAACGCCGATGGCTACGCGCTGGACATCTCCCGTGAAGCGGTCAAACGCGCGTGCAAACGTAACCCGGCGATTAGCTGGTTGATCGCCAGCATGGCCCGTGTGCCGTTGGCGTCGGGCAGTTGCCAGTTTCTCGCCAGCGTTTTCAGCCCGCTGGATTGGGAAGAAGCCAAGCGATTGCTCAGCGTCGGCGGCGGTCTGATGAAAGTCGGCCCGACCAGCGGCCATCTGATGGAACTGCGCGAACGCCTGTACGACGAAGTGCGCGAGTACACCGACGACAAGCATCTGGCCCTCGTGCCGGAAGGCATGGCGCTGGCGCACAGTGAAACCCTGGAATTCAAACTGACCCTGAACAAGCCCGAGGATCGCGCCAACCTGTTGGCGATGACACCCCACGGCTGGCGCGCCAGTACCGAGCGTCGCGCGGCGGTGATCGAACAGGCCGAGCCGTTCGAGACCACCGTGTCGATGCGCTACGATTATTTCGTTCTTCAATAAACTTTTGGCCTCGGGCGAGTGCCCGGGGCCGGCTAAATCCGCGAGTGGATTTTTCAGACCCGCAGTGAGGACATCCATGCGCCAACCGGATATCGAGATTTACCTGAAAGACGCCGACGTCGACCACAAGGCCATTTCCGCTTGGCTGGGCGCCGCATTGGGCCCATGCACCGACTGGGTTCAGAAAGGTCAGACCTACAAGTGCAAGGCCGGCAATGTGCCGGTGACCTGGCTGCCGAAAGCCGTGGGCAAGTGGAACAGCCTGTACCTGGAAAGCGACCAGACCCCATGGGACGACGACATCGCCTGCGCACGTGCAGCGTTTGCCGCGCTGAACGTCGAAGTGCGTTGCGCGCCGGGCACATGGGTCGAGGAAGAAGGTGAAGAGACGGCAGATCGCTGGATGCGCATCAGCGAAGACGGTGAAGAAGAAATCACCTGGAAAACCGCTTAAACACAAAAGATCGCAGCCTTCGGCAGCTCCTACAGGGTCATGTGTACACCTGTAGGAGCTGCCGAAGGCTGCGATCTTTTGATCTTCAAGGTTACAGGCCTACAACATCCTCAGCCTGCAAACCCTTCTCGCCAGTAATCACCGCGTACTCGACCTGCTGACCTTCAGTCAGCGACCGGTGCCCTTCGCCGCGGATCGCGCGGTAGTGCACGAACACGTCCACCCCGTCTTCGCGCTGGATAAAGCCGTAGCCCTTGGCGTCGTTGAACCACTTCACGTTGCCGGTTTCACGGGTTGCCATCTGTTCATACTCCTTTTTTATTATTGAACAGGCTTTTCGCAGGAAAGCCTTTGCGGAACATCAACCTGCGTCCGACGTCCATAAAAGGGCCCCGGCGACAGACCGCCGAGTATATGACAGGCGCGAAAAGTCTCAACAGGAGATTACTTCGCCGCTTTTTTGCCGATTTTCGTCCAATACGGCACACTATCGACCGCCCGAGCAAACGCTCGGTTTTATCCACTCACGCAGAAGCCGTATGACCCGCTCCCCGTTCCGTCGTCTTGTGTTTGGCACCTTGCGCCGACTGTTGTACCTCTGGGTTCGCTCGGAGACGATCAACCAGTCGTCGTTCACCCTCAACCTCGACCGCAGTCGTCCGGTGTTCTACGTCCTGCAAAACCCTTCGCTGACCGATCTGGCGGTGGTCGACACCGAGTGCACCAAGGCCGGCCTGCCGCGTCCGGTGCTGCCGGTGTCGGTGGGTTCGCTGATTGAACCGGCGGCGTTTTTCTACCTGACGCCGGATCCCGACTGGCTCGGTCGTCAGGACAAGCGCGGTGCGCCGCCGACCCTGACCCGACTGGTTAGTGCGCTCACGCAGAACGCTGCTGAAGACGCACAGATCATTCCGGTCAGCGTGTTCTGGGGTCAGTCGCCGGACAGCGAAAACAGTCCGTGGAAGTTGCTGTTCGCCGACAGCTGGGCAGTTACCGGACGTCTGCGTCGGCTGCTGAGCATCATCGTCCTCGGCCGCAAAACCCGCGTGCAATTCTCCGCACCGATTCACCTGCGCGAGCTGATCGAGCACAACAAGGGTCACGAACGCACTGTGCGCATGGCCCAGCGGATCCTGCGCGTGCACTTCCGCAACCTCAAAGCAGCAGTGATCGGCCCGGACATTTCCCACCGCCGTAACCTGGTCAAAGGTCTGCTCAACCAGCCACTGGTCAAACAAGCGATCCTCGACGAAGCCGAGCGCGAGAACATCTCCCCGGAGAAAGCCAAGGCCCAGGCCCTGCGCTACGGCAACGAGATCGCCTCGGATTACACCTACACCGCGATCCGCTTTCTGGAGGTGGTACTGAGCTGGTTCTGGAACAAGATTTACGACGGCATCAAGGTCAACCACATCGAAGGCGTGCAGAAGGTCGCCCAGGGTCACGAAGTGATCTACGTGCCGTGCCACCGCAGCCACATCGATTACCTGCTGCTCTCGTATTTGCTGTTCCGCAATGGCCTGACCCCGCCGCACATCGCCGCCGGGATCAACTTGAACATGCCGGTAATCGGCAGCCTGCTGCGGCGCGGCGGCGCGTTTTTCATGCGCCGCACCTTCAAGGGCAATCCGCTGTACACCTCGGTGTTCAACGAATACCTGCACACCCTGTTCACCAAAGGCTTCCCGGTCGAGTACTTCGTCGAGGGCGGCCGCTCGCGCACCGGGCGCATGCTGCAACCGAAAACCGGCATGCTCGCGATCACCCTGCGCAGCTTCCTGCGTTCGTCGCGCATGCCTATCGTGTTTGTACCGGTGTACATCGGTTACGAGCGCGTGCTGGAAGGTCGCACCTACCTCGGCGAATTGCGCGGGGCGAGCAAGAAGAAAGAATCGATCTTCGATATTTTCAAAGTCATTGGCGCGCTCAAGCAGCGTTTCGGTCAGGTCGCGGTGAACTTCGGCGAGCCGATCAAGCTGGCGGAATTCCTCGACGCCGAGCAACCGGATTGGCGCCAACAGGAATTCGGCCCGCAGTACAAACCGGCGTGGCTCAACGAAACCACCAACCGCCTCGGTGAGAAAGTCGCGCAGCATTTGAACGAAGCGGCGGCGATCAACCCGGTCAATCTGGTAGCGCTGGCGCTACTGTCGACTACGCGTCTGGCGCTCGATGATCGCGCCATGGCGCGAGTGCTGGATCTGTATCTGGCGCTGCTGCGCAAAGTCCCGTATTCGCCGCACACCACGCTGCCGGAAGGCGACGGCCGCGCGTTGATCGAGCATGTAAAAGACATGGACCTGCTCGCCGAGCAGAACGATGCGCTGGGCAAGATTCTCTATCTGGACGAGCAGAACGCCGTCCTGATGACTTACTACCGCAACAACGTGCTGCACATCTTCGCCCTGCCGGCGCTGCTGGCGAGCTTCTTTCAGAGTGCGTCGCGCATGAGCCGCGAACAGATCCTGCGCTACACCCGCGCGCTGTACCCGTACTTGCAGTCGGAGCTGTTCATTCGCTGGACGCTGGACGAACTCGACGGTGTGGTCGATCAATGGCTGGAGGCGTTCGTCGAGCAAGGTTTGCTGCGTTTCGAGAAGGATGTGTACCTGCGTCCGGCACCGAGTTCGCGGCATTTTGTGTTGCTGACACTGCTGTCGAAAAGCATCGCCCAGACCTTGCAGCGTTTCTACATGACCGTGTCCTTGCTGCTCAACAGCGGTCAGAACAGTATCAGCGCCGAAGAGCTGGAAGACCTCTGCACGGTCATGGCCCAGCGCCTGTCGATCCTCCATGGCCTCAACGCCCCGGAGTTTTTCGACAAGAGCTTGTTCCGTCACTTCATCCAGACCCTGCTCGACCTCGACGTGCTGCGTCGCGACGAGGCCGGCAAGCTCAGCTACCACGAACTGCTCGGTGAATTGGCCGAAGGTGCGGCCAAACGTGTGTTGCCGGCGGATATTCGTTTGTCGATTCGCCAGGTTGCTTTGCATCGCAGTGAAGATGCGGCTGAAACGGCAGTCACTGCCGAAGGCTGAAACTTGCTGATAACTAACGGAGCGCCGGCCGGGTTCTCCCGTTAGTTGATTCGTGAATAAATAGGCTCACTTTAATAATCGCGATAAGGATATCGAGATGAGCCTGTTACACGACCAAACTCCCATCGTCACCGTCGACTTCCGTCTGCCCACCGATTTCCGCGCGCCCGCTGGCGGCGAAAATGAAACGGTGGTCAGCGTCAAAGCCATTACTTTAACTTCTCCGATTACCATCAAAGACTGGCGACACTCTTCAGTCTTCGATGTCGACTGGAAGTTCTCTTTCCCGCATCACTACAGCGAGGTTGGCGTTAAGTATCAAATCAATATCCAGATGTTCCATAACCAACGCCCCTTGCTGGTTGAACAGGACTACTTTGTGATCGTCAACAAGGCTCCGCACCGTCAAACGCTACACCTGAGCCCGATCGGTTTTCTCTACGTCGAAGTGCAGGAGGCTCGCTCGATCTCTGCGCACGAAGCGGTCTCAATCAGCTTGCACGATACTGCCCTCGCAACAGAACTTGCCCGCGTCACTCACGACGAACAAACGGCCACTTCGTTCTATCTGCAATATGACCCGCAAAGCGTCATACCCGGTAAACGCTATACATTGAGCGGCATTGAAAATCGCTACCACCAATCCATTGAGGTGACGCCCCGGCACGTTGAACTGGCGCCGGATTCGCAAAACCTGCGCTCGCGGTTACTGCAGAAAATCTCGCAGTGGCTGGAGAAACCGTTACGTTTGTTCACTGACGCTGATGGCAAAATCCACTAGATTTCCCTTTAACGCCGGGATTCTTCCGGCGCAAAGCATTAGAGGCTCCAATGAAAAAACTCACCCTGCTCGCCGCTGCCACGCTGTTGAGCGCCTGCCAATCGACCACACCTGCCGGCAAGGTCGGCCTCGACGGTGAAGTGTTCTACCTGCAGCGCATCGCCCTGCCACCGAGCGCAACCCTCAGCGTCAGCTTGCAAGACGTCTCACTGGCCGATGCGCCAGCAGTAGTGCTGGACGAGCAAAAAGGCCCGGTCAAAGGCCAGGTGCCACTGCCCTTCCACTTGAGCTACGATCCGGCGCAGGTCAAACCCGGCCATCGTTATTCGGTCAGCGCGCGCATTGAAGTCAACGGTGAGCTGATGTTTATCACCACCGAAAACCACGCCGTACAACTCGACGGCAACGATCCGCAGCCGCTGAAAATCCGCGTCGACGCCATTCGCTAATCGCTTTTAACGTACAAGGAAGCCGCCATGCTCCGCCCTACCCTTCGCTTCGCCGGCCTCTGCGCGGGCTTGATGATTTGCGCCAACGCCATGGCCCTGTCGCTCAGTGACCTGTCGCAAAAAGACGCCACCGGAGGCCTCAAGGATGCCTTGACTCAAGGCGCGCAAATCGCCGTCAAACAACTCGGCACCCCGGGCGGCTTCAGCAACAACCCGGAGGTGAAAATCGAACTGCCGGGCAAACTCGGCAAAGCTGCCAGCAAAATGAAAGCCTTCGGCATGGGCGCCCAGGTTGAAGAACTCGAAACCGCGATGAACAAAGCGGCGGAAAGCGCGGTGACCCAGGCCCAGCCAATCCTCGTCGACGCCGTGAAGAAAATGAGCGTCGCCGACGCGAAAGGCATCCTCAGCGGCGGCCAGGATTCGGCCACGCAATACCTCGACAAATCCAGCCGCGAACAAATCCGCGCCAAGTTCCTGCCAATCGTCAAGCAAGCGACCGACAAGGTTGGCGTGGCGCAGAAGTACAACTCGTTCGCCGGCCAGGCCGCAGCGTTCGGTGTGGTCGATGCGAAGAGCGCGAACGTCGAAAACTACGTGACCGAGCAGGCGCTGAATGGCTTGTTCGAAATGATCGGCAAACAGGAAGAAACCATCCGCCAGAACCCGGCCGCTGCGGCGACGAGTCTGGCGAAGAAAGTCTTCGGCACGTTGTAACGTCACCTGTAGGAGCTGCCGCAGGCTGCGATCTTTTGATCTTGAGTATCTGTATCAAAGACAGATCAAAAGATCGCAGCCTTCGGCAGCTCCTACAGGGTTTTCTGTCAGGCTGCATGGGTCTTGTAGACCACGCTCTTGCGGTACACGTCCGTGAACCGACTCACCGCTCGCTGAATCACCGAAAACTGAAACTCGATGAAGTACGTCAGATCCAGCTCATCCGCTTCGCTATGCAAATAAGACCGCCCATACTTCACCGGCGCATTGCGCAGCAGCAAACTGATCGCAATGTAGCGAAACGCCGCAAATTCATTCTTGAACATGAACCAGTAAAACAACGCCCGCGCGACCCGCCCGTTACCGTCGCGAAAAGGATGCTCGTAGCCCAAGGCAAAATGCAGTGTGATCGCCTTGATCAGCGGATGCACATCCCCCTTCTCCTGAGGTGATCCCTCAGGCAAATTGATCCAGTCCGACAACCTCTCCAGCCGCAAAACCAGCCCGGCAGCAGGCGGAGGACGATGCACCGTATTACCCGCCCCGTCCTGAACGACCACCTCATCATTCTTCCTGAAAACACCCGGAGAATATTGCTCGTCAGCAATCCCCTCCACACCCACCCGATGCATCGCTGCGATCAAATCCACACTCATGGCTTCAAAGCGTTTTTCCCACGCAAAATTCATCATCCTGTAATTGCCCATCACCATCCGCTCATCCGGCGTACGCGGCTGACACCGGTGCCTGAGCATGTCCTTGGCCACACGCGTAGTAGTCGCGGCGCCCTCCAACTGACTACTGGCGATGGCCTCATCCTCAATCAAATCATTAAGCAAATAACTGCAATGCGCCTGCTCTCCGATCTGACGGGTCATGTAATCCAGAGCGGCAGAAGTCGTCTGCCGATCCACCAACAACAGCGTGATCTGCGCCAGCGGCGTCAGCACATATTTGCCCCACTGCACCGGCTCGCCAAGCGGCAACAGATTGACGTACTGCGCCACCCGCGCCTTCTTGACCAACGCCCAGCACACATTCACATCCAACCCGGACGCCCAGCGATAACGCAACGCCTCGAAAGGCAGATAGCGGCCCTGATCATCCAGCGGCTTGAGCAACGCCAGATAATCCGCCAGACGCTGCTTGTGCGGCGAGCGCAGCAGAAGGTTGAACACGGGATCGGATCGGCCTTTGAAGACTGGCGGGGTTTTCATGAAAGCGAGGACTCGAGGCTGCTGAAAACAGATGCTGGAGTACAACACCCGAGGGCGACAGGCTCAATATCAGAGGTTTCTGAAAAAGATGTAGGAAGGAAGTAGAGTCAATTCAGGCTGAGATTGGTCGTCTGTCAGGCCGTCATCGCTAGCAAGCCCGCTCCCGCAGTTGGATGGTGTTGAATCAGACAGAGCATGGTTGGCTGTCAGGCCGTCATCGCGAGCAGGCTCACTCCTACAATTGGATCGTGTACATCCGGGCAGAAACAAGTTGGCTGTCAGGCCGCCTTCGCGAGCAAGCTCGGCTCCTGCAAAAGCAAGATCAAAAGATCGCAGCCTTCGGCAGCTCCTACATGGAATCGTGGCGAACCCGCACCCACAATCAGGCCGAGTGTCAGCTCGCCTGCTTTTGATCTTGGAGCCCGTCGGGAGGCTGAGAGGAGGGATTCATACGGGGAAAGCATCGAGGGAGGTGCAGCGCAGCAAACCGTAGACGATGCCCCCGGATGAACCCGGAGCGAAGGAACCCGAGCCTTAGCGAGGGCCGGACGTCAGGGCACAGACCTTTGGTTCCTTTGGGGCGTTTGCCAAAGGGACTCGCTGTAAAAGCGAAACCGCCAGCGGCAACCCCCGCAGAAACGGATATTCACAAAGAACACCCAGAGCATGGTCGGCCCAAAGGCCGCCAAGCTCAAACGGATTCCCGCCGAACCCTGAACCAAGCCGCATACAACGCCGGCAAAAACAACAGCGTCAAAGCCGTAGCAACAATCAACCCGCCCATGATCGCCACCGCCATCGGCCCGAAAAACACACTGCGCGACAACGGAATCATCGCCAGCACCGCCGCCAGCGCCGTCAACACAATCGGCCGAAACCGCCGCACCGTCGCCTCGATAATCGCCTGCCAAGGCCTCAGTCCCGAGGCAATATCCTGCTCGATCTGATCCACCAGAATCACCGAATTGCGCATGATCATCCCGGACAACGCAATCGTCCCCAACATCGCCACAAACCCGAACGGCTGACGGAACACCAGCAAAAACAACACCACCCCGATCAACCCCAGCGGCGCCGTCAAAAACACCATCGCCGTGCGCGAAAAACTGCGCAACTGCACCATCAGCAATGTCAGCACCACGACGATGAACATCGGCACCCCGGCATTCACCGACTTCTGCCCACGCTCGGAATCCTCCACCGTGCCACCGACCTCCAGCAAATAGCCGTCAGGCAATTCAGCCCGCACCGGGTCCAGCGTCGGCATGATCTGCTTCACCAGCGTCGCCGGCTGCTCCTTGCCATAAATATCCGCCCGCACCGTCACCGTCGGCAGACGATTGCGGCTCCAGATAATCCCCTCTTCGAAACCGTACTCCAGCGTCGCAATCTGCGATAAAGCCACGCTGCGACCGTTATCCGTCGGTACCGCCAGACTCGGTAACAGCGACAACTCAGTACGCTCATGCACCGTGCCGCGCAGCAGAATCTCGATCAACTCATTGTCTTCGCGATACTGACTGACACTCGACCCGGTCAACGAACTCTGCAGGAATTTCGCCAGATTGGCCGTGCTCACGCCCAGCGCCCGCGCGCGGTCCTGATCGATGTTCAGGTACACGACTTTGCTCGGCTCTTCCCAATCCAGATGCACATTGACCACATGCGGATTCTCGCGAACCCTCGCCGCAACTTTTCGCGCCAGCGCGCGGACTTCTTCGATGTGTTCACCGGTCACCCGGAACTGCACCGGATAACCTACCGGCGGGCCGTTTTCCAGGCGCGTAACCCGTGAGCGCATGGCCGGGAATTGTTCATCAAGCGTCGCGATCAACCAGCTGCGCAGCGCCTCACGCTCTTCGATGGTCTTGGCCAACACCACAAACTGCGCAAAGCTTACGGCCGGTAATTGCTGATCCAGCGGCAAGTAGAAACGCGGCGAACCGGTGCCGATATAGGCCACATAGTTGTCGATGCCGGCGTGTTCCTTGAGCATCGCTTCCAGTCGTTTGACCTCTGCGGCGGTATTGGCCAGCGAGGCACCTTCGGCCAACTTCAGATCAACCATCAGCTCCAGCCGGTTGGAGGCCGGGAAGAACTGCTGCGGCACGAAGCGGAACAACATCACCGAGGCGATAAACAGTCCTACCGTCAACACAATCACAGTCTTGCGGTGAACCACACACCACTCGACCAGACGCCGAACCCGCTGATAAAACGGCGTGCCATACGGATCGGGTTGACCATCGCCGGAGCCATGTTTGGCCGCGTGAATTTTCGCCAGATCCGGCAGGAGCTTTTCCCCCAGATACGGCACAAACACCACCGCCGCCACCCATGACGCGAGCAGCGCAATGGTCACCACCTGAAAGATCGAGCGCGTGTATTCGCCAGTGCCCGATTGCGCGGTGGCAATCGGCAAGAAACCGGCAGCGGTGATCAACGTACCGGTGAGCATCGGGAACGCCGTGCTGGTCCAGGCGTAACTCGCGGCGCGGATGCGATCGAAGCCCTGCTCCATTTTGATCGCCATCATTTCCACAGCAATGATCGCGTCGTCCACCAACAGACCCAGCGCCAGCACCAGCGCGCCGAGGGAAATCTTGTGCAGGCCGATGCCCAGGTAATACATGCAGGCAAAGGTCATCGCCAGCACCAGCGGAATGGTCAGCGCGACGACCATCCCGGTGCGCACGCCGAGGGAGAAGAAGCTCACCAGCAACACGATCGCCAGCGCTTCGACCAACACCTGGACGAACTCGCCAACCCCGGTTTTCACTGCTGCCGGCTGATCGGAGACCTTGCGCAACTGCATGCCGGCCGGCAGGTTTTTCTGGATGCGCGAGAACTCGACTTCCAGCGCTTTACCGAGCACGAGAATATCGCCGCCATCCTTCATCGCGACCGCCAGACCCAGCGCGTCTTCGCCCATGAAGCGCATGCGCGGTGCCGGAGGATCATTGAAACCGCGCCGCACATCAGCGACATCGGAGATGCGGAACGTACGATCACCGACGCGGATCGGGAAGTTTCTTATCTCATCGACTGTCTGAAAATTCCCCGAGACCCGTAGCTGCAATCGCTCGCTACCAGTTTCAAAGAACCCGGCGGTCGACACGGCGTTCTGTTCTTGCAGCGCCTGTTGCACCGCCGCCAGTGGTAATCCGAGGGTTGCCAGTTTGACGTTGGACAGTTCGACCCAGATTTTTTCGTCCTGCAAACCGAGCAGTTCGACCTTGCCGACGTCCTTGACCCGTTGCAGCTGGATCTGGATGCGATCGGCGTAATCCTTGAGCACTGCGTAATCGAAACCATCGCCGGTCAGCGCATAGATATTGCCGAACGTGGTGCCGAATTCATCGTTGAAGAACGGCCCCTGAATGTCCGGCGGCAAGGTCTGGCGGATATCGCTGACCTTCTTGCGCACTTGGTACCAGAGGTCGGGAATTTCCTTGGAATGCATCGAGTCGCGGGCGATAAACATCACCTGCGATTCACCGGGACGTGAAAACGAGACGATGCGCTCGTACTCGCCGGTTTCCATCAGTTTCTTTTCGATGCGTTCGGTGACCTGGCGCGAGACTTCCTGAGCCGTCGCGCCCGGCCAGCGAGTCTGGATGACCATGGCCTTGAAGGTGAACGGTGGGTCTTCACTCTGGCCGAGTTTGGTGTAGGACAACGCGCCGACAATGGCCAGCAAAAGCATCAGGAACAGTACGATCTGGCGATTACGCAGCGCCCATTCGGAAAGGTTGAAGCGCATCGGGGCTTACTCCTTGTCCGCCAGATTGACCACACGGTTGGAGCGATCCACCGGACGCACCTGCTGCCCTTCGAGCAATACATGCACGCCAGCCGCCACTACCCAGTCGCTGGCGTTCAGGCCTTCCAGCACTGGCACGGTTTTTTCGCCGAATGGGCCGATGCGCACCGGGGTTTTCTTCACCGTGTTGTTGCCGTTGACGACCCAGACGTACGTCGCGCCGTTTTCAGCGGTGAGTGCCGAAAGCGGCACCGACAGCGACACGGCATCGGCCGATTGCACGAACACGCGAGCGCTCTGGCCCAACTCCGCCGGGACTTTGCCACTGGTGAAAGAGATGCGTGCGGCGAAGGTGCGCGAGCGTGGATCGGCGGCGGGCGACAGTTCACGGATCTGCCCGGCGAAGCGCTGATTCTGCTGCGTCCACAGCTCGACGGTGACCGGCTGACCGACCTTGAAACGGCCGAAGCTCTGCTCCGGCAGGCTGATCAGCACTTCACGTTCGCCATCAGTGGCGAGGGTGAACACGGTTTGCCCGGCGGCCACCACTTGCCCGACTTCCACCGAACGTTTGGCCACCACGCCATCCTGCGGCGCACGCAGCACCGCGTAACTGGCCTGATTGGTCGAAACGTTGAATTCAGCTTTGATTTGTTTAAGGCGGGCTTCACCGGAACGGTAAAGGTTTTCGGCATTGTCGTAGGCCGAACGGCTGACCATCTGCCGGTCCATCAGGGTCTTGTAGCGATCGCGCTCGGCGCGCACCAGATTGAGATTGGCTTCGGCGGCAGCGACCTGTGCGCGGGTGGCTTCGAGTTGCAGGCGCACGTCCTGCGGATCGAGTTCGGCGAGCGCTTGGTCAGCCTTCACGCGCTGACCTTCATCGACCAGTCGTCGGCTGACTTTGCCGCCGATGCGGAACGCCAGATCAGGCTCGTAGCGGGCGCGCACCTCGCCCGGATAACTTTCCATCGCCTGCGCCGAAGGCTCTGGCTGCACCACCATGGCCGGTCGCACGGTGACTTGCGTCGCCTCATCCTGACCGCATGCGGACAATAACAACGCCAGACTCACTGGCAATGCAAATGGCCACGTGAAATGCAGTGCATGACGGAACATGGTGACGGACCTTTCGCTAATGGTGCTTGGAATAATTATACTGGCCGGTATGTTATTAATAGCAAACTCACCAGTCCAGTAATAAAAGCGAAGAATGTCGAACAATCTTGCAGCTCCAAACGGCCCGGGCCGCCCCAAGGATCTGGCCAAGCGCCAGGCGATCCTCAACGCAGCGAAAACTCTGTTTCTGAGTCATGGTTATGCCAACACCAGCATGGACGCGGTCGCCAGCGAGGCCGGCGTGTCGAAGCTGACGGTTTACAGCCATTTCAACGACAAGGAGACGCTGTTCTCCGCCGCCGTGGTGGCCAAATGCGAGGAACAATTACCGCCGCTGTTCTTCGAATTGCCCGAAGGCATCGCCGTGGAAAATGTGTTGCTGAACATTGCCAGAGGCTTTCATCACCTGATCAACAGCGATGAATCGGTGAATTTGCACCGTTTGATCATGGCGCTGGGCAGTCAGGATCCGAAGTTGTCGCTGATCTTCTTCGAGGCGGGGCCGCAACGCATGGTGCTGGGGATGGAGCGGCTGCTGACGCGCATCCATGAGACGGGCGCGCTGAATATCGACCTGCCGCGTAATGCGGCCGAGCATTTCTTTTGCCTGATCAAAGGTGCGGGGAATTTTCGGTTGTTGTATGGCTGTGGGGAGCCGTTGAGCGAAGAGGCTTCGCAGAGCCATATCGAGGAAGTGGTGGGGCTGTTTATGCGCGCATACAAACCCTAGCTTTTGCGCTGTTTGGGCTGGCCCTATCGCGAGCAGGCTCACTCCTACAGTGGATGTGTGTACACCATAGATCCACTGTAGGAGTGAGCCTGCTCGCGATAGCAGCGACTCGGTTTAAGGCTTGAGCGCTTTCTTCGGGTAGATATCGTAGCGGCTCGATTTGCCATCCAGTGCATGACTCGGCTTCGGCCCTTCAATGCACGGCGCCTTGCGCGGTCGCTTGACCACCACCCGGTGCGTCGCCAGGGCCAAAGCCGCCTGCAACAGCGCCGGCGCATCCGGATCATCGCCCACCAGCGGCCGGAACAGGCGCATTTCCTTCTTCACCAGCGCCGTCTTCTCACGGTGCGGAAACATCGGGTCGAGGTAGATCACCTGCGGCGCCTCACCTTCCCAGTTCTGCATGACCTCGATGGAATTGCCCTTGAGCAGCTTCATCCGCGCCACGATCGGCGCGACCTCGAAATCTTCAGCACCGCGCGCCAGACCATCCTCAAGTAGCGCGCCAATCAACGGCTGACGCTCGATCAGGCTCATCTCGCAACCTAGACTGGCCAGCACAAACGCATCCTTGCCCAGCCCCGCCGTGGCATCCAGCACGCGCGGGCGCACGCCTTGCGCGACGCCGACAGCCTTGGCGATCATCTGCCCGCTGCCGCCACCGTATAAACGCCGATGCGCCGCGCCGCCCTCAACAAAGTCGACCCGCACCGGCCCCGGTGCGTCCGGGCCCAGCTGTTGCAGCTGCAAACCCTGCTCGCCGACCTGCAAGGCAAACTCGCCGTCCGCCACCTCACGCGGCAGACCGAGACGCTCGGCCCACTGCTCGGCTTGCGCTTCAAACGTCGGGCCGAGGGCCTGAACATAAATGCGGCAGGCCGCGGGTTGCTCAATCATGGAAAACACGCTCAAAAATTCAAGGAGCGGCAAAAACCGCCGATAACTCATTCAACGCGCATTTTGCCAGAGCTGAGCGTCAACCGAAAAAAATGTCAGGCATTCTTCCCACATCGATTGGCTACATCTCGCCCCATGGCGACTTTAGCCGTCAAAACACTCAAGCACTGAGCGGCGTCAGTCATCTGTGGCAGGATTTCTTTGCCCAGGCGATGGCCGAGCAGTCGAGTGATGTGGTGCCGGCCTGCGGCACATTTCCACCGGTTGATCTGAGCAGCACTGAAGAGCCGACCATCGGCAGCGACCTGCACGCGCACATCGTCAGCCAGCGCGAATGCGATGTGGTGGAAACCGAAGTGCGCCCGCCGGAGCCATTGTTCCTGCCGATCGCCGAGTTCGAAACGGAACTGCTGGACAAGCCTTTCCCACCGTTCCCGGCAGAAGAACTGAAAGCTCAGCAAGAACAGCAGGATTTCGACAGCAGCTGGGTACGGCCAATCGTGATCAACAACGGCCAGCCAGTACCCGAGCCAGGTGCCGCGCCGCAGAAGAAACCGCTGTACCTGCCGATTGCCGAGTTCGACCTCGATCTGCTGCAAAAACCTTATCCGCCGTTCCCGCCGGAAGAAATCGTCGAGCAACAGAAGGCGCTGGACTTCGATAACGGCTGGGCACGCCCGATCGTTCTGCAGAACCTGCGCATCGCCGCTTAAGCCTCAGCGACACACGCTCCAACGCCCGACATCGACATGAAAATGATTGCGATGGGCGGCGTTGTAATCCGGGCTCAACACCACACTGAACGCCTCGCAGGCGCCGTCGCGCACCTGGCGCAGAAACTGCGCGTGCTGGTTTTGCTTGGGCCAATCCTTGAGCACGCTGATGCTGCGGCCGTCGGCCAGACGAAACCCGGCGATGTCCAGCGCATCGGCGCTGGCGTGACGACTGAGTGCGCCGCTCTCGCGGTTGTAGATATTGCGGCAGGCGAAGCTGCCGAGGTGGTCTAAACGCACGACGTTTTCGCCGTAGACGGCTTGCGCAGCGGGTTGCAGGGTGTGGTGTTCGAACATGGCGTAGGCGACTGCCAGCGGACAACTGGCGAGGAAACTGCTGCTCAGCGCCACCTCACCGCCCTGCACGCGCAAAGCGCCGATCAGCGGGCACTTGGCGTCGGGGCTGTCGGATTGTCGCGTGACGCGCAGATCGGAGCTGCTCAAGGCCTGAGCACAAAGTTGCGGGTCGCTGCGCAAACGCATCAGCTTGTAACCGGTCAGCCAGTTGGGCGCGGCTTTGACGTCCAGCGGTGCCCACGGATTCCACTGTGGCGGCACCTCCAGCCAGCCGCGCCAGACGCTGACGACAGCGCCGCCGATGAGCAGCAGCACCGTCAGGGCAATCCATCGCCCCATGCTCAGTCCTTGAAGAACTGATTGGCTTTGGCGTACGGCATCGACTGCGAGGTGAACCCGAACGTGCCCGATTGCTGAATCTCTTCGGCAGCGCGGAAGAACTCGCCGAACGCCGCCAGCGCCAGTGCCGAACCTGTGCTGATACGGCGCACGCCCATGTCCTGCAGTTCCTGCACGGTCAGTTTCAAACCGCCAGACATCAACACGTTGACCGGTTTCGGCGCCACCGCGCGCACCACCGCCCGCACTTCTTCGGCATTGCGCAAACCCGGCGCGTACAGCACGTCGGCGCCCGCGTCAGCGAAAGCCTTTAGCCGGCGAATGGTGTCGTTGATGTCGGGATTGCCGTGCAGATAATTCTCCGCACGGGCGGTGAGGATGAAGGGAAACGGCAGCGTACGCACCGCGGCGACGGCGGCTTCGATGCGCGCCACCGCGTGTTCGAAACAGTAGATTGGTGCGTCCGGTCGGCCCGTCGCATCTTCGATCGAGCCACCGACTGCGCCCGCTTCGGCAGCGCGCAACAGGCTTTTTGCGGACTCGGCCGGATCATCGGCAAAACCGTTTTCCAGATCCACCGCCACCGGCAAATCGGTCGCGGCGACAATCGCGCGGACGTTGGCCAAGGTCTCATCGAGACTCAACGCACCATCGGCCTTGCCTTGGGAAAACGCATAACCGGCGCTGGTCGTTGCCAAGGCTTGATAGCCGAGGCTGGCGAGCATCTTCGCTGAACCGGCATCCCATGGATTGGGAATGACGAAAATCTGCGAACGCTCATGCAGCGCTTTGAAGGCGTGGGCTTTAACGGTTTGCGCGTCCATCGGCAGACTCCAGGGCAAAAAAAACCGCCTCAGAGCAGGCCAAGTTGCTCGGCGGCGGGTTCTCTGTATAGCTCAGGCAGGGACGGCAAGCCAGGCAAACGTTGCATCAGTTGTGCATGAAAACGTTGCGCCAGCTTCGCCGCCAGCAAGTTGTCGGCGGTGTGCAGGAAGATGTACGGCGTGCGCCCCTCTTCGATCCACTCGGCGATTTTCGCCACCCACGGCACGAGGAACGTGTCGTTGGCCTCAAGCTCGGGATGGCCGATGAAACGTACCTGCGGGAATTGTGTGAACGCCGCCGGACGCGTCGGCACGCGGGGCTTTTTCGATTGCGCGTGGATCACCGAAGACTCGGTCGACAGGCAACTGAACAGCGCGCGCGGATCAAGGCAGATGCGCTCGACGCCACGGTCGAGCAACAAGCGATTGAGCAGGCGTTCGCTCTCGCCTTTGGCGAAGAACTGTTCATGGCGCACTTCCACCGCCAGCGGGCAATCCAGCGCATCGATGAACGCCGCCAGTTCCGGCAGCCGATGCGGCGTGAAGCTTTTCGACAGTTGCAGCCACAGCGGCGACACGCGTTCACCCAGCGGCTTGAGCAAGTGCAGGAAAGTCTCGGCGGCGGTCAGTTGTTCGCGCAGGTCACCACTGTGGCTGATATCGCCAGGGAATTTGGCGGTGAACCGAAAGTGCGCGGGCATGACCTCGGCCCAACGCTGCACCGTGGCGGGCGACGGGCTGGCGTAGAAGGTCGTGTTGCCTTCAACAGCGTTGAACACCTGGCAATACAGGCTGAGGAAGTCAGAGGTTTTGGCGTCTTGCGGATAGAGGTACTCGCGCCAGGCGTTTTCGCTCCAGGACGGGCAACCGAGGTAGTAAGGCAGCGCCATCAGATGTACAGATCGAGGCCCAGCACGTCCGCATCCCAATCGACAAAACCGGCCGTGCTCAGGTAGCTGGCGAGGGCCATGGCCACGCTCTTTTTCATCGCACGGTGGTAGATCATGTCTTGCTGACGGGCAGGCAGATTGCTCAGGCGTTGCGCAGAGGCTTTGGCAGCTCGGGCGGCCAGTTGCTCTTCGGTCGGAAATTCCAGCTCACCGTCGATATCGTCGACGGATTCATCCACGGTCACATTGCCTTTGCGAGGCTTGCGCTTGATGGGATAGGACTGAGAGGAGAGGCCGTCTATACGCATAAATTCATGCTCGGTATCGATGATGGCAATTTAGCGGCACCTGACCGACTTAGCAAATCGCCGAGTGATAACTAGAACACATAAAGCGCAAAAGGTTTAAAACCGGAGGGTGGAAACTGACGATTGGCAGGGTTTGCGGAATGTCGCACTGGGTTTTGGCGGGAAGCTTGGTGGAGGCCTTGGGTGAGTTTTTTGTGGTGAGGGGATTTATCCCCGACCGGCTGCGCAGCAGTCGTAGATCCGTACGATGCGGTGTACCTGATACACCGGGTAACAGGTTTTGGGGCCGCTTCGCAGCCCATCGGGGATAAATCCCCTCGCCACAAAATGTCCTCACTGCAAAAACCCCTTAGCCACAAAAAACCCCTCACCAGAGGGAATTTCCGGATGGACTATCGAGCTTTGGGGGTGGCGACTTTGTCGCGCAGGTAAACCGGTTGTGCGTCGTCCGCCGGGATCGATTCGCCGCGTTCCCAGGCGAAGCGCGCCAGGGTCAGCAGGTCTTCGGCGTGGGGCAGCATGCCGGCGTCGGAGCCCGTCAGTTGGACGGCGATGCGCTCGGCATAACCCCAACCGGTGCCGGCACCGAACCACTCGCCACTGGCATCCGCCGGCAACGCGACCACTTCCGGCGGCAGCACCGCTTCGGCGCCCATCAGGCGCATCTCCCCCGCCGTCTCGCGGTAGCAGCCCCAATACACTTCATCCATGCGCGCATCGATGGCCGCCGCGACCTGGCTCACGCCATGCTCACGCAACGCGCGCTGGGCCAGCACCGCCAGGTTGGACACCGGCAACACCGGCCGCTCCAGCGCAAATGCCAGCCCCTGCACTACACCAATGGCAATCCGCACACCGGTAAACGCGCCCGGCCCACGACCGAACGCGATCGCGTCGACCGCTTGCAACGTAGTGCCGGCGTCGGCCAGCAGTTGCTGAATCATCGGCAACAGCTTCTGCGCGTGCAGGCGCGGGATCACCTCGTAATGGCTCGTGACCTTGCCGTCATGCAGCAAGGCAACGGAGCAAGCTTCAGTCGCGGTGTCCAGGGCCAGCAAGGTGCTCATCGATGTTTCCAAAACAGGGGTGGGAAAAAGTGCGTCAGTATAAACAACTACGGCCCGCAAGCGGGCCGTGGATGATGCTGCGATTCAGACTTTTCAGCTCAGCGCTGCCAGCACCTTGGCGGTGATCGCATCGACCGAACCAACGCCCGGGATGTGGCTGTACTTCGGCTTGCCAGCGTTTTTCGCGGACAGGCTCTGATAGAACTCCACCAGCGGCTTGGTCTGCGAATGGTAGACCGACAGGCGATGACGCACGGTTTCTTCGGTGTCGTCCTTGCGCTGTACCAGCTCTTCGCCGGTGATGTCGTCTTTGCCAGCGATTTTCGGCGGGTTGTAGACGATGTGGTAAACGCGGCCACTGGCTTCGTGAACACGACGGCCGGCGATGCGTTGAACGATTTCTTCGTCTTCAACAGCGATTTCAACCACAGCGTCCAGCTCGACACCGGCGGTGACCAGTGCTTCAGCCTGCGGAATGGTGCGCGGGAAGCCGTCGAACAGGAAACCGTTGGCGCAGTCTGGCTGAGCGATACGGTCCTGAACCAGTGCGATGATCAGGTCATCCGACACCAGGCCACCGGCATCCATGATGCTCTTGGCTTGCACGCCCAGTGGAGTACCGGCCTTGACCGCTGCACGCAGCATGTCGCCAGTGGAAATTTGTGGAATGCCGAATTTTTCGGTGATGAACTTAGCCTGAGTACCTTTACCGGCCCCGGGAGCTCCCAGCAGAATGACGCGCATTAGATGTGCTCCTCAATTTTTTTATAAAAAGCTTTTACAAAACAAAGGATTCGCCTCTTGGGACGAATCCTGAAAATACGGGTCGTGGCCGCACAAACGGCCAAAGGCTGATCAAGATACACAGCAGGCTGCGCCCACACAAGACGCCAAAAGTCGGAGAAACCGACGCCCCCCGCGACCTTGCGACGCGGTAACCCAAGTCGCAACCCCATCATTAACTGTCGCCTGACGGCACTTTCGCCGGGCAGGCAAAGCGGCATTCGGCGTTTGTGACCGGTGCCGCGCGCCACGACAGAAACCTTAGCCGGTGTTACGCAAACCGGCGGCAATCCCCGCCACAGACACCAGCAGCGCCTGTTCCACCGGGCTGCCCTGCTCGACCTCCTGCTGCCGCGAACGCGCCAGCAACTCGGCCTGCAATAGATGCAGCGGGTCGAGGTAGGTGTTGCGCAAACGGATGAATTCGAGGGTGTCCGGGCTATGTGCCAGCAGCTGCGACTGGCCAGTCAGACCAAGCACCACCGCGCACGCCTGCGACAATAGGTCGCGTAACTGCGCGCCCAACGGCAGCAGGTCCGGCTCGACCAGACGCTGATCGTAGGACAGCGCAATATCCGCGTCAGCCTTGGCCAGCACCATTTCCAACATATCGATACGCGTGCGGAAGAACGGCCACTGCTCGCGCATCTGCCCGAGCAACTCGCCTTCGCCACGTTCCAGCGCTTTGCTCAACGCCGATTCCCAGCCGAGCCACGCCGGCAGCATCAGCCGCGTTTGCGTCCAGCCGAAGATCCACGGAATTGCTCGCAGACTCTCGATACCGCCCGCGCGACGTTTGGCCGGACGACTGCCGAGCGGCAAACGGCCCAACTCCTGCTCCGGTGTCGACTGGCGGAAATACTCAACGAACTGCGGATTTTCCCGCACCACCTGACGGTAAGCACTGACACCATCGGCCGCCAATTCATCCATCAGATGGCGCCATTCCGGGGTCGGTGGCGGTGGTGGCAGCAAGGTCGCTTCAAGCACCGCCGCCAGATACAGATTGAGGTTTTGCTCGGCAATGTCCGGCAGGCCGAATTTGAATCGAATCATTTCTCCCTGCTCGGTGGTACGGAAACGCCCCGCCACCGAACCCGGTGGCTGCGACAGAATCGCCGCGTGCGCCGGACCGCCGCCACGCCCTACGGTGCCGCCGCGACCGTGGAACAGCAGCAGTTCGACTTGCTGCTCACGGCAGATTTCCACCAAGCGCTCCTGCGCGCGATATTGCGCCCAGGCCGCGGCTGTGGTGCCGGCGTCCTTGGCCGAGTCGGAGTAGCCGATCATCACTTCCTGCGGGCCTTGCAGCCGTGCGCGGTAACCCGGCAGCAACAACAACCGCTCCATCACTGGCCCGGCGTTGTCGAGGTCGGCGAGGGTTTCGAACAGTGGCACCACGCGCATCGGTCGCAGTACGCCGGACTCTTTGAGCAATAGTTGCACGGCGAGCACATCGGAAGCGGCGCCGGCCATCGAGATCACGTAGGAACCGAGCGAGGCGCCCGGCGCCGCAGCAATTTCCTTGCAGGTGTTGAGCACTTCGGCGGTGTCGGCCGACGGCTTGAAATGCGCCGGCAGCAACGGCCGACGATTGCTCAGCTCGCGGGTCAGGAAAGTGATGCGTTGCTCTTCGTCCCAGTCTTCGTAGCGACCGAGGCCGAGGTAGTCGGTGATTTCAGTCATCGCCGAGCTGTGTCGAGACGAATCCTGGCGCACATCGAGGCGCACGAGGAACAGGCCGAAGGTCACCGCCCTGCGCAAGCAATCGAGCAGCGGGCCGTCAGCGATCACGCCCATGCCGCACTCGTGCAGCGAGTTGAAACACAGCTCCAGCGGATCGAGCAGGTCGCGATTGTTGTGCAGCACATCGGCCGGCGCCGGGGTGTTCGCCGCCAGTGAGGCGTGCGCCCAGTTACGTGTGGCACGCAGGCGCTCGCGCAATTGCTTGAGCACCGCCCGATACGGTTCGGCGCTGTCGCCAGCCTTGGCTTTCAGGGCCTCGCTGGCCTGCTGCATCGACAATTCGGCGGCGAGATGGTCGACATCACGCAGGTACAAATCGGCGGCCATCCAGCGCGCCAGCAGCAACACTTCGCGGGTTACCGCAGCGGTGACGTTAGGGTTGCCATCACGGTCGCCACCCATCCACGACGCGAAGCGAATCGGCGCAGCTTCGAGCGGCAAGCGCAGGCCGGTCGCTTCAAACAAGGCCTTGTCGGCCTTGCGCATATGGTTGGGAATCGCCTGCCACAGCGAATGCTCGATCACGGCGAAACCCCATTTGGCTTCATCGACCGGCGTCGGTCGTGTGCGGCGGATTTCTTCGGTGTGCCAGGCTTCGGCAATCAAGCGTTGCAGGGTGTTTTGAATCTGTTCGCGTTCGGTGCTGGTCAGGTCGCGATGATCCTGGGCGGCGAGTTGCGCGGCGATCGCGTCGTACTTCTGGATCAGCGTGCGGCGTGCGACTTCGGTCGGGTGCGCAGTCAGCACCAGTTCGATCTCCAGTCGCGCCAGTTGCCGCGCCAGCGATTCGGCACTGTGGCCTTCGTTGCGCAAACGCGCGAGCAACTCAGGCAGCACGCGGGACTCGAACGGCGCCGGCTGCGACTCTTCGCGCCGATGGATCAACTGGTACTGCTCGGCGATGTTCGCCAGATTGAGAAACTGGTTGAACGCACGCGCCACCGGGAGCAGTTCGTCTTCGCTCAATTGATTGAGGCTGGCGCTCAGTTCAGCGTCCATCGAGCCACGGCGATCGGCCTTGGCGCCCTTGCGAATCTGCTCGATCTTGTCGAGGAACGCCTCGCCGTACTGGTCTCGAATGGTGTTGCCCAACAGCTCTCCGAGCAGGTGAACGTCTTCGCGCAAGCGTGCATCAATATCGGTCATCAGCAATTCCCCAGCAGTAATCCGGACGGCTTAGAAACGAGTGCATGACCTAGAGAGTGCCGCTCTACGGCGCTTCTTACAAGCATCCGACCAAGGGACTTTAAACCTTGTGGCCGAAAGCTAGTCTCAACAGTAAGCCGTACAACGGCTTGCCGCCGGCCCCGGCGGACACTCACCCAGACCTGCCATGAGCAGGTGCGAAATGAGGTCATCATGAAAATTCGTGAACTCGCCCAGCATTGGGAAGAAAACGCCAAAGGTCGCCTGACTGACACTGGCTACACGATTCATCTGGACGTTGAAGCGGCTGCGCGACTGGCAGCGATTGCCGAGATGTACCCTAAACGGCATGCCGAAGAACTGCTCGGCGAACTGATCGGCGCCGCCCTTGAAGAGTTTGAAGCGAGCCTGCCGTATGTGAAGGGTTCGACGGTGGTGGCGACGGATGAGGAAGGTGATCCGCTGTACGAAGACGTCGGGCCTACGCCACGGTTTCTCGCGCTGTCGCGCCGCCATTTGCATGACCTCTCGGCCGCTGCCGGCAAGCAAAAACACTGACCCAACACAGATCAAACTGTAGGAGTGAGCCTGCTCGCGATAGCGGTTTTTCATTCAATATTGTTGTCGTCTGACATGACGCTATCGCGAGCAGGCTCACTCCTACAGGGTTATGTTTCCATCTGGAATTGTCTGATTTCTCCCCGCGCGTACCGCTTCAGCCCGCCAAAGTTCCCGTCCCAGAGCCTTGTCCATTCGGTCAAAAATTATTTAGGCGATAGGCCATCTTTTCTGAACTTTTGAAAAACGCCTCCGGTCGGAAGCTGTAACCACGCCTGGAACGAGCGTTTCAAAAACGCGCTTGGATACGACGCTTTCGGCTCCTCGACCAGGATGGATTTAGTTGTTTTCAGGAGATGCCTAATGGAGTTGAAGACCATGAAAAACCAAACCTCGTTTACCCACCTGCGCGGTCTGAAACTGGCTGCCCTGGCAATCGGTACCAGCTTTGTACTGGCCGGTTGCGCCGGTAACCCGCCGACCGAGCAGTACGCCGTGACCCAATCGGCAGTCAACAGCGCAGTCAGCGCTGGCGGTACCGAGTTCGCGGCGGTCGAAATGAAGCAAGCGCAGGACAAACTGAAACAAGCCGAAATCGCCATGCACGACAAGAAGTATGACGAAGCGCGCACCCTCGCCGAGCAAGCCGAATGGGACGCTCGCGTCGCTGAACGCAAGGCTCAGGCGATGAAAGCCGAACAGGCTGTCAAGGATTCCCAGAAAGGTGTTCAGGAACTGCGTCAGGAAAGTCAGCGCACTGTGCAGTAAGCGCGCATCCCGATCGCAACGCTGAAACTTTTATCGATAGAAAGGACGAAAAATTATGCGTAAGCAACTGATGATCCCCGCTCTTCTGGCCGCAAGTGTCGCTCTGGCTGCCTGCTCGACCCCACCTAACCCGAATCTGGAAAACGCGCGCACCAACTACTCTGGTCTGCAAGCCAACCCGCAAGCGAGCAAAGTCGCAGCGCTGGAAACCAAAGACGCCAGTGATTACCTGGACAAGGCCGACAAGGCTTATCTGGACAAGCAGGACGCGGCCAAGGTTGACCAACTGGCTTACCTGACCAATCAGCGCGTAGAAGTGGCCAAGCAGACCATCGCCCTGCGCACCGCTGAAAACAATCTGAAGAACGCCGCTGCCCAACGTGCCCAGGCACGTCTGGATGCTCGCGATCAGCAGATCAAACAGCTGCAGGACAGCCTGAACGCCAAGCAGACCGATCGCGGTACGCTGGTGACTTTCGGTGACGTACTGTTCGCCACCGACCGTGCTGACCTGAAATCCAGCGGTCTGGTCAACATCAACAAACTGGCGCAGTTCCTCCAGGAAAACCCGGATCGCAAAGTGATTGTCGAGGGTTACACCGACAGCACCGGTACTGCGAGCCACAACCAGACGCTGTCTGAGCGTCGTGCCAATTCCGTGCGTACTGCTCTGGTGAAAATGGGCGTTGATCCAGCGCGCATCGTTGCCCAGGGCTACGGCAAGGAATACCCGGTTGCCGAGAACGGCAGCGTGTCGGGTCGTGCGATGAACCGTCGTGTGGAAGTGACCATTTCCAACGACAACCAGCCGGTTGTGCCGCGTTCGGCAGTCAGCTCGAACTAAGCGTCCTGCTGTAACGCGAAAGCCCCGCCTGACTGAGTCACGCGGGGCTTTTTTAGATCAAAAGATCGCAGCCTTCGGCAGCTCCTACATTGGAATGCGTTTCCTGTAGGAGCTGCCGAAGGCTGCGATCTTTTGCGTTTATGGCTGGAGTTTTTGCGGGGTCTCTTCGCCCATGCAGCGCACGGCTTTTTTCTGCGCATTGATCAGTACGCCCGTCAGGCCCTTCTGCTCGGTATCAAACAACACCAACACCCCATCAATGCACTGCGCCACTTGCGGCGCCGGGTCGAGCGAGACTTTGTAGTCTTCGCCCGGCACAGTCTTGAGCATGGTGAATTCGTTGAGCAGCAGCGCATCCTCGGGTTTGGCGAAGTGCAGGTAGCCGTAATACCACAGCGCCCCGACGGTGCCGAGGATGCTGCAGATACCGGTGATGATCAGCGGGATGGCGTTGCGTTCTTCAGTCATTGCGGACTCTCATCTTCAGAATTCGGGGGTGTCGGGTAATTGGGGATTTCGCCGAGACGGCGCAGGCCGTTGAAATGCTCGGGATCATCGAGGTAGCGCAGCATCACCTGGCGCCACACCGGGTCGCCGAAGGTCTGCACGTGGCCGCCGCGAGTCAGTTGCAGCACGCGCGGTGGCGGCGCAGCTTGATACAGACGGATGCCGTTGGAAAGCGGTACCAGCGGATCGTCGAGACTGTGGAAGATCAGCTTTGGCACACCGTTGAGCTGCGGCATCGAGTTGATTGCGCTGTCGCCGTCCGGCACCAGCCACGACAGCGGCACCTGGAATGGCCAGGTCAGCCACGCGGTGCTCAGCGCATATTGGCCGACGCTGCGATAGCTGGCGGGTACGCCGTCGAGCACCAGCGCTTTCAGCTGCTTCTGCCGCTCCGGATGTTGCACCAGCCAATGCACTGCCATCGAACCGCCAAGGCTCTGGCCGAGCAGCACCAGCGGTTTGCCTTTGACTTCCGGCGCCTTGTCGAGCCAGGCGAACGCGGCGTCGATGTCCTGATAGATCGCCGGCAAACTCGGCTTGCCCTCGGACAGGCCATAACCGCGATAGTCCACCAACAGCACCTGATAGCCGTTTTTTGGCAACCACCAACTGCCGCCGAGATGCATCGGCAAATTGCCGCCATTGCCGTGCAGGTGCAGGACGGTGCCCTTGACCTCGACACCGGGTTTGGCCGGCAGCCACCAGGCATTGAGCTTCAGGCCATCGGCGGTGACCAGCGTGACGGTGCGGAATTCGAGCTTGGCTTTTTCCGGGGTGAAGATCTGGCCCGATTCGGGGTAGAACAATAACGAGCTGCAACCGCCGAGGGTCAGGAGCAGGCAGAAAATGCCGAGGATTCTCATCCGGTGAAACCTCGCAAAGGAAATTGGCAAAACGATTCAGGGAACAACGAATAACCCTGTGGGAGCTGGCTTGCCAGCGATGGCGGCGGATCAGCCAGCATCAATATTGACTGACAGATTGCAATCGCTGGCAAGCCAGCTCCCACAGGGAATATCAGTTGCTCAAAGGATGTTGGAGTAGTCGGCTTCGATCCGGTCCAGGCTCAAGTGATTGAGGAAGTTGGAGAAGCACATCCACGCCGACAACGCATTCAAATCGCGGAACTGATCCGGCAGATATTTCGGTGCCACCACCAATCCTTCATCCACCAACTGGCGCAAGGTACGCATGTCTTCCAGCGTGGTCTTGCCGCAGAACAACAGCGGGATCTGCTCAAGCTTGCCCTTACGCACGGCCAACTGAATGTAGTTGTAAACCATGATAAAGCCCTTGAGATAGGACAAGTCTTTGGTGAATGGCAGCCCCGTCGGCGTCGATCCACGGAACACCCGACTGGCATTGCCGTAGCTTTCCGCCATTTCAAAGCCCTGCTCGCGGAAGAACTCGAAAATCTGCAAGAAATCGGCGCCCTCCTCGACCATGTGAATGGCGCGGGTGCGGTTAGTCAGTTTGCGCAGGCGGCTCGGATAAGAGGCGAAGGTGATGATTTCCATCAGAATCGCCAGGCCTTCCTGCGTTACCGTCGACGACGGCGGGCCTTTCGACAGGAATGTGCAGATCGGCTGGTTCAGGCCGTTAAGCGTGGTGCCCACATGTACCAGCCCTTCGTGGACTTCCAGCGCGCGCACGTCGCGATCGTTGAACATCGCGTCGGTGCGGATCTTGATGTAGTCGGCGCCCGCCGCCGCGTCGGCAACGATGCCGTCGGACTCGAACACGCGAATGGTTTCCTCGGCCTCACCGAAGACTTTGTTCAGACGGGTCTGCAGCAGGTGTACGGCGTCTTTGGCGGTGAGGGTTTTCGGCTCGTCCTTCAGATCGCCACGGCCGTCGATGTTGTTGAGGTAGTCGGACATCATCAGGCCAAGGTCGGCCAGGGTCGGGTCGCCGGCGTGGAACGCATCGGACGCGGCGCCATACAACTCTTGCGAGATCAGGCCAAAATCCTCGGTGCCGCGCGCTTCGAGCATGCGCACGACCATGCGGTATTCCTTGCACATGCGCCGCATGATCTGCCCGACCGGGTTGAACTGGCCGAGCTGGCGGGTGATGTCGCGCTCGATGTTCTGGAATTCCAGTTTGACCTTGCTCGAATCGAAACTCAGTGGTCGATTGAGGTAGTAGTCGCGGTCGATCGCCGGCATTTCCTTGCCTTTGGCCTTGAGAAAACCCTTGCGGATGTTCTCGTCCCACTTGACCGCGTCGAGGACACGGATCGGCGTCTGCGCCAGCACAATGCGGTCGGACAACATGCGTATCGTCTGCTGGTAATCGTCCACCCGAAACTCCTGTAGAAAACCTGACGTAATGAATTATTGGGCGCGGGCCTGGCGCTGGTAGCGCACGGCTTCGACGAAAACATCGGAATTGGCCGGATCGTCGAGGTAAGCAAAGACTTTGTCGAGGTTGCTGTCGACTTGCACACCGTCGCCATCGTCGGTCTGGAAGGCCTGACCGTCGAGGGCTTTTTGTTTGATCGCCTGATTGATCTGTTCGAGATCGAGGTTATAGACCACCAATTCGTGTTTATCGGTGAGTTCGAAACCGGCGATGGTGAAGTGGCCGCCATACTGCGCCGGGACTTTCGCCGACAGATACCAGCGGCTGCCATGGCGCGAGACGGTGAACGGATAGGCTTCGCGTTCGTGGGGTTTGGCTTTGAAATACGTGACCGCCTGATAGCGATCATTGCCCAGGCGCGTCAGCTCAAGGTTCATCGGCTCACCCCAGGCATTGGTGCTCGACCATTTGCCGAGCAGGCCTTTGGGCGCCGGTTCACTGGCGGCCAGCGGTTCCTTGAACGTCACCAGACAGCCACTGAGCAGCAGGAACGACAAGGCGATCAGCACGCCACGCCAGGCTTTCATTCAATACTCCCTATGAACATTGGCCGCCCTCATGGTGATCGATCGTTCCCACGCTCTGCGTGGGAATGCATCCACTGACGCTCTGCGTCATGTCGACGGAGGGACGCGGAGCGTCCCCGGCGGCATTCCCACGCAGAGCGTGGGAACGATCTTGTGGTCAGACCGATGCGAGCACCAGGTGCATGTAGCGCGTCAGAATGCCGAGCATGTCCTCTTCGGCCAAAGGCTCGGCGTCGTTGAGCAGGCCCTGATATTCCATCCGTCCGATAATCGCCGTCAACACCTTGGCATCCTGTTGCGGTTCGCGCGAGCCCAGCACCTGGAACAACTGGCAGGTGCCCTGCAACAGAATCTGCTGATGCGAACGCACCAGAATTGCCAGGCGCGGGTTGAGCAGCGCTTCCTGACGGAAAGCCTGCTCGGCCATCAAATGCTCGCGGCGGTTAATCAATTGCCGGTGCACGTAATCGGCCATCAGCCGCGCAATATCGTCAGCCAGTTGCGAGCGCGACTCCGGGCTGCCGTCGCCGCTGACCACCATCTCACGCAACAAGCCTTCGTTGTTGACCCACAACTTGGCCATGTATTCAGCGCTGCGCTCAACGTATTGGGCGAAGGTATCGGTGAGCAGGTCATCGATGTCCTTGAAGTAGTAGGTCGTCGCCGACAGCGGCACACCGGCCTCGGCGGCCACCGCACGGTGGCGCACCGCACGCACGCCGTCACGCACGACAATCCTCATCGCCGCGTCGAGAATGTCCTGGCGACGCTGCTCACTGCCCTGTCGGCTGGCCTTGCGGCCCTGGTACTGAACGCTTTCAGCGACCGCAGTGGCGATACCCGCTGCACCTTCTTGAGCTATTGCACCCATCACGACAGAACTTCCTCTGCTATTGCGAAATTAACCAATTGATACATTTGTACCAGACAGGCAATAAAAAGCCGCCTGTTTTAGGCGGCTTTTTAACTGAAACGTTTACGCTTGCGGTCGCATGTGCGGGAACAGGATCACATCACGGATCGACGGCGAGTTGGTCAGCAACATCACCAGACGGTCGATGCCGATGCCTTCACCGGCCGTTGGCGGCATGCCGTACTCCAGCGCGCGAACGAAGTCGGCGTCGTAGTGCATGGCTTCGTCGTCGCCGGCGTCCTTGTCGGCCACCTGCGCCATGAAGCGCTCGGCCTGGTCTTCCGCGTCGTTCAACTCGGAGTAGGCGTTGGCGATTTCACGGCCACCGATGAACAGCTCGAAACGGTCGGTGACGTTCGGGTTGTCGTCGTTGCGACGCGCCAGCGGCGACACTTCGAACGGGTATTGAGTGATGAAGTGCGGCTGTTCCAGCTTGTGCTCGACCAGCTCTTCGAAAATCATCACCTGCAGCTTGCCCAGACCTTCGAAGCCCAGCACCTTGGCACCGGCCTTCTTGGCGATGGCGCGGGCCTTGTCGATGTCGTTCAGATCATCGGCAGTCAGCTCAGGGTTGTACTTGAGGATCGAGTCGAACACCGACAGGCGTACGAACGGCTCGCCGAAGTGGAACACCTTGTCGCCGTACGGCACGTCGGTGCTGCCCAGAACCAGCTGCGCCAGTTCACGGAACAGTTCTTCGGTCAGGTCCATGTTGTCTTCGTAATCGGCGTACGCCTGATAGAACTCCAACATGGTGAACTCAGGGTTGTGACGAGTCGAAACGCCTTCGTTACGGAAGTTGCGGTTGATCTCGAAAACCTTTTCAAAACCACCAACCACCAGACGCTTCAGATAAAGCTCCGGGGCGATACGCAGGAACATTTCCATGTCCAGCGCATTGTGGTGGGTTTCAAACGGCTTGGCTGCGGCGCCGCCAGGAATGGTCTGCAGCATCGGCGTTTCGACTTCGAGGAAGTCGCGCTTCATCAGGAAGCTGCGGATGTGCGCGATCACTTGCGAACGCACGCGGAAGGTCTGGCGCACTTCGTCGTTGACGATCAGGTCAACGTAGCGCTGACGGTAGCGCTGTTCGGTGTCGGTCAGGCCGTGGTGCTTGTCCGGCAGCGGACGCAGCGATTTGGTCAGCAGACGTACGTGGGTCATTTCAACGTACAGGTCGCCCTTGCCGGAACGCGCCAGGGTGCCTTCGGCGGCAATGATGTCGCCCATGTCCCAGGTTTTCACCGCGGCCAGGGTGTCTTCCGACAGGGTTTTACGGTTGACGTAGACCTGGATGCGACCGGTCATGTCCTGGATCACCATGAACGAGCCACGGTTGAGCATGATGCGACCGGCAACCTTGACCGGGATTGCAGCCTCTGCCAGCTCTTCCTTGGTCTTGTCCGCGTATTTCTTCTGCAGATCTTCGCAGTAGTTTTCGCGGCGGAAGTCGTTCGGGAAGGCGTTGCCCTTGGCGCGCTCGGCAGCCAGCTTTTCCTTGCGCAGGGCGATCAGGGAGTTTTCTTCCTGTTGCAGGGCTTGCGGGTCGAGTTGTTGGTCGCTCATGTCTTTAGATATTCCATCAGGTTCATTGCCTCCGGGCCTTGCGGCCCGGGGATCGCCAGCAGGCTGGCTCCTACAGGGATCGAGGTGAATCAGTCGCCCTGTATTGCGTCTTTTACAGCCCTGATTTCAGGCTGGCATACAGGTATTCGTCGATGTCGCCGTCGAGTACCTTGTCGCAGTCGCTGCGTTCGATGTTGGTGCGCAGATCCTTGATCCGCGACGCATCGAGCACGTACGAGCGAATCTGGTGACCCCAGCCGATGTCGGACTTGGTGTCTTCCAGCGCTTGCGACGCGGCGTTGCGTTTCTGCATTTCCTGCTCGTACAACTTGGCCCGCAGCATTTTCATGGCGGTGTCTTTGTTGGCGTGCTGGGAACGTTCGTTCTGGCAGCTGACCACGGTGTTGGTCGGTACGTGAGTGATACGTACGGCCGAGTCGGTGGTGTTTACGTGCTGACCACCGGCACCCGAGGAACGATAGGTGTCGATCCGCAAGTCTGCCGGGTTGATTTCGATTTCCACCTTGTCATCGATCTCTGGCGAGACGAAAACCGCGGAGAACGAGGTGTGGCGACGGTTGCCGGAGTCGAACGGGCTCTTGCGCACCAGACGGTGTACGCCGATCTCGGTACGCAGCCAGCCAAAGGCGTATTCGCCCTTGATGTGCACGGTCGCACCTTTGATACCGGCGACTTCACCGGCCGACAGTTCCATGATGGTCGCGTCGAAACCGCGTTTATCCGCCCAGCGCAGGTACATGCGCAGCAGGATGTTGGCCCAGTCCTGGGCTTCGGTGCCGCCGGAACCGGCCTGGATGTCCAGGTAGGCGTTGTTCGGGTCCATTTCATGGCTGAACATGCGGCGGAATTCCAGCTTGGCCAGATTTTCCTCGAGACGGGCCAGCTCGGCGACGACATCGCCCACTGCGCCTTCGTCGTTTTCTTCGACGGCCATGTCCAGCAGATCGCGGCAATCGGCCAGGCCGGCGTTCAGTTCATCGAGGGTATCGACGATCTGCGCCAGCGCCGAACGCTCGCGGCCCAGCTCCTGGGCGTATTCAGGTTTGTTCCAGACACTCGGATCTTCAAGCTCGCGATTGACTTCAGTCAGACGCTCATGCTTTTGATCGTAGTCAAAGATACCCCCGAATAGTTTCGGAGCGCTCGGACAGGTCCTTGATGGTGTTCAGGATCGGGTTGATTTCCATGACGGGCAGCACTCGTTGGCGAACTTTTGAAAGCCGGCGAGTATACCGTAAACAGGCTGGGACGGCAGCCCGTCTGGCGGCTGTGGGGGTGATTCACTTGACACACTTCACCTGTAGGAGCTGCCGAAGGCTGCGATCTTTTGACTTTGATTTTAAAAACAGATCAAAAGATCGCAGCCTGCGGCAGCTCCTACAGAGGATTGCGGTGGTTATTCGATGCCGACCTGGTTACGGCCATTGTTTTTGGCCAGGTACAGGCCCCGGTCTGCGGCCGAGATCAGCAGGCGGCAATCGCTGCCCGACTGCGGCACCATGGTTGCCAGGCCGATGCTGATGGTCAGGCTCGCGCCATCCGCCGGGGTGTTGTGCGGGATTTTCAGCGAGGCCACGGTCTGGCGCAGCTTCTCCGCGACCAACCGCGCACCACCCGGCGAGGTGTTCGGCAGCACCAGCGCAAATTCTTCCCCGCCGTAACGCGCCGGCAAGTCCGACGGCCGCGCACTGGCATCACGGATCGCCGTGGCGACCTTGCGCAACGCTTCATCGCCTTCAACGTGGCCAAAACTGTCGTTGTAGGACTTGAAGTAATCAACATCGATCATCAGCAACGACAACTGACTCTGATCGCGCAGCGAACGGCGCCACTCCAGCTCCAGGTACTCATCGAAGTGGCGGCGGTTGGACAACCCGGTGAGGCCATCGGAGTTCATCAGTCGTTGCAGCACCAGATTGGTGTCGAGCAACTGCTGCTGACTGACCCGCAGCGCGCGGTACGCCGCATCCCGCTGCAACAACGTCATGTACGAGCGCGAGTGATAACGGATGCGCGCCACCAGTTCGATGGTGTCCGGCAGTTTCACCAGATAATCGTTGGCCCCTGCGGAGAACGCCGCGCTCTTGATCAACGGGTCTTCCTTGGTCGACAGGACGATGATCGGGATGTCCTTGGTCGCCGGGTGATTGCGGTATTCGCGCACCAGGCTCAGGCCGTCGAGGCCGGGCATCACCAGATCCTGGAGGATTACCGTCGGCTTGATCCGCACCGCTTGCGCAATGGCCTGATGCGGGTCGGAGCAGAAGTGGAAGTCGATGTTCTCTTCGTTCGACAGCCCACGGCGCACGGCTTCGCCGATCATCGCCTGATCGTCCACCAACAACACCATGGCGGCGTTTTCGTCGGTTTTAATGTCGTCGATCTGTAAGTCATTCATGGGCGGTCACCTGAGTACTGCGCGGGCCAGGATTGCGGATAAGTCGGTTCATTTGGGGAAAATCTCCAGCAATCGTGGCGCTATCTTTTCCAAGGGGCGAATTTCTACGGCGGCATCGATCGCAGCGGCGGCCTTGGGCATGCCATACACCGCACTGCTCTGCTGATCCTGCGCGATCGTCAGGTAACCCTGTTGGCGCATGAGCTTAAGCCCTTGCGCGCCGTCGCGTCCCATCCCGGTCAATAAAACCCCGACCGCATCACCGTTCCAGTAACTGGCGACACTTTCGAAAAACACGTCGATGGAGGGCCGATAGATCTCATTGACCGGTTCGGCGGTGTAGGCCAGCGTGCCGTTCTTGAGTAGACGAATATGATGGTTGGTGCCGGCCAGCAGCACCGCGCCGGCTTGCGGCGGCTCGCCTTCGCGGGCCAGACGTACATCCAGGCCGCTGGCACTGGCCAGCCATTCAGCCATGCCGGCGGCAAAGACCTGATCGACGTGCTGCACCAGCACAATCGCCGCCGAGAAGTCCCGGGGCAAACCCTTGAGCAACACTTCCAGCGCTGCCGGGCCGCCCGCCGATGAACCGATCGCCACCAGTCGCTGGCGCGAGCCCGAGCTGCGCTGCGGTGTCGGTGCCGGGCGCGAGCGCGGTGCCTTGTCGCCGATCAGCCAGCCAATATTGAGGATCTTGCGCAGCAACGGCGCGGCGGCTTCCCGTGCGTCGCCGGCACCGAGGGCCGGGGTGTCGACCACATCCAGCGCGCCGTGGCCCATGGCTTCGAAGACGCGATGGACGTTCTGCTGGCGGTCGACGGTTACGATGACGATGGCGCACGGGGTTTCGGCCATGATCCGGCGAGTGGCTTCGACGCCATCCATCACCGGCATGATCAGATCCATCAGGATCAGGTCCGGGGTGTTTTCGGCGCACAGTTGCACCGCCTCGGCGCCATTGCGGGCGACCCAGACCACCTGATGCGCCGGCTCGAAGGCCAATGCACGACGCAGGGCCTCCACCGCCATTGGCATGTCGTTGACGATTGCGATCTTCATGCCCGCGCTCCTCCGATGAGCTCGACCACTGCATCGAGCAGGGCGTCGTCATGAAAACTGGCTTTGGCTAAATAATAGTCCGCCCCGGCGTCCAGGCCACGGCGGCGATCCTCTTCACGATCCTTGTACGAGACGACCATCACCGGCAGCGATTGCAGACGGTTGTCGCGGCGCAGCAAGGTGACCAGTTCGATGCCGTCCATGCGCGGCATATCGATGTCGGTGATCAGCAAATCGAAGTCCTCCGAACGCAATGCGTTCCAACCGTCCATGCCGTCCACCGCCACCGCGACGTCGTAGCCACGGTTGAGCAGCAGCTTGCGTTGCAACTCGCGCACGGTCAGCGAGTCGTCGACCACCAGCACCCGCTTGCGCGCGGCCTCGGCGGCTTGATTGCCGTGACGGGCGATGCGCTCGAGGCGACCGGTATTGAGCAATTTGTCCACCGACCGCAGCATGTCTTCGACGTCGACAATCAATACCACCGAACCGTCGTCGAGCAAGGCCCCGGCGGAGATGTCCTGCACTTTGCCCAGACGTTCGTCGAGTGGCAAGACCACCAGCGTGCGCTCACCGATGAAGCGCTCGACTGCCACGCCGTAGACGGCATCACGCTCGCGGATCACCACGACCTTGAGGGTTTCGCCACTGTTCTGACTCGCCGGGCGGTTGAGCAACTGGCTGGCCGCGACCAGGCCGACATGCTGACCTTCGTGCCAGAAATGCTGACGACCTTCGACCTGGACAATGTCTTCAGGGGCCAGATCGCACATGCGTTCGATGTGCGCCAGCGGGAAGGCATAGGCTTCTTCACCGACTTCCACCACCAGACTGCGCACCACTGACAAAGTCAGCGGCACTTCGAGATGGAAACGACTGCCCTCGCCCGCCGTCTGCTCCAACTCCACGGCGCCGCGCAGTTGCCGAACCATGTGTTGCACAGCATCGAGCCCGACACCGCGACCGGACACTTCAGTGACCGTATCGCGCAGGCTGAAACCCGGCAGGAACAGGAACGTCAGCAATTCTTCTTCGCTTAACTGCGCCGCCGTTTCCGCTGGGGACAACTGCCGCTCGACGATGCTGCGGCGAACCTTTTCCAGATCAACGCCATTGCCGTCATCGCTCAGCTCCAGCACCAGCAAACCGGCCTGGTGCGAGGCGCGCAAGCGGATCAGGCCTTCTTCCGGCTTACCCTTGAGCAGTCGCTGCTCCGGGGTTTCGATGCCGTGATCGACCGCGTTGCGCAGCAAATGGGTCAGTGGCGCTTCGAGCTTCTCCAGCACGTCACGATCGACTTGAGTCTTCTCGCCTTCGATCTCCAGGCGCACCTGTTTGCCGAGGCTGCGACCGAGGTCACGGACCATGCGCACTTGGCCGCTGAGCACATCGGCGAACGGCCGCATGCGACAGGCCAATGCGGTGTCGTAAAGCACCTGCGCGCGCTGGCTGGCCTGCCAGGCGAACTCGTCGAGCTCGGCGTTTTTCTCGCTCAGCAGTTGTTGCGACTCGGCGAGCAAGCGCCGCGCATCTTCCAGCGCCTCCAGCGCTTCAAGGCTCAGCGCGTGTTCCTTGAGGTGCACGTTGAGGTTTTCCAGTGCGCGCAGGCCGTTGTTCTGCATGCGCTTGAGGCGCTGCATGGTCGCCAGATGCGGCTTGAGGCGCTGGGTTTCCACCAGCGATTTACTCGACAGATCGAGCAGGCTGTTGAGGCGTTCGGCGGTAACGCGCAAAACGCGTTCGCCGCCCTCAGTGGTACGTTTGCCTTTGCGTGACGGTGGCTGCTCGGAAGGTTCGACCGGCACGTCTATAGAAGACGCGGGCGGCGCTTCAAGCTGCAACTCGGCCATGAGCGGTGCCGCCACGGGCACGGGCGGCGCTGATGGATCGAGCAGGCGCCCCATCAACGCGACGTACGTTTCGATATCGCTCGGCTGCGGCGCACTGCCAGGGGTGGCGATGCGCATCAGCAAATCGGCGCCCTGCAACAACGCGTCGATGTGTTCCGGGCGCAGCAACAACCGCCCTTCCTGCGCACTGACCAGGCAATCTTCCATCACATGCGCGACGCTGACACCGCTGTCGATGCCAACGATCCGCGCCGCGCCCTTGAGCGAGTGCGCCGCACGCATGCACGATTCGAGTTGATCGGCCTGGGTCGGATTGCGTTCCAGCGCCAGCAGCCCGGCGCTGAGCACTTGGGTCTGCGCTTCGGCTTCGAGGCTGAACAGCTCCAGCAATGAGGCGTCGCGCATTTGCTCGGGGGTCATGTAAGGCTCCGGGTCACGGCGGACAACAACTGTTCTTCATCCAGCCAACGCAGGCTGCGACCGCGAAACTGCAAAACGCCACGGGTGAATTTGGCACTGGCTTGCTCACCGGATTGCGAGGCGGCATCAAGGATGCGCTCGTCGATGGCATGTATGCCGTCGACCTCATCCACCGGCACCACCACCGGCCCGCCATGGGCGGCGATGATCAACATGCGCGGCATGATTCGCCCACTGCTGGCCGGTGCAGCGCTGCCGTCCAGATCAAGCAATTCAACCAGCGACAGACACGCCACCAGCGCGCCGCGGACATTGGCCACGCCGAGCAACGCCCGTGAGCGCTGATGCGGCAAGGAATGAATGGCCTGCAGCGGCGCGACCTCGACCAGACTGCGCGTGGCCAGCCCCAGCCATTCTTCGCCGAGGCGAAACATCAGCAGCGAACGGGTTTTCACATCCGTTTCGACGGCGCTGGCCACCGGATCGCGCTCATCCTGCTGCAACGAGTAACGGTCGAGCAGACGCGTGGCGGCGGCGGAATACACCGAGCAATTGCGGCAATGAATATGTTCTTCGAGCAGCGGGCAGGACTTGTCACCGTGGATGCCGATGCGGTTCCAGCAATCGTCGATGGCCCGGGCGTCTTCGTGGGTGACGTTCAAGGTGTCGGACGCGATCATCGTTTACGCTCACTGTCGGCGGTGCGGCCGCTGCGGGCAGCGCGCTCCTGCAATCGTCTGGCACCGGCGCTGTCGCCCTGGGCCTGCAGCAACGCGGCCAGGTGCATCAACGCTTCGGGGTGTTGCGGTTCAAGGTACAGCGCCTTGCGGTAGAAACCCTGGGCTTCGAGGGTCAGCCCGGCGACATCGCTGAGCAGGCCGAGCCAGTAAAACACCTGAGCCACCGGCTCATGGCTGCGCAAATACTGTTCACACGCGGCGCGTGCTTCGGCGCTTTTGCCTTCGTTGGCCAGCGCGGCAATGTTCGCCAGCAATGCTGCCGCGTCCGGGTTGGCGCTGTTGCGGGTGATCGGCAGTGGCGTTACTGCGCTGAACGGCCGATTGCGCACCGGAGGCGGCGACGGGCTGCGTGGCGCTGGGCTGATCGGCAACGTGACAGGTTTTGGCGTCGGCAGCGGCTCGGGATGCGGATCGCTATGACGACTGAACGCAAAAGACTGCGGGATGCCGATCGAACGCATGCCCAGACGCCCGAGCAGACTGCCCTCGGCCGGGCCGATAAACAGCACGCCGTCGACATGCGTCAGGCGTTTGAGCACTTCGAACACTTGCTTCTGCGTGGGCTGATCGAAATAGATCAACAGGTTGCGGCAGAACACAAAATCGAACGCCGGCTCGCTGTCCAGCAGCGCCGGATCAAGCACATTGCCGACTTGCAGACGCACCTGCTCACGGACATTTTCATTGACCCGATGGCCGTCCTGCTCGGCGCTGAAATGCCGTTCGCGATAGTCCAGATCCTGGCCGCGAAACGAGTTCTTGCCGTACAGCGCCCGCCGCGCCTTTTCTACCGACAGCGGGCTGACGTCCATGCCATCGACCTTGAACTGATGCGGCTTGAGCCCGGCATCGAGCAAAGCCATGGCAATCGAATAGGGTTCTTCGCCGGTGGAACACGGCAGGCTGAGAATGCGCAAGGCGCGCATGTTATTCAGCTCGTTGAGGCGATTTCGCGCCAGCTTGCCCAGGGTGGCGAACGATTCCGGGTAACGGAAAAACCAGGTTTCCGGGACGATCACTGCTTCGATCAGCGCTTGCTGTTCATCGCGCGAGCCTTGCAGCAGTTGCCAATACTCATCGGCATGCGCGGCCTGCGAGAGCGTCGTGCGCTGCCGCACCGCGCGCTCGATGATCGCCGGGCCAACCGAGGTCACATCAAGGCCGATGCGTTCCTTGAGGAAGTCGAAAAAGCGCTGATCACTGCTCATGGCTGCGCCTCAAGCTGCGCCGGGTCCAGCGGTGGATTGGGGAACAACAGCGTACGCACGGACTCATCGAGCAAGTCATTGACCCGCACCCATTGCACCAGCCCTTGCGCATCTTCGCGCACCGGGCCGAGGTACGGCGCCTCACGGTTATCGAGACCGTAAGGCTGAAATTCCTGCGGATGGCAGCGCAGGGTATCGGTGGCCTGTTCGAGGATCAGCCCGAGCCATTGCGCCGCTTGCGTGGCGTCCGGGCGGTAGTTCACCAGCACCAGCCGCGTGCTGGTGCGCGCCTCGGCCGATTGGCCGAACGTCAGCGCGCTGAGGTCGATCACTGGCACCACCGCGCCGCGATAGGCGAACACTCCGGCGACCCATTGAGGCGCGCGGGCAATCGCTTTCAATGGCAGGCGCGGCAGCACTTCCGCTACTTCGGTGGCGCGCAAGGCGTAACGCTCGCTGCCGATGCGAAACAGCAGGAACAGCGCCGGCTTCGCCACGGGCGCGGCACCGCGTTTGGCGATGATGTCGCTCATCAGACTTTGAATCGCGAAACGCCGCTGCGCAGCCCGACGGCCACCTGGCTCAGTTCGTCGATGGCGAAACTGGCCTGACGCAGCGACTCGACGGTCTGGCTGCTGGCATCGCCCAACTGCACCAGCGCATGGTTGATCTGCTCGGCGCCAGTGGCCTGGGCCTGCATGCCTTCATTGACCATCAACACCCGCGGCGCCAGCGCCTGCACTTGATGGATGATCTGTGACAGCTGCTCGCCGACCTGCTGCACTTCGGACATGCCGCGGCGCACTTCTTCGGAGAATTTGTCCATGCCCATCACACCGGCCGATACCGCCGACTGAATCTCGCGAACCATTTGTTCGATGTCATAGGTGGCGACAGCGGTCTGATCCGCCAGACGTCGCACTTCGGTGGCGACCACGGCAAAACCGCGACCGTACTCACCGGCCTTCTCCGCTTCGATCGCGGCGTTGAGCGAGAGCAGGTTGGTCTGGTCGGCGACTTTGACGATGGTCACCACCACCTGATTAATGTTGCCGGCCTTCTCATTGAGAATGGCCAGTTTGGCGTTGACCAGATCGGCGGCACCCATCACCGAGTGCATGGTGTCTTCCATGCGCGCCAGGCCTTGCTGGCCGGAACCGGCGAGTACCGAAGCCTGATCGGCGGCGGTCGATACTTCGGTCATGGTGCGCACCAGATCGCGCGAGGTGGCAGCAATCTCGCGGGAGGTCGCGCCGATCTCAGTGGTGGTCGCAGCAGTTTCGGTAGCGGTGGCTTGTTGTTGCTTGGAGGTGGCAGCGATTTCGGTGACCGACGTGGTCACTTGCACCGACGAGCGCTGGGCCTGGGACACCAGCGAGGTCAGCTCGGTCATCATGTCGTTGAAGCCGGTTTCGACGGCGCCGAATTCGTCCTTGCGGTCGAGATTCAGGCGCGAGCTGAGGTCGCCGGTGCGCATGGTTTCGAGGATCTTCACGATGCGGTTCATCGGCGCCATGATCGCGCGCATCAGCAGCAAACCGCAGAGACCGGCAGCCAAGACCGCAACCAGCAGGGAAACGAACATGCTGACTTTGGCCGCGGCCACGGCATCGTCGATATTGGCCATGGCCTGATCGGCAACTTTCTTGTTTTCGCCGATGATGTCGTTGAGTTTCGTACGACCGCTGTACCACGCCGGCGTGAGCTTCTCGTGGAACAGCTTCACCGCATCGGCTTCCAGATTGCGCTTGTGCAAATCAAGCACCGCGTCCTGAATCTGCATGTAGTTATCGTGGTACTTCACGAAGGCGGCGAATTCGCTACGGTCCTCGTCGGTCGCCATGGTCTTGCGGTAATTCTCCATCTGCTCCTGCAGACGGTTCTCAAAGGATTTGTACTCGGCAGCGTCTTCGCTGCTGATGCCCTGACCTTCCTTGAGGCCGAGCAATTCCTGAGTCTGCAGATAGCTGTCGACCCAGGCACCACGAATCATCGAGCTGTAATAGACACCGGGAATCGCATCGTCGCGGACACTGTTTTCACTGGCTTCGATCTTCAACAGTCGCGAGTACGACAGCACCACCATCAGCAACATGATGGCGATAATCACCGCAAAGCTCGCCAAAATGCGTTGGCGCAACGTCCAGTTCTTCACAGTGATTCCTCGTGCCTAGGTCGAAATGCGGGGAGTATAGCCGAGGGCGGTGTTTCATTTATAAGACGCTTTTTAACCCTCGCACCCGCCGCGGCTAAACCGGCACGGGCTCTGGCTTGGGACTTTCCAGCAAGCGAAGGTCAACTGGCCAGTGACAGACTGGTAGAAAGGGGCGCTGGATCGGTCATTTCTGAACGGACGGTTTATTCGCGATGGTGGCCACGAGCCATTGTGCGCAAGAAGTTGCGCACTTGTTTTCAATTTTCACCCATCAATTCCTCTACAGCCCACGTCCCACGTGGCCTACAGACGAGTGCGCAAGAAGTTGCGCAGTACTGCGCAACTTCTTGCGCACTTTTACCCTGTTTCGCCTGCCAAAAAACTGCAAAGCCGCAGGCTAGAGCAGTCTAACCCCCGGCTGCCGGGGACTTGGCAAAAGCTGGCATGGTCCTTGATAACAGTCAGGCACCCACCGGGCGATTTCGCCTCCCGGGCACCTTAAATTATTCCGCAAGGAGAGCACCCCATGGCAACACCAGCGTACATGTCGGTTACCGGCGAAAAACAAGGCCTGATCACTGCAGGCGCATTCACCGCTGACTCCGTAGGCAACACCTACCAGGAAGGCCACGAAGACCAAGTGATGGTTCAGGCTTTCAGCCACGACGTGATCATCCCGCGTGACCCGCAATCCGGTCAGCCAACCGGCCAACGCGTTCACAAGCCAGTTGTGATCACCAAGGTCTACGACAAGGCTTCGCCGCTGCTGCAAGCTGCTCTGACTTCGGGCGAGCGCATGAGCGAAATCGTTATCCAGTGGTTCCGTACTTCGGCTCAAGGTACTCAAGAGCACTACTACACCACCAAACTGGAAGACGCGATCATCGTCGCCATCAACAACAAAATGCACAACTGCCAGGATCCAGGCAACTCGCACTTCACCCACCTGGAAGAAGTGCAGTTCACCTACCGTAAAATCACCTGGACCCACGAAGTATCCGGTACTTCGGGTTCCGATGACTGGCGTGCTCCAGTCGTTTAATTACGGCTGATCGCTTCACACATCGGCCAGCTCTGCTGGTCGATGTTGTTTTCGCCTTCCAGAATTTCGCGTACGTTGACCCGCTTTCGCGGCCGTCGACGAGCGCCGCTGTACAGCACGAGGAACAACGGATGTTCGCGCCGGCCAATGAAACCCACTTTGCCCTGACCATCGAAGGTCTCCCCGCCGACTTTCAGGTGTTTACCCTGCAAGGCCGGGAAGCCATCAGCCAGCCCTTCGTGTTCGAGGTGGAACTGGTCAGTGAAAAACCGTCGCTGGACCTCGAAACCCTCCTGCACAAACCGGCCTTTCTGCAACTGTCGCCCGACGGCAGCGGCATCCACGGCCAAATCTACCGCGCCGCGCAGGGCGATTCGGGCAAACGCCTGACGCGTTATTCGCTGACCCTGCGCCCGCAACTGGCGTACCTCGCGCACCGCATCAACCAGCGCATCTTCCAGAACCTCAGTGTGCCGAAAATCATCAGCCAGGTGCTGGAAGAACACGGCATCCAGAGCAATGCCTACGCTTTCCAGACCGGCGCGGTCTACCCTGAGCGCATCTACTGCGTGCAGTACGACGAATCGGACCTAGACTTCATCCAGCGCCTGTGCGAAGAAGAAGGCATTCACTACCACTTCCAGCACAGCGCCACGGCGCACAAACTGATCTTCGGCGATGACCAGACGGTGTTCCCGAAACTTCAGCCCGTGGCCTACCAGCAAGATTCCGGCATGGTCGCCAGCGACCCGGTGATCAAGCGCTTCGACCTGCGCCTGGAAACCCGCACCAGCCGCACCACGCGCCGCGATTACGACTTCGAAAAACCGCGCCTCACCCTCGAAAGCGAACAGCGTGGCGACGCCCTGCCCGACCTCGAGGACTACGACTACCCCGGCCGTTTCATCGACCGCGCGCGCGGCAAACACTTGGCCAAACGCGCCCTCGAACGCCACCGCAGCGACTTCCAGTTGGCCGAAGGCAAAAGCGACCAACCGCTGCTGGTCAGCGGCCATTTCCTCGCCCTGACCCAACACCCGAAAGCCAAGTGGAACGACCTCTGGCTGCTCACCGAAGTCCACCACGAAGGCAAACAGCCGCAAGTGCTGGAAGAATCGGTGACCAGCGACACCACCGCCCTCAAAGACGATTTCCACCAGGGCTACCGCAACCGCTTCCAGGCCACGCCGTGGGACGTGCCCAACCGCCCGCCTCTGCGCCACGCCAAATCAAGAATCCTCGGCAGCCAGAGCGCCGTGGTCACCGGCCCCAAAGGCGAAGAAATCCACTGCGACGAATACGGCCGCGTCAAAGTCCAGTTCCACTGGGACCGCGAAGGCCAGGCCGACGACAAAACCAGCTGCTGGCTACGCGTCTCCAGCGCCTGGGCCGGCGCCCAATACGGCGGCATCGCCATCCCGCGCATCGGCATGGAAGTGCTGGTCACCTTCCTCGAAGGCGACCCCGACCAGCCGCTGATCAGCGGCTGCCTGTACCACAAGGAAAACACCGTCCCGTACGCACTGCCGGCGAACAAGACGCGCAGCACGTTCAAGACCCTGAGCTCGATGGGCGGTGGCGGTTACAACGAACTGCGCATCGAAGACAAAAAAGGTCAGGAGCAGATTTATCTGCACGCCCAGCGGGATTGGGATGAAAACATTGAGCACGACCAGAAGATTCGGGTGGGCAACGAGCGGCACGACACCGTTGAAAAGAACAGCTACAGCGAGTTCAAGGCTGAAGAACATCACACGGTTTATGAAGATCGCAAGGTTGAGGCGCAGGCCAGTGATCACCTGACGGTGGGGGTGAATCAGCACATCAAGATTGGGACCGGGCAGTTCATGGATGCGGGGCAGGAAATTCACCTTGATAGTGGCATCAAGGTCGTGCTGGAAGCGGGAGCAGAGCTGACGCTGATCGGTGGGGGCAGCTTTATCAAGATCGATGCCGGTGGCGTTACACTGAGCGGGCCGGTGATCAACCTGAACTCCGGAGGTGGGCCCGGAAGCGGAACAGGCGCTGCTGCAATACTTCCTGTCCCTCCCAAGCCGGCAGACACCGCGCCCGTGGGGAAAACGCTGGGGAATGCCCCTATCAACACGGCAGCACCGAGAACCACCAGCGAAAAGGGCAAAGAAGCGCTCATCGTCGATGTGTGGGGAGATCCCGATTTAGGTAGCCAATTGCAATTGCTGGGGCCAGAGGACAAGGCATGAGTGAGTTCAAGGACAAGTCCATCACTGAAGGGACGCGCAAGAAGACCGACTACGAGAACGATCAAAAATCGCGGCTGGCACTTAGCGTGGATCGTACCGATGGCGGCAAACTGCAGATTCCGATCATGGTGGACGCGAAGACCACCGAAGAGCTGGACAAGTACCAGCAAAACACCTTGCTTGCGATCACACCTCTCGCCCGCCTGCCGGGACACGACAAGCTCAATGAAACTCTTCAGGGCGGTGTACCACGTGCGGGACGCGTCTACGTTTTTCAGAACAACAAGGTGTGGCGTGAACTGGTCACCGACGGCAAAGGGCAACTGTCCGAAGTCGATTTAACCCATTGGCGTAAAGTCGCAGAAAAAAAAGGCAACGCCGATAACCGCGAGCCGGTGGGCGTCAAGCAGCAACTGATACTGGTACCGATGTTCCTTCAAGGCCGCTTTGTCGGTCGACAATTGAGCATGGCGTTCAGTGAAGTCTCATGGACGTGGGAATACATCACCTGGCTGGAAGAAGACCCAAACCGCATAAAGGCCCGTAGCCAAAATATGGCCTCCGCTTGGGCGGCAACAGCGGGTGAAACCACGCACTGGAAAGCTACTCAGATTCATCCCGCAACTCCGATCAAAAAACTGACCAAGGGTCTGCGCTCTCGGGATTTCAGCATTGAAGCAGCGATGGAAGATCCCGCGGAGTTCACGCCGGACTTCGCAGCCTTTAAACCCGATGCGTTAATCATGAAGCTGCAAAAGCGCAAAGAAGAACTTGCTCAAAAAATCAAACGCACGCCACCGCCGGCTCTACCGACCCTAGAGGCAGGAGAGGATTTGCTAACCCAAAACGGACTGCGTGGTTACCCGCATCTGATTGGGATGATTCTCGACGATCCGTTATACGAAGTGCGCCACGCGACGGCGCAAATTCGCGAATGTGTTGATTATCTGCAGACTCTGAATGCTCTTGTTCCCCATCAGCAACATGGACAATATGCTCAGGTTTTGTACAGCGCGCTCGCAGGGCCATTAGCCGATTTAAAAGACAAGGTCGATTTGCCCAAATTACAGAGTGTGGTATTCGAAAACGAGCGAAAAAAATGTCGAGATAAATTGGCAACACTACTGTCTCGCCTTATTGACGTAACTAACAAAAAATTGCATACAGTCCTTCTCGACTGGTGTTATAGAAATGATGAGGGTCTCTTAGAGCCTTACAGCTTAATGACCGAAATACTTGAGGCGCTCAATCAATTACCGAATCGTTGCGATGCAATGTACACCGGCCAAGGATACAAAGAGATTACTGCGTCCTCAAATCGCATCTGCGAGTCCATATTGAAAGGTGAGCACCCGCTTGGCTCACTGTTATTAGCAAAAAATCAGGAGCAGCTTCCAGAAACGATAAAACGAATTATCAAACTTAGAAAAACCCCCCAAGCGCCCGACCCAGCATTGACCGGGCTAAGTACTTTGATCCTGACATCTACGTTGACCGGGGCAGTGGATCAGCCAAGTGCGGGGAAGGGTTTCATTTATTTTCTCGCTGACTTATTCGATAATTTTGGTGCAAGCGTAGTAGCGCAAATTAGCCGAATATCTCAAGACGCCTCAAAAATTCAGCTTGACCGGATATTCACGCCCGCATTCTCGACACTTTCAGCACTGCTCCCAAAAGTAGCAACAATAAAACTGATGCAACAAGGCCAAGCGCTCGCACAGGATTATGTCGTTATTGGTGTACAAGGCGCTGGTTTGCGCGGCGGACTCACTGAAGTCGAACGCCAGGCATTAACGAGAAAAAGTTATCGCTATGCGACGCTGCATAATCAATCAGGTGAAATTTTAGGTAGCACAAGTCCACGAACAGGTCGTTCGTCACGTCCCAGCTTGCCGAATTTAACTGTAATTGCAATACCAAAAGACCATCCAGACTTGGCAAGCTACAGCGCCTTTCGTTTACAAATGAGCTCAACAACACAAGCTCTGGAAAAAAACAAAGCAATACCAACATTAATGGTAGCGTTTGCAACATATAATATTTGGGCACAGATAAAAGCTTACAAAGACCTTAGCGCCAGCAATGAGGCACTTCGAGGCAGCGCAGGAATAGCCAGCGCAACACTGGATTTATCCGCAGCACTGGGAAGTCACAGCAAGCTACTATTCGGCTCAACGATGGAGCGAAAGTTAACCAAGCCGCGATTTGACATAGCAAAAATCTCTACAAACTGGGCGCGAAACTTAAAAAATCAAACGGGTAGTTCAAAACTACCATTACTCCGCTCGGTAGGTGGTATTGCAACGCTTGGAGGAGCGGTGCTTGGTGGATGGGACAGCTACCGATCATTCAGTCAAGGCGATACTGATGCAGCCGCAGCGTATGGAGTTGTTGCAGTTGGCAGTGGCCTGTGGGGCGCTTATGGATTAGGCCTGATTGTAAATCCATACATCTTGCTTGCTGGCGTAGTAATGACTATCGGCGGCACAATTGCTGCGAATATATTCACTGACAGCGATACTGAAATTATCGTAAAAAAAGGCCCTTTTGGCGTTCAATTTGCCGAGGCGGGAATGTTAGACAGCCTCATTGGCAAGAGTGATATCTTTACACATTTAAAAGACCAGAAAATAGCTTACCAGCAACTTCTTGGCATCATCGGGAGACCCCAAATCTTTGTTGAGCGTTTATCTGAATGGCGCAAGAAGGCGCCTACCGCTCACCGAATCGCATTACAAAGCGCAGATAACAATCGGTCAAAAAAGCCTGACTCAGCACTGGAATGCGTGCTTCCTGAAAAGCAATTACTGAATGACAATGACTGGGCTGTAGTTTTGAGTTCACCTCTATTGTCAATGTTTGAAAATGATAAAAAGTTCCGATTAATCGCACAGGAATTCCAAAGCAAACTAGAGAGGTCTGGATTATTAGCTGTCAAACGGTATAACCGTGTACCGGCGGTTAATCCAAAGATCTCTGCCTTACCACTCGATGCGACCAGCGTACTGTACATTCTGTCACCTAGCCTTCCCGTTGCGCACCTCACTCCACTGCAACGCTACAGCTTCGAAATGACTGAGGGGCTTAAAATCAGCGCGCAATTTGAACTCAGCGTTAACGAAACAGAAGATATTTTAGTGCTGCCTCAACCTAGTCCAAAAAAATGGAAAGCATTTACTATTAAAGATCGCCAAACACCTCCGGATAACATTCCTCCCGAGGATGCACCCGCTTATTGGCAGATTGAAACAATCGAGTCTAAAGTATGATTACTGAACTAGATAAAATCTATGCGAATGGAGCATATCGAAGCAACAGCAAAAAACCTTTGCCACCACCTCGCAGCACGGAAGATGCAAACCGGACCGGGATGTTTAACACTCACTTGGCGTTTGGCAATTACGCTAATTTAGAGCCGGAGGTAGAAGTCAGTTCTCAACTTGAAACTATCAGACTCTTGGTCAGGGATAAAAAAAGCGATCACGACGAAGAAACCTATTGCAGCAATAAACGCTGGAAATTTCAAAACTCCAGCAAAGTCGCCCATTCTTTTTTCGTACTTAAGCTTGTTTGCTATTCGTTCATCTGGGCACCGTGGGTTCTAGGGGTCTTTGGTTCTATAGGAGCAGAGCTAGGATATGGCAACCCTGGCACTGCAGGAGGTGCGTTCATTGGTATTTCCACCGCCATTTTGATGCTCACCTCTCTCGTGTTATTCATGAAGGGAAATAAATTTGCTCACTACATGCAAATCTTGGGATTTGTAGCCGGTGCAATGACTACCTATTGGATGCAAGGCTCATTATTCAGTGCAAACTCAATGTGTATCGCCCTATGGGCAGGCGCCTTTCTATATTTCGTAGCCTCTCTCGGCACCGACGCATTATTGTGGACTCATAGCAAAATCAGCACGCATGATGGCAGCGAGTTCAATCGAACTGATGGCATGCTCAGATTCAAAAGGCGCTTCCGTCAGCTATTCGTTGCACCGTTTGAAGAGTTTGACCCAGTGCTTCAACTGCTTCCTAATGGCTTTGGCTCCCATGACTATGCTCTGTGGTTGCATCACCGTTATACGGATAACAAAATTTGCTTGGCGACCAAGGTTCACTCGCTGGGATTGGATCAGTCGAACGCACTCGCGTTTTGGGATTGTCTGCAGCGTTACATGGATGTCACACAGCCGTTGCCTGACCTGCCTGCGCTTGAGCAAAGTCGCCATCTTGATCCCGTGACTGCGGCCCATGATGTAAAAACAGGCCGCAACCCACGTCGATGGAGAGATCAGTCAGAAAAAGGATGGGCCACAGGCGGCCTGAAAACTCTGTCCAAGCAACTGCAAGAGTATCCATGGCAAAAGGAAGCTTGCATCGTCAAAGCGCGTATCGATCCATCGTTGACGATTGAGGCGTATTACCGCGCTCAAGAAGCGAAAGGCATAGTTGCTACTCCGAAGGCCGATGATTTTGATGACGTTCATCGGCCCGGATGATGTAGCGCCTCAGTTCGACTGTCGCACCTGCTTCTCCAACTCCACCTTCAACCCCGGCTCCAGCTTCAATTGCCGCGCCAGTTCATCCAGGTAGCTCTTCTCCATAAAGTTTCCCTCATCCACCAACATCACACTGGCGATATACATTTCTGCCGCCATCTCCGGCGTACTCGCAGCGCGAGCAACGTCTGTGGGATCGAGGGGTTTGTTGAGTTCGGCGTGGAGCCAGTGTTGCAGTTCCTGGTCGTTGTCGAGTTTGGTGAATTCGCCTTCGATCAGTTCGCGTTCGCGGTCATCAATGTGGCCGTCGGCCTTCGCGGCAGCAACCAGCGCCTTGAGAATGGCCTGGCTGTGTTGTTCGGCCTGCGCCGGTGGCAAACGATCGAGGGTCTGCGGTTCACTTTGTGGGGCGGTGCCTTTTTGCGCGTTGTAGTTGCCATAAGCCTTGTAAGCCAGCACGCCCAGCGCCGCGAGGCCGCCATAAATCGCGACTTTGCCGCCGACCTTGCGCACTTTCTTGTTACCGAGCAACAAGCCCATCGCGCCAGCCGCTAACGCACCGCCACCTGCGCCTGACAGCAGACTGCCGAGACCGCCGGAGCCAGAAGCGCCGCCAAGCAAACCGCCCAGGCCACCGGTAGCCTGTTTGTTCTGCGTGCCACCGGCCTTGTTCTGCAACAGATCCTGACCGGACTTGAGCAGTTGATCGAGCAATCCACGGGTGTTCATGTTCCGCCTCCAAACAGGGGTTATCCGGATCTATAAGGCCCTCAGCCTAGTTCGAAAGTGCCCCTGCCCTGAATTCGAGTGTGCTTCCAGATGTTGCTCGGCAGCGGACTATCCTTCGTAAAAATAGATATACACTCAAGCCAATCTATAAAAACCGCCCACTGGGTAGCCTCGTCATGATGACCCTGCGTCAGATCCGTCACTTCATCGCTGTGGCCGAGACCGGCTCGATCTCCGCCGCCGCGCAAACCGCATTCATTTCCCAATCGACCCTGACCTTGGCGATCCAGCAACTGGAAGAGGAAATTGGCGTCAGCCTGTTCAGCCGTCACGCCAAAGGCATGACTCTTACGCACCAAGGTCATCAGTTCCTGCGCCAGGCGCACCTGATTCTTGCAACGGTGGACAACGCCAAACGCAGCCTGCAGCAGAGCACCGATCAGGTCGCCGGGCAGTTGATCGTCGGCGTGACCAGTCTGGTTGCCGGTTACTACCTGGCGGATCTGCTTACCCGTTTTCAGCGCGCGTATCCCAATGTCGAGATCCGCGTAATGGAAGACGAGCGCCCGTACATCGAGCATTTGCTGGTCAGCGGCGAGATCGACGTTGGCGTTTTGATTCTTTCCAACCTCGAAGATCGCCACGCCTTGCAAACTGAAGTATTGACCCACTCGCCGCACCGTTTGTGGCTCCCGGCCCAGCATCCATTGCTGGAGCACGACAGCATCAACCTCGCCGACGTCGCCCGCGAGCCGTTGATTCAACTCAACGTCGATGAAATGGATCGCAACGCCCAACGCCTGTGGCGCGGCGCCGGACTGCAACCGAAGATCACCCTGAGAACCGCTTCAACCGAAGCGGTGCGGAGCCTTGTAGCGGCGGGTTTGGGCGTATCGATCCAGCCAGACATGACTTATCGCCCCTGGTCACTGGAGGGCGACATCATCGAAGCGCGGCCCATCGCCGACCTCAACCAGACCCTCGACGTAGGCCTGGCCTGGCGCCGTGGCACCGCGCGCCCCGCTCTCGTCGATCCATTCCTGACCGTCGCCCGCGAACAACCCCACGGCGGGCGCAAGCCATCTATTTAATCGAATGCTGCCTTCAGTATTTAGAATTTGTCGACCTCGGAGCCGCGCACTAGTCTTGCTGCATCTATAAGACGGTCGGCTCCCGATATCAGGGAGCAACAATGGCCACACAAGAAAAGAGATCGCGGAAAATGGCTGGCGCGCAGACCCCGATGTGTACCGCGTTGTTGATCGACGGCGAATTGGTCGCTGGGGAAGGTTTTGTCGAGCCGATTATCAACCCGGCCACCGGTGAAATTCTCACGCACATCGCCGAGGCCAGCACCGAGCAAGTCGAAGCCGCCATCCTCGCCGCCCACCGCGCTTTCGCCGAATGGTCGCGCACCACGCCGCAGCAACGTTCAAACCTATTGCTCGACATCGCCAACGCCGTCGAAAAACACGCCGATCACCTCGCCCGCCTCGAATCGCTGAACTGCGGCAAGCCGTTGCACCTGGCACGTCAGGATGATTTGACCGCGACCGTGGATGTGTTCCGTTTCTTCGCCGGCGCCGTGCGTTGCCAGACCGGCCAGCTCAGCGGCGAATACCTGCCGGGCTACACCAGCATGGTGCGTCGCGATCCGATTGGCGTGGTCGCCTCAATTGCGCCGTGGAATTACCCGATCATGATGGCCGCGTGGAAAATCGCCCCGGCCCTCGCCGCCGGCAACACGCTGGTGTTCAAGCCGTCCGAACATACGCCGCTGTCGATTCTCGCACTGGCGCCAGCGTTGGCCGAAATCCTTCCGCGCGGGGTGATCAATATCATCTGCGGTGGCGGCGAAGGCGTCGGCAGCCATTTGGTCGGCCACGCCAAGGTGCGCATGGTCTCGCTGACCGGCGATATCGTCACCGGGCAGAAAATCCTCCAGGCCGCCGCCAAAACCCTGAAACGTACGCACCTCGAACTCGGCGGCAAAGCCCCGGTGATCGTCTGCAACGACGCCGACATTCAAGCCGTGGTCGATGGCGTACGCACGTACGGTTACTACAACGCCGGGCAGGACTGCACCGCCGCCTGCCGGATCTACGCGCAGGCCGGGATTCACGACAAATTGGTTGCCGAACTTGGCGCCGCCGTCAGCAGCCTGCGCTTCGCCGGCAAACGTGACGCCGACAATGAGATCGGCCCGCTGATCAGCACCCGCCAGCGCGACCGCGTCGCCAGTTTCGTCGAACGCGCCCTCGGCCAGCCGCACATTGAGCGAGTGACCGGCGCGGCGGTGCATTCCGGCGCCGGTTTCTACTATCAACCGACTTTGCTCGCCGGTTGCAAACAGAGCGATGAAATCGTCCAGCGCGAAGTGTTCGGCCCGGTGGTTACCGTGACTCGCTTCGACGAACTCGCGCAGGCCGTCGACTGGGCCAACGATTCCGAGTACGGCCTCGCCTCGTCGGTGTGGACGCAGAATCTGGACAAAGCGATGCAGGTCGCCGCGCGTCTGCAATACGGCTGCACGTGGATCAACAGCCATTTCATGCTGGTCAGCGAAATGCCCCACGGCGGGCTGAAACGCTCCGGTTACGGCAAAGACTTATCCAGTGATTCGCTTCAGGACTACAGCGTGGTGCGGCACATCATGGCCCGCCACGGCCAGCATCTCTGACTACGCTAATAACAAGCCGCCAACGGCATGCTTCACCGCGTTCACAACTGCCCCGACCATAATTTAAAGAAGAGGGTTCAACCATGTTCGTGCACAAGACCGCACTGCTCAGTGCAATCACCACGGCCCTGCTGGCCAGCGCCAGCCTGCAAGCTGCCGAGCCGCTTAAGGCTGTCGGTGCTGGCGAAGGTCAGCTGGATATCGTTGCGTGGCCGGGTTACATCGAACGTGGCGAGAGCGATAAAGCCTATGACTGGGTGACCGGTTTCGAGCAGGAAACCGGCTGCAAGGTCAACGTGAAGACAGCGGCCACCTCTGACGAAATGGTCAGCCTGATGGCCAAGGGCGGTTACGACCTGGTCACCGCGTCGGGCGATGCCTCGCTGCGATTGATCGTCGGCAAGCGTGTGCAACCGATCAACACCGCGTTGATCCCGAACTGGAACACCCTCGACCCGCGCCTCAAAGACGCGCCGTGGTACGTGGTCAACAACCAGACTTACGGCACCCCGTACCAGTGGGGCCCGAACGTGTTGATGTACAACACCAACGTATTCAAAACCGCGCCGACCAGCTGGAACGTGGTGTTTGCCGCGCAGGATCTGCCCGATGGCAAGCCGAACAAGGGCCGCGTGCAGGCGTATGACGGCCCGATCTACATCGCCGACGCGGCGCTGTATCTGAAGTCGACCAAGCCTGAACTGGGCATCAAAGACCCGTACCAACTCACCGAAGACCAGTACAAAGCCGTGCTCGATCTGTTGCGCGCGCAGCAGCCGCTGATCCACCGCTACTGGCATGACACCACGGTGCAGATGAGCGACTTCAAAAACGAAGGCGTGGTGGCGTCGAGCGCGTGGCCGTATCAGGTCAACGGTTTGATGAACGAAAAGCAGCCGATCGCGTCGACCATTCCGAAAGAAGGCGCCACGGGTTGGGCTGATACCACCATGTTGCACGCTGAGGCCAAGCACCCGAACTGCGCGTACAAGTGGATGGACTGGTCGCTGAAACCGAAAGTCCAGGGCGATGTGGCGGCGTGGTTTGGTTCGTTGCCAGCCGTGCCAGCGGCGTGCAAGGAGAGCGAATTGCTTGGCGCTGAGGGTTGCAAGACCAACGGTTTCGACCAGTTCGACAAGATCGCCTTCTGGAAAACCCCGCAGGCTGAAGGTGGCAAATTTGTGCCGTATAGCCGCTGGACGCAGGACTACATCGCGATCATGGGCGGCCGCTGACACCTGCCTACGTGCCGATCGTTCCCACGCTCTGCGTGGGAACGCATCACCGGACGCTCCGCGTCCATTCGCATGAAATGACGCAGAGCGTCACAGGCTGCATTCCCACGCAGAGCGTGGGAACGATCAATGGCACCGCTCTCCTGTAGGAGCTGCCGCAGGCTGCGATCTTTTCGACGCACACACGACTTTTTTTGAAAGCCCGCTTTACCGGAGCACCGCACCATGACGCTTGCAGTCCAGTTCACCAACGTTTCCCGACAGTTCGGCGAAGTGAAGGCCGTTGACCGGGTTTCCATCGATATCGAGGACGGCGAGTTCTTTTCCATGCTCGGCCCCTCCGGCTCGGGCAAAACCACCTGCCTGCGCCTGATCGCCGGGTTCGAACAACCGAGCGCCGGCTCGATCCGCATTCACGGCGCTGAAGCAGCCGGTCTGCCGCCGTACCAGCGTGACGTCAACACGGTGTTTCAGGATTACGCGCTGTTCCCGCACATGAACGTCCTCGACAACGTCGCCTACGGTTTGAAGGTCAAAGGCGTCGGCAAAACCGAACGGCATGAACGCGCCGAAGAAGCCTTGGACATGGTCGCCCTCGGCGGTTACGGCGCGCGCAAACCGGTGCAGTTGTCCGGCGGTCAGCGCCAGCGCGTCGCCCTCGCCCGCGCCTTGGTCAATCGCCCGCGCGTGCTGTTGCTCGATGAGCCTTTGGGTGCGCTCGATCTGAAACTGCGCGAGCAAATGCAAAGCGAATTGAAGAAGCTGCAACGCCAGCTCGGCATCACTTTCATCTTCGTCACCCACGATCAAACCGAAGCCCTGTCGATGTCTGATCGCGTCGCTGTGTTCAACAAGGGTCGCATCGAACAGGTCGACACGCCGCGCAATCTGTACATGAAGCCGACCACTACATTCGTGGCTGAATTCGTCGGCACTTCGAACGTGATTCGCGGCGATCTGGCGCGTGAAATCAGCGGTCACCCGCAGCCGTTTTCAATCCGTCCGGAACACGTGCGTTTCGCCGAAGGCCCACTCGCCAGTCACGAAATCGAAGTCAGCGGCCTGCTCCACGACATCCAGTACCAAGGCAGCGCCACCCGTTATGAATTGAAGCTGGAGAACGGCCAGACCCTCAGCATCAGTCACGCCAACAACCAGTGGATCGACAGCAGCGCACAACACCAGACCGGCCAGCGCCTGAGCGCACGTTGGGCGCGGGAAGCGATGATTCCGCTGCACGACACCGTGGCGAGCGGGGTTTGATATGAGCACGCTCGCGATGACTGCATCGCCGCCGTTGCGCAGGTTTTCCAACCTGCTCTACCGCAAGCCGAACCTGTATCTGTCGATGCTGCTGGTGCCGGCGCTGCTGTGGTTTGGCGCGATTTATCTCGGCTCGCTGCTGGTGCTGTTGTGGCAGGGTTTCTACACCTTCGACGACTTCACCATGGCGGTCACTCCTGACCTGACCCTGGCGAATTTTGCCGCGCTGTTTCAGCCATCGAACTTCGACATCATCCTGCGCACGCTGAGCATGGCCATCGTCGTGTCGATCGCCAGCGCCATCGTCGCGTTCCCGATCGCCTACTACATGGCGCGCTACACCACGGGCAAGACCAAGGCGTTTTTCTACATCGCGGTGATGATGCCGATGTGGGCCAGTTACATCGTCAAGGCCTATGCGTGGACGTTGCTGCTGGCCAAGGGCGGCGTGGCGCAGTGGTTTGTGCAGCACTTGGGATTGGAGCCGGTATTGCAGTTCATTCTGGGGATTCCCGGGGTGGGCGGAAGCACTCTGTCGACCTCGCACCTCGGGCGATTCATGGTGTTTGTGTACATCTGGCTGCCGTTCATGATCCTGCCGATTCAGGCGTCGCTGGAACGTCTGCCGCCGTCGCTGCTGCAGGCCTCCGCTGACCTTGGTGCGAAGCCGCGTCAGACCTTTATGCAGGTGATTTTGCCGCTGTCGATTCCGGGGATTGCCGCCGGTTCGATCTTCACGTTTTCGCTGACCTTGGGCGACTTCATCGTGCCGCAACTGGTCGGGCCGCCGGGGTACTTCGTCGGCAGCATGGTGTACGCGCAGCAAGGTGCGATTGGCAATATGCCAATGGCGGCGGCGTTCACGCTGGTGCCGATTGTGTTGATCGCGGTTTACCTGTCCATCGTCAAACGACTGGGGGCTTTCGATGCGCTCTGACTCTTCATCACAAGGGCATGCCTCTCTAGGCCTGAAAATCGCAGCCTGGGGCGGGTTGGTGTTTCTGCACTTTCCGATCCTGATCATCTTCCTTTACGCCTTCAACACCGAAGAAGCCGCGTTCAGCTTTCCGCCGAAAGGCTTCACGTTGCACTGGTTCAGCGTGGCTTTTTCGCGGCCGGATGTGCTGGAGTCGATCAAGCTTTCATTGCAGATCGCAGCGATCGCCACGTTGATTGCGATGGTGCTCGGCACGCTCGCATCGGCAGCGCTGTATCGCCGTGACTTCTTCGGCAAGCAGGGCATTTCGCTGATGCTGATCTTGCCGATTGCGCTGCCGGGGATCATCACCGGGATCGCGCTGCTGGCGACGTTCAAGACGCTGGGGATCGAGCCGGGGATGTTCACCATCATCGTCGGCCACGCGACCTTCTGCGTGGTGATCGTCTACAACAATGTCATCGCCCGCCTGCGCCGCACTTCGCACAGTTTGATCGAGGCCTCGATGGATCTCGGCGCCGATGGCTGGCAGACCTTTCGCTACATCATTCTGCCGAACCTCGGCTCGGCGTTACTGGCCGGCGGCATGTTGGCGTTTGCGCTGTCGTTCGACGAAATCATCGTCACCACGTTTACCGCCGGGCATGAGCGCACGCTGCCGTTGTGGCTGCTCAATCAACTGAGCCGACCACGGGATGTGCCGGTGACCAACGTCGTCGCGATGCTGGTGATGATGGTGACCATGCTGCCGATCCTCGGCGCGTACTACCTGACGCGTGGTGGCGAAAGCGTCGCCGGCAGCGGCGGCAAATAACCGAATAACCACAAACCCAACCCCATGTAGGAGCTGCCGAAGGCTGCGATCTTTTGATCTTGATCTTGATCTTGATCTTCAACAGCAACATCAAAAGATCGCAGCCTTCGGCAGCTCCTACGGGGGTTCGGTTTCGACAGAACAATAAAGAGGACAACAGACATGCAAACCAAACTCTTGATCAACGGCCAACTGGTCACCGGCGAAGGCCCGGCGCAACCGGTGCTCAATCCTTCGCGTGGCGAAGTCCTGGTAGAAATCAACGAAGCCAGCGAAGCCCAGGTTGACGCTGCCGTACGCGCCGCCGACAACGCTTTCGCCAACTGGTCGCAAACCGCGCCGAAAGACCGCTCGCTGCTGCTGCTCAAACTCGCCGACGCCATCGAAGCCCACGGCGAAGAGCTGGCCAAACTCGAATCCGACAACTGCGGCAAACCCTACAGCGCCGCGCTCAACGACGAGATCCCGGCGATTGCCGACGTGTTCCGTTTCTTCGCCGGTGCCAGCCGTTGCATGAGCGGTTCGGCCGGTGGCGAATACCTGCCCGGCCACACCTCGATGATCCGTCGCGACCCGGTCGGCGTGATCGCCTCCATCGCGCCGTGGAACTACCCGCTGATGATGGTCGCCTGGAAAATCGCCCCGGCGCTGGCCGCCGGTAATACCGTGGTGCTCAAGCCCTCGGAACAAACCCCGCTAACCGCGTTGCGTCTGGCCGAACTGGCGTCGGAAATCTTCCCGGCTGGCGTACTCAATCTGGTGTTTGGTCGTGGGCCTACCGTTGGTAGTCCGCTGGTTACGCATCCGAAAGTGCGCATGGTTTCGCTGACTGGCTCCATCGCTACGGGCGCCAATATCATTTCCAGCACTGCCGACAGCGTCAAACGCATGCACATGGAACTGGGCGGTAAGGCGCCAGTGATCATCTTCGACGACGCCGATATCGATGCGGCGGTGGAAGGAATTCGCACGTTTGGTTTCTACAACGCCGGGCAGGATTGCACGGCGGCGTGCCGGATTTATGCGCAACAAGGCATCTACGACAAGTTCGTCGAGAAGCTCGGCGCGGCGGTCAGCAGCATAAAGTACGGTTTGCAGGACGATCCTTCGACTGAGCTGGGTCCGTTGATCACTGCACAGCATCGCGATCGTGTTGCCGGGTTTGTCGAGCGTGCTGTGGCGCAGTCGCACATTCGTTTGATCACTGGCGGCAAGGCTGTTGATGGTAACGGCTTCTTCTTCGAGCCAACCGTGTTGGCCGATGCGCAGCAGGACGACGAAATCGTTCGCCGCGAAGTGTTTGGCCCGGTGGTCTCGGTGACCAAATTCACCGATGAAGCGCAGGCGCTGGAATGGGCCAACGATTCGGACTACGGCCTCGCGTCCTCGGTGTGGACAGCGGATGTAGGACGCGCGCATCGCATGTCGGCACGCTTGCAGTACGGTTGCACGTGGGTGAACACGCACTTCATGCTCGTCAGCGAAATGCCGCATGGCGGTCAGAAATTGTCCGGTTACGGGAAGGACATGTCCATGTATGGGCTGGAGGACTACACCACGGTTCGGCATGTGATGTTCAAGCATTAACGGCGAAAAGATCGCAGCCTGCGGCAGCTCCTACATGATGGACGCCGCTCCCCTGTAGGAGCTGCCGCAGGCTGCGATCTTTTCCGCGACACACGGATGATGTCGGCGATTCACCACCAGGCTTCACCGAAACCAAAACAACAACTACCGAACCGGACGGCGCCTGCATGGCCCCGCCACGGCCTCGGCCATCCGAAATCTGCCGATTTCACGGAGCAAAACACACATGAGTTCCTCACCCGATCTCGCCACAGCCGTTGCCGATAGCGATGCCGAACAACTGCGCAAACTGGGCTACACCTCGAACTTCAACCGCAGCATGAGCCTGTGGGAAAACTTCGCCTTGGGCTTCACTTATCTGTCACCGGTCGTAGGGGTTTATACCCTCTTCGGCCTGTGCCTCGCCGCCGGCGGCCCACCGATGTTCTGGGCCTACTTGCTGGTTGGTTGCGGCCAATTGCTGGTATGTCTGATCTTCGGCGAAGTGGTTTCGCAGTTCCCGATTTCCGGCGGCGTTTACCCGTGGGCACGCCGATTGGTCGGTAAGAAATGGGCATGGATGGTCGGCTGGATCTACTCCATCGCCCTTTGCGTGACCATCGCTGCCGTTGCGGTCGGCGCCGGCCCGTACCTGGCCGCCATGCTTGGTTTTGAGCCAAGCAACAACACCAACATCGTCATCGCCCTGGTGCTGACCCTATTCGCCACACTGGTCAACCTCAGCGGCACCAAAGTGCTGGCGCGCATCGCCATGTTCGGCTTCCTCTGCGAACTGGTTGGCGCGGTGATCGTTGGCGTTTACTTGCTGGTGTTCGAACGCCATCAACCGCTCAGCGTGCTGTTCAACACCTTCGACATCAGCGTCGACGGCTCATACCTGCCGGCCTTCCTCACCGCGTCGTTGGCGGGGATGTTCCTCTACTACGGCTTCGAGGCCTGCGGCGACGTCGCCGAAGAAACCCCGAACCCGAGCGCAAAAATCCCGGTGGCCATGCGCATGACCATCTACATCGGCGGCATCGCGGCGATGTTCGCCTGCCTGGCGCTGATCCTCGCTGTGCCCGACATGCAAGCAGTGATCAACGGCACCGACAAAGACCCGGTCACTACCATCCTCAACAATGCCTTCGGCCCGGTCGGTTCGAAAGTAGTGATGGGCGTGGTGATGATTTCCTTCATCTCCTGCGTCATCAGCCTACAAGCAGCGGCGAGCCGTCTGCTGTACTCCTACGCTCGCGACGAAATGGTCATCGGCAGCCGACTGCTGAAAAAGATTTCTCCTACAACCCAAGTACCGGTTGCCGCACTGTTCGTGTCCGGCGTCCTGCCGGCCCTGATCATCGCCCTCGGTTTCTTCCTGCAAGACGCGGTGGCCACCATCGTCAGCTTCGCCGCCATCGGCATCTACCTCGCGTTCCAAATGATCGTCCTGGCCGCGCTGTATGCCCGCAGCAAAGGCTGGAAACCGAGCGGCAAATTCACCCTCGGCGCATGGGGCTGGCCGGTGAACATTGGCGCGCTGGTGTACGGCGTTGGCGCAATCATCAACATGGCCTGGCCACGCACGCCGGACGCGGCGTGGTATGTGAACTATGCGATGGTGTTGAGCACGGCGATCGTGATTGGATTGGGCTTGGTTTATATGTGGATTGGCAAGCCGTATGACCATGGCAAGGCGCCGGCTGGAGATGCTTGGAAGGTGAGTCGCTAAGATTGATTCACGTGCCCGCAGGGATGCGGGCACGGTTCACGGTGCTAGATCCGTTGGGGCGTGGACAACGCTTCAAATACATCCATCAACAAATGGATTTCGGTACTGGGATTAGGCTCGCCACTGGCCACCACGTCTTCTAGTACTTTCGGCGCCAGCGTTCTTGCCCGATGAAACGGCTCACCCAGCAACTGAGCAAAATAGCTGATGGCTTTACCCTTCTCATAATTCGCCATATTAGGCTTAGTCCTCAAACTCTTGCTCACTAGATCACCCGGAGAGTTTTTCCCGGCAGATCTGAAAGGTTTTCGGCTAAAGCCAAAGTGCAAAAGAAGCCAAAATTCAAAGCATGGATACGACGCAATGACGGTGATTTTTGGATGCGATTTCGCCTCACTTAATGCACGCTCAAAGCACAGGTGAGTATCGCGATCCAAGACGCAGAAGACTTTGTCGAAGTACTCTTGTCGCTTCATCGCTCGATCGACGATGCCGCTTGGGTGGGTCACACCGCAGTGGACGACTTCAACCTGTGCCCGGGCACGAAAGTGCAGTGCCGCCTCTTCCAGATAACGCTTACCCGATTTGCTGTCTTCGCAGAGCACCAACACACTGGGTTGCGGCTTGAAGCGTGAGGCTTTTCGATCAAACGACTTATTCGAGCTCACCATTGTCAGCCCCGCCTTATCAGCGGCAATCCGCGGTAGCGGCCTTCGAAGTAGCGCTTCTCGACGTCCTCGCTTTCCTGACCTTCAAAGTCGTGCACGGAAAACAGATGCGTGGCAGCGTGAGCATCGCGCTCTGTAATCCAGAATTGATCACGACGTAGAATTTTCTCATTCATCAGATGGGTGTCGTGGGTGGTGAAGATCAGTTGCGTATTCAGCCCGTTGTCCAGATGTCGGGCGATCAAATCGGCGACGATTTCAGGGTGCAGACTGCTGCTCAACTCATCGACACTGAGAACGCCACTGCCACCGGCCTGATTCATCATGAACCACGGCAGCCAGAAACCGATCAGGTTCTTTGTGCCGCAAGACTCTTCCGAAAAATCAAACTCGGCTTCACTCGACATACTCGAGTGCGTGAGCGTCAGCTTGTCCCGTTGCGCGGCGGCAATAAACTCCTTCAGCGTGAGTTTTCTGTTATCCGCAGCCGAAACAGCATCATCCGGGCTGAGTTGAATCGCTGATACCGGAATATCCAGCGCGCAGAGAAAATCACGCAAGTCGCTCGTATGGCTTTTAACCATTTGCAAAAAACGAATCGACGCTGTGGATAAACCGGGCATGTTGTTCTGCTCAATCACCAGCAGACCACTTTGAAACCAGGAGAATGGTAAGCGCAGTTGCATCAGTTCTTCACTGCTGTGAATCACTGCTTGTGCGAGAAACAACATCTTGGGGCTGGTCAAACGCTGCCAGGCGCGATGGACTTCCTTGCCACCCTCAAGGGTTTCGCCGAAAAGATAATGCTCGCCTTGCGCATCAACCTGACGTCTGTACAGCAACGTCTCTTTTCCTTGTGGAAAGCAGAGCAATTGCTCGTGAACAATCCGTTGCGCCGTTAAACCGAGGACAAATCGATAGCGCAAACCACCTTGAACAAAGTCGTACTCAAAAGCACTGGGCTCATCTTTCAATGTTTCGTCGAAGCGAAACGCTGAAACGGGTAACGCGGCATCCATCGTGTCAGCGGGTATCGCCAATAAACTCCCGACGATGCCCATCGCTCGAATCAACGATGACTTGCCGGACGCATTCGGGCCATAAATCGCAGCGACCTTGAGCAGTTCCGGAAGCTCCTCCGCATTCGTGGACGCTTTGAATGTGTTGCGTGATTTGCTCAGAAGAGGGCTCGCCGCCATGGAGAGCGTTTGCCTGTCCCTGAATGAGCGGAAATTGGACACCGAAAACTCGATCAACATGGAGAAACCTGCAGTTCATTCCGTGGATCCGAATAGATAAAGGAAAAACTACGGCTTGGGCGGTCGGTTGCCGCCGACACTGCAAAATCAGGCATTTCCTACAGATGCTGCCTTCATAGACAAGCCCGCTTTCCTACAGCAGGTGTCGACAGAGCTGACTTGGCGTCTTGGATGGCTAGCCGATAGGCTTCTTCTTGGCGGCGAAATCAGCGGCCCGGTTGAACAAAAAACCTGTGGCGAGGGAGGTTGTCGAATCGTCCCGCTGAGTCGCATAGCGGCCCCTCTTGAAAAAGCAGGATACTGCTGCGCAGTCCAGCGGGAGCAAGCTCCCTCGCCACAGGTTCAGTAGTAGGTTGATTGATCAGGCCACCGTAAAAGCCAAATGGCTTTCACGGTGCCCACCCCAGCGTTAAAACCGCGAAACACTCCGCATCGCATCCACCAGATACCGCATCGCGATCCGGTCACTTTCCGAAAGCTCCCGATAGCGCTCCACCAGTTTCAGTTCCTCAGAGCTCAACCGGCGCCTTCTGCGTCCGCTGCCCAGGCAGGGGAAGATGCCCAGCATGTCGGTGATGCCTTGTATTTTTGCCATGGACGATGTCCTTCTCTAGTACTGCAAAGAATTGCTTAAACACCACATCGCCCTGCCCCTTACAGCAGCGCCGTGTGCCCTGCCGGCCAAATGGATCGCGCCGGCCATGCCCATAGAATAGAAATAAATTCGCCGCTGAAAAGCGGTTTTTAGAGTAATTAGTCAAGAAAAGCAGATATGCCGTGTAAATCAGAACGTCCTGTCAGATTTTTAACCGACATGTCTTGTTTCATTGACACACTGGCGCAGTGAAGCAACGAATTTTGCATTGCGAGCGAACCGTTTAAGCTAGCCGGCATCTGTTTATAGTCCGTTGCGTTTGGCCGAAGGCTTGTCCGAACCGTTATTTCTGATCCAGCACGTGCCAGGAACGGCGCGGGATTGCACACGACAGGTTGTATTTATGCACCGCAGGAATTTGCTCAAAGCGTCCATGGCCATTGCGGCTTACACCGGTCTTTCGGCCACCGGCCTGCTGGCGACCCGCGCATGGGCGGCCAGTGGTGGCGCCGCTGATGGCGAGGCGCAGGCGTTTGACTTCGAAGCGCTGAAGCGCCAGGCCAAGCAACTGGCTGGCAGTGCCTATCAGGACACTAAACAGGTGCTGCCGCCGACGCTGGCGACCATGACGCCGCAGAATTTCAACGCGATCCGCTACGACGGCAATCATTCGTTGTGGAAGGAGAATAAGGGCCAGCTCGACGTGCAGTTCTTCCACGTTGGCATGGGTTTCCGCCAGCCGGTGCGCATGTACAGCGTCGATCCGAAGACCCGCACTGCGCGCGAAGTGCATTTCCGCCCGGCACTGTTCAACTACGAGAACACCTCGGTTGACACTCAACAGTTGAAAGGCGACCTGGGTTTTGCCGGCTTCAAGCTGTTCAAGGCGCCAGAACTCGATCGCCACGACGTAGTGTCGTTCCTCGGCGCCAGCTATTTCCGTGCAGTGGATGCGTCTGGCCAATATGGCCTCTCCGCACGCGGTCTGGCGATCGACACTTACGCCAAGAAACGCGAAGAATTCCCTGACTTCACCAAGTTCTGGTTCGAGACGCCGGATCAGAACGCCACACGTTTTGTGGTCTACGCCCTGCTCGACTCGCCGAGTGCCACCGGCGCCTACCGTTTTGATATCGATTGCCAGGCCGAGCGCGTGGTGATGGAGATCGACGCACACATCAATGCGCGCACCGCCATCGAGCAACTGGGCATCTCGCCGATGACCAGCATGTTCAGCTGCGGCAACCACGAACGGCGCATGTGCGACACCATTCACCCGCAAATCCACGACTCGGATCGCCTGGCAATGTGGCGCGGCAACGGCGAGTGGATCTGCCGTCCGCTGAACAACCCGGCGACTCTGCAATTCAACGCGTTTGCCGATACCGATCCGAAAGGTTTCGGTCTGGTGCAGACCGACCATGAGTTCGCCAACTATCAAGACACCGTCGACTGGTACAGCAAGCGTCCGAGCCTGTGGGTAGAACCGACCACTGCGTGGGGCGAAGGCTCTATCGATCTGCTGGAAATCCCTACGACTGGCGAGACGCTCGATAACATCGTGGCGTTCTGGACACCGAAGAAACCGGTGGCTGCCGGTGATTCGCTGAACTACGGCTACAAGCTTTACTGGAGCGCTTTGCCGCCGGTGAGCACGCCGTTGGCGCGGGTGCAGGCAACTCGTTCCGGGATGGGCGGTTTTGTTGAGGGTTGGGCACCGGGCGAGCATTACCCGCCGGTGTGGGCGCGTCGTTTTGCTGTGGATTTCACGGGTGGCGGCCTGGATCGATTGCCGCAGGGCACCGGGATTGAGCCGGTGGTGACGTGCTCGAACGGCAAGGTGCAGGACTTCAGCGTGCTGGTGCTGGATGACATCAAGGGTTACCGGATTCTGTTCGACTGGTACCCGACCAGTGACAGTGTGGAGCCGGTGGAGCTGCGGTTGTTTATTCGCACCAACGATCGCACGTTGAGCGAGACGTGGTTGTACCAGTACTTCCCGCCGGCGCCGGATAAGCGCAAATACCCTTGAGGGGTTGAGGCGCCTGGACGGGCCTCATCGCTGGCAAGCCAGCTCCCACAGGTTCGGTGCGATACACAAAACCCGTATTCAACGTCAACCATTGTGGGAGCTGGCTTGCCAGCGATGGCGGCAGTGCGGCAACAGAAGCCCATCAGACAAAACAAAGCCCCGGCCATCACTGCCCGGGGCTTTTTGCTTCATCGCTACTTAATCAATCGCGCAAATCAGACTCATGAATCGGCTGATCCCGATGCGTCGCACGCTGATACTGCGCCGGCCACACCGCTTTGCGTCCACCCAGATCATCGTCGGCATGCAGCGGCCAGTACGGATCACGCAGCAGCTCGCGGGCGAGGAAGATGATGTCGGCCTGACAGGTGCGCAGAATATGCTCAGCCTGCGCCGGCTCGGTAATCATTCCCACAGTGCCGGTGGCGATGCCTGACTCTTTGCGTACGCGCTCGGCGAAGCGCGTCTGATAACCCGGCCCGACGGGGATTTCGGCATTCGCTGCGGTGCCGCCCGAAGATACGTCGATCAGATCGGCGCCAAGCGTGTGCAGGCGTCGCGCCAGCTCCACGGTTTCATCCGGATTCCAGCCGTCCTCCACCCAGTCGGTGGCCGATACGCGAACAAATAACGGCAACTCTTCCGGCCAAACCGCCCTCACTGCCTCAGTCACTTGCAGCACCAGACGAATACGATTTTCAAACGAACCACCGTACTGATCGCGGCGCTGGTTGCTCAGCGGCGAGAGAAACTGATGCAGCAGATACCCATGCGCCGCATGCACCTCAACCACACTGAAGCCGGCCTTGAGCGCGCGTTTCGCGGCATCGACAAACGCCTGAATGACGTCGGCAATCTGCCCTTCATCCAGCTGTTTCGGTTGCGTGTGTTGCGGGTCAAAGGCAATCGGCGACGGTCCGACCGGAGTCCAGCCGCCGTCATCGGGTTTAACGCTGCCATGCTTGCCGAGCCACGGCCGATGGGTGCTGGCCTTGCGCCCGGCGTGGGCCAGTTGAATGCCGGCGACCGCGCCTTGGGAGGTAATGAAGCGAGTGATGCGTTGCAGCGGTTCGATCTGTTCGTCGTTCCACAGGCCAAGGTCTTCGGCGGTGATCCGCCCGTCGGCCGTGACCGCCGTAGCTTCGGTAAATACCAGACCGGCGCCGCCCACCGCGCGGCTGCCGAGGTGTACCAGGTGCCAGTCGTTGGCCAGGCCGTCGACGCTGGAGTACTGGCACATCGGCGAGACGGCGATGCGGTTGGGCAGGGTCAGTTGGCGAAGGGTGAAGGGTTCAAGCAGCAGACTCATGGGGCACCTCTCAAATCAGTGGGCAGGCTCCAGGGTTCTGTTTGAATAGTCGACGAGTGACAGGAAAAAGGTGCAGCACCCGCCCCCGCGGGCAAAAAATTCGACAAGACGTCACAAGGCCAATCAAGCAGTGCTTAGAGCCTAGTCGACAACGGGGGATCGGGGGAAATTCAAGAAAAGATCGCAGCCTGCGGCAGCCCCTACAGAGCGCACTTCTATGTAGGAGCTGCCGCAGGCTGCGATCTTTTGATCTTCAGCGCGGTTCGATATGAGCAATCATCAGTTGAACGGTCTCATTACCCCGAAACTCGTTAACGTCGAGCTTATAAGCCAGTTCAACCCACTTGATCGTCGGATTCGGCCAGATATCCCGGTCAATCCCAAACGCAATACCGTCCAGTTTCACCGAGCCACACTCGCTCTTCAGCACCACTTTCAGGTGCCGCTCACCGACCACCCGCTGCTCAACCAACTGGAACACGCCATGAAACAGCGGCTCAGGGAAGTGCTGCCCCCAAGGCCCGGCATGGCGCAGGGCGCGGGCCAGTTCGAGGTGGAATTCCTCCACCGCCAGCGTGCCGTCCGAGAGCATGCGCCCGGTCAGGTCTTCTTCGCGAAGTTGCCTACGCACCTCAGCGTCAAATGCCTCGGCGAACAGCGGAAAATTCTCTTGCGGCAAGGTCAGACCGGCGGCCATCGCGTGACCACCGTACTTGGCGATCAGGGTCGGATGCTGTGCCGCAACCACACTCAGCGCGTCACGAATATGGAAGCCCTGCACCGAGCGCCCCGAGCCCTTTAGCAAGCCATCACCGGCATCGGCGAAGGCAATGGTCGGACGGAAATAACGCTCTTTCATCCGCGACGCGAGAATACCGATCACGCCTTGGTGCCACTCCGGATCGAACAGGCACAGACCAAACGGCATCGACTCCACCGGCAAGTCCTTGAGCTGCGCCAGCGCTTCACGCTGCATGCCCTGCTCGATGGATTTGCGATCCTGATTCATACCGTCCAGTTGCGCGGCCATTTCCCGGGCAACGTTGGCGTCGGCAGTGAGCAGGCATTCGATGCCCAGGCTCATGTCATCCAGACGACCGGCAGCGTTCAGGCGCGGGCCGACGATAAAACCGAGATCGGTGGAGGTGATGCGGGTGGCGTCACGCTTGGCCACTTCAAGAATCGCTTTGATCCCCGGCCGTGCGCGACCGGCGCGAATTCGCTCCAGGCCTTGATGCACCAGAATCCGGTTGTTGGCGTCCAGCGGCACCACGTCGGCAACGCTGCCCAGCGCGACCAGATCAAGCAGTTCACCGATGTTCGGCTGCGGCTTGTTCTCGTACCAGCCGAGGCTGCGCAACCGCGCACGCAACGCCATCAACACATAAAAAATCACCCCGACGCCGGCCAGTGCCTTACTGGGGAATTCGCAACCGGGCTGGTTCGGGTTGACCAGCGCATCGGCCTGCGGCAATTCTTCGCCGGGCAAGTGGTGGTCGGTGATCAGCACTTTGAGCCCGGCCTTTTTCGCCGCCGCCACGCCCTCGACGCTGGAGATACCATTGTCGACGGTGACCAGCAAATGCGGCTCGCGAGTCAAAGCGACTTCGACGATTTCCGGGGTCAGGCCGTAGCCATATTCAAAGCGGTTCGGCACCAGATAATCAACGTGCGCCGCACCGAGCAAGCGCAAGCCAAGCATGCCAACCGTGCTGGCCGTCGCACCGTCCGCATCGAAGTCGCCGACGATGAGGATGCGCTGGCGTTGCTCCAGCGCCGTCACCAGCAAGTCCACTGCCGCATCAATGCCCTTGAGCTGCTGGAACGGGATCAACCGCGCCAGGCTCTTGTCCAGCTCCGCCTCGGACTGCACGCCCCGCGCCGCATACAGGCGGGTCAGCAGCGGCGGAATATCACCGAGAAACGGCAGAGTGGCAGGCAGTTGACGAGGTTCGATACGCATGGGGTGACGGAGACTTCTCTTTAATACGTGGGATTAATCAGCTACAGGCGCGGGATCAGCCGCGCTCACCTTGCAGCCACTGCAACTGGACTTCGTGCTGACCACGGTCGTCGGTGACGAAGATCGTCCCTTCGCTGATCATCACGTCCCACTTGATAACGCGGGGCATGTCCTTGGCCAGGGTTTCCAGCACTTCCTGCGGGACGGCAGCGATGTTGACGTTTTTCAGGTTCTTGATCGCCGGGATCACCTTGGTTTCCCAGACGCGCAGGCTGCCGTAGGCCAGCAGGCTGGTGCGCTCGGTGCGGCGCGAGCACCAGGTCAGGCGATCGGCGTCTGGCTGGCCGACTTCGATCCAGTGCAGAACGCGATCGTCCAGGCTCTTTTCCCACAGCGCAGGTTCATCCACGTCTGACAGACCGCGACCAAACGACAACTGCTCGTTGTACCAGAGCGCGTAGGCCAGCAGCCGCACGGTCATGCGTTCTTCGGTTTCCGAAGGGTGACGGGCGATGGTCTGCTTGACGCTCTCGTAGACGCTGCGGTCGAGGTCGGTGAGGTTCAGTTCAAATTTGTAGGTAGTGGACGGCTGGGCCATGAACGGGCTTCTTGATACGAGGAAAGTCGGCAAGTCTAACCGATGCGGTAGGCAATCATCGAATTGATGGCGATCAACCTGCGGCGTCTGACAGCCGGCTATGTTAAAACGCTGTATCCGCACAGCCTTGTCCTACAGGATTCAGTATGCCGTTCGCCAACAAGCCGCTCAGCGGCGTGAAAGTCATTGAATTGGGTACGTTGATCGCCGGGCCGTTTGCCTCGCGCATTTGCGGCGAGTTCGGCGCCGAAGTGATCAAGATCGAATCGCCGGACGGCGGTGACCCGCTGCGCAAGTGGCGCAAGTTGTATGAAGGCACGTCACTGTGGTGGTTCGTGCAGGCGCGCAACAAGAAGTCGCTGACGCTTAACCTCAAGCATCCTGATGGCCTGGCGATCCTGAAAAAACTGCTCAGTGAAGCCGACATTCTCATCGAAAACTTCCGCCCCGGCGTCCTGGAAAAACTCGGTCTGAGTTGGGAAACCCTGCACGCGCTGAACCCGAAACTGGTGATGGTGCGCCTGTCCGGCTTCGGCCAGACCGGGCCGATGAAAGATCAGCCAGGCTTCGGTGCGGTTGGCGAATCCATGGGCGGCTTGCGCTACATCACCGGTTTCGAAGACCGCCCACCGGTGCGCACCGGGATTTCCATCGGCGACTCGATTGCCGCACTGTGGGGCGTGATCGGTGCGCTGATGGCGCTGCGTCATCGTGAGGTCAACGGCGGCACTGGGCAGGTGGTTGATGTCGCTTTGTATGAAGCCATCTTCGCGATGATGGAAAGCATGGTGCCGGAGTTCGACGTGTTCGGTTTTATCCGCGAGCGCACCGGCAACATCATGCCCGGCATCACCCCCTCCTCGATTCACACCAGCGCCGACGGCAAGCATGTGCAGATCGGCGCCAATGGCGATGCGATCTTCAAGCGCTTCATGCTGATCATCGGCCGCGACGATCTGGCCAATGATCCGACGCTGGCCAGTAACGACGGCCGCGATAATCGCCGCGACGAGTTGTACGGCGTGATCGATCGCTGGGTCAATTCGCAACCGCTGCAAACGGTGCTCGACCTGCTCAATCAGGCCGATGTGCCCGTCAGCCGGATCTTTAGCGCCGAAGACATGTTCAATGACCCGCAATACCTGGCTCGGGAAATGTTCCTGCACGCCAAGCTGCCGGACGGCAAGGACTTCAAGATGCCCGGCATTGTGCCGAAACTCTCTGAGACACCGGGCTCCTCCGAATGGGTCGGACCGCAGCTCGGTGAACACAATGCGCAGGTACTCAACGATCTTGGTTATGACGAGACACAGATCGCTCGCCTGCGCGAAGACGGAGCCATTTAAGCTGAAGCGCCGGCAGACATCGCACGCCAACCGCGCCCACCATTGGTGGACGTGGCGGCTGTTCGGCCTGTTGTTTCTGCTGGCCCTGTCGACCGGGGCACAGGCTAAGCCGACGTTGATCTGGTTGCTGCGCGACCTGCCGCCCCTGACGATTTTCGAAGGCCCGAAAAAGGGCCAGGGCGTGATCGACCAATTGATGCCGCTGCTGATCGCCGGCATGCCGCAATACGAACACACGCTGATGCGGGTCAACCGCGCCCGTGGTCTGCAAATGCTCCACGAAAACCCGTTCGCCTGCGATCCCGCGCTGTTGTGGAACAAGGAACGTGCGCAGTGGGTGGCGTATTCGATCCCGGCGATTCGCGCTGTCGGCAACGGCCTGGTGGTGCGCCAGCAAGATCGCTCGGTGCTCGAACCGTACCTGGTCAACGGTGAAGTGAATCTGTCGGCGCTGCTGGCCGCTACCGAACGCAAAGTCGGGGTGGTGGCGGAACGCAGCTATGGCGAATTCATCGACAGCCTGTTGCATCAAGCGCCCAGCGCCGCGCTGACCGCACATTACGGCAACGATGCCCTGACCAATCTGCTATCGATGCAGCGCCTGGGTCGGCTGCAGGTGGTGCTGGGTTATTGGCCGGAGATTCGCTATCAGGCGAAACAGGCGCAGATCAATGAAGATGAACTGGAGTTCTATCCGATCCAGGGCAACGGCAAATACCTGTCAGGTTATGTCGCCTGTTCCGACACTACGCAGGGGCGTCAGGCGATTACCGAGATCAATCATCTGCTGCGCACCCTGCCCCATGAACACTTGAATCAGCTCTACGCCGCATGGCTGGACCCCGACCGACGTGAGGATTATTTGCAGGAAGCCCGTACATTTTTCGAGCATCAAGCCGCGCAATAGGCAAACGCCGGACAAAAGAAACCCCGAGAAGTGGGGAGACGACTCGGGGTTAAACGTGGCCTACATAAAGACCAGTAGCAGCAAGCGACAAGCACCGGAGCACAATGCTTGATCCTGCTGTTACTGGGTCTGACTGACAGGGATGCAGGAAGGTTCCCACAAAAAATATTTCATCTTTACAGCGCCGCACGTTTATCCAGCGCCGCGTTGCGCAATGCCGCAATCACACAGGGTTCCAGTCGCCCTTCGGCGATCAGCACGTCACGGTGCAAACCGTCGACGACATCAGTCAGCAAGCGCTTGTCGCTCAACTGCGCCTGATTGAATTCGCGTTCGACCACAATGGCGCCGTTGCTGTTCTTCAGGGTCACCAGGCATTCGCCATGGCTGCCACGAGGGGTCAACGTCACTTGATACGGGCTCAGAGCCTCACCGAGCAATAGACTGATACTTTCCATCTCGATCTCCACTCATTAGTCCGAAAACATAGTGCCTGGGGCGTGTTCACAATAAATGACCACCGGCCCGAGAAGAAAGTTCTGCCTGCCAATGGCTCCTTCCGTGGAGCGTCACCGGTCTTGCAGAGCATGCACGGTGAAGATGACAGAAAAATAACGCCGCGCTTCAGACCTCCAGTGGCTGATGCAGGGCGTTCAGGTAGCGGTCGAGCAAATCACGCATGAGTACGGCTGAAACCGGGGTCTGCAAACGTCCGAGCAATTGCAGGGGGTGTTGCTGCAATAAGCGCTCGAGGTCGTTCTGCAGGCTGGGTGCGACCGTACCGAGAAGAACCAGCGCTCGCGCTTGCCGCTCGACCGCCAGATGCTGAATCAATGCGACGCCATCACCGCCCTTGAGTTGCGGATCGCAGATCGCGATATCGACCGCGCCTCGGTGCCCCAGAGAACACAAGGCTGCGGCCAGCGAAGGCGCGGTCAGCACGTTGTAGATACCGATGGCATTGAGCATCTGGTGCAGCGCCATCAATTGAAAGGGGTTGTGTTCAAGAATCAGGACTTTGAGCGAGCGCATGAGCAACCTCGGAAACGGCAGGTGCGGACTCTCACCGCAGATGCCGTTCACTCTAGGGCAGCCGTCCTCAGCCTCCCATCGGAAAAGTAGTCGCGTCTTATAGGACTTTTCCCAAGTTCACCAAGGATGCCGACCCGGCGTGCTCACCCGCCGATGAGTAATATCGGTCCAGCCTCCGAGCAGACCGCGCAGCTGCCCATCAGCACTGTAAAACGGCACCGTCCATTGATAGACATCGCGAGGACCGGTCTTGAACTGCAGCTGCCGATTACTGAAGCGTGTCTTGCGCGTGCGCAATTGCTGCATGAATTCATCGTGCAACATCAGCGCCGTTGCCTTGGGCAGCGCATCGACCTCCGGCAGCGAGCGCCCCTGCACTTGATCGAATCGCACCAGGAGCGCCTCTTCGTAACTGCGATTGCACATGATCAACCGCCCGTGCAAGTCGCGGACAAATATCGGATCGGGCATCGAATCGATCAGCGCATGCTGAAAGGCTAACTGATCGCCGAGGTCTTTTTCGGCCTGGCAGCGTTGTTTGATCACGGCGCTCAAGCGGCGATTCCAGATCAACGACAGCACGCCAAACAGGCCAATGACGGTCATTGCCCAACAGCCCCAACCCGTGATCCGCTGCCAGATCGAAGGTGCCGGGGTCGGGGAGACGCCGTCCAGCCACTTGAGCCGAATGGCACGCAGCTCCGCCGCAGGAAACGCCTCGAGCGCCTTGTTGAGGATGCTCAACAGCTCCGGCTGGCCTTTGCGCACGGCCAGGTGATCGGCTTCCCATTTACCCTCCAGCAGTTCGCCGACGCGCAGCAATCCCGAGGGAAACAATTGCGCGCCGATTTCGTTTTCGATGGTGGCGTACGCCTCGCCGCTTTCGACCAACGCCCGCGCTTCAGCGTAGGTTTTGACCGAGCGGATCTCGATCGATGGATAGTCGCGCCGAATGATGCCTTCTAGTGCGTGGCGGCTCGGCAGAACCAGCACGCGTTTGGCCAATTGTTCCAGCGACTGCACCGGCGGCTCACCGACTCGGCCGACAAACACCCAACCGGCGCCGCCAAAGGCGTGGCTGAAATCCAGAAACACTTTGCGTTCATCACTCATCGCCAACGTCGTGCTGATGTCCGCTTCGGCCTTCTCAAGCCGCTCGAGCATGTGATCGGTGGAGAACGACTCCTGATGCACGAACTGCAGCCCCGTCATGGCGCTGATGCGCTGGAGCACTTCGTTGTTCAAGCCGCTCCAGTGAGCATGTTCATCCTGGAACAGGTACAACGGATATTGCACCGATGCGACGATGATCCGAGGGTTGTCGCGGATCCATTGGCGCTCCCTGGCGTCGAGTTCCACGGGCAGAAACTTGCTGCCCTCGACATCGTGCAGCATCAGTTGTGCCGCCACTCCCCAGCGCATGAACCCCAGCATTGCCAATACAAACAGCCCGACCGTCGCCGGCTTCAAATTTCGAAAAAACCACATTGCCACTTCCTTCGTGATCGACTCACCCGTCCTTCGTGGGTGAAAACCCGAGCAGTGTGGCAGCAGAAACAAAAAAGCCCGTCAGGAGACGGGCTTCAAAATGTGACAGCTTTTGCAGGCTTAAAGCGGCTTGCCGCGGTTGCCATGCTGGCTGACAAAGGCTTGCACGGCTTTCAGCTCGTTTGGCAGAACGGTGCAGCGCTCGTTTCGCTCAAACAAATCAGAAAGATGTGCAGGTAGTTCGAGCGCTTTTCCTACACCGGCTTTCTCTACGGCCTCAGGGAATTTCACCGGGTGAGCGGTGCCCAGGATGACCATAGGGATATCCAGGCTGCGACGGCATTCACGCGCAGCTTTGACACCGATGGCGGTGTGCGGATCCAGTACTTCGCCGGTCTGCTCGTAGACTTCTGCGATGGTTTCGCAGGTTTGTGCGTCATCCACGGCCAGCGAATCGAACAGTTTGCGGGCTTCGGTCCAGCGCTCTTGCTCGACGCTGAAACCGCCACCCTGCTTGAACGAATCCATCAGGCCGGCGATCGCGGCACCGTTGCGACCGTGCAGGTCGAACAACAGGCGTTCGAAGTTCGACGAGACCATGATGTCCATCGACGGCGACAGCGTGGCGTGCAGGGTTTCCTTGACGTACTGATTGCCGCTCATGAAGCGGTGCAGGATGTCGTTGCGGTTGGTGGCGACGATCAACTGGTTGATCGGCAGCCCCATGTTGCGCGCCAGGTAACCGGCGAAGATGTCGCCGAAGTTACCGGTGGGCACCGAGAACGATACCGAACACGCCGGACCGCCCAACTGCAGGGCGGCGTGGAAGTAGTAAACGATCTGGGCCATGATCCGCGCCCAGTTGATCGAGTTCACCGCCACCAGACGCGTGCCTTTGAGGAAGCTCTGGTCGGCGAAGCTCGCCTTGACCATTTCCTGGCAGTCATCGAAGTTGCCTTCGATGGCGATGTTGTGGATGTTCTCGCCGAAAATCGTGGTCATCTGGCGACGCTGCACTTCCGACACACGGTTGTGCGGGTGCAAGATGAAGATGTCGACGTTTTCGCAGTGCTTGCAGCCTTCGATGGCGGCCGAACCGGTATCACCGGAGGTGGCGCCAACGATTACGACGCGCTCGCCGCGTTTTTCCAGCACGTAGTCGAGCAGACGACCGAGCAGTTGCAGGGCGAAGTCCTTGAACGCCAGGGTCGGGCCGTGGAACAGCTCCAGCACCCATTCGTTGCCATTCAACTGACGCAGCGGCGCGACGGCGCTGTGCGAGAACACGCCGTAGGTTTCTTCGAGAATCTTTTTGAAATCGGCGTCCGGAATGCTGCCGGTGACAAACGGGCGCATCACCCGGAAGGCCAGCTCGTGATACGGCAGGCCGGCCCAGGAAGCGATTTCTTCCTGGGTGAAACGTGGCAGGTTTTCCGGAACGTACAGACCGCCGTCGGTCGCCAGACCAGCCAGCAGGACGTCTTCGAAATTCAGGGCCGGTGCCTGGCCGCGGGTACTGATGTAACGCATGACTGACTCCAATGGAGAGTGTTCACAACAACGGCCCCGTTTACGGGGCCGATGCAGGACAACGACTTAGTTCAAGTGCTCGACGCGGATCCGTACGACCGGACCATTCACGCCGGCCAGCGCTTCGAGGGCGGCGATGGCGTCGTTGATGCGCTGCTCGACCACGCGGTGGGTCAGCAGGATCATCGGCACCAGACCGTCGTGTTCCTCGACTTCCTTCTGCATGATCGACTCGATGTTGATGCCGCGCTCCGAGAGGATGCTCGCCACCTGCGCCAACACGCCTGGGTGATCCTTGGCCTGAATACGCAGGTAGTAGGCGCTTTCGCAGGCTTCGATCGGCAGGATCGGATGGGCCGACAGCGAGTCCGGCTGGAAGGCCAGGTGCGGCACGCGGTTTTCCGGGTCGGAAGTCATGGCACGAACCACGTCAACCAGATCGGCGATCACCGACGAAGCGGTTGGCTCCATGCCGGCGCCAGCACCGTAGAACAGCGTCGAACCGGCGGCGTCACCGTTGACCATCACCGCGTTCATCACGCCGTTGACGTTGGCGATCAGACGATCGGCCGGGATCAGCGTCGGGTGTACGCGCAGCTCGATGCCGGCGGCAGTGCTGCGTGCCACGCCGAGGTGCTTGATGCGGTAGCCCAGCGCTTCGGCGTAATTGACGTCGGCGGTGGTCAGCTTGGTGATGCCTTCGGTGTAAGCCTTGTCGAATTGCAGCGGAATGCCGAACGCGATGGAAGCCAGAATCGTCAGCTTGTGCGCGGCGTCGATGCCTTCAACGTCGAAGGTCGGATCGGCTTCGGCGTAACCCAGTGCCTGCGCTTCGGCCAGCACGTCTTCGAAGGTACGACCCTTCTCACGCATTTCGGTGAGGATGAAGTTGCCGGTGCCGTTGATGATCCCGGCGACCCAGTTGATGCGGTTGGCGGACAGGCCTTCGCGGATCGCCTTGATCACCGGAATGCCACCGGCCACGGCCGCTTCGAACGCCACGATCACGCCCTTCTCGCGGGCCTTGGCGAAAATTTCATTACCGTGAACGGCAATCAGAGCCTTGTTCGCGGTGACCACATGCTTGCCATTCTCGATGGCCTTGAGTACCAGCTCGCGGGCAACGGTGTAGCCGCCCATCAGCTCTATGACGATGTCGATCTCAGGGTTTGTGGCCACTTCGAAGACATCGTTGGTAATCGCAATACCGGTCGTCTGGAACTGAGGCTTTGGCGTGCGCATGGCAATTTGTGCCACTTCGATTCCACGCCCGGCACGTCGAGCAATTTCCTCGGCGTTGCGCTGAAGTACGTTGAAGGTACCGCCACCGACGGTCCCTAACCCACAGATGCCTACTTTGACCGGATTCACTGTGAACTCCCCATAAAACGGCCGACGCGGGGTCGGCCGGAAAACAACCGCGTGCTCGCGGCTCTCTATTGATGGCCCGGCGATGTCGCTGCCGGGCCATGATCGTCACGGCTGACCGTGACGATGCGAATTACTTCGCGCCCAGCGCCAGTTTGGCGACTTGTGGCGCAGGCTGGTAGCCCGGAATGACTTGTCCGTCGGCCAAAACGATGGCCGGTGTGCCGTTCACGCCGATCGACTGACCGAGGGCGAACTGCTTGGAAACCGGGTTATCGCATTTGGCGGCCTTGATTTCCTTGCCATCGACCATCTTGTCCATGGCGGCTTTCTTGTCTTTCGAGCACCACACGGCTTGCAGCTGCTCGTCACCCGGCGAATTCAAACCCTGGCGCGGGAACGCGACATAACGCACTTCGATGCCGCGCTTGTTCAGCTCTGGCACTTCGGCGTGCAGCTTGTGGCAGTACGGACAGGTGGTGTCGGTAAACACGGTGATGTGCGATTTGGTTTCGCCGATGGCCGGGTAGACCACGGTTTCGGCGACCGGAATGGCATTGATCAGTTTCGAGACGCCCAGGCGTTCGGTTTTTTCGGTCAGGTTGACCGGTTTGCCGTCCTTGAGCTGGAACAGGTAACCCTGAACGATGTACTGGCCATCGGCACTGGCATAGAGCACGCGGCTGCCTTTGAGTTTGACTTCGTACATGCCTGGCAAAGGACTGGCGGTGATGGTCTCTACCGGGACTTCGAGCTGGAGATTTTCCAGGCTTTTACGAATGGCTTTGTCGGCCGCGTCATCGGCGACGGCAAAGGTGCTGACCAACGCAATGGCTGCGGCGGCGAAAATCTGGGTCAGACGCATGAGAACTCCTGAAGGCGGACAAATGAAACGATCAGAACGCCCGTGCCGGAACACCGGGTCATAACCGTCCATCGTGCAAACCGGCAAAGCCTAACACATAAGGCCACGGTGGCCGAATGCGCCTGTCGCCATACATTCATGTGTAACTGACACAGCTGCATGCTTGTACAACTGACCCACAACCATATATGGCTGACACACATTATTGTGGCGAGGGGATTTATCCCCGCTGGGTTGCGAAGCAGCCCTAAAACCATCCATCGCGATCTTCACGCAAAACCGAGCCAGCCGGGTTTGCGACTGCTGCGCAGCCGAACGGGGATAAATCCCCTCGCCACAGGTTAGTGTTCCAACATTAGAGATGTGTCAGCCGCGTGGGTTGTGTTTGGCGTGCAGGTCTTGCAGGCGGGCGCGGGCGACGTGGGTATAGATTTGCGTGGTGGAGAGGTCGCTGTGGCCGAGCAGCATCTGCAC